>NZ_JBEYZF010000001.1:0-767411 GCF_040645915.1 Nonomuraea sp. NPDC046570 | reverse complement strand
GACGCCGACATCAAGCCCGAGCCCGCTGGTTCCACCGCCGCGCTCGCCTGGCCACCGCATACACCCAGATCAGCTAACGAATGGCGGCTGCCGTACTAGGGAGTGACGCCCTTCATCGTTGGCTCACAAGATCCTTCTCACCGCTAACGGCTGTTCCTGCGTTCCTCGACCCCGGTCTGGTGACACCGACCCGAGCGCCGGGCCTTCAGGGGAGATCTCGCAGCCAGGAGGCGATGGCCGCCCCGATTTGATCGGGAGCGTCCTCTTGAACCATGTGGCCACCCGTGATCGTGATGTGTGCCTGATTCGGCCACGACCGGGCGATGGCCCGGTGTGTTTCAAACATCGCTCCTGGAACCGCCTCGATGAACAGCTTGGGAACCGAAGACTTAGCGAGCCATTCCGCATAACGCGTGACGACATCGTGAACATCGCGTGGTTCGCCCGCAACGGGAACCTCGCGCGGCCAAGTCAGCGTCGGTCGGCGTGACTCGCCCGGTTCCGTGTAGGGACGACGGTAGACGGCCATCTCCGCCTCCGACAGCCCTCGCAGCACCCCTGCAGGCAAGACGTCGTCGACGAAGAAGTTTTGGTCGAGGACCATCTCTTCACCTGCAGTGGAGCGGATCGCCTGGAAGAGCGCAATCGCAGGCTCCGGCCAGTCGCTCCACGAGGGAATCGGAGCCACGAACGCCTCCATGTAGGCGATACCCCGGAGTGCGGAAGGCTGACGGTACGCCCAATCGAAGCCCAGGGCCGAACCCCAGTCCTGCAGCACCATGACCACCCGCTCACGTACGCCGAGGGCCTGAAGGAACACATCGAGATAGCGGCGATGCTCGACGAAGCGGTATGAGCCCGGCCCGCTGGCCGGAAGTTTCGCAGACTCGCCCATCCCGATCAGATCCGGGGCGATGCAGCGCCCTTTGTCCGCCAGATACGGGATTACATTCCGCCATACGTACGACGAAGTCGGGTTGCCGTGAAGAAAGACGATCGGATCACCTTCTCCCTCCTCGACGTATGCCATTTCAAGCCCATCGATCTCAATACGACGCTTCCGATATCGTTCCTCAGTCGAGATCATGACTCTCCTCATTTCCGCGGGTTCTTGCTTCGGTCGGAGATTCTGCAGCACGACCCGGGTCTTGCCACAAGCCCACCGGTGCGCCATAGTGTGCGACCGCTGTCAGCCTTGGCCTCACGAGGACCCGGCGACCTTCGAGGGGTCCCCAAGCACGCTACGTGCGCGCGGGCGGTCCTGCCCCCGTGCACGGCCCCACGTCCAGCGCGCCCCCACGGCGCGCAGCGGACGCTCCAGCGAGGTGTACGGCCTGCCGCCCACCAGCGCGCCGCCCGCGTCGGGCAACTCCAGCCCGAGCACGATCCTCATGGTGGTCGATTTGCCCGCGCCGTTCGGCCCGAGGAAGCCGGTCACCTGGCCGGGTTTCACGGCGAACGTCAGATCGTCCACGGCGGTCTTGCCGCCGTATCTCTTGGTCAGGGCGGATATCTCGATCATCGCCCCAGCCTCTCCACACCGGGCCGCCCACTCCATCCGCGCGACCCCACCGGCCCGGGTAGGGCTTCGCCACCCCAGAGGTAGACCTACACCCACCTATCGCCACCCACGAGGTAGAGGTGGGCCGTCCGGTCTACCTCCACCCTCGGCTTCGCCACCCGCGAAGTAGGGCTGGGCCCACTGTCTCGCCGTTGTCGACCGGACAGACTGCTGGGGTGAACAGGATCCGCCGCTGGCTCGTCGCCGCCGTCGGGCTGCCCATGAACGCGATCACCGGGCCCGCCTGCCTCGCGATGGTCGCGCTGATGCTGTCCGCCCTCGACGTGATCTTCTCCCTGCGGGTGTACGAGGCCCGGTGGGCTGTGACCCTCACGCTGAGCCTGTCGGTGATCGCGATCGCCGTACTCGGCCTGATGACCGCGGCCGTCGCCGGACGCGTTCAGGCCGGGCTGACCGAGATGCTGCTCGGGCCGGGCACCTCGTCTGCCGAGCGGATCAGGCAGCTCACTGCCTCCCGGGCAGCCGCCGTCGACGCGCAGGCCGCCGAGCTGCGCCGGATCGAGCGCGACCTGCACGACGGCGCCCAGGCCAGGCTGATCGCCGTCCGTATGACCCTCGGACTGGCCAGAAGCTCGGCCGACCCGCGGACCCGCGAGCTCATCGACGAAGCCTGGGAGTCGGCCGGACAGGCCCTGACCGACCTGCGCGACCTGGTACGCGGCATCCACCCGCCCATCCAGGCCGCCACCCTGCTCTGCCCCGTCCCCGTCGAGACCGACCTGGACCTGCCTGGCAGACCCGAGGCCCCGGTCGAGTCCGTCCTCTACTTCGCCACCGTCGAGGCCCTGTCCAACATCGCCAAGCACAGCCACGCGCGCCACGCCTGGGTACGGCTGCGCCAACGCCCGCGGCACGATGCGCCTCACCGTCGGCGACGACGGCCACGGCGGCGCGAACCCCTCCGCCGGAAGCGGCCTGCACGGCATCGGACGGCGCCTGTCCGCCTTCGACGGCACGCTCACCGTGCACAGCCCGCCGGGCGGCCCGAGCGTCCTCACCATGGAGCTACCTTGCGCGTTGTCATCGCCGAAGACCTCGCCCTCCTGCGGGACGGGCTGATCCGCCTGCTCACCGCCCACGGCTTCGAGGTGGTCGAGGCGGTGGACAACGGCCCCATGCTGCTGTCCGCGCTGCTCGCGCACCGCCCGGACGTGGCGGTCGTCGACGTACGGCTGCCGCCGGCCTTCACCGACGAGGGGCTGCGCGTCGCCCTGGAGGCCCGCCGCAGGCTGCCGGGACTGCCCCTGATCCTGTCGCAGTACGTCGAGCAGCTCTACGCCCGTGAGCTGCTGTCCGACCGGTCGGGCGGGGTCGGTTACCTGCTGAAGGACCGGGTCGGCGACGTCGAGCAGTTCGTCGAGGCGGTCCGCCGGGTGGCGGGCGGGGGCACGGCCATGGACGCCGAGGTGATCTCCCAGTTGCTCACCCGCCGGAGGCGCGACGAGCCGCTGGCCGGGCTGACCGGCCGGGAGCGGGAGGTGCTCGCGCTGATGGCCGAGGGCATGTCGAACCTGGCGATCGCGGCCCGCTTCCAGGTCACCGACAAGGCGATCGGCAAACACACGGCGAACATCTTCGCCAAACTGGGACTGCCCCCGTCGGATGATCACAACAGACGGGTGATGGCCGTCCTCGCCTACCTGGAGGCCGAGCCCACCTGACCGCACCGGCGGGCAGCCCTTCTCTCACCGGCCGAAATCGAGAGCGGCGCCGCCGATCATCTCGGCGACACCGCTCCCAAGGTCACACAGCCCCGGGTCAGGCCACGTCGTCGCCCTCGACGCGCATCACGCTGGCGATGGCCCGGACGATGTCGAGTTCGCGCAGCTCCGCCATGGTGGCCGAGAGCGCGGCGTCCGTGGCACGGTGGGTGACGATGACGAGTTGCGCGTCGTCGCCGTGACCCTCCTGGCGTACCGTCTGGATGGACACGTCGTGCTTGGCGAACAGCGTGGCCACCTGGGCGAGCACTCCCGGCTTGTCGGCCACGTCCAACGAGACGTGGCAGCGGGTGACGGTCTCGCCCATCGGGTGCACCGCCAGGTCGGCGTACGTCGACTCGTCGGGGCCGCGGGTGCCCGCGATGCGGTTGCGCGCCACGGCCACGATGTCGCCGAGGACCGCCGACGCCGTGGGCGCGCCGCCCGCGCCCTTGCCGTAGAACATGAGCTGACCGGCCGACTCGGCCTCGACGAACACCGCGTTGTAGGCCTCGCGCACCCCGGCCAGCGGGTGCGTCCTCGGGATCATCGCCGGGTGCACCCGCACGCCGACCGTACGGCCGTCCTCGGAGCGGGCGCAGATGGCCAGCAGCTTGATGACGTAACCCATCGCCTTGGCCGAGGCCACGTCGGTGGCGGTGATCTCGGTGATGCCCTCGCGGTGCACGTCGGCGGCCGTCACCCGGCTGTGGAAGGCCAGACCGGCGAGTATCGCGGCCTTCGCGGCGGCGTCGAAGCCCTCGACGTCGGCGGTCGGGTCGGCCTCGGCGTACCCCAGCGCCTGGGCCTCCTCCAGCGCGTCGCCGAACGAGGCGCCGGTGGAGTCCATCTTGTCGAGGATGTAGTTGGTGGTGCCGTTGACGATGCCGAGCACCCGCTGGACCTTGTCACCGGCCAGCGACTCGCGCAGCGGGCGCAGCAGCGGGATGGCCCCGGCGACGCTCGCCTCGAAGTACAGGTCGGCGGTGCCCTGGCGGGCCGCCTCGTGCACGGTCGCGCCGTCCTCGGCCAGCAGCGCCTTGTTGGCGGTGACCACCGACTTGCCCTTGCCCATGGCGGCCACCATGAGGGAGCGGGCGGGCTCGATGCCGCCGATCACCTCGACCACGATGTCCACGTCGTCGCGGGTGACCAGCGCCTCGGCGTCGGTGGTCAGCAGGGCCGGGTCCACGGCGACGTCGCGCTTGCGGCCGAGCCGCCGGACCGCGACACCGGCCAGCTCCAGCGGCGCGCCGATGCGCGCGGCCAGGTCGTCGGCCTGCTCGTGCATCAGCCTGATCACCTGCGAGCCGACGACTCCACAGCCCAGCAGCGCGACTTTCAGCGGTTTCACAACTGCCCCCTCAACAGGTCGTCCTCGGTCTCACCCTGCACGATCACGCGGGACGTGCCACCGGAGACGGCGACCACGGCGGGCTTGGGCAGGTAGTTGTAATTGCTGGCCAGCGACCGGCAGTAGGCGCCGGTGGCGGCGACCGCGATCAGGTCGCCGGGCGCCACGTCGGCAGGCAGGTAGTGGTCGCGGACGACGATGTCGCCGCTCTCGCAGTGCTTGCCGACGATGCGGGAGAGCATCGGCCCGGCCTCGCTCTCGCGGGAGGCGAGCGCCGCGGTGTACTCGGCGCCGTAGAGGGCGGTGCGGGCGTTGTCGCTCATGCCGCCGTCCACGCTGACGTAGGTGCGCAGCCCTTCGACGTCCTTGACGGTGCCGACCTCGTAGAGGGTGATCCCGCCGGGGCCGACGATGGCGCGGCCCGGCTCGACCGTCAGCCTCGGCACCGGCAGGCCGGCGTCCGCGCAGGTCTTGGCGACGATCTCGCGCAGCGAGTCGGCGATCTCCTTGATGTCGGGCGCGAGGTCGTCGTCGACGTAGGCGATGCCGTACCCGCCGCCGAGGTCGAGTTCGGGCAGCACCACGCCGTGCTCGTCCTTGATCTGCACGAGCAGCCCGGCCAGGCGCCTGGCGGCCACCTCGAACCCGGCCGTGTCGACGATCTGCGAGCCGATGTGCGAGTGCAGGCCGACGAGTTCGAGCTGCGGCAGCGCGAGGACCCTGCGGACGGCCTCGGCCGCCGCGCCGGTGTTCAGCGACAGGCCGAACTTCTGGTCGTCGTGCGCGGTCGCGATGAACTCGTGGGTGTGCGCCTCGACGCCGGTGGTGACGCGGATCATCACCTTGGGCCGCCTGCCCAGCCGGTCGGCGTGGTAGCCGAGCCTGGCGATCTCCTCGTAGGAGTCGATCACCACCCGGCCGACGCCCGCCTCCAGGGCCCTGGTGAGCTCGGCGGCGGACTTGTTGTTGCCGTGCATCGTGATGCGCTCGGCGGGGAAGCCGACGCTGAGCGCCACGGCGAGCTCGCCGCCGCTGGCCACGTCGAGGCCCAGGCCCTCCTGGTCGACCCAGCGGACCATCTCCCTGCACAGGAACGCCTTGCCCGCGTAGTGCACGTCGGCCCCGTCGAAGGCGCTGCGGTAGTCGCGCAGGCGGGAGCGGACGTCGTCCTCGTCGAGGACGTAGAGCGGGGTGCCGTGCTCTTTCGCGAGGTCGCGGACGTCGACGCCGCCGATCGTGAGCGCGCCATCCGTCCGGCTCGACGTTCGCGGCCAGATCATCGGGTTGATCCGGTTGAGGTCGGCGGGCGCCTGCGGCGGGCGCTCGTGGGGCAGCATCTCAGCGTGCCTGTCCCCGGCTGGATGGGCGAATCGACTCACCCGAACGAGGCTATCGGACCCGGTGAGGCGGCCGGGACGCCTGCCCACGTATCGAGACACGATCCCGCAATTCCAAGAAGATTTTTACGATATTTCGCCATCTGCCCGAATATTTTCGTGTCGCCCGCTCACAACCTGTCAGGACCTGGCAACACCTTCCGTACGGCTCCCGCCAGCGCCACCCGCGCCGCGTGCACCGTCCCGGCAGGCGTGTCCCCCACCGGTACGGCCGGCGCCCCCTCGTGCGCGTCGTGATAGACCACCGCCAACCTGGTCAGATAGGCCGCCCACCCCGGATCACGGCTCACCCTGCGCCCCGGCAGCTCGGCCAGCACCCTGAGCACGGCCCGATCGAGCGGGTGATCGAGCGCCTCGGGCGCGAAGCCGTCGAGGGGCACCCCCAGATCGCGCGCCCAGCGCCGCACCGCCGCCGCCCTGGCGTGGCCGTACCGCACCACGAACCCCGGGTTCTCCCAGGTGCGCGGCAGGTCGGGCCACGGGTCCGCGAACGGCACCGGCGGCGGGTCGGTGCCCGCGATCTCCCCGGGCACCGCATCGGTGATCGTCAGCATCCCGTCGTCTCCGACCGAGACGCCGACTCCCGGCAGGTCCCGCAACCGCCCCGCGAGCTCCTCCGCCCTGGCGAGCACGTCCCCGCCACCGCGGAGGGCGGCGGCGGAGACATAGGTCGCCTCCCGCCGCCACGTGCCCCTGGGTACGGGCGGCTCGCCGAGCACGGCCGCGAGCCGCTCAGGTGTCACCCTCCCGAGCCTAGCCCGGCCACGCGACCCGGCCAGGTGCCGCGGATGCCCGAAAGGGCGTCCTCCTAGATGAGCGCGTGTGGTTCGGCTGAGCCGTACTCCACGAGTTGGGCGGCGCCGAGCAGCCAGCGGTCCTGGTCGCGGACGCGGACGTAGCCGAAGCGGTCGGCGGAGAAGACCTTCACCCCGTCGGCCCGGCACTGGCGCATGAGCACGTCGTCCCAGCCGTCGGTGAGGTCGGCGAAGCCGATGCCGCGCATGACGTTGCGGCGGGCCAGCAGGGTCGCCCCGGCGATCTCGGGCGTGTAGGTGTACTCGGCCTCCGGCTGCTTGATCAGCGTGGCGTGGGCGCCGCGCAGGTGCGTGTAGAAGGCGGCCTTGCCGACGATGTCGGCGGTGCTGAACAGGTAGGCCCTGGTGAGGTCGGTCAGGTAGTGCGCGCCGTACACGTCGCGCGGGTCCATGACCGCGACCAGGTCGGCCTCGCACAGGTCGAGGCCGCGGTTGAGCATGGCGCCCGTGGTCAGCCGGGGGTCGAGCGGGCGGAAGACCACTTCGACGCCGGGCAGCACGTCGCGGGCGCGCTCCTCGGCGTGCGCGGGTCCGAAGACGATGAGCTGGCCGATCCCGGACTGCCGGGCGACCATGGCCAGGCCGTGCTCCAGCAGCGACTCGTCGGTGACCGGCAGGATCACCGAGACGTCCAGCGTGGCGCGGGCGCTGGGCAGGCCGATGGCCTCCAGCAACTCGTCGACGCGCTCCGTCATGGTGCCCGCGGCGTAGGCGCGGCGCAGCGCGGTGTGCGCCCGGCGCGAGTCGGCCTCGGGACCGATGGAGGTGCCGCAGGCGGCCAGTTCGGCCAGCCGCCACTGCGGGGTGCCGGGCGGGCACTCCACGGCGGCGGGCCAGCGGTAGGAGGTCAGCACGTCGGGGTAGCCGAGGTTGGCGGGCAGCAACTGCTCCAGGGTGAGCACCCGGTCGTAGCGGCCACCGGCCAGCGGCAGCGGGTTGTGCACGCGCGGCTGCACCGCGTACGGCAGGCGCGGCCACCCCGCGGCCGGGTCGGTGGTGAACCGGTGCTCGAACAGCTCGGCCGCGGCGGCGTAGTCGGCCACACTGCCCTGGGTGTGCCAGAACACGGTGCGGATGCCCCGCTCGGCGCACCAGTCCAGCAGCGCCCGCAGCCCGTCGCCCGGCTCGCCGGTCAGCTCGGCGGCCCACGGCCCCTGCGTGACCGACTCGACCACCAGCAGGTGCGGCACCTCGGCCGCGAGCACGCGGGCGAAGTCGCGCGGGGTGAACCCGGTGCTCTGCCGCCACTCGTAGCGCAGCAGCGCCTCGGCGTGCGGGTCGGCGATCACCGCGGCGGTCAGATGCGGGCGGGTGTTCGGCCCGGTCGGCACCCGGTACGGCTTGAGCCGTACCGAGACGCCGCCGACGGTCCTGGTCGAGCTGGTCGCCTGGTAGGCGGCGCCCGGCCGGTCGGCGGCGGCCTTGGCCCCGGTGGCGACCGGCCGGCGCTTGGGCGCGGTGGGCCGCTTGACCGGCTTGGCCGCGCCCTTGAGCCCCTTGACCAGCCGCGCGGGGTTGCTCTTACCGGTCTTGATGGCGTCGCCGATCCGGCTCCAGCGCGCGACCTTGAGCGAGGACAGCTTCCAGTTGGCCACCTCGGCCTGGTAGCGCTGCTCGGCCAGCTCCTTGCGCAGCTTCTCCGCGGCGGCCCGCTCGTCGTCGAGCTGTTCCTCCGCCTCGGCCAGCCGTTCGGCCAGCTCCTTCAGCTCCTGTGTGCCTCGTTCCGCCTCGGCCAGCCTGGCCTGCGTGGCGTCGAGCAGGCGCGCCAGTTCGGCGGCATGCTCGGCCTGGGCGATCGCGTCACGCAACGCCCGCCTGGTGCTTTCGAGCTCCGTGCTCACGTCAAGCTCCCGTTCGTGATGGCCCGCTCGCTCAACGCGACCTCCGCTCTCTCGGCCCGGCAAAGGATACTCTTTCGCTTGTAATCGGCACGGAGGAGTGAGATTCGGTGCATTGGCCGGCATTCAATGTGAGGCCGTACGTGTGCGGCGCCCTGGGCCGGATCGACACCGGGGTGCTGGAGAAGCTCTCCGCCGCGGGCCCGAAGGTACGGCCCGCGCTCCAGACGCCCGAGGCCGCGCTGTACAGCTCGACGCCGCTGCCGCCCTACCACCGCAGCGGCGAGTCCTACGCCTTCGCCTGGGGCGAGCGCCGCCCGGCGGGGTCCGCCGAGTGGATCACGGTGGCCGAGACGTACGAGACGCCGGGGCTGATCTCCGACGGGGCCAGAACCGTGCTGCACGCGGGTGGGCTGGGCCTGGTCGACGTCTACTACGCGACGGTGGGCGAGGCCGTCTACTTCTCCTCGCTGCTGAAGCCGCTGCTCGATCTGGTGTCGGTGGACATCGACTGGTCGGCCTGGGCCTCGATCATCCAGGTGACCTTCCCGCTGGGCGAGGCGACGCCGTACAGCAGGGTCAGGCGGCTGTCGGGGGCGAGCGCGCTGGTCTGGGCGGGCGGGCGGATGGCCACCGAGCGGCGACTGCCGCGCTGGCTGCGGCAGGAGCCGTACGAGACCTGGCGCGGCGCGGACGAGATCGTGGAGATCCTGCACCACGTCTACGACGACTACGAGGGGCGCAGGCTGCTGGTGCCGGTGAGCGGCGGCTACGACTCGCGCCTGCTCTGCTCGGTGGCGGTCGCGCGCGGCGCGGACGTGGAGTCGTGGACGACCAGCCCCGACGACGGCACCGACACCGACATCGCCTTCGCCAGGGCCATCACCCGCGAACTCGGCGTCCCGCACCGCGTCATCACCCAGGACGCCGCCGCCTACCCCGCCGACGCGCTGGAGGTGGCCCGCAGGCTGGAGTACCTGACCCCGCACCACGCCTGGTACGCCCCGTTCGCCAAGGAGGTGCACGGCTCGGGCCGGGTGCTGGTCGACGGGCTGGCGGGCGGGCCGCTGCTGAAGAACTTCATGGTGAGCGGGGCCGCGCTGACCGCCGCCACCCAGGCCGACCGGCAGGCCGCGCTGCTGTCGTCGCTGTCGCTGGGCGAGCCCTCGCAGCCGTTCCTGTCCGAGCGGGCCGCGGCCTGGATGGCCGACACCGTGCGCGAGCAGTTCGGCGCCGCCACCTCGATGCTGCACGGCCACCGCGCCGAGCTGCCGCTGTCGGTCCTGCACACGCGCACCGTGCGCGGCATCGCCCGGTCGGCGGTCAACCTGGTCGGGCCCGAGGCGTCGTTCGCGGCGCCGTTCATCCATCCGGAGTTCTTCGACGCGGCGCTGTCGGTCGGGGTGGCGCGCAAGGACAAGGGCCGGTTCTACCGCGAGGTGCTGCACGCCGCCAATCCCCGGGTCGCGGCGCTGCCCTCGACGAACGTGGTCAAGCAGCCGCTGCAGCGGGTTCCGCTGCGGTCGACGGCGGCTCCGGCGCGGGAGTACTCGCACCGGATGCTCACTCAGGTCGCCGACCGGGTGCCAGGGCTGCTGTCAGAGGGGCTGCACGAGGTGGTCGCGGCGGGGCCGGACGCGCTCACCCGGTTCACCGGATGGAACGACCGTTTCTGGGTTCGCGGCCTGGTGCTGTTCGGGGCCTGGCTCGCGGACTTCGAAAACGACCTGCCGGAACTAGCCCCGCCGTTTTGACCATTTCGAGAATGAGAACGCTAGGTAACGGGACGATTACGCGTACGTCCCGTGGGTATTACGAACAGCACACGGCAAGCTGGTTCCGGAAGGCCGACGGGCTGGTAGTGTTCGGCCCGTAAGCGCCGCGAACAGGCGGGCGTCGGATCACAAATCCGGGCTCGGCAAGGGCATGGAGTTCGCAGGGATGACGACTCCAGGCGGCGCGGTCACCACATAAAACGCCGGGGCACCCGGTGACTTCGTCCTGCCCACATCTCCTTCTGTGAGCGACATATGATCAACGCATCCCCATCGCAGGACCCGGTGTCCGAGACCTTCGTCTCGGAGGATCCGCGCTGGTACAAGCGGGCAGTCTTCTACGAGGTCCTCGTCCGGGGGTTCAAGGACTCCAACGGTGACGGCACGGGGGACCTGCGCGGGCTGATCGAGAAACTCGACTACCTCGAGTGGCTTGGCGTCGACTGCCTGTGGCTGTTGCCGCTCTACGAGTCACCACTCCGCGACGGCGGCTACGACATTTCGGACTATATGAAGATTCTTCCGGATTTTGGTGATCTGGGGGACTTTGTGCAACTGATCGAGTCGGCGCACGAGCGGGGACTTCGCATCGTCACCGATCTGGTGATGAACCACACCAGTGACAAGCACCCCTGGTTTCAGGCCTCCCGGCACGACCCCGAGGGGCCGTACGGCGACTTCTACGTCTGGGCCGACGAACCGACCGGATTTCCGGACGCGCCGATCATCTTCGTCGGCGCCGAGGAGTCCAACTGGACCTACGACCCGGTGCGCAAGCAGTACTACTGGCACCGGTTCTTCCACCACCAGCCGGACCTCAACTACGACAACCCGGCCGTGCAGGAGGCCATGCTGGAGGTGCTGAGGTTCTGGCTGGACCTCGGCATCGACGGTTTCCGGCTGGACGCGGTGCCGTACCTGTTCGAGCGGGAGGGCACCGCCTGCAGCGGGCTGCCCGAGACGCACGCCTACCTGAAGAAGGTGCGCGCCGAGGTCGACCGCCTCTACCCGGACCGGGTGCTGCTGGCCGAGGCCAACGGCTGGCCCGAGGACGTCGTGGAGTACTTCGGCGACCCCACGGCCGGGGGTGACGAATGCCACATGGCCTTCCACTTCCCGCTGATGCCGCGCATCTACATGGCGGTCAAGAAGGAGACGCGCGAGCCGATCTCCGAGATCATGTCGCGCACTCCCAAGCTGCCCGAGACCGCCCAGTGGGGCATCTTCCTCCGCAACCACGACGAGCTCACGCTCGAAACGGTGACCGAGGAGGAGCGCGACTACATGCACGCGGAGTACGCCAAGGACCCGCGCATGCGCGCCTACCTGGGCATCCGCCGCCGCCTCGCGCCGCTGCTGGACAACGACCGGGACATGATCGAGCTGTTCACCGCGCTGCTGCTGTCGCTGCCGGGCTCGCCCGTCATGTACTACGGCGACGAGATCGGCATGGGCGACAACATCTGGCTGGAGGACCGCGACTCGGTCCGCACCCCGATGCAGTGGAGCCCCGACCGCAACGCGGGCTTCTCCAAGGCCGATCCCGGGCGGCTGTACCTCCCGGCGGTCATGGACCCGATCTACGGCTTCCAGGCGGTGAACGTCGAGGCGCAGATGAAGAGCGCCTCGTCGCTGCTCCACTTCACCCGCCGGATGCTGCAGATCCGCCACCAGCACCCGGTCTTCGGCACCGGCGCCTACACCGAGATGTGGTCGTCGAACCCCGCCGTGCTCACCTACACCCGTGAGCAGGGCGAGGACCTGATGCTGTGCGTGAACAACCTGTCGAAGTACCCGCAGCCGGTGGAGCTGGACCTGCGCCGCTTCGAGGGCCTGACCCCGGTCGAGGCCCGCGGAGGGGTGCGCTTCCCGCAGATCGGCGCCCTGCCGTACCTGCTGACGCTGCCGGGGCACGGCTTCTACTGGTTCGCGCTCAAGAAGTGACGGCTGAGGGTCCGGCGCGGGCCGGACCCTCGTTCAGCGGGCGGTGACCGGTACCCGGGCGCGGGCCGCGCGCCGCGCCGGGATCAGCGCGACCGCCAGGGCCGCGCCGATCGCGATCACCATCGCCGTCCCGAGCGTCAACGGCGACGGCGGCCGGCCGATCCCCGCGCCCACCCCGCTGGTGTGCCCCTGCAGGTCGATCAGGCCGGTCACCACCGACGCGCCCGCCGCGGTGCCCGCCACCACGCCCAGCACGACCAGCAACCCCGTCCCGGTGACCAGGGTGGCCATCACCTGCCGGGGCGTCAGCCCCATCGCCTTCAGCACCGCCAGGTCCAGCGCGTGGTCGCGCAGCCCCAGCGCGCTCGCGGTGAGCAGGTTGGCCAGGCCGATGAGCGCCAGCACCGTGACCAGCGCGACGATGATCACTCTGATGATCACCAGTCGCTCGGCCGGGTTCACCGCCCGCCGCACCTCCAGCTCCTCCCCCGAAGAGGCCAGCAGACGGCCGCGCACCGCCGCCGGATCGGCCCCCTCCCGCAGCTCCAGGCCGTAGAACTGGGGCGGCACCGCGTCCTTGGCGGCCAGGCTGTCCAGGCCCAGCGAGAGCACCTCGCCGTCCAGGTCGGGCTCGACGGTCCTGCCGACGATCCGCACGATCAGCGGGGTACCGCCCACGGTGAGCCACACCCGGTCGCCGATCCGCACCTTCAGCAGATCCAGCAATCCCTGCCCGGCCACCGCCTCCCCGGTGTCGGCGTACATGCGTCCCTCCACCACCGGGAAGGGGTACGGCGTCGCCGACCCGCCGAGCGCGCGCACCCTGATCGACCGGGCCTGCCCCGGCACCAGCGCGTTCACCTCCGCGCCGGGGAAGACCCGAACCACGTCCCGGTCGTCGCCCACGATCCGCTCGGCCGCGTCGGCGGGCAGCTTGCCCGGCCTGACGGTGAGCTGCGCGTGCTGCCCGACCTGCTCGGGGTGGGCCAGGAAGTTGTCCAGCGTGGTCCAGAAGCCGAGCGCGATGGTGATCATCATCATCGGTACGGCGAGGCCCACCAGGGTCAGCATCGCGGGCACCCGGCGGGTGAAGGCGTCGCGGGTGCCGAGGACCAGGGCGGGCGGGAGCCGTACCAGGAAGGCCAGCCGGGCCAGGCGGGACAGGCGGCCGCGCGGCGGGGAGGCGGGCGCGGCCGGGATCGGCGGGGTGCGCCCGCCGCGCCAGGCCGGCAGGCCCACGGCGACCAGCACGACCAGCGAGGTGCCCGCGGTGGTCGCCAGCAGCGGCACGGGCGCCACCGACGGCGTGCCCAGCACCAGCGTGAGGATCAGCCACCCGGCCAGCAGCCCGAGCCCGATGCCGAGCAGGCCCAGCGCGCCGTGCTCGACCAGCAGCAGCCCGGCGATCTGGCGCCGGGTGAACCCCATCGACTTGAGCGTGGCCAGGTCGCGCAACTGGCCGAGCACCCGCCCGCCGGCCGCGTTGGCCAGCGCGAGCGCCGCGGCGACCATGCCGACCACGCCGAACAGCGCCAGGAGCGTGCCAAGCAGCCGATTGTCCAGCTCCATCGCCGCGCGCACCTCGCGCCAGGTGAAGACCCGCTGAACCTCCTCCTCCAGCATGACCACGACCCGCTGGGCGGCGAACTGGGTGGCCTCGGGGTCGGCCAGGCGTAGACCGGTCACCCACTCGCTGCGGGCGAACTTGGGCTCGACCTGGTTCAGCTTCTCCGGCAGCACCCAGACCAGGCCGGGCGGCCACTCAGGGTAGAAGCCCTGTTCGGCCGAGTCGGCCAGGCCTCGCACGTAGAGCACGTGGCGCGAGCCGCTGAGCGCGGTGGCGGTGACCGGCGAGCCCAGCGTGAGGCCGAGCTCGCGGGCGAAGGAACGCTCGACGACCACGCCGTCGGGCTGCGCGGGCGTCAGCCAGCCGCCCTCGGTCACCACGGGGTGGGCCACCTGCGGCAGCGTCACCGGCATGGCGCGCAGCGCGGCGGGCGACTTCCTGCCGTCCCGCGTGACGGTCACGGGCGCCGAGCGGTACGGCCCCGCGACCTCGGTGACGCCGTCGATCCCGCCCAGGGCGGCGGTCAGCGGCCGGTCCTTGGTGTGGATCCACAGGTGGGCGCCGTTGGTCTGGTCGAACAGCCCGCGCCACGGGTTGGTGCCGTCCTCCAGCAGGGTCGCCGCGGTGATCAGCGCGGCCACGATGCCGGCCACGGCCAGGACGGTGAGCACCGCCTGCCCGCGCCTGGCCCGCAGGTCCGCCCTGATCCACCGGCTGCCCGCCCGATAGGTGCTCATCGCAGGTCGATGACCTCGCCCGCGCCGGCGCGGGCGGAGGGCCGCCTGCGGGTGATCCGCCCGTCGTCGACGATCTGGCCGTCGAGTAAGGAGACGACGCGGTCGGCGAGGCTGCCGACGCGGGCGTCGTGGGTGACCATGACGATCGTCTGCCCGTCGCGGTGCACCTCGCCGAGCAGGCGCAGCACGTCGCGGGTGTTGCGGCTGTCGAGGTTGCCGGTGGGCTCGTCGGCGAGCAGCAGGCTGGGCTTGTTGGCCAGCGCGCGGGCCAGCGCCACCCGCTGCTGCTCGCCGCCGGAGAGCTGGCCCGGCGCCGCGTCGGCGCGCTCGGTCAGGTTGAGCACGCCGAGCAGGTACTCCCGGCGCTCGCGGGCGTCCTTGGCGGAGGCTCCGGCCAGCAGCGCGGGCAGTTCGACGTTGTCGGCCACGGTCATGGTGGCGACCAGGTTGAAGAACTGGAAGACGAAGCCGATCTTGCGGCGGCGCAGCAGCGCCCACGCGCTCTCCGAGAGCGTGTCCACCCGCCGGCCGTCCAGCCAGATCTCACCGCTGGTGCGCGCGTCGAGCCCGCCGAGCATGTGCACGAGCGTCGACTTGCCCGAGCCCGATGGCCCCATCACCGCGACGAACTCCCCCTCTCCGACCTCCAGGTCCACCCCGCGTACGGCGGGCACGGGCACCGCGCCGCCGGAGTAGATCTTGACGAGGTTGACGGTCTTCAGCACAGCGCTCACGAAAGGTCCTCCTGGCAGCGTTCGAGCCAGTCGAGGTCGGCCTGCAGGTGCAGCATGGCGCCCTCGATCAGCAGGAGCGCGACCCGATTCCCCGCGTCGGTCGCCTCGGCTAGGTCGTTGAGGTCGCGCATCAGCGCGAGGTAGTGGCGGCGCTGCCGGTTGATCAGCGCCATGCGGTCGGCGATGCCGGTGAGCGGGGCGAGGACGAGCTTCATGAAGAACTCGTCGCGCACCCGCGGCCCCTCGGTCGGCTCGTCCACCCAGGTGTGGAGGGCCTCGCGGCCGGTGGCGGTCAGGTAGTAGACCTTCTTGTTCGGCCTGTTGGTCTGCTCCACGTCGACGGCCCTGACCAGGCCGTCCTTCTCCAGCCTGCCCAGCGTCACATAGATCTGACCGATGTTGGGCGAGGGGTATGCGGTGCCGAACGTCTGTTCAAGGGCCTGTTTGAGCTCGTAGCCATGGGCAGGTTCCTTGGCGAGGAGCGCCAGCAGGTGCAACCGCACGCCCCACCTCCTCTGTTACGCGAGCGTTACGGAGATATCCGTTGACGTCCAGATTAGCGCCGTGCATAACATGAATGCATCTACCTAACATGTATGTAATCACCTCGAAACCCGGAGGTCATTCGTGCTTTCCCGCTTCTCGCTGGTTCTGGCCGTCCTCCTGACGGCCGGGTGCGCGGCGGGCGGCGAGGAGGGCGTGAACGATCCCGGCACCGGCGGCAAGGGTCCGATCACCCTGGTCACCGGGCGGGACACCACGAACTACCTGCAGCCGTTACTCGACCGCTGGAACCAGACCCATCCGGGCGAGAAGGTGACGCTGCTGGAGCTGCCCGAGGCGGCCGACGAGCAGCGGGCGCAGATGGTCGCCAACCTGCAGGCGAGGAGCGACCGCTACGACGTGCTCGGCCTCGACGTGGTGCTGACGGCCGAGTTCGCCGACAACGGCTGGATCATCCCTCTGGAGCGCGGGCTGTTCCCGCTCGACAGGTTCCTGCCGCCGGTCGTCCAGACGGCCGTCTACCGGGGGAAGCTCTGGGCGGTGCCGTATACCAGCAACGCCGGGCTCCTCTACTACCGCAAGGACCTGGTGAGGCAGCCGCCGAAGACCTGGGCGGAACTCCGCCAAAAAGCCCAAGAAATCACGAAAAAGCATGACATCGGGGGGTATGCGGGGCAGTTTCTCGCCTATGAGGGGCTGACCGTGAACTTCGCCGAGGCCGTCCAGTCGGCGGGAGGGGAGATCCTCAGTCCCGACGGCACCCGGGTGACCCTCGACGAGACCAAGGCGAAGACCGCGCTCGACTTCTTCACCCAGGGGCTGCGCGAAGGCTGGATACCCCGGCGTTCGCTCGCCTACAAGGAGGAGCAGTCGCGGCTGGCCTTCCAGGACGGCACGCTCGTCTTCGCCCGCAACTGGCCGCACGCCTACGGCCCCGCCACCCGCTCGCGGGTCGGCGGCAAGTTCGGGGTGACCAGGCTGCCGGGCCCCGACGGGCCCGCGGTCAGCTCGCTCGGCGGGGTCAACCTCGCCATCAGCGCCTACTCCAAACGGCAGAACACCGCACAGGAGTTCATCCGCTACTTCACCGGCCTGGACAACCAGCGCCGGGTGCTCACCGAGGGCTCCTTCCCTCCGGTCTGGGCCGAGCTCTACGACGACCCGGGCCTGATCAAGCGCTTCCCCTACCTGCCGGTGCTCAAGCAGAGCATCCTCTCGGCCAGACCGAGACCGGCCAGCGCCAACTACAACCAGCTGAGCCTGGTGATCGCCAGTTCGGTCGCCAAGGCTCTCACCCCGCCCTTCACCGAGAACACCGCCGACCTGGCGGCCTCGATGAAGGCGGAACTCGCCGAGATCATCAGAACCCAGTGATTTGAGGCAGGCAACATGCGTAAGACCCATGCGGCGGCGGTCGCCGGACTCGCGGTGGCCCTGGCCGCCTGCGGCAACGCCCCCACGAACACCCCCGCCCAGCCGGCCCCCTCCAGCGCGGCCCCCGCCGCCAAACCCCTCGACGGCGTCCAGATCGAGGTCGCCGCGAAGTGGACCGGCGAGGAGCAGAAGAACTTCGAGCAGGTGCTCAAGGCCTTCTCCGACAAGACCGGCGCCCAGGTGACCTACGCCTCCACCGGCGAGGACACCGGCGCCTACCTGGGCCCGCGCATCACCGGCGGCAGCCCGCCGGACGTCGCGATCCTGCCGCAGCCCGGCCTGGTCCAGCAGTACGCCAAGGCCAACTCGCTCAAGCCGCTGACCCCCGAGGTCACCAAGCAGATCGACGAGAACTACACGCCCTACTGGAAGGACCTCGGCTCGGCCGACGGCCAGGTGTACGGCGTGCTGGTCAAGGCGGCCCACAAGTCGACCGTCTGGTACCGCGACAGCGCCTTCCAGGACGCCGGCGTGCAGGCCCCCACCACCTGGGACGAGATGATCACCGCCTCCCAGACCATCGCCGACTCGGGCACCGCGCCGTTCTCCCTCTGCGGCGCCTCCGGCTGGACGCTCACCGACCTGTTCGAGAACGTCTACCTGTCCACGGCGGGCCCGGCGAACTACGACAAGCTCGCCAAGCACGAGATCCCGTGGACCGACGCCAGCGTCACCACCGCGCTGGAGAAGATGGCGCAGATCTTCGGCAAGAAGGAGTTCATCGAGGGCGGCAACACCGGCGCCCTGCAGACCGACTTCCCGACCTGCGTGACGAAGGTCTACGACCAGAAGAAGGCCGCCATGATCATCGAGGCGGACTTCGTGGCCGTCTCGGTCGCCCAGTCCGGGGTGAAGGTCGGCGAGGAGGCCAAGGTCTTCCCGTTCCCGAAGGCCGGGGACACCGCGCCGGTCGTACTCGGCGGTGACGTCGCGGTGGCGCTGAAGGACTCCAAGGGCGGCATGGCGCTGCTGGAGTACCTCGCCTCCAAGGAGGGCGGCGAGGTCTGGGCGAAGCTGCCGGGCTACCTGTCGCCCAACCGCAACGTCTCGCCCGACAACTACCCGAGCGACCTGACCAAGCAGCTCGCACAGACGATCATCACGGCCGGCGAGTCGGTCCGCTACGACATGTCGGACCTGGCGCCCAGCGCCTTCGGCGGCACCGACGGCAAGGGCGAGTGGAAGGTGCTGCAGGACTTCCTGCGCGACCCCGCCGACGTCAAGGGCGCCCAGAAGGCTCTCGAGGCCGAGGCCGCTAAGGCCTGGAAGTAGAGGGGCGAGGCCGTGACCGATCGGTTGAACGGCCCGCAGGACCCGCGCGACGACGAGTCGCGCGGGGCCTCCCCCGCCCCCGCCCCTGAGGCGAAGGGCGCCCGCCTGGGCCCCTCCCCGCTGATCGCCTGGTTCTTCGTCCTCCCCGCGATGCTGCTGCTCGGCGTCTGGGTGGTCTACCCGATCGTCTACTCGCTCATCAGGAGCCTGTTCGACGCCTCGGGCGGCATCTTCGTCGGCCTGCAGAACTTCGGGACGATCTTCACCGACCAGGCCACCCTCGTCACGCTCAGGAACAACCTGATCTGGGTGGTCGTCGCCCCGCTCGTGGTCACCGTACTGGGCCTGATCTTCGCGGTGCTCACCGAGCGCATCAAGTGGGCCACCGCGTTCAAGCTGATCGTGTTCATGCCCATGGCCGTCTCGCTGCTGGCCGCCGGCGTCGTCTTCCGCCTGGTCTACGAGCAGGACCCGGACCGGGGGATGGCCAACGCGGTGATCTCGACCATGGCGGGCGTCTTCTCCGGCGAGTCCGGCTACCCGGACGCCAGGCCGCGCGACAACGACGCCTCGCCGGTCGTCCGGCAGGGCGAGACCGTGGTGACCAGGCAGGAGGTCCAGGCGGGCACGCCGGTGCTGGTACCGCTCGTCGGCATCAAGCCGGAGAACGTGCCCAAGGACGCCGCGCCCGCCCGCGCGGCCCCCGGGGACGGCGCGCTGAGCGGCACCGTCTGGCTCGACTTCACCGCGGGCGGCGGCGGCAAGGCGGGCGAGGTAGACGCCACCGAGAAGGGCCTGCCGGGGGTCACCGTGGAAGCGGTCAAGGGCGGCGCCGTCGCCGGCACCGCCACCACGGCCTCCGACGGAACCTTCCGCTTCGAGGGCCTACCGGCCGGCTCCTACGTCGTACGACTCCCGCAGTCGAACTTCGAGGCCGCCTTCGGCGGGCTGACCTGGCTCGGCCCCACCTTGATCACCCCCGCCATCATCGGCGCGTTCGTCTGGGTCTGGGCGGGCTTCGCGATGGTGCTCATCGCGGCCGGCCTGGCGGGCATCCCCCGGGACGCCCTCGAAGCCGCCCGCATCGACGGCGCCACCGAGTGGCAGGTGTTCCGGAAGATCACCGTGCCGCTGCTCTCCCCGGTGCTGCTGGTGGTCTTCGTCACGATGATCATCAACACCCTGAAGGTGTTCGACCTGGTCTTCATCATCGCGCCCAGCTCGGTCCAGCCGGACTCGAACGTGGTCGCGCTGGAGATGTGGCGGGTGTCCTTCGGCGGCGGCAACAACCAGGGCCTGGGCAGCGCGCTCGCGATCTTCCTGCTCATCCTGGTGCTGCCCTTCATGATCATGAACATCCGCCGGTTCCGAAGGGAGCAGTCGTGACCTCCACAGCGGTGGGCGCTCCCCAGCGCGGCGTGCTGGGCCGGATCGTCGACCTGCTCGGCAATGTGATCGTCCAAGTGGTGATGATCCTGATCGGCCTGTTCTGGCTGGTCCCCACCCTGGGCCTGCTCGTGGTGTCGATGCGCGACACCCCGACCAACAACGCCGAGGGCTGGTGGGCGATCTTCGCCTCCGACCAGCAGAACTGGTTCCTCGCCATCCTCGACGGCCTGTTCACCTGGCCGGCCAAACTCACCCTCGACAACTACTCCAACCTGCTCGCCTCGGGCTTCACCTCGTCGTTCTGGAACACGATCCTCATCACCGTGCCGACCACGGTCCTGGTGATCGGCATCGCGGCGGCGGCGGCCTACGCGTTCGCCTGGATCGACTTCCCCGGGCGGGACGCGGTGTTCCTGGTCGTGGTCGGGCTGCTGATCGTGCCGATCCAGATCGCACTGATCCCGATCGCCGGGCTGTACGGCAAGGTGGGCATCTTCGGCACGATCCCCGGCGTGGTGCTGTTCCACGTGGCCTTCGGGCTGCCGTTCGCGATCTTCCTGCTGCGCAACTTCTTCGTCGGCATTCCCTCCTCGCTGCTGGAGGCGGCCAGGATGGACGGCGCCAGCGAGTGGAAGATCTTCTCCACGATCGTGTTCCCGCTGGGCAAGCCGGCCATCGCCTCGCTGGGCATCTTCCAGTTCCTGTGGGTGTGGAACGACCTGCTCATCGCGCTGGTCTTCGCCGACACCGGCTCGCAGCCGATGACCAAGGCGCTGCAGTCCCAGATGCGGCAGTTCGGCAACAACGTGGACATCCTCTCGTCCGGTGCGTTCCTGTCGCTGATCATCCCGCTGGTGCTGTTCTTCGCCTTCCAGCGGTATTTCGTCCAGGGGATGATGGCCGGCTCGGTCAAGTAGCCGGTCGTCAGGCGCCCGCCTTCTACGGGGGCGGGCGGGCGCCATCCTGGATTCGTGCACAAGCCGTACCAGACACCGCTAATGTGTTCGGTCATGGTCGGTCGTCCCCTCAATGAAGTCGTAGAAGCCGGGTGGGCCAAGGCCCTTGAGCCGGTGTCCGAGCGGATCTCCCAGATGGGTGAGTTCCTCCGCACCGAGATCGCCGAAGGAAGGCAGTATCTTCCGGCGGGCCCCCACGTGCTTCGCGCGTTCAACCAGCCCTTCGACGATGTGAAGGTGCTGATCGTCGGGCAGGATCCCTATCCCACCCCCGGACACCCGATCGGGCTGTCGTTCTCGGTGGCCGCCGATGTGCGTCCGCTGCCGGGGAGTCTGCTCAACATCTACAAGGAGATGGAGACGGACCTCGGGCTGCCCCGGGCCTCCAACGGCGACCTGACGCCGTGGACCGAGCAGGGCGTGCTGCTGCTCAACCGGGTGCTCACCGTGATGCCGGGCAAGCCCGCCTCGCACCGCGGCAAGGGCTGGGAGGAGGTCACCGAGCAGGCCATCAAGGCGCTGGTCGCGCGGGACAAGCCGATGGTGGCGATCCTCTGGGGCCGGGACGCGCGCAACCTCGCGCCGATGCTCGGCCAGGTGCCGCGCATCGAGTCGGCCCACCCCTCGCCGCTGTCCGCGCGGAGCGGATTCTTCGGCTCGCGGCCGTTCAGCAGGGCCAATCAGCTGCTGGAACAGCAAGGCGCGGCTCCCGTGGAGTGGAAGCTCCCCTAGCATCTTCACCATGAGTGATGAAGAGAAGTACCTGCGCCTCACGGTCGAGCTGACCGTTGAGGTGCTGGATGTCGCGGCCCTTCAGGCGGCGGCACTTGCCGAGATCCGCCACCCGGACGCCGACCTCGACGACGACGAGCGCAAGGAGCAGGCCGAGCTGGTCAGCTCCGACGAGACCGGCGCGTCCGCCCTGCAGTGGCTGATCGAGCCCGACCACGTGCTCTCGCTGATCGAGCACGTGGACGAGGTGGAGCCGCGCGAGGCCGTGCTGGGTGTCGAGCCGTCCGACGGTCCCAGCGACGAGGACGACGAGCACGACCACGACGGCCACGAGCACTGAGCCTGACAGCCCAGTTCACCGGCGCGGCCCCCGCAGGGGTGCCGCGCCGGTGCTGTTTCCTTGGAAGGAGCACCGGATGATCGTCGCGTTCTCCATCACCCCGCTGGGGGTCGGCGAGGGGGTGTCGGAGCCGGTCGCCCGCGCGGTCAAGGTCGTGCGCGACAGCGGCCTGGCCAACAGCACCGACGCCATGTTCACCACCGTCGAGGGCGAGTGGGACGAGGTGATGGACGTCGTCAAGCGGGCCGTCGAGGCGGTGGCGGAGGTGGCGCCCCGGGTGAGCCTGGTCCTGAAGGCCGACCTGCGGCAGGGCGTCACCGACGGCATGACCGCCAAGGTCGAGTCCCTGGAGCGGCACCTCTAAAACGCGATATGTCTTGACCGTCTCGCGAAACGCGTCATATCGTGTCTTCACCAGGACGCGATATGTCGCGTTGTCTCGATGCGAGAGGTGGTACGGGACATGGACCACGAGCGAGTGCCCGTCCTCATCGTCGGCGCCGGATACGCGGGGCTGAGCGCGGCGATGATGCTGGCCTGGCGGGGCGTGCCGGTGATGCTGGTCGAACGGCACCCCGGCACGTCCGTCCAGCCCAAGGCGTTCGGGGTCGGGCCGCGCGCCCTGGAGCTGATGCGGCCCGTCCCCGGCCTGGAGCGGTCGCTGGCCGAGATCTCCGAGGGCATCGGCGACAGCACGCGCATCGCCATCGCCACCAGCCTCGCCGACCCGTCGCCCAACATGATCATCCATGGTCAGGACGACTTCGCCTTCCTCGCCGACGCCACGCCCGTGCCGCAGATCGGCGCGCCGCAGTCGGAGGTGGAGCGGATCCTGCGCACCCAGGCCGAAGTGCTCGGCGCCGACCTGCGCTTCGGCACCGAACTCGTCTCGCTGGAGCAGGACGCCGTGGGCGTGACCGCGCTGATCCGCTCCGGCCGTACCGAGACGAGTGTGCACGCCGACTACCTGATCGCCGCCGACGGCCACCGGGGCGCCGTCAGGGAGATGACCGGCATCCCGGCCGGGGGCAAGGGCGAGCTATACCGCATGCACTCGATCATGTTCGACGCCGATCTCACCGACCTGGTCCGCGACCGCGAGGTGACGCTCTGGTACATCCAGAACGACACCATGACCGGCGCCGTCATCACCGGCACGGGAGTCGGCGCGCACGTGGTGGCCGTCAACGACTCCCCCACGCTCGGCGAGCTCACCCCGGACCGCCGCGTCGAGCTGATCAGGAGCGCCGTCGGCGTCCCCGACCTGGACGTCCGCCTCATCGACTCCGCCAGCTTCCCCATCGGGCACATCCTGGCCGACACCTACCGCAAGGGCCGCGTCTTCCTGGCCGGCGACTGCGCGCACACCATGCCGCCGACCGGCGGGCAGGGCGGCAGCACCGCGCTGCAGGACGGCGCCGACCTCGCCTGGCGGCTGTGGCTGGTGATCACCGGGCAGGCCGGCCCCGACTTCCTCGACAGCTACGACGCCGAGCGCAGGCCCGTCGGGGTGCTGACCGCCGACGCGCAGCTCGCCAACCTCGGCGTGCGGATGCCGCCGGAGGCGCGCATCGGCTACCCCGAGCCGATGGAGGACCCGGTGGGGGCCCTCCTCGGCTACCGTTACCACTCGGCCGCGACGCTGACCGAGCCCGGCGACGACGGCTCGCCGATGGAGGACCCCCGCCACCCGACCGGCCGCCCCGGCAGCCGGGCGCCGCACGTCGAGCTCGACTGGGAGGGCCGGCCGATCTCCACGATCGACCTGTTCGGCTCGGGCTTCGTGCTGCTGGCCGACCGGCACGGCCAGCCGTGGGTGGACGCGGGCCGCGCGATCAGGGACCGCCTCGGCGTACGGCTGGCGCCGCACCTGATCGGCGGCGAGCTCAAGGACCTGCGAGACACCTGGCGGCGACGGTACGGCGTTGGCGACGGCGGCGCCGTACTGGTCAGACCCGACGGGTTCGTCGCCTGGCGGTCGGCGGGGTCCGCCCCCGACCCGGCCGCCACCCTCGAACGCGCCCTACGCCGGATCCTTGCCCGCCCGTAAGCCGGGAACGGCCGAACCCCGGCCGGAAGGATCCGGTCGGGGTTCGGGGTGTTGATCTCGGGCTCTCCGGTGGTTCGCCGGAGAGGGTGCTACTTGGTGAAACCTACCGAGGCCCAGTCCTTGTCGGCGTAGCCGAAGGCGCCGAAGTTGGCGAGGTTCTTCTTGGAGGCGAAGATGTCGGGGCGCTGGTACAGCGGGATCGTGTGCACCAGGTCCCAGATCAGCTTGTCGGCCTGGTTGCCCAGCTCGATCGCCTTCTGCGGGTCCATCTCGCCCGCGGCCTGCTCGCCCAGCGCGTCCAGCTCCGGCGTACCGGTGCGCGGGAAGTTGCTGCCGAAGTTGTCAGGCCCGGTGGGCTGCTTGTAGATCTGCGGCAGGGCGCCGTTCGGGAACGGCGTGCCCAGCCAGGAGAACGGCACCAGCTCGAAGTTGCCGGGGGTGATGTAGTCGTCGAAGAACTTGTCGTCCGGGACCGGGGTGACGGTGACCTTGACGCCCACCTCCTTCAGCATCGCCTGGACGAGCTCGCCCTCCTGCTTGGCCAGCGGGTAGGCGGCGGGGATGACGAACCGCAGGTCCATCTCCTTGCCGTCCTTCTTGCGGGTCTCGCCCTCAAGCTTCCAGCCGGCGGCGTCGAGGAGCTGCTTGGCCTTCTCCGGGTTGTACTTGCCCAGCTCGCCCGAGTTGTCCACGTAGCCCTTGTGGGTGTTCATGTACAGGTGGTTGTTCAGGGTCTGGATCGGCCAGTCCAGGTCCTTCAGGTCGGAGGCCGCGATGGTCTCGCGGTTGATGCCGAGCTGGATGGCCTGGCGGACCGACTTGTCCTTGAGTACCTCGGCCGAGCCGTTGACGGTGATGTGCCGCCAGTTGGGCGCGGCGGCCTTGCGGATGTCGACGTCGGCGACGCCCTTGGCGCGCTGCAGGTCGGCCGCGATCGGGTTGATCTGCATGCCGGTCAGCTCGCCGTTGGCGAAGGCGTTGATGGTGGCGTCGGAGTCGAGCGCGCGGAAGATGACCTTGTCGAGCTTGGCCTTCTTGCCCCACCACTTGTCGTCACGGACGACCGTGACGGTCTTGGTGGTCTGGTCCATCTTCTCCAGCTTGAACGGGCCTGCGGTGACCGGGATCTTGTTGATCCAGTCCTTGTTGAACGTCTCGGGCTTGTCGTTGGTGGAGGCCGGGTAGAGCGGGGAGAACATCCCCTTCCAGTCCGGGTAGTTCTTCTCGAAGGTCACCACGACCTCCTGGTCGGTGGCGCCCTTCTCGACGGAGGCGACCCGGTCGTAGCCGTCGGTGGAGGACACCAGGTACTTCTTGTCCTTGCCGTTCAGCGCCTTCCACTGGGCCGCGAAGTCCTTGTAGGTGATCGGCGTGCCGTCCGACCACTTGGCCTTCTCGTTGATCTTGTAGGTCACCACCTGCTTGCCGTCGGCAAGCTCCATCTTCCACTCGGTGACATAGTCCGGGTTGTTGACGACCTCGGCCTTGTCGTTGGCGATGCCAACAAGCGGCATGAGGGGCTCAATGACCGTGTCAGGAGTGTCGTGGGTGCCGTTGACCTGGTTGTAGTTCCACTGCTCCACCCACTGGCTGAGCGCGAACGTCGCGGTGCCGCCGTCGGCGACCTGCTCGTAGGCGACCGCGTTGATGGTGCTGGCGGGAAGCTGGGCGGCCTGCTCCTGGGCCTGCTTGGCGCCCTCGGAGCTGCCCGGCTTCGGCTTGTCGGCCGCGCCTCCGCCGCAGGCGGTCAGGGCCATGGCCAACAGGGCCGCACCGGCGGCGGCCTTGTATCCAACCTTCACTTGTCCTCCACAGGGGAAATATCAGTGACCTGCGTCACTTCGGGGTAATGGCAGGCGGCGCCGTGGTCGTCGGCGTGCGCGAGCCGTACAACAGCGGGTTCTTCGGCCACGCAGCGCTGCCGCTGCGCCTCGGGGAGCAGGGCGCGCTTGGGGCAGCGGGTGTGGAAGCGGCAGCCGGTCGGCGGGGTGGCCGGGCTGGGCAGGTCGCCCTCCAGGATGACCCGCCTGCGGGAGCGTTCGAGCTGGGGGTCGGGGAGCGGGATCGCCGACATCAGGGCCCTGGTGTAGGGGTGCGCGGGCGTGCCGTACACCTCCTTGACCGTGCCGACCTCCACGATCTTGCCGAGGTACATCACCGCGATGCGGTCGGCCAGATGCCGGACCACCGACAGGTCGTGCGCGACGAAGAGGTAGGACAGGCCGAGCCTGGCCTTGAGGTCCTCCAGCAGGTTGATGACGCCCGCCTGGATGGACACGTCGAGGGCCGAGACCGGCTCGTCCAGGACGATCAGCTTGGGTTCGAGGGCCAGCGCGCGGGCGATGCCGATGCGCTGGCGCTGGCCGCCGGAGAAGTGTTGCGGGTAGCGGTGCACGCAGTCGGGGTCGAGCCCGACGAGGGTGAGCAGTTCGGCGACCCGCGCGGGGATGTCCTGGTGCCCATGGGCGCGCAGCGGCTCGGCGAGGATGTCGCCGACCGGCATGCGCGGGTCGAGGGCGGCCATCGGGTCCTGGAAGACGATCTGCAGGTCCTTGCGCAGCGCCTTCCGGTCGGACTTGGTCAGCGCGCCGCTGTCCTTGCCGAACACCACGACCCGGCCGCCCTGCGCGGCTTCGAGCTGCATGATCTGCTGCAGCGTGGTGGTCTTGCCGCAGCCGGACTCGCCGACCAGCGCCAGCGTCTCGCCCTCGACGATGTCGAAGCTGATGCCGTCGACGGCGTGCACGGTGCCGACCCGGCGCTTGAAGACCGCGCCCTTCATCAGCGGGTAGTGCCGGATGAGCTGGTCGAGCTCCAGCACGGTGGCCCGCTCCGACCTGGGCCGGGCGATGTGCTCGGCGGCCACCGGCTCCGGCACGGGATAGACCTCAGCGCCGGTCAGGCCCTTGACCTCGATCTCGTGCGAGCGGATGCACGCCGTCATGCGCGTCTCGCCGGTCAGGTGCTGCAGCGGCGGCTCGGCGTCGTCGCAGGCGTCCACCCTGAGCGGGCAGCGCGGCGCGAACGGGCAGCCGGGCGGCAGCGCCGCCGGCGAGGGCGGGTTCCCCTCGATGGGGATGAGCCGCTCACTCTCCCGGTCCAGCCGCGGAATCGAGGCGAGCAACCCCATCGTGTACGGCTGCCGCGGCCGGTAGTAGATCTCCTCCACGGTGCCCTGCTCGACCGGCTTGCCCGCGTACATGACCAGAACCCGGTCGGCCAGCCCGGCCACCACGCCGAGGTCGTGGGTGATCATCACGATCCCGGCGCCGGTCTCCCGCTGCGCGGTCTTCAGCACCTCCAGCACCTGGGCCTGGATGGTGACGTCGAGTGCGGTGGTCGGCTCGTCGCAGATCAGCACGTCGGGGTCGTTGGCGATGGCCATCGCGATCATCGCGCGCTGCCGCATGCCGCCGGAGAACTCGTGCGGGAACGCCTTGGCGCGCACGTCGGGGTGCGGGATGCCGACCAGGTCGAGCAGCTCGACGGCCCGCTTGGCGGCGGCCTCCTTGCCGATGTCCTGGTGCACCCGTACGGCCTCGGCGATCTGGTTGCCGATGGTGTAGACGGGGGTGAAGGCGGACAGCGGATCCTGGAAGATCATGCTGATCGCCTTGCCGCGGCGCTTCAGGATCTCCTTCTCCGGCATGCCGAGCAGTTCCCGGCCGTGCAGCTTGACCGAGCCGCTGACGTCGGCGCCGGCGGGCAGCAGGCCCATGACCGCGAGCGAGGTCACCGACTTGCCCGAGCCGGACTCGCCGACGATGCCGAGCACCTCGCCGCGGCCGAGCTGGTAGCTGACTCCCCTGACGGCCTGGATGCCGCCGGGGAAGGTCACGGTGAGGTCGTTCACCTCGAGGATCGTCACGAGTTGCTCCCCGGGTCGAGGGCGTCACGCAGGCCGTCGCCGAACAGGTTGATGCTGAGCACCAGCAGCACGAGCAGGCCGGCGGGGAAGAAGAACAGCCACGGGTAGGCGATGACCTGGTTGCCGCTGGCGGACGCGATGAGCGTGCCGAGCGAGACGTCGGGCGGCTGCACGCCGAAGCCGAAGTAGGACAGCGCGGTCTCGCCGAGGATCGCGGCGCTGACGTTGAGGGTCGCGTCGATGATCAGCAGCGATGACAGGTTCGGCAGGATGTGCCGCAGGATGATCTTCCAGTCGGGGATGCCCATGTAGCGGGCGGCCAGGACGTACTCACGCTCGCGCAGCGACAGGGTCATGCTTCTGACCACCCGGGAGGTGATCATCCAGGAGAACGCGGCGAGCAGGACCACGAACCACAGCCAGGTGCCGCCCTTGAGCTTGGGCGACATGATCGCGATGATCAGGAAGCTGGGCAGGACGAGCAGCAGATCGGCGCCCCACATCAACACCTTGTCCACCCATCCACCGAAAAATCCGGCGAAGGCGCCGACGAGGGCGGCGAGCCCGGTGGAGATCAGCGCGACCAGGAAGCCGATGACGATCGACTTCTGCATGCCGCGCAGCGTGACCGCGTACATGTCCTGGCCGATCTGGGTGGTGCCCCACCAGTGGTCGGCGGAGGGGGCGGACAGGAAGGAGGTGAAGTCCTTCTCGGTCCAGTCGTAGGGGCCGAGGAAGGGGCCGACGTAGGCCACGGCCAGCAGCAGCACCAGCCCGAACAGGCCGAAGCGGACCTGCTGCTTGGCCATGAGGCGGCGGAGCACAACCTTGGAGCGCACTGTCAGCTCACCCGAACCCTGGGGTCGAGGGCCGCGACGATCAGATCGGAGAGGAATCCGGCGACCAGCACGCAGACGGCCGCGAAGAGACTGACCGCGGCGACCGCGTTGGTGTCGTTGGCGTGGATCGACTCGACCAGCCAGGCGCCCATGCCGTGCCAGCCGAAGATCTTCTCGGTGAAGGTCGCGCCGGTCAGCATGGTGCCGAACGCGAAGGCGAAGTAGGTGGCGGCGGGCACCAGCGCGGTGCGCAGCGCGTGCTTGAACAGCGCCGTCCGGCGGCTGAGCCCCTTGGCCTGGGCGGTGCGGACGAAGTCCTGGCCCAGCACGTCGAGCATCATGTTGCGCTGGATCCGGCTGTAGAAGGCGATCTGCCCGAGACAGAGCGAGAGCGTCGGCAGGATCAGGTGGTTGAGCCGGTTGGCGAACTGGTCCCAGCCGCTGAGCGCCGGGTTGTACTCACCGGTGTACTCGATCAGCGTGCTGCCCGCGGCGTTGTTGAGCCCGGTGGCGGCCATGGTGAGCAGCGTCGCGATCACGAAGACCGGAATGGCCATGATGACGAAGGAGCCGACTCCGATCGCCCGGTCGCTGAATCTGTACTGCTTGACCGCGGCGTAGGCGCCGATCGCGACGCCCAGTGCCGAGCCCAGGACCGTGCCGATGAGCAGCAGCCGGAGGCTGACCCCGATCCGGCGGCCCATGACGTCGTTGATCGAGCCACCGCTCCAGGTCTTGCCGAAGTCGCCCTTGACGACGCCGGACACCCAGGTGCCGTACCGCTCAAGCACAGGGGTCTTGTCGTTGAGGTTGTACTGGTTCAGCGTGTTGTCGATCACGTGCGCGGGGACCGGGGGTTGTTTGCCCTGGTAGTTGGCCCGAGGGTTGAGACTCGACGCGGCTAGGAGGTAGGCCAGGCTGGCCGCGACGGCCACCAGGATCACACTCGTCGCCAACCTGCGCAGCAGGTACTTGCCCATCGCCCTCCGTCCGGACTGAACGGGGGCTGGACAGCCCTGTAACAGAGGTGCCCCCGCGCTTTTAGGTCGTCCGCATCATGAGAAAAGGACTTGACGCGAGAGTAACAACCAAGCGCAGAGTATCCAGGGCCGTGTAACGGTCAGCCAACATTGCCTATAACGGTCATGTCTCCGACCGGTAGATCACCAAGGCCTGACCAGGGATCCGCAAACCCTCCCGACCTGCGAAGACACCCTCATCAGAGGTGAGTAGGACACGCCCCCCAGGAAGGGTCAATGTCACAGAATCCGGACAGAAATTCGCGATAACGGACAGTGACGCCCGGTGCATGATCAACCACTGTGCGTCCTCGTCGAAGTCCACCCTGACCCGATCCGTCCGAGGGTCCGACAGCTCCGGCAAGGCTTTGCGGAGCGCGATCAGGTCGCGGTACCAGCCGAGCAGCGACCAGTGCGGCTCGTCCTTGAGCTCGCCCCAGTCGAGCTTGGACCGGGTGAAGGTGTCCGCCAGCGACGGGTCGGGCGCCAGCGCCGCCCAGTCGTAGCCGAACCCCTCGAACTCCCGCCGCCTGCGATCGGCCTCCCCCTCCCGCAACTCGGGCTCGACGTGGTCGGTGAAGAACAGGAACGGCGACCGCGCCCCCCACTCCTCCCCCATGAACAGCATCGGCGTGAACGGCGCGGTCAGCAGCAGGCCCGCGCCGAGGCGGAGCTGCGCGGGCGACAGCCGGTCGCCCGCCGCCCGGTTGCCGATCTGGTCGTGGTTCTGCAGGCAGCACACGAAACGGTGACCGGGCACCCCGTGCGCGGGCCGCCCGTGCGCCCGCCCGCGGAACGTCGAGAACTCGCCGTCATGGACGAACCCCGAGGTCAGCGCCTTGGCAAGGGTCTTCATCGAGCCGAAGTCCCCGTAGTAGCCGTGCCGCTCACCGGTGACCGCCGCGTGCAGGGCGTGATGCACGTCGTCGTTCCACTGCGCGGTCATGCCGAGCCCGCCCGCCTCCAGCGGAGTCACCACGCGGGGGTCGTTCAGGTCGGACTCGGCGATCAGCGACAGCGGCCGGCCGAGCGAGCAGGCCAGCGCGTCCACCTCCTCGGCCAGCTCGGCCAGCAGGTGTACGGCCCGCTTGTCGTGCAGCGCGTGCACGGCGTCCAGCCTGAGCCCGTCGACGTGGAAGTCGCGCAGCCACTGCACCGCGTTGTCGATCAGGTAGCGCCTGACCTCGTCGGACTCCGGCCCGTCGAGGTTGACCGCCTCGCCCCAGAAGCTGCCGCTGAACCCGGTGAGGTACGGCCCGAAGGGGTGCAGGAAGTTCCCCGAAGGCCCCAGATGGTTGTAGACGACGTCGAGGATGACGCCGATGCCCGCCCCGTGGCAGGCGTCGACGAACTCCTTCAGCCCGTCGGGCCCGCCGTAGGTCTCGTTGACCGCGTACAGGTCGACCCCGTCGTACCCCCAGTTGCGCATCCCGGGCACCGGGGCCACCGGCATGACCTCCACGAAGTCGACGCACAGCTCCACCAGGTGGTCCAGCCGCTCGATCGCCGCGGTGAAGGTGCCCGCCTCGGTGAAGGTGCCGATGTGCAGCTCGTAGACGACCGAGCCGCGCAGGTCACGGCCCGTCCAGTCGTGGTCGGCCCAAGTGAAGCGGTCGTGGTCGTACAGCCGGCTCGGCCCGAAGACGCCCTCGGGCTGGCGCCGTGACCGCGGATCCGGGTAGGGTCCGGCGCCGTCGACCACGAACCCGTAGTCGGTGCCGTGCCCCGCCTCGGGCACATCCGCCGACCACCAGCCCCGCGCCCGTCCCGCCAGGGGGTGGCGGGATCCGGCGATCTCCACGAAGACGGACGTGGCCCTGGGTGCCCAGACCTCAAAGATCATGTCTCTCCACGAGTGCGACGGGGTGACGGCCCAGCAGGTGGGCCAGCGGGATACGGCCGGTGTAGAGGTCTCCTGTCAGCAGGTCGCGCCAGTGGCCGGGCGGCAGGGTCAGCGCGGTGGCGTGCCAGCCGCCGCGGCGGGCCAGCCGTACCGGAAGGCGGGTGGCGACGGCCACCGCGGCGCTCTGCCCGCGCTCCCCGACCGGCCCCCGGGCGAAGGCGACGGCGTGCTCGGCCGCGTCGCCCTCGGCCCGCAGCGGCGTGTACGGCGCGGCCGGCCCCAACCGCCGCCGCAGCCGCAACGCCTGGGTGGTGACCAGCAGCTTGGCCGCGTCCCATGGCCCCTCGGGCGTGCGCGGGAAGGTGACGGGCCGCCGGTTGTCCGGGTCGACCAGCGAGAAGTCGGTCGTCTCGTTGCCCTGGTAGACGTCGGGCACGCCGGGCATCATGAGCTGCACCAGCTTCTGGCTCAGCGAGTTCGACCGCGCGTAGCGCTCGATGTGCTCGGTGAAGCGGCCCACGGGCTGCTCGACCGCCTTGCGCGCGAACTCGCGCAGGCCCTGCTCGTAGACCGGGTCGGGGGCGACCCACGAGGTACGCGTCTTGGCCTCGCGGGCCGCCTTGAGCAGGTACCCGGCCAGCCGTTCGGCCGGCAACGGCCAGGCGGCCATCAGGTTCTGCCAGGCCAGGTAGTCCAGGTGCGGGTCGAAGCGCACCTCGCGCGACCAGCCGCGCACCGCCTCCTCCCACGCCTCGGGCAGCTCGCTCAGCACGGCGAGCCGAGCCCGCACGTCCTCCGACCGCTTGGTGTCGTGGGTGGACAGCGTGGTCATCGCGTACGGCGGCAGCTCCGCGCAGAAGGCGTGGAACTCGGCCGTTGAGCGCCCGAAACGGTCGGGTTCGCCGCCGACCTCGTTCAGGCAGGCCAGCGGGAACCAGCGGTACAGGGCGGTGTCCTCCACGCCCTTGGCCATGACCGGGCCGCAGGTCTGCTGGAAGCGGGTGATCACTTCGGCGGAGCCGTACAGGGCCTGGTCGGCCAGGGGGCGCACGGCCGGGGAGCAGCGCGCGGCGGCCCGCTCGACGATCTCGACGGACTCGGGCGGCGGCGGCTCGCCGGGCACCACGTACGCGCGGTAGACCGGCATGGCGGTCAGCATCTCGGCGACGGCGGCCGGTTCGCAGTCCGCCGCCCGCGCCAGCCTGCCGATCTCGGCGCCGAAGAACAGCTCCAGCACGTCCCGCTTGGCGCGCAGCGCCACCCGCTCGTAGTCGGCGGGCATGCCGGTCAGCCGGGTGAACAGCTCGACCAGCCGGTCCTTGCCCGCCGGGTCGACGAACAGGCCGGTGATCCGGTTGAGCACGTCGTAGCCGGTGGTGCCGTCGCACGGCCAGTCCGCGGGCAGGCGCTCCTCGCCGATGAGGATCTTCTCCACCACCGTCCAGACGCCGCCGGTCCGGGCGCGCAGCCGTTCCAGGTAGCCGCGCGGGTCGGCCAGGCCGTCCGGGTGGTCGATCCGCAGCCCTTCGACCAGCCCCTCATCGAGCAGCCAGAAGATCACCTCGTGGGTGGCGAACAGCACCGCCGGGTCCTCCACCCGCAGCCCGATCAGCGAGGAAACGTCGAAGAAGCGCCGGTAGCCCGGCCCCTCCCGCCAGTCGACCAGCCGGTAGTGTCCCGGCAGCGGGAACTCGTGATCGTGGTAGCGCAGCACGTCCCCGTCGGCGACCGGCGCCACGGAGTCACCGAGCACCGGCATCGCCACCGCGCCGTCCACCCAGTCGATGTCGAACCAGCTCGCGTACGGCGAGGCGACCCCCTCCCCGAGCACCGACCAGAGCGGCGCGTTCCCCGACTCGGGCACCGGCACGGTCATGTGGTTCGGCACCACGTCCACGACGAGGGCCAGGTCGTGCGCGGCCAGCCGTTCGGCCATCTCCCTGAACCCCTTGGCGCCGCCGAACTCCTCCCGGATGCGCGAGTGGTCGGTGACGTCGTAGCCGTGCCGCGAGCCGGGCACCGCCTGCAAGATCGGCGACAGGTACACGTGGCTGACACCCAGGTCCCGCAGGTACTCGGCGAGGGCGGCCACCTGGGCGAACCCGAAGTCGGGAGTGAGCTGCAGGCGGTAGGTGGAGGTCGGCCTAGACACGGCGCAGCACCCGCACCGAGCGGCCCGTCACCGGCACCCCCTCACCCGCCCTGCGGATCCGGTTGTCCAGGATGATCGGCATCGCGGTGTCGATCTCGGTCAGCCACATCTCGCCGTAGTCCTTCGGAACGGTGAACCTGATGGTCTCGTGGTGGGCGTTGAACAGCAGCAGGAACGACTCCCCGGTGATGCGCCGGCCGCGCCGGTCCGGCTCGGTGATCGCCTCGCCGTTCAGGAAGACGGCCAGCGACCTGGCGTAGCCGACGTTCCAGTCGCTGTCCCCCATCTCCTCCCCGGAGGGGGTGAGCCAGGCGATGTCGCTGAGCGCGCCGCGCGGGCCGCGGACCGGTCTGCCGTAGAAGAACCTGCGGCGTCTGAAGACCGGGTGGTCGCGGCGCAGCTTGGCCAGGCGTTCGGTGAACTCCAGCAGCAACCAGTTCTCCCGCACGTCCGACCAGTCCACCCAGGAGATCTCGTTGTCCTGGCAGTAGGCGTTGTTGTTGCCGCCCTGGGTGCGGCCGAGCTCGTCGCCGTGGGAGAGCATCGGCACGCCCTGCGACAGGAACAGCGTGGTCAGGAAGTTGCGTTTCTGCTGCTCGCGCAGCGACTCGACGACCAGGTTGGCCGGGCCCTCCTCGCCGCAGTTCCACGAGCGGTTGTCGTCGGTGCCGTCCCGGCCGCCCTCGCCGTTGGCCTCGTTGTGCTTGTCGTTGTAGGAGACCAGGTCCCGCAGGGTGAAGCCGTCGTGGCAGGTGACGAAGTTGATCGAGGCGGCGGGGCGGCGGCTGTCGTCCTGGTACAGGTCGCTCGACCCGGTCAGCCGCGACCCGAACTCCGGCAGCGTCGCCGGCTCGCCCCGCCACAGGTCCCGGATCGTGTCGCGGTACTGGCCGTTCCACTCGGTCCACCGGGACGGGAAGTTGCCCACCTGGTAGCCGCCGGGCCCGACGTCCCACGGCTCGGCGATCAACTTGACCTGCGACAGCACCGGGTCCTGCTGGACCAGGTCGAAGAAGGCGCTCAGCCGGTCCACCTCGTGCAGCTCGCGGGCCAGCGTGGAGGCGAGGTCGAAGCGGAATCCGTCCACGTGCATGTCGATGACCCAGTAGCGGAGCGAATCCATGATCATCTGTAGGACGTGCGGCGAGCGCATGAACAGGCTGTTGCCGGTGCCCGTGGTGTCCATGTAGTAGCGCTTGTCGTTCTCGGCCAGCCGGTAGTAACTCCGGTTGTCGATGCCGCGCATGCTGAGCGTCGGCCCCAGATGGTTGCCCTCGGCGGTGTGGTTGTAGACCACGTCGAGGATGACCTCGATGCCCGCCTCGTGCAACGCCCTGACCATCGCCTTGAACTCCAGCACCTGCCCGCCGCGCTGCCCCTGGCTGGAGTAGCGGTTGTGCGGGGCGAAGAACCCGATCGAGTTGTAGCCCCAGTAGTTCGACAGCCCCCGATCCTCCAGCACCTGGTCGGTGACGAACTGGTGCACCGGCATCAACTCGATCGCGGTCACCCCGATCCGGGTCAGATGATCGATGATCTCCGGGTGCCCGAGCGCGGCGTAGGTGCCCGCGATCCGCTCAGGGATCTTCGGGTGAGCGATGGTGAGGCCCCGCACGTGCGCCTCGTAGATGACGGTGTCGTGGTACGGCGTGGCGGGCGGCCGATCGTGCCCCCAGCCGAAGAACGGGTTGATGACCACCGACCTCGGCACATAGGGGGCCGAGTCCTTGTCGTTGCGGGTCTCGGGGGCGCCGAAGCGGTAGCCGTAGACCGCCTCGTCCCAGCGGACGCCCCCCTCGATCGCCTTGGCGTACGGGTCGAGCAGCAGTTTGGCCGGGTTGCAGCGCAGGCCGCGCCCGGGGTCGTAGGGGCCGTGGACGCGGTAGCCGTACCGCTGGCCGGGGCCGACGCCCGGCAGGTAGCCGTGCCAGACGAATCCCTCGATCTCGGTCAGGCTCACCCGCGTCTCGGCGTCGTCGTCATCGAAGAGGCACAGCTCGACGCTGTCGGCCGCCTCGGTGAAGAGCGCGAAGTTCGTGCCCGCGCCGTCGTACGTCGCCCCCAGCGGGTAGGGGTCTCCCGGCCACATCTCCACCATGGGGTGGTTCATTGCCCCATGTTCGCCCACACATGCCCGCCTGCCCAGCCCTCTAGTCAAGGAGTCCCGCCTCGCAGGCGCAGATGACCAGGTGAACGCGGGTGCGCACGTTGGCCCCGTGCCCGTACGCCCGGGGCACGGCGGCCCGGCCGCCATCGGTCACCTCGACGCCCCCACCGTCGCCGACCACCCTGACCCGCCCCGCGCCCGCGTGCTTCAGCACGTCGGTCAGCGCCTCCTGGACGATCCTGTACACCGTCAGCCCCACCTCGCCCACATGCCCGGCCACCCCCGCCCGCACCGCGATGGTACTTAGGCTGTACCCGATGGCGTCGTGCAACTCGCGCGCGATCCGCAGCCGTTCCTCGGCCGCCTGCCGCCGCGTCCGCTCCTCCGCGGGCGCGGGCAGCCGCTCGGCGTAGAGCCTGCGCTCGCGCATCATCGTGCCCGCCGCAGTCCCCTCCACCAGGCCGTACACCCTGGCGGCCGTGGCCGTCCGCGTCGGCTACGCGGTGCTGCCGCTCGCGCTCGCGGTCGGCGTGGAGACGTCCACCAGCAGGCCGTTCGGGTCCAGCATCAGGCAACTGCGCTGGCCGTAGAACTGGTCGCGCGGCGGGGCCACGATCGTGACCCCCTTCTCGGCCGCCCGCGCGTGAACCGCGTCCACGTCGTCCACGATGACCGTCAGGATCATCCCCCGGGGGTCACGGTCGCGGTACGCCTCGGGGATCAGCTCGTGATCGCGCCGCCACACCGCGACCTCCCGTTTCACGTCTCCGGGCGCCGACAGCTGGACGAACCAGTCCTCGTCGAAGTTGACCTGGAAGCCGAGCACGCCGACGAAGAAGTCGCGGGTCTCTGGCAGGCGGTCGGACAGGATGTTGGGAAGAACCCGATCGATGGCCATGCCGTCCCTGTATCCGCGAACAGCCGCCTCTAACGGGCAGGCCGTCAGAGGCGGCTTCATCTTCAGCTCATTCCGGCCCGCGCGGGCCAGGGAGTTTCCTGGGGGGCCGGGTGCCGGAAGGTGCCGGCCTGCCGTACCACTTCCAGCAGCACCCGGTGCGGGCTGCGCGGATGCGGGTGGACGATCACCTCGGAGGCCCAGCAGGCTCGCGCGATGATCTCACTTCCCGCCTCCAGGTCGGCGGTGGTGATCCCGGCCCGGCACCACAGCCAGACGCGCTCCCCGAACGGCGCCGGCGCGCACCAGAGGACCGGCGGGATCTTCCCTCTGCGGTTGACGATGTACGCCTCGACGCAGCCGACCCGGATCCGGTGCGCGGTGGCCACGCAGCGGATCCGGCCCCACACCCCCGACCGGGCACTCGGCCAGAGGACGGCGACGAGGGGGATCGCACCCACCGCGAGCGACATCGAGCCGAACGCCTGGAAGGCGAACACGCAGGCGAGCGGCAGCCCGAGCTCGTACCGCCACCGCCAGAGCACGACCAGCGGATTCGGCCTGACCATCGGGGTGGTGGCCCGGTGCAGGTCCCGGAGCAGACGGTGCGTCATGGCCGCGCCCTTCCCGACCCCAGACAGGAGAGGCACGGCCCCCTGCTGGTGACGCCCTCGCCGGCGCAGACGCCGCAGGCGGACAGGGTGTCGAAGCGCGGGTTGCGGTAGACCCGGATGAGCGGCGCGGGGCGGCGGACCTGCCAGCCCTGGACGCGGGCCTGGGCGTCGAGCTTGGCGAAGGCCCAGTCGTCGAGGATGTCGAGAAGCGTAACCATCAGGCGACGGACCGGCGATCTGGGGGCCGCCTTGACGGTCAGGTTGGTAAACTCCATGGTGGATCTTCCTTTTGCTCTGGCAGCAGTGGGCGATCGTGCGGCTGGGTCGATGCGGCTACATCGGCCCAGCTCCGTGTCTGGCTGATCTTCCCGGCCGAGCCCGGATCTTCTTCCGGCATCAGTCCTCCCTTATCGCTTACCGGGCTTTTACCCGTGTTCCTTGCCAAACCAGACATGCCACTGGCAATTGCCATAGGAATGTGTCTCTGGCGGCTACCTCGCTGAAGCGTGCGCAGCGCCTAGCGTCGGGAAGAGGATCCCGCGTGCTTCCCAAAGGAGTGAGGCCATGGCCGGAGCCCGTACCACCGGTGAGGGCGGCCGCCAGACGCAGGCCGGCGGCAGCGCGCCCGGCGGGACCGACGGAAAGATCCTTCTGGTGAGCCGTTCGCGCGGCGGGACGCGCCCGAACCACCGGTATTCGCCTGATTCATCGAGCGGCAAGACGGTCCGGAATCTGAGCCAATCTCATACCATCGCTGCGAGGAGGTGAGCGCCCATGGCCGGTGCCAACCTGACCGTCCAAGGCAGACAACTCGCCCGGCGACTACGCGAACTCCGCCTGGATACCGGCATGGACATCGCCGAGACCGCCAAGCGACTGCTGTGCTCACCAGCAAAGATCAGCCGTATCGAGACCGCGCAGCGTCCCGCGTCCCTCAGGGACGTCCGCGACCTCTGCCGCCTGTACGGTCTCGACGAGTCGCAGACCGAGGACATGATGCGGCTGGCCAAGGACGCCCAGAAGCAGGACTGGTGGCAGGCCTACGACGATCCCGACTTCCGCCCCTACCTGAGCCTGGAGTCCGAGGCCACGTCGATCACCGAGTACGAGACGACGACGATTCCCGGCCTCTTCCAGACCGAGGAATACGCCCGTGCCGTCATTCGCGGCTGGCTTCCCGACATCATGGACGACATTCTCCAAGAGCGCGTGCAGGCGAGAACGAAGCGCCAGGAGAGGCTGCACGGCGCGAACCCGCCGCTTTACCGGGCACTGCTCGACGAATCGGTGTTACATCGCCATGTCGGCGGCCGCGAGGTCATGCGGCGGCAACTCGAGCAGGTGGTCAAGCTCGCGCAGCTGCGACACGTCACGGTACAGGTGATCCCGTTCACGGTCGGCGCGCACATGGGCTTCAACAGCGCTTTCCAGTTCCTGGAGTTCGATTCCGAACTTGGGCCGGTCGTCGGCCTGGAGACCTTGATGGGCCATTTCTTCCTGGAGAAACCCAAAGATATCAAGCGCTTTCTTGAGGCCATCTCCCACTCGTCGGCGGTCGCCATGAGCCCGGCTGAATCCATCGCCAAGATAGAAGCGGTAAGCCGCACTTTCTGAAGGAGACCCGCCCCGGGACAGGGCGATGATCACCGCGCGTGATCAATGGGCCACTGATCGACTCGGGAGTCAGGATAGAATTGTCGAGTTTCATATGGAATGGCACGTTTAGCGCCAAAAAGGGATTTCAAAGCCTTAGGTACATCCGTGCGCCTTTACTAGATCATCGCGCACTTTAAGGCGTCACATGAGGATCTGGAATTGCTAGCCACCTTTATTTGGCGCTACCATGCGTAGTCAGTCGACGTCGTCGACTGACTACGCTCTCCCGAGCGCTGATCTGGGCTTTCGCGTGCCCTTTTTCAGGAGGATCAATGGTGCCCGAATCGCTGGAACTGGGACATCCCGACTGGCGCAAATCGAGTCGATGCAATACCGGCAACTGCGTCGAGGTCGCCGCCCTCACCAGCGATACGATAGGCATCAGGGATAACAAGCTGCCCGCGTCCCCCATTCTAGCTTTTTCGCACACAGAATGGAATGATTTTGTGTCCGCGATAAAGAGCGGCAGCCACGGTCTTTGATTCTTCGCGAATAGGGTTCCGCAGACAACGGAACCCTATTTTCGGGCACGCTTTAACTCCCACCGGACACTGCAGTATCGTGCGCCCCAGCCATGCCTTGATGACCTTGCTCGCAGGTTAACATTACTCTGCGCCACGTCCTCAAGAAGCGACGATCTGGAGGCAGTGAATGGATCCGTTACCGGATCTCCGTGATCTGACATGGCGTTCTTCCCCTCGCTGCAACAACGGCAACTGCGTGGAAATCGCCACGCTGCCCGGTCAGGTCCTGGTACGCGACGGCAAGCACCCCGACGGTCCGGTGCTCTCCTTCACCCCCTCCGAGTGGACGACCTTCCTGTACAGCGCCAAGATCGGTCACTTCGATCTCGAATGACGCGACAGGCCGGAGGGTTTGGCCACCGCGCTCTCGGCTACCTGCGATCCCATGGGCGGATTCAAGAAGTTCATCCTGCGGGGGAACATCGTCGAGCTTGCGGTCGCGGTCATCGTGGGGGCGACCTTCAGTGGCCTCGTACAGGCGCTGATCGCTGATCTGATCACGCCGTTGATCGGGGCGATCACCGGCGAGCGGCAGCGCCTGTCACGGCCACGAGGTCATCGGTCGGCTCTGGCGCGGCACCAGCGGGGCAGCCCGTCGGGTACGGGAGAATCCGGGGATGAGTGTTGAGCTAATGGTGTGGCGGGAGGGCGAGCCGGTCTCCAAGGAGACGGCGGCGTCCACGTACCGGGCCGCGCGGGGGACGGTGCCGGACGATTCCGCGGACGCGGGTGTGCGGGCGCTGGCCGACCAGCTCCCCGACCTGGTCATCACCTTCCCCGCGCACGCGCTGGTCGTCATGGACCCCGAGGAGATGGACGACGTCTCCAACCGGGTGTTCGCGCTGGCCCGCGAGCACGGCCTGACCGTCTACGACCCGCAGCGCGACCTGGTGCACAACACGGCGCCCCGCTGCGCGGACCCCACCACCCAGTTGCACACGGGCGACGGCATGATCGTCGTCAACCCCGACCTGGGTCTCGTCCACGACGTCCTCGGCACCCTCTCACCCCAGAACCCCTTCGCCGCCCTGGTCACCTTCGGCAGCCACTTCATCCAGGTCTCCCCGGGCTACGAACTGGAGTACAAGGAGGGCGCCCTCCGCCACACCCTGGTCGAGGACCTCTCCGAGGTACGGCAGGCCTTCCACGAGTACGCCACAGGCGACCGCGCCTTCCTCGACCGGCACACCTGGACTTGACATCCTCCACCCGCCTGAAGTGAAGGCGGGGGATTCCAACGGCGACTACCCCACGGGGAGGAGGTCGTGTTGAGGTTCACGGTTCGCGGGAAGGCCGGTGTTCGGCGACCTCGGCGCCCATCAGCGGCTTCACCTCGTCGCCGCCCGGCAGTTCGACTGCGGCATCACCGCGCTGCACTTCGAGCCGAAGCGCCCCTGAACAAGGGGCGGCTACATGACCTCGCGGAAGAGGGCGGGGTCGACGTTGCCGCCTGACAGGATCGCGACCGTGCGGCCCTGGGGGACGCGGCCCGCGAGGTAGGCGGCGGTGGCGGTGGCGCCGCTGGGTTCGGCGATCAGGTGGGCTCTGTGCGCCAGGTGCCGCATCGCCTCGCGGATCTCCTGCTCGCTCACGGTGACGATGCCGTCGAGGTGTTCGCGCAGGTGGGTGAAGGTCAGCTCGGACAGGTCGGCGCGCAGGCCGTCCGCGATGGTACGGAAGGTCAGGGCGGGGTCCCAGGAGATCGGGCGGCCCGCCGCCAGGCTCTCGGCCGCGTCGGCGGCCAGCTCGGGTTCCACGCCGACGACCTTGACGTTCGGGGCGAGCGCCTTGACGGCCGCACTGATGCCGGAGGCCAGGCCGCCGCCGCTCACCGGGACCAGCACGACCTCGACGTCCGGCAGATCGGCGATGATCTCCAGCCCGATGGTGCCCTGCCCCGCGATCACCGCCGGATGGTCGTACGGCGGGACCAGCGTCAGCCCGCGCTCCTCGGCCAGCCGCTCGGCGGTGGAGAGCCGTTCGGCGGCCGGCGCGACGACCAGCTCGGCGCCGAAGCCGAGGATGGCGTCGGCCTTCACCTGCGGCGTCCCCTCGGGGACGACGACCACGCAGGGCACACCGAAACTCGCGGCGGCGTAGGCGAGGGCCTGACCGTGGTTGCCCGAGGAGTGGGTGACCACTCCGGTCGGACGCAGGTCGGCGACGGCGTTGTACGCGCCACGGATCTTGAACGAGCCGACCCGCTGGAGGCTCTCGGGCTTGATCCAGAGGGTGTCGACGGGGACGAGCGGGGTGCGCACCACGACGGGCGCGACCCGCTCGGCTGCGGCCCGGATGTCGTCGATCGTCACCAGGTCCATGGCCTTCTCCTATCGCCGTATCAGCCGGTCACCGAGCAGGTGTCCGTTGGTGACATCCTGGCCGACACCGATGTGAACGGTCAGCTCTTTGTTCTCCGCGAGCGGCGCGAGGTCGATCCCGGGGGCGACGTTCTCGATGAACAATTCCCCGAGCCGGGGATGTCCAGCCAGGGGACGCAGGTCCGACAGCCGGGCACAGCCATCGAGCCGGAGGAGCCACAGTTCGTTCATAGAGCTCACCGGCCGCAGGTCACTCACCTGGGTGTGGGCGAGGTCGAGCACGTGGAGGGCGCTCTCCCGCAACGGCGTAATGTCGCGCAGGCCAGCCCACTGGACCCGAAGCTCCTCGAGTTCGGGGGCTCTGGCCAGGAGTCCACCGAGATCCTGCGCCAGTGGGGACTTGGACAGCCGAAGTGTCCTGAGCTGGAGGAGAGGGGGCAGGTCCTCCCAGGCGTTGAGGTGGACGGCTCCATACAGATTCAGGCTTCGAATTTCTCGCAGTGATCGAAGAGGTGTCCAGTCCGTCACCGTTTCCAACCTGTGCATCGAGAGTCGCCTCAGATCCGGCATGTCGCCCAGGAAGGCTATGTCGGTGTGGGAGGGCGGAAGGCGCACAGTCAACGCTTTGAGCGTTCGCAAGCGCCATATCCCACGGAGGATCTCCGGGGCGACCTCGGTCGGCAGGAAGTCCACTTCCCGCAGACTCTGACGGTGGGCGAGCAAGGGTTCGAGGTCTGCGACAGATAGATTCGACACGGTGACGTGCTGCAGAGACTCGAGCAGTGTCAGGGCGTTGTACTGACTTTCGTGAAGCACCTCAAGAGCCAGGTCTGATGGCCAGTGACACAAGACACGCGCAGCGAACTCTCGAGCGTCGAAATACCGCCACGCCCGGTTCAACTCATGCGGGCTGATCGCCGAGCCTTCTCCCCCGACGTAAAACCGTGCTTGGTTCAGCGTGTCCATAATGCCCGTTCCGGGGTCCGCGGCGTATCCCGCCAATCGATCGAGCGCACGCGGACCGTTGACCATCCAGGCGGTCCTGACGATCGCGACCACGGCCTCGGCCGAGAGCCCTTCGAGACTGTCCGGCAGCCGGTCGAGCACCACCTCCCCCGCCATGGCCAGCACCTGCGCATGAGCCGGGTCCTTGGGCGGGACCAGTTCGTCCAGGCAGGCATCCACCCGTTCGCGTAAGCCGTACGGGACCGATGGCATGGTTTCCAGGCAGGCGATCACCAGGAGTTTGAGGCGGGTGGCGTGCTCGGGCTCGGTTGAGGCGCGGGTCAGGAGGCCGTCCAGGAGTTCCTCGCGCAGGGGGGCGTTCGCGTGGCCGGCGGCCATGACGACCACCTCGCGCCACTGGTCCAGGTGCGCGTGGGCGATGAGCGGCTCCATGTCGCCGTCCTCGGCGGCGGCCCTGGCGGTGAGGTACTCCTGCACCGTCCTGTGCACGAAGTCGATCCGGCCGACCACCGGCTCCCGCAGCACCCCGCTGCGGTGCAGCAGGTAGTCGAGCACCTTCGACGCGGACACGGTGACCCGGGGCATGGCGGCGACCACCTTCGCCACGCTCGCCAGCGCCGCCTGCCTGCCCAGTTCCACCCGGTCCGTGACCGACAACCGCCAGGCCAGCTCCTGAAGGATCTGTACCTTCTGCGCCCGCTCCAGATCCACCTCCGCGTACGCCGGAATCGCCCGCTCGGCGTCCCGCCGCTCCAGCAGCAGCTCCAGCACCGCCCCGTACAGCCCCATCCGGTCCCGGGGCAGCCGCGTCTCACGGTCGAGGTTGAGCGCGCACAGCATGGAGGCGAGCAGCGGGGTGGTGGCCAGCGCGCGCAGGTGGGCGGCGCCCTCCAGCCGGGCCAGCAGCGCGGCCTCGTAGGCGGGCAGCCGCGACGGCGGGCAGGGCAGGTCGGGGCTGTGCCGTACGGCCGCGTGCCAGTGCTCGATCAGCGCCCGTGTGTCCATGGGGGACATGGGTTCCAGGTGGGCGGCGGCGAACCCCAGGTCCCGCAACCAGGCCGAGTCCGCCGCCGAGGGCCGCGCGGTGACCACGACCTTCACCCGGGGGAACTCCGCCAGCATCCCCCGCAGCCAGGTCTTGACGGCCTCCCGCCGCGCCCCGGTGAGCTCGTCCACGCCGTCGACGAGCAGCAGCGCCCGCCCCGAAGCCAGCCGCCGATGCGCCCATCCTCTGGGCATCAGTCCGGCGAGCGGATCGGCGACCCCGTCCAGCAGCCGCTCGGGCCTGGGCAGGTCCCGGTCGGCGTGACTGCGCAGCTTGACGAGGTACGGCACACAGCCGTTCCAGTCGTCCAGCTCCTCCTCGAACCCGCCCCGAGCCGCGGTGATCGCCAACCACCGCAGCAGCGTGCTCTTCCCGCCGCCCGCCTCCCCCCGCACCAGCATCCGCCCGCCCTGCCCGAGCGCGCTCTCCACCCGCACGGTCTCAACCCGCGTGCTCCCGCCCCCGGCCTCGCCCGCCTCCCACCGGTCGCGGGCAGCGGCCGAGACCGACAGGCTGACGTAGGCGACGCTCAGCGTGGTGCGCGGCCGGAACCGCTCCACCCTGACCCCGAGCAGGTCGAGCGTGTCGAGGGTACGGCTGACGTGATCGAGGTAGCGCCGGGTGAACTCCTCGTCCTGCCCGGTCCCCTCCGGCGCGGCCAGGGTGCGCATCGGCAGCCGGTCCAGCACGACCGCGACCTGCTCCCCCACTCCTGACAGCCGCGCCAGCATCTCGGCGGCGGCCCGAGGCTGGAACTCCGGCAGGTGCCGCACGATCCGCACCAGGCAGTCACAGCACTCGTCCACCACCGCCTCGTACAACCTGAGCTCGGCCTCCCCCAGATCCCGGGGTGGTGCGGGCATCGAGCGGGCCAGCTTGACCGGGTCGGCGTCGGCCGCCAGCAGCGCCGCGTCCGACAGGTCCGCGCGCGACAGGGTGTGCACGACCTCGGCCAGTACGACCTGCCGCGCGTCGTCGTCGAGCCCCGGGTACTCGTGAGCGCACAGCTTCAGCACCCTGGCCGTGACCGAATCGGCGATGTCCTCGATCTGCCGCTCGGCCTTGCGCCGCACCAACTGGTCGGGAAATCGCGCCCGCATGAGCTCGATGAGCGGTTTGTCGCGACTCTCCCCCGCCGCCCGAGCGGCCAGCCAGGTCCGTACGGCCCGCTCCCCGACCGCCTTCCCCGCCGCCAGCGCCGCCACCTCAACCGCCACCGCGCCTCCAGCCTCCATCACGCACCCGGCCCAAAAATCGCACACGACCGGCAGCACGGCCACCATCTGGAACGGTTGGATGGAAAAGAGATCTAGATCTGACGCATGACATTTGACATATTACTGTTCATGCGACTCCCCTCCTTAGTGGCCGCCGCCCTGACGGCGGCGGTACTCATCCCCCTCCCCGCCTCGGCCGAACCGGCGACAGCGCCCCCGGTCAAGCCGTCGAGCCGGGACGTCACCCCCCTCAGCCCGATGCAGCAGGAACAGGCGAGTCTGCGCCGCCAAGCGCTCGAAGACAGCCTGCGAGGCGGCCCGCAGGCCAAGGCGCGCGGCGGCGGGCGCTCGGTCAAGGTCGGCAACCGGTACGTCGAGCTGGCCCAGGAGCGCAAGGACCGCCTGTTCGTGGTGCTGGCCGAGTTCGGCGACCAGGTCGACAACGAGACGATGATCGACGGCCAGATCAAGTACGGCGGCCAGCCCGGCCCGCGCCACAACCAGATCGCCGACCCCCGGGGCACCGACGACAACCACACCCTCTGGCGCAAGGACTTCAACCAGCGATATTACGAAAAGTCGTACTTCGGGAAGGGGAATTCGCTCAAGGAGTACTACCGGGTCCAGTCGTCGGGGCGGTACGACATGGAGGGGTACGTCTCCGACTGGGTGCGCGTGCCGTACAACGAGGCTCGGTATGGCAGTGACCGGTGCGCGCCCGAGGAGGGTGGCATCTGCTGGAACAACTGGGACCTGGTGAAGGACTCGGCCAACGCCTGGTTCGCGGCGGAGAAGGCCAAGGGGCGCAGCACCGAGCAGATCAGGCGGGAACTGCTGAGCTACGACGTGTGGGACCGATACGACCATGACAACGACGGGAATTTCGACGAGCCCGACGGCTACCTCGACCACTACCAGGTCGTCCACGCGGGAGTGGACGAGACCTGGGGCGGCGGCGCGCAGGGAGCCGACGCGGTGTGGGCGCACCGCTACTTCGCCTACTGGAACCAGCGCGGCCAGGCGGGCCCGGAGGGCAACAGGAACGGCGGCACCCAGATCGGCGACACCGGCATCTGGGTCGGCGACTACCTGACCGCGGGCGAGAACAGCGGCGTCGGCCTGACCGCCCACGAGTTCGGGCACGACCTCGGCCTGCCCGACCTGTACGCGGGCGAGGGCGAGAACGCGGTCAACTACTGGTCGCTGATGTCGTCGGCCTCCTACCTGAGCTCGAAGCGCGGCCCGCTCGGCGAGTGGCCCGGCGACCTGGACGCGTGGAGCAAGCTGCAGCTCGGCTGGCTGTCCTACGACCGGGCCAAGGCGGGCACGGCCTCGCGGCACACGCTCGGCGTCAGCTCCTACAACACCGACGACCCGCAGGCGCTGCTGGTCGACCTGCCGCCGAGGCGGGTGGAGACGCCGCTGGCCAAGCCGTACTCGGGCGCCTGGCAGTGGTGGAGTGGCAAGGGCGACAACCTCAACCAGACGCTGACCCGCGAGATCGACCTGACCGGGGTGAGCGCCGCCACGCTGACCGCCCGCGCCTGGTACCGCATCGAGCAGGACTTCGACTACGCCTACGCCGAGGTGTCGCTGGACGGCAACACCTGGACGCAGGTCGGCAGCCTCACCGGGGCGGCCGACTGGGCGCCGCTCAGCTACTCGCTGGACGCCTACGCGGGTAAGAAGATCCAGTTCAGGTTCCGCTACTGGACCGACACGAACACGCAGGAGAACGGCTTCCAGGTCGACGACGTCGCGGTGGACGGCGTGTTCACCGACGACGTGGAGCAGGGCGAGGGCGAGTGGACCGCGGTGGGCTTCACCAGGAGCGGCGAGGTGGGCGTCAAGGACCACCCGCGCGCCTACCTGGCCGAGAACCGCCGCTACACGGGCTACAACGCCTACCTGAAGACCGGGCCGTACAACTTCGGCTGGACCGGCAGCCAGAAGGTCGAGCACTACCCGTACCAGGAGGGCGTGCTGATCTGGCTGTGGGACTCCTTCCACACCGACAACACCACCAGGAACCACCCGGGTGAGGGCCTGATCCTGCCGGTCGACGCCCGTCCCGCGCCGCTGCGCTGGGCGGACGGCTCGCTGGTGAACGGCAGGGCGCAGGTGTTCGACGCGCCGTTCGGGCTGTCCAGGACCGACCGGGTGACGCTGCACCGGGCAGGCGCCCGCACGGTCTTCCCCGCCCGCCCGGGCGTGGCCGCCTTCGACGACCACAGCGGCGTCTACTGGGACGCGGCCCTGCCCGAACTCGGGGTGAAGGTCCCCGACACCGGCACGCGCATCGAGGTCCGCCGCGAGGGCAAGCGCGCGACCCTGGAGGTGCGCCCCACATCCTGACCCTGTGGTACGGCTCCCGCCCCGCGCGGGAGCCGTACCACGGTCAGAGTTTCGTGACCCGGACGGCGTCGGCCACGACGTAGCCGGTCGTGGATGTCCACCGGCTCACCCCCGCGACGTCGGCCGGACCGGCCTGGAGGGTGAAGGTGCCGAGGACGCGCCACTGCCCGCCGCCCGACCGCTGGTCGACGGTGACCACCTGCCCGCCGACGAGGAACGGGGTGGCGCTGTTGTACCCGGGGTCGGCCGGATACCAGACCTCCACGCGGTAGCTTCCGGTCTCGGGCAAGTCCGTCCTGAACCAGGCGGGATCGCTGGCCGCCAGCGGCGTGGCGAAGCGGTAGTCGGCGCCGTGCCGCTGCCCGGAGAAGGCCGAGGTGCCCCAGGAGGAGCTCGCGGCGAACCCGGCGTCCCGATTGTCGATCACCACACTGAACGGCCCGCCGCCGCTCCCGCCGACCGCCTTGCCGGCGCTCGGCTGGCTCTCGTGGTGCAGGCGGTCGGTCGCGGTCACGTAGTAGGTGTAGGCGCGGCCGGCCACGGCGGTGGCGTCGGTGTAGGAGGTGGTCCTGGTGGTTTTGAGCAGGTTGCGGGCGTCGGCGAAGAAGCAGGGGTCGGTGGCCGGGGCGCCGTCCACGCGGTAGACGGCGTAGGAGGTGGTCGCGCCGCCCTGCTGCCAGGCCAGCGCGACGCCGCCGGTGCCGCGGGTGGCCGAGGTGATCGTGGGCGCGGGGGGCGCGGACGCGGTGCCGTACGGCGGGACCAGCGCGGGCCTGGAGTAGTGCGCGGCGGCCAGCTTGGTGACGCTGCCCAGCCGGTCGGCCTTGACGTCCTTGGCGCTGAAGAACACGTCGCCGAGCACCTCGGGGTGCTGCCGGTTGTAGGTCAGGTGGTCGGACAGCTCCCCGGCGCTCTGCCAGTCGGCGTCGACGCCCGCTCGGTAGGCGGCCTGACCGGGGAAGAGCTGCACGCCGGTGCCCCGCACGACGCCCGCCCACCAGGCGGTGAGCGTCTTGTAGTCGGCGGCGGAGTGCCCGATGTGCCAGTAGATCTGCGGCGTGATGTAGTCCACCCAGCCCTGTTTGACCCACTTGCGGCTGTCGGCGTAGATGGCGTCGTAGGACTGCAGGCCCGAGGTGGCCGAGCCGAGCGGGTCGGTGGCGGCGTTGCGCCAGATGCCGAACGGGCTGATGCCGAACTTCACCCACGCCTTGGCCGTGTGGATGCGCTGGTCGAGTTCCTGGACGAGCTTGTCGACGTTGGCCCGCCGCCAGTCGTGCACGTTGGCGAAGCCGCCGCCGTACTGGGCGTAGGCGGCCGAGTCCGGGATGCTCTGGCCGCTGACCGGATACGGGTAGAAGTAGTCGTCCAGGTGGACGCCGTCCAGGTCGTAGCGGGTGACCGCGTCCATGACGGCGTCCTCGATGAAGGCGCGGACGGCCGGGATGCCCGGGTTGTAGTAGAGCTTGCCGCCATAGGCGAAGCGCCAGCCGGGGTTCTTCCTGGCCGGGTGGGTGGCGACCAGGCGGCTGGGATCGTCGTGGTTGGCGATCCGGTACGGGTTGAACCAGGCGTGGAACTCCAGGTCGCGGGCGTGCGCCTCGGCGACCATGAAGGCCAGCGGGTCGTAGCCGGGGTCGCCGCCCTGGGTGCCGGTCAGCCACTGCGACCAGGGCTCGTGCGGGGACGGCCAGAAGGCGTCGGCGGTCGGCCTGACCTGCACGACGACGGCGTTCATGTTCCGGCGTACGGCCAGGTCCAGCCAGGCGCGGAACTCGGCCTGCTGTGCCTGCGCGGTCAGGCCCGTCCGGCTGGGCCAGTCGATGTTGGCCACACTCGACACCCACATCGCACGCATCTGGCGCTTCGGCGTGGCGGGATCGGTGGCACAGGCGACGGTACCCGAGGCAGCGGCGGGGACCGGGACGACGAGAGCGGTGAGAAGGAGGAGGAGGGCGGCTAAGCCAGTCTTCACCAGGTACTCACACTGCGGAGGCCCCGTCCTTCATGACGGGAAAGAATCACGGAACAGTTCTGCACGGCTTGATCCCTCCAACTACAGAGCGTTACGCTCGGTGCGTGTTCGTGACGGAGATGCTGAAGCTCGCGCCTTCGCCCGAACAGGCGGAGGCCCTGCTGGCAACGATGCGAGCCTGCAACGCCGCCGCCAACCGTGTCGCCGAGGTCGCGTTCGACCATCGGACCGCCAACAAGGTCGCCGTGCAGAAGCTCGTATATGTCCACCTGCGACACGAGTTCGGGCTGTCGGCGCAGATGGCCGTCCGCTCGATCGCCAAAGCCTGCGAGGCCTACAAGCGAGACAAGACGATCAAGCCTGCTTTCCGGGCGACCGGCGCGATTGCCTACGACCAGCGGATCATGTCCTGGAAGGGAAGCGAGGCGGTCAGTCTGCTCACCCTCACCGGGCGGGTAGTCGTCCCCGTGCTCTACCGGGGCCGCTGGTCGTCCACCGCTGGGGCGAGCATGCGCGGCCAGGCCGACCTGGTCTATCGCGACAAGATGTTCTTCCTCGCCGTGGTCGTCGACGTCGCCGAACTCCCGGCCGCCCACGAGCCCGGCGCCTGGCTGGGGGTTGACCTGGGCATCGTGAACCTGGCCACCGACTCCACCGGACAAACCCACTGCGGCAGGAGAGTGCGGGCCATTCGGCGGCGCAACGCCCGCCTGCGGGCCAAGCTCCAGGCCAAGGCCACCAAGTCGGCCAAACGACTGCTCAAGAAGCGCCGCCGCAAAGAGTCTCGGTTCGCCCGCGACGTCAACCATGTCATCAGCAAGCACCTGGTCGGCAAGGCCAAAGACACCCGGCACGGCATAGCTCTCGAAGACCTCGAAGGCATCCGCGACCGGGTAACGGTTACCAAGGCCCGGCGTGCCGACCTGCACTCGTGGAGTTTCCACCAACTGCGCACGTTCGTGACCTACAAGGCCGCCCTCGCGGGCGTGCCAGTGATCCTGGTGGACCCACGCGACACCTCTCGCACCTGTCCCGACCCGCGGTGCGGGCATATCGACAGGCGTAATCGTCCCAACCGGGACAACTTTCGCTGCATCAGGTGCGGGCTCGCCGGCCCCGCCGACCACATCGCGGCAATCAATATCGGTTGCCGGGCTGCCGTCGGTCAGCCCAACATCGGAGGCTGCTCCGATAGCGCGGCCTGACATCTGACCTCCCGTCGGAAGGATGAGCTGCAAGCTCTGGCCTCTAGGCCGGAGTAGCCGACAGAAAGAAAGTTTCTTCCACCATCGGAGTAATGTCAATTATCGACATTTGTCAGCTCTAGTCGTACTGTGCAGCCGTTGGCTTCCCCCCAATCGAGGAGCACTGACATGTCCCGATTAGCCGCCATCGTGTTCGCCGTACTGTTGGCCTTCGGGTTCTCCCCCGCCTATGCCGCCGCGGACCCGCTCACCGAGGCGTTCGACCGCGCCGCCGCCGCCCACGACGTCCCCCGCGACCTGCTCGTCGCCCTCGCCTGCCGAGACGCACCTCAACGGCCACAACGGCGAGCCCAGCGCCAGCGGCGGGTACGGCATGATGCACCTGGTCAGCAACCCCACCACCAAGGCCCTGGAGAAGGCCGCCGAACTCACCGGCCTCCCGGTCGCCGAGCTGCGCGCCGACGACGCCGCCAACATCCTCGGCGGCGCCGCCGTACTCCGCTCGCACGCCGACGTGCTCGGCCTCGACGAAGCCGCCCGCAAGGACGCCGGCCGCTGGTACCAGGCCGTCGCCGAGTACGGCAACGCCTCCACCCCCGAGACCGCCCGCCTGTACGCCGACGCCGTCTACGAGTTCCTCGGCAAGGGCTTCGAGGCGGCCGGGGTCAAGGTCGCCCCGCAGGAGGTCACCGCCGACCGGGGCGCCTACGCCAAGACCCGCGAGCTCACCGCGGCCGCCGCCGCCAGCCCCGACTACCCGGACGGGACCTGGGTGGCCGCCAGCTCCAGCAACTACACCGCCTCCAGCCGTCCGAGCAGCTACGCCATCGACCGGGTCGTCATCCACGTGACCCAGGGCTCCTACGCGGGCAGCATCTCCTGGTTCCAGAACCCCAGCGCGGGCGTCTCGGCGCACTACGTGATCCGCTCCTCCGACGGCGCCGTCACCCAGATGGTCCGCAACAAGGACGTCGCCTGGCACGCCGGGAACTGGAGCTACAACACCAGGTCCATCGGCATCGAGCACGAGGGCTGGGTCAGCGACGCCTCGTGGTTCACCGAGGCCATGTACCGCTCGTCGGCCGCGCTGACCCGCTACATCTGCGACAAGTACGGCATCCCCAAGGACCGCAGCCACATCATCGGCCACAACCAGGTGCCCGGCGCCACCCACACCGACCCCGGGTCGCACTGGGACTGGACGAAGTACATGTCGTACGTGAACGGCGGCGGCGGCACGCCGTCGTGGTCGGTCACCGTCGACAACACCACCGCGGGCAAGTTCACCGCCAGCGCCAACTGGGGCACCTCCGCGTACTCCAGCCAGCGGCACGGCACCGACTACCGCTTCGCCACGCCGCTGGCGGCCAGCGACCCCGCCTGGTTCAAGGCGAACATCCCCAGCGCGGGCAGCTACCGGGTCGAGGTCTGGTATCCGTCTGACCCCGGCTACAACAGCTCAGCGCCCTACATCGTGGCCGCCTCCGGCGGCAACCAGACGGTCTTCGTCGACCAGCGCTCCGGTGGCGGCGGCTGGCGCACCCTCGGCACGTTCTCGCTCACCGCGGGCGAGCACGACGTGGTCGGGGTCAGCCGCTGGACCTCCGGCACGGGCTACGTCGTCGCGGACGCCGTCCGCATCTCCCGCCTGTGACCCCGTGTACGGCCCGCGACCCGCGGGCCGTACACCCCCGAAGCGAATTGCGCGCGGAGCGATCCGCGCGCATAGCGTCATGATCTATGAGCCTCTATCCCCCCATCGAGCCCTACGACCACGGCCTGCTCGACGTCGGTGACGGCAACGAGATCTACTGGGAGGTCTCGGGCAACCCGGCGGGCAGGCCGGCGGTCGTGGTGCACGGTGGTCCCGGCGGCGGCACGATCCCGGTCCACCGGCAGCAGTTCGACCCCTCGGCGTACCGGATCGTGCTGTTCGACCAGCGCAACTGCGGGCGGAGCCGGCCGCACGCGCGCGACCCGGAGGTGTCGCTGGAGCACAACACCACCTGGCACCTGGTCGCCGACCTGGAGAAGCTGCGCGAGCACCTCGGCGTCGACCGGTGGCTGCTGCTCGGCGGGTCGTGGGGCAGCACGCTGGCGCTGGCCTACGCGCAGACGCACCCGGAGCGGGTGAGCGCGATGGTGCTGCGTGGGATCTTCCTGCTGCGCGAGTCGGAGATCCGCTGGGCCTACACCGAAGGGGTCTCCCACCTGTACCCCGACCACTGGGCGCGCTTCACCGGGTTCCTGCCGGAGGAGGAGCGCGGCGACCTGCTGGCCGCCTACCGGCGCCGCTTCGACGATCCCGACCCGGCCGTCCGCGGACCGGCCGCGCTCGCCTGGGCCCGGTGGGAGGCGTCGATCTCGTCGCTCATCCCCGACAGCGGGCTGATCGACATGTTCGCCGACGAGGACCTGGCCCTCGCCTTCGCCAGGATCGAGAGCCACTATGTGGCCGCCCGTGGCTTCATGGAGGAGGGCCGCCTGCTGCGCGACCTCGACGCGATCCGGCACATCCCGGCGGTGATCGTGCAGGGCAGGTACGACATGTGCACGCCGCCCGCCACCGCGTGGGACCTGCACCAGGCGTGGCCGGAGGCGAGGTTCGTGCTGGTGGAGGGTGCGGGCCACTCGGGCGCCGAGCCGGCGATCATGAACGAGGTCGTGGGTGCCACCGACGCCTTCGTGGCAGGATCGCCGCATGAAGGAGCTCTATCCAGCGATTGACCCCCACGACTCGGGCCTGCTCGACGTGGGCGACGGCAACCGGCTGTACTGGGAGGTCTGCGGCAACCCGGACGGCAAGCCGGTCGTGATGCTGCACGGCGGCCCCGGGGCGGGCTGCTCGGAGCGGCACCGCCGCCAGTTCGACCCGGCGGCGTACCGGATCGTGCTGTTCGACCAGCGCAACTGCGGGCGCAGCGAACCGCACGCCGGCGACCCGGAGGTGTCGCTGGAGCACAACACCACCTGGCACCTGGTCGCCGACCTGGAGAAACTGCGCGAGCACCTCGGCGTCGACCGGTGGCTGGTGTTCGGCGGGTCGTGGGGCAGCGCGCTGGCGCTGGCCTACGCGCAGACGCACCCGGAGCGGGTGAGCGAGCTGGTGCTGCGCGGCATCTTCACGCTGCGACCGGCCGAGCTCGCCTGGTTCTACCAGGAGGGCGCCTCGCACCTGTTCCCCGACCTGTGGGAGTCCTATCTGGCGCCCATCCCGGAAGCCGAGCGCGGCGACCTGCTGGCCGCCTACCACCGGCGCCTGGAGAGCGGGGACGCGGAGGTCAGGGTGGCCGCCGCGCGGGCGTGGGCGCAGTGGGAGGGCGCCACGATCAGCCTGCTGCCCAACCCGGAGCGGGTCGAGGAGTACGGCGAGGAGCGCGGCGCCGTCGCGTTCGCCAGGATCGAGAACCACTACTTCACCCACGGCGGCTTCTTCGAGGAGGAGCAGCTCATCAGGGGTGTGGACGCGATCAGGCACATCCCTGCGGTGATCGTGCAGGGCCGCTACGACGTGTGCACGCCGATGGCGACCGCGTGGGACCTGCACAGGGCGTGGCCGGAGGCGGAGTTCCACGTCGTCGACGACGGCGGGCACGCCTTCACCGAGCCGGGCATCCTGGACCGGCTCATCGAGGCCACCGACCGGTTCGCGAGGTCATAGCACCGAGGCCAGGGCGCGTACCTCGCGCAGTCGCCGTACCACCGGGGTCACCGCCCCGACCAGCACCAGGGCCAGCAGCGGCGCGAGGACCAGCCCGAGCAGGAACCCGGCGGCCACGTCGTGCGGGTAGTGCACGCCGACGAACACCCGGGAGAACGCCATCAGCGCGGCCATCGGCAGCACCACCCAGGCGAGGGCGCGCCAGGCGACGATCAGTGTGCCCGCGGCGCCCGCCGCGAGTACGGCGTGGTTGCTCGGAAAGGACCAGTCGCCCACGACGGGGCAGGCGGCGATGGTGGGCAGTCCGCCCCGGCAGGGCCGCTCCTCGCGCACCACGATCTTCACCAGTTCGCTCACGACATACGCGCCGACGGTCGCGACCGGGCCGACCAGGACGATCGCCATGTCCCGCACGGGGCCGCCCCTGGCCCGCCACCAGGCCAGCACGTACAGCGCCGCGAAGACCAGCAGTCCCGCGTCGGTGCCGACCTCGAAGAAGGTGTGCACCCAGGCGGGAGTGCCCTGGGCGAACTCGATGATGTCGCGGTACACGCGCAAGCCGTCCAATCCGTGAAGGGATGTTGAACAACGACCTTACGGAAGCGGAACAGTGAACGCGTCGACCGAACGGCCGATCCCGGGTTTTCAGGTGACGCGGGCCGAGCCGAAGACGACTCTGGCCAGGTCGATCTCCTTCTGCCTGAGCTCGCCCTCCGTGATCAGCCCGCGGTTGAACGCCTCGGCGGTGGCGTCGCGGGCGGCGACGTACCACGCCGCCATGATCTCGCTGCGGAGCGGGGTGAAACCGCGCTCTACGCACTCGGAGAAGACGCTGACCTTGCCGTCGAGCAACTCCGGCTCGACTGTGCAGGCCAGTTCGTGGGCCCGGAGATTTCGCACCGCCTCACGCAGTGTGACCGGGCCGATCGATCCGTTGAATCGGGTGTCGAGCGTGATCTTCGTCGTGCTCACCTTCTCTGAGATCCCTAAGGTTCAACCGTCCCATTTTCCGGCGTATTCCCAGCTCAGGTCGGGTAGGGATGCTTCGTGATCGGAGAGCACGTCGTCGTCGGATACACGCACGACTCGGGTGGACGTGACGCTCTCGCGCTCGGGGCCGCGATCTCGCGGGTCACCGGGGGCGAGCTGACCGTGGCCACGATCTACCCCCCGCGCAGCCCTGGGCTCGCCGTGGAAGCGCAGGCCAACCTGGCGCACGCGGCCGAGGAACTGGGCGAGGTGCCCGCCGAGTACCTGACCTTCGAGAGCCGGGGCAGCGGGCGCGGGCTGTCGGTGCTGGCCGGCCGGATCAGGGCGGACCTCATCGTGGTCGGCTCCACCGGGACGGGACAGCACGGCCGCATCTCGCTCGGCAGCACCGCCGACCATCTGACGCACCTGTCGTCGGAGGCGGTGCTGGTGGTCCCCCAGGGCTACCGGCTCCCCGAGGGGCCCTCGCGGCTCACCCTCGGCTACGTACACCGGCCGCAGTGTGACGAGGCGGTGGAGCGGGTGGCGCGGGCGGCGGTACGCCTCGGCGTGCCGCTCCGGCTCATCACGTTCGACCTGCGCACCGACGACCAGGGCAAGCTCCGCGACGACCTGGCCCTGGCCGTCCGCCTGGCCTGGGAGGGCACCGCGATCGAGGCCGAGGCGGAGATCGCCGAGGGACACGACGTGACGGCGGCCCTGGAGAACGTCGAGTGGCTGCCGGGCGAGCTGCTGATCTGCGCCTCCAGCGAGGACGCCCAGGCGCACCGGGTGTTCCTCGGCGAGATGGCGATGAAGGTGCTGCGCGCGGCCCCCTGCCCCGTCGCGGTGCTGCCGAGGGGTTTCGCCTAGGCCGGTTCTAGGCGAGCAGGCTGGTGTAGAGGCGCACGTAGTGGTCGGCCATGACGGCCGGGGAGAAGCGGAGGCGGGCCTCCCGGCGGCACTCCTCCGGGTCGATCTCGTCCACCCGCAGCAGGAGTTCGGCCAGTTCCTCCTCGGTGTCGGCAAGGAAGCCGGTGCGGCCGTGGTCGACGAGTTCGGGCAGGCAGCCGCGGCGCAGCCCCACCGGCGGCACGCCGAGGGCGAGGGCCTCGACGACGGCGGTGCCGCCCGGTTCGTCCCACTGCAGGGGGAACAGGGCGGCGCGGGCCGAGGCGTACAGCTCGTCGCGGGCCTGGCCGCCGACCGAGCCGACCCAGCGGATCAGGTCCCCGTCGAGATAGGCGGTCACCCGGTCCAGGTGGTAGCGGACGTCGGGGTGGCCGTTGAGCGGATGTTCGGGGTCCTGGGTGACGGCGTCGAGTTCCGCCTGGTCGTTCAGGCCGCTGACCGGCCCGGCCAGGATGAGCGGCAGGTCCAGCTTCTGGCAGATCCTGGCCGCGACGTGCTGGCCCTTGAGCCCGCAGATCCGGCCCATCACCACCAGGTGCTCCCCGCGGGCGGCCCGCACGTCGGCGTCGGCCAGCGTGGTGGACAGGTGCACGGCGCCCAGCGAGACCCGGTGCAGGGCGGCGGGCGCCCGGTCGAGCTGCGAGCGCGAGACGCCGTTGACCGCGACGCCCCGGGGGAAGCGCCCGTAGAAGGCGGGATGCTTGCGCAGGTCCCAGTGCAGCGTGTGCAGCACCGGCGGCCCGCCGAACGCGGACAGCACGGCCGGGCCGACCACCTCCACATGGTCGTGCACGAGGTCGATGCCGCCGTCCCGCAGCCGCTCCACCACCATCGCCTGGTGCGCGTGCGCCAGCCCCATGACCTGGTTGTACGGCTTCTGCAGCTCCCCGAACCGCCCCTCGTCGAAGACGGAGAGCGTCTCGTCGGCGGCCAGGTCGCTGGCGGCGACCGTGGCGAGGACCACCCGGACACCACGCTCGCGCAGCGGGGGCACCAGGGTGGCGACGATGTTCTCGATGCCGCCGTAGCCGCCGGGCGGGACGGGCAGCCAGGGCCCGGCGTTCATCAGGACGGAGATCATGCCACGTCCTCCTTCACGGCGGGCTCGCCGGTCACCCAGGCGAGCGGCGGGCGCTCCTGCACGGCCACATCGGTCAGCGTGGCCTCGCCGTCCAGGCCGAACTGGAGCAGTCCGGTGGCGGGCGGCTCGGCGGCCACGATCCGGCCCTGGCGCTCCAGCCGCGACCAGGCGGTGAGCGTGATCTGCCCGGCCATCCGGCCGAGTGCCGCCGTGGACTGGTGGGCGTGCTCGCGGCTGCCAAGGTCGACCTGGTCCATCGCGTCGAGCCCGACGAGTTCCAGTAGGTCGACCAGCAGGCCGAACTCCACGCCGTACTCGGTGACGAACGGCACCCGTTCCAGCACGTCGCGCCGGGCGGCGTACTCCCCGCCGAGCGGTTGCACGAACCCGGCCAGCTCCGGCCAGAACAGGTTGAGCAGCGGCCTGGCCACCAGTTCGGTCACCCGGCCGCCCTCTCCTCGCTCGACAGCCCCGCCCGGTCCGGTGTACGGCCGCTCGTAGGCGGCCTTGACGAACTGCGTGGCCGGGTCGGTGAGCAGCGGCCCGAGGAGTCCCGTGACGAAGTGCGGGGCGAAGTTGCGCAAGTCGGAGTCGATGAAGACGACCACGTCGCCGGTCGTGGCGGCCAGCCCTTTCCACAGCGCCTCCCCCTTGCCCGACATCTGCGGCAGGCCGGGAAGCACCTCGTCCTGGTGGACGACCGTGGCCCCCGCCGCCCTGGCGCGTGCCGCGGTGGCGTCGGTGGAGCGCGAGTCGACGACGACGATCTCGTCGATGAGCCGGACCCGCTCGACCAGGTGCCTGCGGATCGCCGTGACGATGGGGCCGACGGTCCGCTCCTCGTCGCGGGCCGGCAGCACCACGCTCACCGTGGTCGCCCCCTTGGCCAGGACGAGCGCGTCGAGTGGCCAGTCGGCGGCCGCGCTGGTGTGCGGTCCGAACCACTCCCGGGCGGGAGCGGGCACCTGGATTCCCCGTCGAACATGTCCGTCCATGCGGTTGCCCCCGATCTCATGACACCACGGACGGCGAAGGTTGCCCCAAATGCTGTGATTTGAACCTTTCTGTTTGCCAAGACTCAAATGAGGCATATGCCAATCTGTGACGCCACTAATTCGTATCGGCATCATCGGTGCCGGAAATGTCGCCGTTCGCCATGCTGATGTGCTCGCCGGTTTTCCCGACGTGACGATCGCCGGAATCGCCGACACCGATGCGCGCAAGGCCGAGGAACTGGCCTCTCAGCATGGTTCCCCGGCCTACGGCAGCCATGCCGACCTGCTGGAGGCCGGCGGCCTAGACGCTGTTTACATATGTGTGCCTCCCTTTGCGCACGGTACGCCGGAGCTCGATGCTCTAGGGTGCGATCTGGCAATATTCGTGGAAAAGCCACTCGCGCTGGATCTGGTCACGGCGGAGAAGATCTCGGCCGAGATCGAGCGGCGAGGACTGGTCTCGGCCGTCGGCCACCACTGGCGTTATCTGGACAATCTCCGGCGCGCCCGGGACCTTCTCGACGATCGCCCGGTACGGCTGGCGCTTGGTCATTGGCTGGACAAGGTTCCCCCCGTTCCTTGGTGGATAAAACCCGAAATGTCGGGCGGCCAGGTGCTGGAGCAAGCCGTACATGTGCTCGATCTGGCGAGAGTCCTGGTAGGTGAGGTGACGATGGTGCACGCGGTGCCCGCGCGGAACGCGGCCGACGGGGAGATCGACCGGGCGACCGCCACCGTGCTGCGGTTCGAGAGTGGGGCGGCGGGGCTGCTCGCGGCCACCTCCCTGCTCGGGCACCGGCACCGGATCGGCCTGGAGGTGCACGCCGAGGGCATCGCGCTGGACCTGAGCGAGACCCGGCTGGTGGTCGACGGCGAGACCGTGGTCGAGGAGGTGGGGCGGGCCAAGACCCTGGTGGACCGGGCCTTCGTGGACGCGGTGCGGGGGCTGCCCGCCGAGGTGCGCGTGCCGTACGGGGAGGCGTTGCGCACGCACCGGCTGGCGCACGCGGTCGCGCGGTCGGCCGCCGAGGGCGGGCCGGTGACCCTCGATGACTGAGATCAGGACGCTGAGCGTGGAGGCCCCCGGCGTGCTCGGATTCGTCGAGGAGAGAGCCGGCGACGTGGCCGAGGGCGGCTTCCAGGTACGGACCAGGCACAGCGGGATCTCCGCGGGCACCGAGCTGACCTACGTCAAGGGCACCAACCCCTACCTCGCCGCGAGCTGGGACCCGGCGCTCGGACTGTTCAGGCCGGGCACGCCCTCGGCCGCCTACCCGGTGCGCGGCCTCGGCTACATGCAGGTCGGGCAGGTCGTGCGGAGCAGGACCGCGGCCGTCGCCGAGGGCGCGCTGGTGGCGATGGCCTACGGGCATCGCAGCGGCTATGTCGCCGACCCGCTGGCCGACCGGTTCGTCCCGCTGCCGGACGACCTCGACCCGCTGCTCGGAATCTACGTCGCGCACATGGGCCCGATCTGCGCGAACGGCCTCCTGCACGCCGCGGCCGACCTGTACGGCCCCGCGGCCCGCGACCTGGGCGACGGCGTCCGAGGGCGGCGGGTCGCGGTGACCGGCGCGGGCGTGGTGGGGCTGCTGGTCGCCTGCTTCGCCCTGGAGTACGGCGCGGCCGAGGTCGTGATCGTCGACGAGACCCCTCACCGCCTGCGGATCGCCGCCCTCCTCGGCGCGGAGCCGCTGCCCGCCGACGGCGCCGCCGAAACCCTGAAACACCGCTGGCGGCACGGCCCCAACGACCACGGCGCCGACCTCGTCTTCCAGTGCCGCGGCCAGCCCAGAACCCTCGCCCTGGCGCTCAAACTGCTCAGACCCCAGGGCACGGTCGTCGACCTCGCCTTCTACACCGCCGGAGCCGACGAGGTACGGCTGGGCGAGGAGTTCCACCACAACGGGCTGACCCTGCGCTGCGCCCAGATCGGCAGGGTGCCGCGCGGCCTGGCCCACGCCTGGGACCGGGAACGGCTCTCGCACGAGACGATCGCCCTGCTCAGATCGCGGGGCGACGCCCTACGAACGCACGTGATCACCGATGTCGCCGCTTTCGGCGAGGCGCCCCAGCTCTTCGCGGACCTGGCGGCCGGGCGCCGCCACACCGTTCAGGCCGTGCTCAGCCAGCACGTCGAGGATGAGCGCGGCTGACCAGCTGAAGTCGGCGCAGCCGTGGCCTTCGAGGGTGGCCGGGTCGAAGTACTCGCGGAAGCCCGAGCGGGTCACCGCCCTGACCATGCCGTCGGCCAGCAGGTCGGCCAGGTCGCTGCGACGGTGCCGCAGGCCCTGCCAGACCAGCCAGGTGAGATTGATCCAGCTCGGCCCGCGCCAGTAGCGGACGGGGTCGAACTCAGGCGTGTCCGGCGCGAAGCTGGGCAGCGTGCCGCGTTTCACCTCGAACCTATCGAGCGCGGTGCCGATCAGCGCGGTGGTGATCTCCCGCGGCAGGTCGGGCAGGAGCAGCGGCACGAGGCCGGCGGCGCTGCCGGAGCGCAGCGGGCAGCCGGTGAGCGCGTCACGGCTGCGGAACAGGCCGTCGTCGTAGAGGTGCTCGACCATCGCGGCGGTGTGCCGGGCCGCCTCGTGATGGTGCGGCCCGGGGTCGGCGCCGGTGGCCGCGGCGATCTTCGCCAGGGCCGACTCGGCCGCACTGTACGCCGCGTTGAACAGCGGGTCTTCGACGACGAACGCGCCCGCGCGGCGGTAGCCGGTGTCGCGGTAGGCCCGGGCCAGCACCGTGTACCGCTCGTAGTCGCGCTCGGTCGGCCGCTCGTCGGCGCTCACGTGGGCCAGGTCGCGGCGCCGGGCGGGCAGCGGCGCCGCGGGCACGGTGGCCAGCGGGCCGTCCCAGGCCGGGCTGTTGTCCATGCCCGACTCCCACGGGTGCACGATCGACAGCAGGCCGTCGGGCGAGCGCCTGGCCGTACGCAGGAAAGTCTGCTGGGCGACCAGGCGCGGGTAGATCCGGCGCAGGAACGTGGGGTTCGGGTCGGCGACGTGCACCCGCCAGGCGGCCAGCGCGTGCACGGGCGGCTGCACGATCCCGGAGGTCGGCGCCCCCGACGGCGCCCGCACGTCCCAGAACTCGGGGCCGGGGAAGTAGGTCGCCTCGGCCACGTCGGGGTTGAACACGATGTGCGGCACTCTGCCGTCCCGCCACTGCGCGCCGAACAGGGTGAGCAGCTCGGCCCGCGCCCGGCGCGGCGACCAGCGGGCGTTGCCGATCGCGATGAAGGCGGAGTCCCAGCTCCACTGGTGGGGGTAGAGCCGCCGGGACGGCACGGTGTAACTGCCGTCCCAGTTGGCGACGAGAACGCGCACGGCGTCGCGCACGATCATAGGAACTTCCTGAGGAACATGGCGGCCTGCGGCAGGACGAACTCGGGTTCGCCGCGCAGCCGGCACTCCAGCGCGAGGTAGCCGTCGTAGCCGATCGCGTCGAGGGTGGCGAGCTGCGCCGCCCAGTCGAGGTGCCCGGTGCCCGGCTGGTGCCGGTTGGACTCGCTGACCTGCATGTGCGCGAGGTACGGCGCCACCTCGACCAGCGAGCGGCAGGGATCGTCCTCCTCGATGTTCATGTGGTAGGTGTCGCCGGCCACCTTGATCGAGTCCATCACGCACAGCTCGGCCGCCTGGGCGAGCGTGTTGACCATGTGGTTCTCGTACCGGTTCAGCGGCTCCAGCATGATCAGCACACCGTTGCGCGCCGCGTGCTCACCCAGCGTCGCCAGCGCCTCGGCCAGCACCTCGCGGTCCTCGGCGGCGCTCCTGGGCGGCTCGAACGGCGGCAGCCTGAGCGAGACCTGCCCCCACGACGCCGGGGTCATCACTCCGACGCCGCCCAGCTCGGCGATCACCGTGAGCTGTGAGCGGAGCTGGTGGACGGCGTCCTTGCGCCTGGCCGGATCGAAGTCGCCGATGAAGTGCGGCATGTCGACGCAGACCGTCGGCATCACCACCCCGTCGGCCAGCGCCCGTTTGAGCTCGGGCAGCCGGGCGGCGAACTGGAAGTCCCCCTTCCCGCGCAACTCGATCGCGTCGAACCCGGCGTCCACGGCGAAGGCGAACTTCTCCTGCAAGGTACGGCCTGGCAGGAGCTGCTCCTGCACGGCGAGTTTCACTGTCCCTCTCCGAATCTGAAGACGAGTTGCAACACCTTGTCCGGCTCCCGGTCGAGCAGCTCGAACGCCTCGGCGGCGCGCTCGGCCGGAACCACGTGGCTGACCAGCAGGGTCGTGTCGACCTCACCGGTCACGGCCAGCTCCATGAACGTGCGCTGCAGCCGCTCGACGTCCCAGCGGCCGGCCAGCCAGGAGGCGACGCCGCCGATCTGCGAGGAGACGAGCTGCACCTGGTTGTGGTGGAACTCCTCGCCCAGCCGCAGCCCGGCGGCCTCCCCCTGGTAGAAGCCGGCCGCGACGACCCGGCCGCCCCGGCGCACGGTCCTGATCGCCTCGTGCAGGCCGAAATGGCTGCCGCTCAGCTCGATCGCGGTGTCGGCGCCGTCCCCCGTCTTGCGGGCGAACTCGGCGCACGAGCCGGCCAGGGCGTCGAAGGTCTCGGCCGCGCCGTACGCCTTGGCGAGCCTGAGTCTGGCCTCGATGGGGTCGGTGGCCAGCACGCGGGCGCCGTTGAGCACGGCCAGCCGGGTGGCCAGCAGCCCGATGACGCCCTGCCCGAAGATCGCGACCCGGTCACCGAGGTGCACGTCGGCGGCGTGCACGGCGTTGAGCGCGATCGCGCCGACCCTGGCGAACACGCCGGTCAGCGGGTCCGCGTGGGGCGGCAGGGCGTGGCCGGCGAGCTTGGCGGCGGGCAGCACGGCCTCGGCCCGGTGCCCCCAGATCCCCCACACGATGGCCCCCACCAGCGGCTCGGCGACGTCGGGCGCCGCCTCGACGACCTCGCCGACCTCCTGGTAGCCCCAGCCGGTCAGCGGATACGCGTTGCTCTGTCCCGGGAGGAACAGCCGGCGTTCGGCGTCCCAGTGGCGGGTGAAGTAGGGGTTGGTGCCCCGGTAGGCGGTGAGTTCGGTGCCCGCCGACACACCGGAGTAGATCGTGCGCACGCGGACGTGACCCGGCTCCAGCTCACCGGGCTCCTCCTCCTCGCACACCTGGACGACGCCTGGTTCCTGAATGGTGATGACGTGCATTCCCCACACTTACGCTTTCTGATCAAACAGAAGTCAGAGATTTAGCGCTTATTTGCGCGCGATACTTGCGGGTTGACACTCTTAAGTCTACGACTTCTGTCGGAGGTGGCTTATGAAATTGGGGTTCCTGACCGCGTGTCTTCCGGAAAGCAGCCTTTCCGACATCGCACGCTGGGCCGTCGGCCAGGGCTACGAAGCCCTGGAGGTGGCCGGGCGGCCGGCCACGGATGCCCGAAATCACATCAGAGCGGATCGATTCGATGAAGCCGAATGCGACCGTGTCGGGAAGATCTTCGCGGAGAGCGGACTGACACTTTCCTCTATCGCGTACTACGAGAACAACCTGCACCCGACAGAACGCACGCGTACCAATGCGCACCTACGCAAATGCGTCGACGCCGCCGACTTCAGCAGGAAGACGGGGATCAAGGTGGTGCTGTTCTTCGCTAGCGAGCGGTTGCTGACCGAGGGACTGACGGCCGGCGCCGAGAAGGGCCGAACAGGACGGCCCTGGCCACCACGGCCAGGCAGACGCCGCCGAGCAGGATCCCCCACAGCACGTCGGTGACGAAGTGCATGCCGCGGTAGATCCGGGCGAAGGCGACGGCGAGCGGCGCGCCGAGGCCCACCGCCCAGATGGCCGCGGTCAGCAGCCGGGAGCGGTGGTGGTGCGTGGTGAGCACCAGGGCGACGCCGCAGTAGAACGCGACCGCCGCGCTGACGTGCCCCGAGGGGAAGCTGGAGGTGGGCGGGGCCGGGTCCAGGTGCTCGACCGGCGGGCGGTGGCGGCCGACGAGGTTGGTGGTGGCGAGGAAGATCAGCGACTGGGCCCACACCGCCAGGGCGAGGAAGACCGACTCCCGCCATCTGCCGTAGGCGAGCCTGAAGACGATCGCGGCGATCAGCGTGAGCGCCACGATGTACGGCGTGTCGGACAGGCTGCTGCCGAGGTCGGTGAGGCCGTTCCAGAGGCCCGTCCGGTCGGCGGCGACGTCCCGGCTCAGGGAGGGCTCGACGTGGGAGACCTCCAGCAGCAGCTTGCCCGTGCCGTAGGTGACGGCCGCCAGCGCCAGCAGCGGCGCCACCAGAGACTTGAGGTACTCAGTGACGGCTGCCATATGCCCTGCCTCCCGTTGAGATCTCTTCCTCCGCCTCGGGCTCCACACCCTCGGCGTACGGCACGGCCGGCCTGCGGCCCAGTTCGCGCCGCCAGGACTCGAACGCGACGGCGGTGGCGGCGATGACGGCGACGCCGAGCAGCGCGCCCGCCACCGCGTCGCTCACCCAGTGCACGCCCAGCGCGATCCGCGTGTAGGCCATCGAGACGACCAGGAACCCGGCCGCCGACCAGGCGATGGTCCGCCCCCGCCGGGACAGCACGGGCAGCAGGAGCAGCACCACGATGCCCGCGCCGAGCGTCGCGTTGACCACGTGACCCGACGGGAAGGACTGGCCGGGCGCCATCGCGACCGGGTCGGGGAACGCGGGCCGCGCCCGGTCGGTGACGATCTTGATGGCGAGGGCGAGCAGGCCGCCGACCGTGATCGTGGTGATCGCCCAGGTGGCCAGCCTCGGCGCGCCCCGGTAGATCAGCCAGCCCGCGAGTGCGATCACCACGATCCGCCACGGCCACGGCCCGAACAGCTCGCTCCAGAAGGTGACCACGTCCGTCCAGACGGGGTTGCGCAGGGCGAACGCGTGCAGGTCCCGCGCCACCCCTTTGTCGAGGAGGTGCAGGGGCGGGAAGGCGGTCTTCACGAGCACGGCGAGCAGGGTGAAGGGGATCATCACCAGGCCCACCAGCAGGGAGGCCGCGGTCAGGCGCAGCCCCAGACGCCGGTCGGGGTCCAGGTGGCGGCGGGCGAACATCAGAACCTCCGCGAACGACGTAGTTCGGGCGGGCGGCCGTCCGGGTCGACGGCCAGCCGGTAGAGCGGCATGGCCAGGCGCCTGCGGAAGCCGGTCAGCTCGGGCGCCGGATGCGGCCTGAGCCTGCCCGGCGGCCTGGGATCGCGGCCGCCGCCGCGATGCCATTCCTCCAGTCTGGCGGCTGAGTCGGCGAACGCGTCGAAAGCCACACGGGGATCGCACAACTCGTCGAGCCCGTCTCCCGGCCGATCGAGGTCCAGGTGTTCGGCCGCGAGCGTCAGCCTGAGGTCTCTGGCGAACTTCGCGGCGCCCGCGGGGGCCCGGGGGTCGGGCTCCTCGTCGAGGATCGCGCAGCTCAGCTCCGAGTCGTACGTCCACGAGCGCAGGTTCACGTTGTCGGACCCGACCGAGGCCCACACGTCGTCCACCACGCACACCTTGGCGTGCACGTAGACGGGCCTGTCCTCGTGGTTCTCCAGGTCGTAGACGGCCACCCGGTCACCGCCCGCGTCCCGCAACCGGCCCAGCGCCTCGACCCGGCCGATCAGGCTCGCGGGACCGGCCAGCCAGCCGTCCTGGTCGGGGAAGCGCGGCACCACGATGATCATGTGCAGCTCCGGCTCCCGCTCCAGCGCCCGCGCGAACGGCTCGATCACCTCGGTCGACCACAGGTACTGGTCCTCCAGGTAGACCAGCGAACGCGCCCTGCCCAGCACCTTGTGATAGGCCCGCGCCACGCTCCGCTCCCCCCGCGGGGCGAACGGGTAGGCGCTACGCCGGTACGGATATGTGCGCAGCAGCTGTACGGCGTGCGTCCCGGCCGGCGCGGGCGGTGGGCCGGGCTTGGGCAGCGGCGGCATGTCGTCCATCCGGGTGACGTGGTCGCGCAACCGCCGGAACGGCTGCCGGGTCTCGGGCGCCGGGTCCTCCCAGCGTTCGCAGAACACCTTCTCCACCTCGGCCACCGCCGGGCCCCTGATCGCCACCTGCACGTCGTGCCAGGGCGGGCGCGGGCCGTACCGGCCGGGCAGGGGCGCGGCCTGTGGGTCGCCCCGGTGGTCCGCGTCGTCGCGGCGGCTGTGGCACAGGTCGACGCCGCCGACGAAGGCGACGTCGTCCTCGGGGGTGCGGTCGTGGCGCAGGATGACGAACTTCTGGTGGTGCGAGCCGCCCGCGCGGGTCCGGGTGTCGAGCAGCGCCTGCCCGCCCGCCTCCTCGATCGCCTCGCCCAGGTGCCGGTTCTCCTCGGCGCTGAACCGCAGCCGGTCCAGGTGCGAGCGCCAGATCAGTCCCCTGACCAGGGCGCCGCGTTCGGCGGCCGAGGCCATCGCGGCGGCCACGCCCGGACCGTCCGGGGTGAGCCGCTCGTCGGGGTCGCCGCGCCAGTCGGCGAACAGCAGCAGGTCGTCCTTGCCCAGCCGGTCCAAGCGGGTGGCGAGCTCGGCGAAGTAGGTGGCGCCGTGGATGAGCGGGCGCACCTCGTTCCCGGTGGACCAGGCGTCGAGCCTGGTGGCCGGGTTGCCTCTCTCGTCCTCGGTGAGGAACCAGTCCTGGAGCCGCATCGACTCCCGGCTACCCGGCTATCCGCCGATCATTCCTCGGAGGACGGCGGGCGCCTCGACCAGAGAGGGCCCGTACCAGGTGAGGTATCTGCCGCTGACGAGCGCGGCCGGGATGCCGGGAAAGCACTCGGGCCCGTCGTCCGCGCTGAACGCGTAGGGCTCGTCCGGCAGCACCACCAGGTCCGGGTTCCGCGCGACCAGGTCGGCCAGGGGGATCTTGGGATACCGCTCGGGGTGATCGGCGTAGAGGTTGTCGACGCCGAGCCTGCGGAGCACGTCCCCGGTGAAGGTGTCCCGCCCCACCACCATCCACGGCCGCCGCCAGATCGGGATGACCGCCGACCGCCTGGCCACGGGCTCGGGGGCACGCCAGGCCTCCTCCGCCGAGTCCAGCCACGCCGGTCGTGCCGTACGGCAGGCGTGCCGGAACAGGCGTGTCAGCGACGTGAACGCCTCGTCCACCGTCTCGATCCTCGTCACCCACACGGCCAGGCCCTGGGCGCGCAGGGCCTCGATGTCCTGGGGTCTGTTCTCCTCGGCGTTGGCCAGGACGACGTCCGGCCGGAGCCGGGCGATCGTCTCCAGGTCGGGGTTCTTGGTGCCCTTGACCCTGGTCACGTCCAGGTCGGCCGGGTGCGAGCACCAGTCGGTGGCGCCGACCAGCGCGCCTGGCAGGGTCGCGGCCACCGACTCGGTGAGCGAGGGCACCAGCGACACGATCCGCCCGACCCTGTCCGGTACGGCCGCCGCCACTCCGGTGTCGTCTATGTCCACACCGGCCACCCTAGGCCTGGGATCGCACGCGGTGCTCCTGCGGGCTGATGCCGCGCACCCGCTTGAAGGCCGTGCTCAGCGCGAACGAGCTGCCGTACCCGACCTTCCTGGCCACCGCGCCGATCGTGGTGCCGGGCTCGCGCAGCAGGTCGGCGGCGAGCGTCAGCCGCCAGTCCGTCAGGTACGCCATGGGCGGCTCCCCCACCAGCTCGGTGAACGTGCGCGCCAGCGTGGCCCGCGAGACGCCCACCCGGGAGGCCAGCTCGGCCACCGACCACGGGTGGGCGGGGTCGTTGTGCAGCAGCCGCAGCGCGGCGCCGACGACGGGGTCGCCGAAGGCGAGGAACCAGGAGTTGCGCTGGTCGCCGAACCAGGCGCGGAGCACCGCGATCAGCAGCAGGTCCAGCATGCGGTCGAGGACCACCTCCTGGCCCGGCTGGTCGCCGGACATCTCCTGGCCGAGCAGCGGGATGAGCGGGGTCTCCACCTGGCGCTGGACCAGCAGCGGGGGCAGCGAGCGCAGCAGCCTCCGGCTGACCTCCGAGTCGAGCTGGTAGGTGCCGATCAGCATGGACACCGGACCGTCGAGATCGTCGCCCCAGGTGCGGGTGCCGAGGCCCATCCGCTCCGACAGGTCCTCGCCTTCGGGGCTGCGGCAGCGCTGGCCGGGCAGGAGGATCACCTGCGGCGGGGTGGCGGGGTCGTCGGCGAAGGTGAAAGGGTCGGGGCCGCGGGTGACGGCGACGTCTCCGGCGGTCAGCCGTACCGGGGCGGTGTCGTCCGGGATCACCCACGCCTCGCCCTTGGTGACGGCCACCAGCGACAGCGGGGCCTCGTCCTGCGCCCGCACCGACCAGGGCGGGCGCATGATCGCCCGGAGCAGGAAGGCACTGCGGGCGCGCGGTCCGTCGAGGAGTCCGGCCAGAGCGTCCATGCGTTGGACGATAGAACATGGAAGTGAGCCGCTCAACTATGGAGAGTCTCACCCGGCCAGGCTTGACTTGGGCGCATGACGAACCTTGTGATCGGCGGGACCGGCAAGACCGGCCGCAGAGTGGTGAGCGGGCTGCGGGACCTGGGGCTGCCGGTGCGGGCGACCTCCCGTTCCGGCCCGGTGCCCTTCGACTGGACCGACCGCGCCACCTGGGCGCCCGCGCTCGACGGCGTGCGCGCCGCGTACCTGACCTATCAGCCCGACCTGGCCTTTCCCGGGGCGGTCGAGGCGATCGGCGAGCTGACCTCGCTCGCGGTGAGCGGCGGCGTGCGGCGGCTGGTGCTGCTGTCCGGGCGGGGCGAGGACGAGGCCGCGGCCAGCGAGCGGATCGTCCAGGAGTCGGGGCTGGAGTGGACGATCCTGCGCTGCGGCTTCTTCTTCCAGAACTACAGCGAGGGGGCGTTCGCCGAGATGGTGCGGGCGGGGGTGATCGCGCTGCCGGGCGGCGGCGTGGCCGAGCCGTCCGTCGACGCCGATGACATCGCCGACGCGGCGGTCGCAGCCCTGACCTCCGACCGGCACGTCGACACGCTGTACGAACTGACCGGCCCCCGGCTGCTGACCTTCGCGGACGTGGCCGGCGAACTGTCCGCGGCGACCGGCAGGCTGATCCGCTACGTCCCGGTCACGGCCGAGGAGTACATCGGCATGCTCACCGGGTACGGCATGCCCGCCACCGAGGCCGTGCTGCTCACCGGGCTGTTCACCACGGTCCTGGACGGCCGCAACGCCTCGCTGACCGACGGCGTCCGGCTCGCCCTCGGCCGCGAACCGCGCGACTTCACCGCGTACGCGAAGGAGGCCGCCGCCTCCGGAGTCTGGAAGGCTTGACCCTCATGGACGCCCTGACCCTGGCCGCCGCCGCGCTGGCCCTGGTGACGCACGCCGCCCTCACGGGCCTGTTCTACTCCTTCTCCATGTCGGTCATGCCCGGCCTCGACGCCGTCGAGCCGGGCCAGGCCGAGACCGCGATGCGCAGCATCAACGTGAAGATCCTTAACCCGTGGCTCTACCTGGCGTTCCTCGGCGCGCCGATCATGTCGGCGGCCACCGGGGCGCTGCTATTGGCCTCGGGGGACACCACGGCCGCGCTGCTGCTGTTCGCGGCGACGGCGGTGAACTTCCTCGGCTCCGTCGTGGTGACCGCCACCGTGAACGTGCCGATGAACAACGCCCTCAACGCCGGGAAGCTGTCGTGGGCCGCCTACTCCCCCCGGTGGACCAGGTGGAACACCGCGCGCGCCGTGTGCTGCGCGCTCGGTGTCCTGCTGGTCGGGGCCGGCCTGGTGGCCTGGTGACCGGTCAGACGTTGCGCCGGTACTGACCTCCGGCCTCGAACAGCGCCTCGGTGATCTGGCCGAGCGAGCAGACCCTGGCCACGTCCATCAGCACCTCGAAGGCGTTCTCCTCCGACATCGCGACGTCCCGAAGCCTCCGCAGCGCCGCGGGGGCTTCGTCGCGGTGCCGGGTGTGGAAGTCGCTCAGCCGGTCGAGCTGCGAGCCCTTCTCCTTCTCGGTGCCCCTGGCCAGCTCCAGCGGCCCGTGCTGGACCTCGCCGCGCGGGTTGCGGAAGGTGTTCACGCCGATGATGGGCAGCGAGCCGTCGTGCTTGCGCGTCTCGTACAGCATCGACTCGTCCTGGATCCGGCCGCGCTGGTAGCCGGTCTCCATCGCGCCCAGCACGCCGCCGCGGTCCGAGATGCGCTCGAACTCGCGCAGCACCGCCTCCTCGACCAGGTCGGTCAGCTCGTCGATGATGAACGAGCCCTGCAGCGGGTTCTCGTTGCGAGCCAGGCCCCACTCCCGGTTGATGATGAGCTGGATGGCCATCGCGCGGCGTACCGAGTCGGCCGACGGTGTGGTGACGGCCTCGTCGAAGGCGTTGGTGTGCAGGCTGTTGCAGTTGTCGTAGATCGCGATCAGCGCCTGCAGGGTGGTGCGGATGTCGTTGAAGTCCATCTCCTGGGCGTGCAGGGAGCGGCCCGAGGTCTGGATGTGGTACTTCAGCTTCTGCGCCCGCTCGGCCGCGCCGTACCGCTCGCGCAGCGCCACCGCCCAGATGCGGCGGGCCACCCGGCCGAGCACGCTGTACTCGGGGTCCATGCCGTTGGAGAAGAAGAACGACAGGTTGGCCGCGAAGTCGTCGATGTCCATGCCGCGGGCGAGGTAGGCCTCCACATAGGTGAAGCCGTTGGCCAGCGTGAACGCGAGCTGGCTGATCGGGTTCGCGCCCGCCTCGGCGATGTGGTAGCCGGAGATCGACACCGAGTAGAAGTTGCGCACCCGCTGCCGGATGAACCACTCCTGGATGTCGGCCATCATCCGCAGGCTGAACTCCGTGGAGAAGATGCAGGTGTTCTGCCCCTGGTCCTCCTTGAGGATGTCGGCCTGCACGGTCCCGCGCACGGTGGCGAGCGTGCCCGCGCGCAGCTCGCGATCCTCCTCCTCGTACGGCTCCCGCCCGTGCTTGACCTGGAACCGGTCTCGGGCCTGGTCGATCGCGGCGTTGAGGAAGAAGGCGAGGATCGTCGGGGCGGGGCCGTTGATGGTCATCGAGACCGAGGTGTTCGGGGCGGCGAGGTCGAAGCCGTCGTAGAGCACCTTCATGTCGTCGAGCGTCGCGATCGAGACCCCCGAGGTGCCGACCTTTCCGTAGATGTCAGGACGGAGGTCGGGGTCGTGGCCGTACAGCGTCACCGAGTCGAAGGCCGTCGAGAGGCGGGTCGCGGGCTGCCCCTCCGAGAGCAGCTTGAAGCGCTTGTTGGTCCTGAACGGGTCGCCCTCGCCCGCGAACATCCTGGTGGGGTCCTCGTCGTCCCGCTTGAACGGGAAGACGCCCGCGGTGAAGGGGAAGCGGCCGGGGAGGTTCTCGGCGCGCAGGAAGCGGAGCAGCTCGCCGTGGTCCTGGTAGCGGGGCAGGGCGACGCGGGGGATCCTGTTGCCGGACAGCGTCTCGCGCCACAGGGGGGTGTGGATCTCCCGGTCGCGGACCTTCACCACCAGTTCGTCGGCGGAGTACTGGGCCTTGAGCGCGGGCCACTCGTCCAGCAGGGCCCGGGTCTCGGGGGTCAGCTCGGACTGCGCCCGCCGTACCAGCTCGGCGACCTGGCCCTCTTCCCCGGCCGCGTGCTGCGGTTCGGCGGACAGGAGGGCCTGGACGGCGGTCAACTGCTGGAGGCGGCGGGCCGCCTCGGACTGGGCCAGCGTCTCGGTGTGGTAGTCGCGGACCGTCTCGGCGATCTCGGCGAGGTAGCGCACCCGGGCGGGCGGCACGATCGCCGCGGCGGCCTTGGAGGTACGGCCCTGGACCCGCGCCAGCAGGCCCGGACCGGCGGGCATGCCCTTGGCCAGCAGGAGGTCGCGCAGGTGGTGGTAGAGCGCGGTGACCCCGGCGTCGTTGTAGCGGGCGGCGATCGTCCCGAACACCGGCATGTTGTCCGGCGAGACGCCGAAAGCGCCCCGATTGCGCACCATCTGGCGGCGTACGTCGCGCAGCGCGTCCTCGGCTCCGCGCCGCTCGTACTTGTTGATCACCACGGCTTCGGCGAAGTCGAGCATGTCGATCTTCTCGAGCTGCGAGGCGGCGCCGAACTCCGGCGTCATGACATAGATCGGCACGTCCACGTGCGGCACCACGCCCGCGTCACCCTGCCCGATACCAGGCGTCTCCACGATCACCAGGTCGTACCCGGCGGCGCGGCAGGCGGCGATCACGTCGTCCAGGCAGGCGGGCACCTCGCTGACGGCGCCCCTGGTGGCCAGCGACCGGAAGAAGGTCTGCCCGCCGAGACTGTTCATCCTGATCCTGTCCCCCAGCAGCGCACCCCCGCCCCTGCGCCTGGTCGGGTCGATGGCGATGACGGCCACCCGCAGCTTGTCGTCGTTGTCGACCCGGAACCGCCGCAGCAACTCGTCGGTCAGCGACGACTTTCCGGACCCACCCGTTCCGGTGATCCCCAGCACAGGCGCTCCGGCCTGGTGCGTCTCCTCCGCGTTCGCGGCGCTCTGCTCGGGGGTGGGCGTTTCCTGCGGGTGAGGGCGGGCGCCTCTCGCGCGCAGGCCCTCGACCAGTTCGGCCGGGGCTCGGCCCGCCTCGATGAGGGTGATGGCTCTGGCGAGGGCCGCCTGGTCGCCCGAGACCACGGCTTCGACCGTGGGCGGGTCGTCAAGCTGGACGTCGCACTCCTGGATCAGTTCGTTGATCATCCCGGGCAGGCCGAGGCGCTGGCCGTCCTCGGGCGAGAAGATCCGGGTGACGCCGTGGGCGTGCAGGCGCTCGATCTCCTCGGCGACGATGACGCCGCCGCCTCCGCCGTACACCTTGACGTGTCCTGCCCCCCGCTCCCGCAGCAGGTCGACCAGGTACGAGAAGAACTCGACGTGTCCGCCCTGGTAGGAGCTGATGGCGATGCCCTGCACGTCCTCCTGGATGGCGGCGGTGACGACCTCGTCGACGGACCGGTTGTGGCCGAGATGGATGACCTCGGCGCCCTGCGTCTGCAGGATCCGCCGCATGATGTTGATCGCGGCGTCATGGCCGTCGAACAGTGCCGCCGCGGTCACAAAGCGGACGGGGTTGACCGGAACGTGCACGCCAGATCACTCCTTCGTGAGGGCTTCCCTTCTGAAGATACTAGGACGTCCTAGTATTTCCCACCCTCCAGCCCTCGGGACGACCTCCTCTGGGACTCATACGGCCTCAGCCGCGTAGGCGACACATGCGGCGCCCCCACCCCACGCTCCTGCCCGAGCAGCACACGCTCCTGCGGCGAGGCGAGGCGGGAGCCGGGTGGAGTGTCACGACCGCCGCGAGAGGCCACTTCAGCCTCCTGAGACGCGCGCCTCGCGAAGGGGAGACGGCCTCGGAGTCCACGCCCGGCCCCTACTTTCTCGCTCTCCCAGAACTCCTCGTCCACCTCCCATGCCACACCGAGGGCCGCCTCCCGGGGAGACCTTCCCTGCACGCGTGCGCCCACCTTGGGAGCCGTGCGCGAGTCCTGGATCGTTCCCGCGCGGAGGCGGGAATCGGGAAGGCGAATGTCCGGGAGGGAACTCGCGGCGGAGTGCGCGAGCGGGCGGGGCGGAGGGGAAGCGGGAGAGGGGGAGGCGGGGGTGGGGCGCGGGCGGCCGGCGAGGCGGATGGAGATCACCACGGTCACCAGGACCATGGTGGCGAGTAATGCCTGGGGGGTGCCTAAAAGATCGAAAGCGGAGCGCGACTCCACGGCGGTGATGGCGGGGCGGTCGGCCTGGAGGGAGATGGCGGGGCCGTCGGAGGGGCGGACCTCCAGGAGAGGGGCGTTCTTCTTGACCAGGCGGGGCAGGCCGTACCCGACGACTTTGTCTGTTTCGCGGAATTTGCGCTTCAGCCAGACCTTGTCGACGTTCGCCTCGATCGTGCGGATCTTCGCGCCTTCCACCTTCTCCACGATGCCGACGTGGTCGACGCCCTTGTAGCTCTTGCCGCCGCTCCAGTCGTAGAACACCAGCGCGCCGGGTTCCGGGGTGTCGGACCAGGCGCGGTGTTTGATGAACCAGGCCGCGTGCGAGGGGGTCCAGGCGAACTGCCCGACGTACTCCTCGACCCCTGCCCGTTCGGCGGCCCAGGCGATGAACATGTCGCACCACGGCGCGTTGCGATACTGGGGGTCCTGGGCGTGGAGGGCGTACCACTCACCGAACTTCGTGTGCTGGCCGCCCTTCTCGCGGTATCCGAGTTGGGGGCGCACCGCCTTCAGCAGATCTTCCGCGATCGGGTCCAGGACGACTCCTCCCCAGATGACGGCAGCTAACGATGGACTGTAGTAGCAGCATCGCGGCAATGCGCCGTACACCAAGAAAGTGTCTAGCTATGAGATGAAATTTCGGCTATGTGACTCCTGGGGCGCAGGGGGAACTTCTACTATCGGGATTAGGAGCCAGCGCCCACTCTGTACATCGCTGCCGCACCCTCGCCGGGCGGCACCACGTCGGCCACGACCACCGTCACGTTGTCCGGGGAGCCCCCCTGGTTGGCCAGGTCGATCAGCCTGCGCACCGCCGCGTCCGGCTCGGCGAACGTCGACAGCACCTCGTGCAGCACCTCGGGCCCCAGCACGTTGGTCAGCCCGTCGGAGCACAGCAGGTAGCGGTCGCCCAAGTCGGCGTCGCGCAGCGACATGTCCGGCGCGGACCTGCCCTCGCTGCCCAGCACCCGCAGCACCATCGAGCGCCGGGGGTGCACGGCGGCCTGATCCTCCGTGATTCGCCCTTCGTCCACCATGGACTGCACCAGTGTGTGATCCTTGGTGATCTGGTAAAGCGCACCGTCACGAAGCAGATAGGCACGGGAGTCACCGAGATGGGCAAGCGCGAACCTGGAGCCGTCCCACAGCATGGCGGTGACGGTCGTGCCCATACCCCTGCGCGCCGGGTCGATCTCGGCGAGCTCCACCAGCCTGCGCCCGGCCTCCTGCACGGCGGCTTCGAGCGCCGCCTCCAGGTCGGCTCCCGTCTCAGGGAGGCTGGCATCCAGCTCGCGGAGCACCGCGATCGCGGCGGAGCTGGCCAGCTCGCCCGCCGCGTGGCCGCCCATCCCGTCGGCGACCGCGAGCAGGCGGGCGCTCGCGTAGCCGGAGTCCTCGTTCTGCTCCCGGCGGAGACCCACATCTGAGCCAGCGGCATAGCGGATGTTGTGCTTCATAGCAGCAGTAAATCATTGGTTGAAACACTTCACAAGCAGATGCACTGAAGAGTGTTTGTGAACTACTGTGGCCCACATGAGCCACGACCCGACCGTCAACGCCGGCGACATCGCCAGGCTCGCCGGTGTCGGGCGGGCCGCGGTGAGCAACTGGCGCCGCAGGCACGACGACTTCCCCGCACCGGTGGGCGGCACCGCCGCCCAACCGCAGTTCGCCCTGCGCGAGGTCGAGGTCTGGCTGCGACGCTATGGGAAGTCCTACCAGGTCTCGCTGGGAGATCGTGCCTGGCAACGCCTGAAAGCCGAAGGAGATCTGCGACTGGGCGAGCTCGTCGCCAAAGCGGGCTCCTTTCTCGCAGGTGAGGAGCCTGACGGGCTCGACCCCTCGCTGGCCGCGCTGCTCGGCGATCTGGCGGTGGAACAGGGGCCACTGGGCGCCTACGAGTTCATCTGCGAGCGCTACTTCGAGGCCCACTCCCGGCGCCTCGCGCTGACCCGGCCCGACGTGGCCGGGCTGATGGTGGAGCTGACCGGGGCCCAGGGGCGTACGGTGCTCGACCCGGCCTGCGGGGTGGGCACGCTGCTGCTGGGCGTCACCAAGGCGGGCCGGCTGCTCGGCCAGGAGCTGAGCGCCACCTCGGCGCGCATCGCCCGCGCCCGGCTGCTGCTGCGCGGCTCCGACGCCGAGATCGTCGCGGCCGACTCGATGCGCGAGGACGGCTTCCGCCGCGAGCTCGCCGACGCGGTGGTCTGCGACCCGCCGTTCAACGAGCGCTCGTGGGGCTACGACGAGCTCACCGGCGACCCGCGCTGGGAGTTCGGCCTGCCCCCGCGCGGCGAGTCGGAGCTCGCCTGGGTGCAGCACTGCCTGACCCACGTCAAGCCGGGCGGCCTGGTCGCGGTGCTGATGCCCGCAGCCGCGGCCAGCCGCAGGCCGGGCCGCCGCATCAGGGGCAACCTGCTGCGGGCCGGCGCCCTGCGAGCCGTGGTGACGCTGTGGACGGGCGGGCCCGACCTGTGGATGCTGCGCCGCCCTCGGCCCGGCGACCGGCCGCCGTCCGAGGTGCTGATCATGGACGCCGCCGACGACCTCGACGCGGTGGCCGCGGCCTGGCACGACCACCTGGGGGGCGGCCACGGCCAGGCCGTACGGATCATCGATCTGCTCGACGACGAGGTGGACGTCAGCCCGGCGCGGCATGTGCCGCGCGGCGGCGCCGACCTCGGCCGCGCCTTCACCGCCGCCCGCGAGCGCTTCCTTGCCGCCTCGGTGGTGCCGCCGGACCTGCGGGTGCTCGACGAGCCGCGCGACCATCCGGCCACCACGGTCGGCGAGCTCGTCAAGGCGGGCCTGGTGACGATCCTGCAGGCGCCGCCGAGGATGACAGCCGACGGCGGCGAGGTGCCGGTGCTGCTGGCCGACGACGTGGAGAGCGGCGCCCCCGCCTCGGGGCTGACCGCGTCCGCGAACGGGCTGGTGCGCGTCGAGCCGGGCGACGTGGTGGCCACCTACTCGACCGCCCGCGTGGTCACCGAGGCGGGCGCCGTGCTCGGGCCGCAGCTCACCCTCTACCGCGTCGACGAGCGGCGGCTGGACGCGCACTTCCTCGCCGGTTTCCTGCGCTCGGCCGGCGGGCGGGTGCCCGCCGGCTCCAGCAGGGTGGACGTGCGCCGCACCCGCCTCCCCCGCCTCCCCCTCACCGAACAGCGCCTGTACGGCGAAGCCTTCCGCCAGCTCGCCACGATGGAGGACGCCCTGCGTGAAGCCGCCGATCTCGGTAGTTCCCTGGTCCGGCTCGGGCTCGACGGCCTCGCCGACGGCCGTCTGCACCCAGCCTGACGAAGGTGTAACTTTTCGGGAAAGGCGCTGGGGAGGGGCGAATGGTCATCGGTGACCGCTATGAGCTCGACGACCTGCCTCTCGGCCAGGGCGGCATGGGCGCGGTCTACAGCGGTCATGATCGGCACCTTGACCGCCGGGTGGCGGTGAAGCTGCTGCGCTTCCCGGTCGGCCCCGACGAGGAGCTGGAGCGGCGCTTCGTCCGCGAGGCGCGCATCCTGGCCAGGCTGGAGCATCCGGGCGCGCCCGTGCTCTACGACTTCGGCACCCACGACCAGCGCATGTTCCAGGTGATGCAGTTCATCCAGGGTGTCACGGTCGCCGACCTGGTCAGCGAGCACGGGCCGCTGCCGGTCCCGTGGGCCGCCGCGATCGCCGCGCAGGCGTGCGCGGTGCTGTCGGCCGCGCACGCGCTGGAGATCTGCCACCGCGACCTGAAGCCCACCAACCTGATGCTCTGCCCCGACGGCAGCGTCAAGGTGCTCGACTTCGGCCTGGCGATGCTGCGCGAGACCGACGGAACCCAGTTCACCAGGGTCGGCCAGATCCTCGGCACGCCCGCGTACATGGCGCCCGAGCAGATCCAGAGCGGCCTGGCCGAGCCGCGCAGCGACCTCTACGCGCTCGGCTGCGTGCTGCACGAGATGCTGACCGGGCGGCAGTTGTTCACCGGGCCGACGGAGTACGCGGTCTTCGAGAAGCAGGTCAAGGAGCGCCCGCCGGCGGTGCCCGGCCTGCCTGCCGAGCTGTCCGCGCTGCTGGACTGCCTGCTGGAGAAGGATCCGCGCAAGCGGCCCGGGGACGCCCGCGAGCTGTATGACCGGCTGCAGCCGTTCGCGGTGGATCTGCCGATGCTGCCCGGCTTCCTCACCTCCCCCGATGTGCCGAGCCCCGGGCGGATGTACGCCAGGGTCGCCGGGCGCGTACACGGCTGACACGGAGGCATCATGCAGGCGGGGATTTTCCCTGAGGAGTTCGTCTGGGGCGCCGCCACGGCGTCGTACCAGATCGAGGGCGCGGTCAAGGAGGGCGGGCGCGGGCGGTCGATCTGGGACACCTTCGCCGCCACGCCCGGCAAGGTCGCCGGCGGCGACACCGGGGAGGAGGCGTGCGACCACTATCACCGCTACCGCGACGACGTGGCGCTGATGCGGGAGCTCCGGCTGCGCGCCTACCGGTTCTCGGTGGCCTGGCCCCGCGTCCAGGCCGACGGCACGGGCCCGGCCAATCCGGCGGGGCTGGGCTTCTACGACCGGCTGGTGGACGAGCTGCTGGCGGCGGGCATCACGCCGTACGCCACGCTCTACCACTGGGACCTGCCGCAGGCGCTGGAGGACGGGGGCGGCTGGGCGGCCCGTGACACCGCCTACCGGTTCGCCGACTACGCCGCGCTGGTGCACGAGCGGCTCGGCGACCGGGTCGAGCACTGGGCCACGCTGAACGAGCCCTGGGTGGCCGCCTTCCTCGGCTACGGCAACGGCGTGCACGCGCCGGGCAGGCGGGACCCGGCCGACGCGCTGCGCGCCGCGCACCACCTGCTGCTCGGCCACGGCCTGGCCACCCGGGCGCTGCGCGAGGCGGGCGCCCAGGAGATCATGCTGGTCCTCAACTCCTCCCCGGTGCTGACGCCCGCCCAGGTCGGCGACCCGGGCGCGGCGGTCTCCGAGGCCGACGCGGCGGCGGTGGAACGCGTTCACGCGCTGCTGAACCGGCGCTTCCTGGACCCGGTGCTGCGCGGCGCGTACCCGCGGGAGGTGCTGGAAGCCGAGGCCGGGCTCGACCACCGCCTGGACGGCGACCTGGAGATCATCAACCAGCCGATCGACCTGATCGGCGTCAACTACTACAACCCCTGCGTGGTCGAGGCGGCCCCCGGCGAGCCCGCCGACGCCGCCTGGCCCGGCTCGCAGGGCATCCGCTTCGTCCCCGCCGACGCCCCGACGACCGCGATGGGCTGGCCCATCGTGCCGACCGGCCTGTCCAGACTCCTGGTACGGCTCTCGCGCGACTACCCCGGGACCGGCCTCATGGTCACCGAGAACGGCGCCGCCTTCGACGACGTCGTCCAGGACGGCCGGGTCCGCGACGAGGGCCGCCTGGCCTTCCTCGACGGCCACCTGCGGGCGGTCCACGAGGCCATCGGCGGCGGCGCGGACGTGCGCGGCTACCTGGTCTGGTCGCTGCTGGACAACTTCGAGTGGGCCGAGGGCTACCGCCGCAGGTTCGGCATCGTGCACGTGGACCACGCCACCCAGGTGCGCACGCCCAAGGACAGCGCCCTGTGGTACCGGGGCGTGATCGAGCGCAACAGCCTCTGAATCCCGGCCCCCTGCATGTCATGTGCAGGGGGCCGCAAAATGTCGCATTGTAACCGTAATATCACGGAGCTTGACACTGTTACGTGCGCTAACGAGGCTCAGAGAGCGCTCTCAGGGGCGCGAAGTCCGGTGGCCGGCTACGACTCCGCGACCGGCCTGGCAACGTAATGGAGGATGATCCATGTCGTTCCCCTCCCGGCCCGTGCGCCTCGGCCTAGCGGCCGGCACCGTGAGTCTGGCGCTGATCGTCACCGGCTGTGGTTCCGGTGACTCCGGCAAGCAGGCCGAAGGCGAGAGCGGCGGCGGAACCTCCGCCGAGTGCGCGCCCTACGCCAAGTACGGCAAACACGACGGCAAGAAGGTCACCGTCTACTCCCCGATCCGCGACGCCGAAGCCGACCTGTTCGCCCAGACCTGGAAGCCGTTCGAGACGTGCACCGGGATGAAGGTCACCTACGAGGGCTCCGGAGAGTTCGAGGCGCAGATCCAGGTCCGCGTGGACGGCGGCAACCCGCCCGACCTCGCCTTCTTCCCGCAGCCCGGCCTGCTCGCCCGCTTCGCCAAGGCCGGCAAGCTCAAGGCCGCCTCCCCCGAGGTCAAAGCGCTCGCCGACTCCGGCTGGACGCCCGACTGGGTGAAGTACGGCACCGTCGACGGCACCTTCTACGGCGCCCCGCTGGGCGCCAGCGTCAAGTCGTTCGTCTGGTACTCCCCCACGATGTTCAAGGAGAAGGGCTGGCAGGTCCCCACCACCTGGGACGAGCTGATGACGCTCAGCGGCACCATCGCGGCGACCGGCGTCAAGCCCTGGTGCGCGGGCATCGAGTCCGGCGACGCGACCGGCTGGCCGGCCACCGACTGGATCGAGGACGTGATCCTGCGCGAACTCGGCCCCGACGAGTACGACAACTGGGTCGCGCACAAGCTCCCCTTCAACGACCCCAAGGTCGTCGCCGCCGTGGACAAGGTCGGCGCGATCCTGAAGAACGACAAGTTCGTCAACGGCGGCTACGGCCCGGTCAAGTCGATCGCCAGCACCGCCTTCCAGGAGGGCGGCGTCCCGATCACCGCCGGCAAGTGCGCCATGCACCGCCAGGCCTCCTTCTACGCCAACTTCTGGCCCGAGGGCACCAAGGTGGCCGAGGACGGCGACGTGTTCGCCTTCTACCTGCCCGGCAACGACACCGCCAAGAAGCCGGTGCTGGGCGCGGGCGAGTTCGTCGCGGCGTTCGCCGAGCGGCCCGAGGTCAACGCCTTCCAGCAGTACCTGGCCACCCCCGACTTCGCCAACGCGCGGATGAAGCTGGCCACCTACGTCTCCGCCAACAAGGGCGTCGACCTGGCCAACGCGCAGAACCCGATCGACAAGCTGTCCATGCAGATGCTGCAGGACCCGGCGACGGTGTTCCGCTTCGACGGCTCCGACCTGATGCCGGCCGCGGTCGGCGCGGGCACCTTCTGGAAGGGCATGACCGACTGGATCAACGGCAAGGACACCAAGACGGTGCTCGACTTCATCGACAAGTCCTGGCCCAAGTCCTAGTCACGCGAGGGTGTACGGCTCCCGGGCGGGAGCCGTACACCTGGTGGGGGAGGTTTCGTGGATCTGGACTTCGACTTCGCGGCGGAGCAGCCCAAGCTTGTCCAGTTACTGATCGGCGTCGTGGCGTTCTGCGCGGTCGTCGCCGTGGTCGTGCTGCTGCTCGATCGGGCGCCGACCCGGCAGCGGGCCCGGCTGCCCGCGCTGATCCTGCTGGCCCCCGCCCTCGTCCTGCTCGGCATCGGGCTGGTCGTCCCGGCGATCCGCACCACCCTGCTGTCGTTCATGAGCGGCGACAGCAGGGCCTTCGTCGGCGTCGACAACTACGCCTGGATGTTCACCCAGCCCGAAGCGCTGACCGTGCTGCGCAACACGCTCATCTGGGTGGTGCTCGTCCCGCTGGTGGTGACCTCGATCGGGCTGGTGTACGCGGTGCTGGTGGACCGCTCCCGGTTCGAGGCGCTGGCCAAGTCGCTGGTCTTCCTGCCGATGGCGATCTCGTTCGTCGGCGCGGGCATCATCTGGAAGTTCGTCTACGCCTACCGGCCCGAGGGCGCCGACCAGATCGGGCTGCTCAACCAGCTCGTCGTCTGGTTCGGCGGCGAGCCGCAGCAGTGGCTGCTGGAGCCGCCGGTCAACACGCTCTTCCTGATCGTGGTCATGGTCTGGATCCAGGCCGGGTTCGCCACCGTCGTGCTGTCGGCGGCGATCAAGGGCATCCCTGCCGAGATCGTGGAGGCCGCCCGGCTCGACGGCGCCGGCCCCGTCCAGATGTTCTTCCAGGTGACACTGCCCTCGATCCGGCCCGCGGTGATCGTCGTGCTGGTCACCCAGTCCATCGGCACGCTGAAGCTGTTCGACATCGTCCGGACGATGACCGGCGGGCAGTTCGACACCAGCGTCATCGCCAACGAGATGTACAACCAGGCCTTCCGCTACGGCGAGACCGGCAAGGGCGCGGCGCTGGCCGTCTTCCTGTTCGTGCTCGTCACCCCGATCGTCGTCTACCAGATCCGCGACCTGCGGCTGCGCCGGGAGGCCCGATGACCAGCACCGTCCTTCCCCTGGCGTCCGCCGAACCGAAGACCGCGGCGGGCCGCGTGCGCAGGTCGCTGTCCGGCAGGACCGCGAGCCTGGTGGCCGTGCTCATCGCGCTGCTCTGGACCGCGCCGACGTTCGGGCTGTTCCTGTCGTCGTTCAGGCCCGAGGACCAGATCAAGACGACCGGCTGGTGGACGTTCTTCACCGAGCCCGCGCTGACCCTTGACAACTACCGGGAGGTGCTGTTCGGCACCTCCTCCTCGTCGGGACAGCTCGCCAGCTTCCTGATCAACTCGATCGTCATCACCGTCCCGTCGGTGCTGTTCCCGCTGGCGCTCGCCGCCTTCGCCGCGTACGCGCTGGCCTGGCTGCCGTTCAAGGGCCGCGACTGGATCTACATCGGCGTCTTCGCCCTGCAGGTGGTGCCGCTGCAGATGGCGCTGGTCCCGCTGCTGTCGTTCTTCTCCGAGGGCGTGACCGTCTTCGGCTTGCAGATCCTGCCCGCCTGGGACCTCGAAGGCACCGGCCAGTTCGTCCAGGTCTGGTTCGCGCACACCTGCTTCGCCCTGCCGCTCGGCATCTTCCTGCTGCACAACTTCATGTCCGAACTGCCCGGCGAGCTGATGGAGGCGGCCCGCGTCGACGGCGCCTCGCACGGCACGATCCTGCGCAGGCTGGTACTGCCGCTGGTCGCCCCCGCCCTCGCCACCTTCGGCATCTTCCAGTTCCTGTGGGTCTGGAACGACCTGCTGGTCGGCCTGATCTTCGCCGGCGGCACCGCCGAAACCGCCCCGATGACCGTACGGCTTGCGCAGATGGCCGGAACCCGGGGCAATGAGTGGCAACGCCTGACATCCGGCGCTTTCGTCTCTGTCATCATTCCTCTCGTGGTCTTCCTGTCGATGCAACGCTATTTCGTCCGCGGCCTGCTGGCCGGAAGCGTGAAGGGATGAGGCGTCCCACGCTGGAGGCCGTCGCCGCACGGGCCGGAGTCTCGCGGGCGACCGTCTCCCGGGTCGTCAACGGCCAGGAGACGGTCGCCGCGCACATCCGCGAGGCCGTGCAGCGTGCGGTCGACGAGCTCGGCTACGTGCCCAACTCCGCGGCCCGCAGCCTGGTCACCCAACGCACCGACTCGATCGCGCTGGTCTTCTCCGAACCGCCGACCAGGGTCTTCTCCGAGGACCCGATGTTCTCCACGGTGATCCGCTCGGCCAGCGTCGAGCTGGAGGCGGCCGACAAGCAGGTCGTCCTGATGCTGACCGGCTCCCCCAAGAGCCACACCCGGGTCGAGCGGTACATCTCCAGCGGCCACGTCGACGGCGTCATGCTCATCTCGATGCACGGCGCCGACCCGCTCCCCGCCGCGATCGCCCGGCTCAGGGTCCCGGTCGTCTCCTACGGCAGGCCCGCCGTCCCCATCGACATCCCCTACGTCGACAACGACAACATGGGCGGCGCCGAGGCCGCGGTCCGGCATCTGGTGGACACCGGCCGCCGCCGGATCGCCACCATCGCCGGACCGCCGGACATGATCGCCGGGCAGGACCGGATGAGCGGCTACCGCAAGGTGCTGCGCGACTCCGACCTGCCCTCGATCGTCGCGGTGGGCGACTTCACCCGGCAGTCGGGCGCGGTGGCGATGCGCCGGCTCCTCGGCGACGACCCCGCGCTGGACGCGGTGTTCGTCGCCAACGACCTGATGGCGGTGGGCGCGCTGCAGGCGCTGCGCCAGGCGGGCCGCCGGGTGCCCGGCGACGTGGCGGTGGTCGGCTTCGACGACATCGAGGCCGCCAAGTACACCGAGCCGCCGCTCACCACCGTCCGCCACCGGGTCTACGAGCAGGCGGCCGCGACGGTCCGCCTGCTGCTCGGCCTCTTCGAGGGCGGCCCGGCCGACCCGGTGATCCTGCCCACCGAGCTGGTCGTGCGCGAGTCCGCCCCTCAGCGGGCGTAGATCCAGGCGGCGGTGTCCGCGGGCAGGGCGTCGCCCTCGATCGGGCCGCTGGCCAGCAGTACCCGATCGTGCGGCGGGAGCCCTATCGGGTCGGGGCCCAGGTTGACGACGCAGGTCAGGCCGGACTCCCTGGTGAAGGCCAGGACGCCGGGGCCCAGTGGGAGCCAGGTGAGGGTGCCGTCGCCGAGGTGGTCGCGACGCAGGCGCAGGCCCGTGCGGTAGAGGTTCAGCATGGAGCCGAGGTCGGTGTCCTGGGCCTCGGCGGTGAGCTCGCGCCACTCTCCGGGCTGCGGCAGCCACGGCTCGCCGGCGCCGAACCCGAACGGCGGGTGCTCGCCCGACCAGGGCAGCGGCACCCGGCAGCCGTCCCTGCCCGGCACGGTGCCGTCCGAGCGCCTCCAGATGGGGTCCTGGCGCAGCTCGCCGGGGATGTCCTCGACCTCGGGCAGGCCGAGCTCCTCGCCCTGGTAGACGTAGACGCCGCCGGGGAGCGCCATGGCCAGCAGCGCCGCCGCCCTGGCCCTGCGGTGGCCGAGTTCCAGGTCGGCGGGGGCGCCGTCCCGGCGGGCGCCGTTGTCCCAGGAGGTGTCGGCTCTGCCGTACCGGGTGACCACGCGGGTGACGTCGTGGTTGGACAGGACCCAGGTGGGCGGGGCGCCGAGCGGGAGGTGGGTGGCCAGGGTCTGGTCGATGGACCGGCGCAGCGCCTCGGGGTCCCAGGGGCAGGCGAGGAAGTCGAAGTTGAAGGCGGTGTGCAGCTCGTCGGGGCGCAGGTAGCGGGCGAAGCGTTCCTGGTCGGGCAGCCAGACCTCGCCGATGAGGACGCGTCCGCCGTACTCGTCGGCGATCCGGCGCCAGCCCCGGTAGACCTCGTGCACCTCGTCGAGGTCCTCGAAGCCGGTCTCCGACTTCATCAGCAGCGCGGCCGAGTCGATGCGGACACCGTCCACGCCGCGGTCGAACCAGAACCGCAGGACGTCGTGGAACTCCTGGTGCACCTCAGGGTTGTCCCAGTTGAGGTCGGGCTGCTCGGGGGCGAACAGGTGCAGGTACCACTGGCCGTCGGGCGCCTGGGTCCAGGCGGGGCCGCCGAAGATGGACCGCCAGCCGCCCGGCTCGTCCCTGAACCAGAACCGTTCCCTGGCCGCTGACCCCGGCCCCCCGGCCAGCGCCTCCCGGAACCAGGCGCTCTCGGTGGAGCTGTGGTTGGGCACCACGTCGACGATGATCCTGATGCCCAGCGCGTGGGCCTCCTCGATGAGCAGCTCGGCCTCACCGAGCGTGCCGAAGACCGGCTCGATGTCCCGGTAGTCGGCCACGTCGTACCCGCCGTCGGCCATCGGCGACGGATACCACGGGTTCAGCCAGACCGCGTTCACCCCGAGCTCCGCCAGGTACGGCAGGCGCCCCCGAAGCCCGGCCAGGTCGCCCACCCCGTCGCCGTTCCCGTCGGCGAAGCTGCGCAGGTAGACCTGGTAGATCGCGGCGCCCCGCCACCACGTGTCGGATCTCCTCATGGTCTGGCCCTTCTGAAGGGGAGCATTGCCATGACGATAGATGCAGCGCAAGACTTCGACAAGATAGTGCAATATAACGACCGAGCTATGTTGTGAATAGAAAAGGCGTGCCTTCAGGCGATTCTGGCCGTCGAGGCCCGGACCACCAGCTCGGGCTCGAAGAGCAGCTCGTCGGAGGCCACCTCGGCCTTGTCGATCAGCGCCACCAGCAGCTCCACCGCGGCCCGGCCCATCGCGTCGATCGGCTGGCGCACCGTGGTCAGCGGCGGGTCGACGCAGTTCATCAGCGCCGAGTCGTCGTAGCCGATGACCGAGACGTCGCCCGGCACCGAGCGGCCCGCCCGCCTGGCCGCCCTGACCACGCCGAGCGCGAGCAGGTCACTGGCGCAGATCACTCCGGTCACCCCGCGCCCGACCAGCCGGGCCGCCGCCGCGTGGCCGCCCTCCAGCGAGAACATCGTGTGCTCGACCAGCTCGGGATCGCCGCCCTTGGCGAGGAAGGCCGCCAGCTTGCGCCGCGAGGGCATGTGGTCCCTGGGGCCGAGCACCATGCCGACCCGCTCGTGGCCGAGCGCCCGCAGGTGGCCGAGCGCCATCTCGGCGGCCACCACGTCGTCGGAGGAGACCTGCGGGAAGTCGAGGTGCTCGACGGCCGCGTTCACCAGGACGGCGGGCAACCGCCTTTCGGTGATCAGCGCGTAGTGCTCGTGGGAGGCGTCGGCCTGGGCGTAGAGGCCGCCGGCGAAGACCACGCCGGAGACCTGCTGCTGCAGCAGCAGGTCCACGTAGTCGGCCTCGGAGACGCCGCCCGCGGTCCTGGTGCACAGCACCGAGGTGAAGCCCTGCTGGGCGAGCGCGCCGCCGACGACCTCGGCGAAGGCGGGGAAGATCGGATTCTGCAACTCGGGCAGGACCAGGCCGACCAGGCGGGCGCGGTCGCCGCGAAGCTGGGTGGGACGCTCGTAGCCGAGGACGTCGAGGGCGGTGAGCACGGCCTCGCGGGTCGCCTCCGAGACCCCGGGCTTGCCGTTGAGCACGCGACTGACGGTCGCCTCGCTCACCCCGACCTTCTTGGCCACCTCTGCCAGTCGTCGCGTCATGCGCAAACTATACGACCGCCTACGCAACTCGTTGCAGTCGCTTGCGTAGGGCGAACGTCATGATTTGCGTGGATATATCAGCGTCCTCACCCAGCAGCGGGCACGTCCCAGACATTTTTTGCGCGAACAAGTCAGAATTTTTCTCTCATGGGGCGAGCAGAGGCAGTTCGGCGCGAGTGGGCAGGCCCTGCCAGTCGCTGGCGCTGGTCACCGCGAACGCGCCGAGCAGCGTGGCCCTGCTCAGCCGCTCCTGCGGGGTCAGCCCGTCCAGCGCCGCGCTGAGGTACCCGGCGACGAACGCCTCCCCCGCTCCCATCGTGTCGACCACGGGCACCAGCACGCTCGGCGCGTCGTAGCGCATCCGGTCGGCCCGCACGCTCGCCCCCTTCGCGCCCCGGGTCACCACCACCTCGCGCTCCGGCATCAGCGCCGGCTTGACCAGGTCGAGCTCGTCCTGCCCGGCGAACAGCAGATGGGAGTAGCCGGCCAGCTCGCCGAGCACCTCCTGGGCCTCGCCCAGCGACGGCCAGAGGTCGGCCCGGTAGTCGACGGCGAAGGAGATCATCACGCCGGCCGTACGGGCCGCCCGGATCGCCGCGTGCACCGCGTCGCGCGGATCGCGGCCAAGCGCGGCGGTGATCCCGCTGAGGTGCAGGACTTTCGCGGCCGCGATCCGGTCGATGGGCACGTTCCCGGGAGAAAGTCGGGAGCCCGCCGAATCCGTGCGGTAATGAGTGACCCTGCTCACATGACCGATTCGCGATTCCTTGAGTAACAATCCCGTGGGCGCGCTCTCGTCGATCCTGACGTCGGAGACGTCGACTCCCTCGCCGCGCAGGACGGTCAGGATTCTGACGCCGAGTTCGTCGGCGCCCACTTTGCCCAGATAGCTCACCGCGTGCCCCAGCCTGGCCAGGCCGATCGCCAGGTTCAGCTCGGGCCCACCCACGTCCAGCCTGGCCTCACTGTCGTGACGGAGCCTGCCGCTGGACACCACTCCCAAGGGCTCGCCGAGGGTGTAGACGTCGGTCATGGGATGAACTCTATCGAGTCATAAATTTTCACAGGAAACTCGCTGGTCACGTACATGTCGGCTTTGTGATCAAAACTTTTCCGTATCTTGAGTCAACCTTTTCCCCGTATGGTGCCTCTAACTGTTAGACGGGCTCGGCGATCCCGCGCCGAAACCATCGATACGGGGAGAGGAATCAGCACCCTCATGAAGAAGATCGCAGCAGGAGTTCTCGCCGCCGCCATGGGTGGCGCACTGCTCATCTCGGGTGGCTCGGCCTCGGCCACGGCCTCCCGCGCCACCCTCGACGTACAGATCGAGGACATCAACCCGAACCCGGTCATCATCACCAAGAACGGTGTGACCACCGCCAGGTTCGACGTGGTCGCCTCCGAGGCGGCCGAGAAGGTCGAACTCCTGGTCAGGCCGACCGGCGACCAGCCGCGCACGCTCGTGGCGAAGGACGTCAAGGTCGACCACAAGGGCGAGCACTGGATCTTCACGGTGCCGTTCAGCGCCGGAGACCCGGTGGGCAAGTGGCGGGCCACCGCCACCGCCTACGACAAGGACAAGAAGAGCGACACCGACAAGGCCTACTTCGCCGTCGAGGAGGAGCAGGGCAAGGCCGACACCCGGATCAGCCGCTTCCGCGCCAGCCCCGACCCGGTCCGCAAGGGCAAGTCGCTCTGGTTCAAGGGCAGGCTTCAGGTTGACGAGGACCACCACTGGTCCGGCTACGACGACGCCGAGGTGGGCATCTACTTCCGCGCCAGTGGCTCCAGCGGCTGGAAGTGGGTCGCCGACGCCGACACCGACCGTCGCGGCAACTTCGTGACCAGGACCAAGGCCTGGAAGAGCGGCACGTTCAAGGCCGTGTACGAAGGCGACGAGGACACCAACGCCTCGGAGAGCCGTCACGACTGGGTGCGCGTCTACCGTGGCTACCGCCACTGATCAGCGTCACCACCGAAGCCCGGCCCGCCCTCAGGCGGCCGGGCTTCGGCCGTTTCCGCCTCCCGGCATGACCCGGAAATCTTTGGGTAAACGCGTCTTCACGCGTTTGACGATCTCGGAACCGTTGCATGGATAGCCCCGTTCCCGATCGAACAGAGGAGACCGCATGCTGCACCACCTGCTCGCCGGATCGACCGCCCTGGTGCTGGGCCTGCCCGCGCAGGCGGCCACCGGCGACCCGGTGCAGGTCCGCTACGAACGCCCCGGATCGAGCAGCACGGCCAAGGCCGCCCTGCTGCTGCGCGAGAGCGGCGTCCTGCGCACCAGGCTGCGGCTGCCGGACAAGGTCACCGTCGTCGCCAAGGACTGCGGCGCTCCCAAGGCCTCCTGGGACCACGAGCGGCGCCGGATCACCTTCTGCTACGAGCTGGTCAAACAGCTCTCGAAGACGCTGACCGGCATCGCCGAGACGGAGGAGACCCTGGACCGCAGGCACGACACCCGCGTCGACGCCGCCCTCGCCGTACTCTTCCACCACCAACTCGGCCACGCCGCCACCTCCCTGTACGGCATGCGCTCCCCCTCCGCCGAAGCCCTCCCCGACCGCTTCGCCGCCCTCACCCTCACCGCCGAGTACGGCAGGCAGCCCAAGACCGTGATCGCCGCCGCCGAGGCCCGTCACCTGCTGGGCTCCAACGCCCCGCTGCACCACCTGGGCGGCCCCACCGAGTCCGCGACCTTCGCCTGCCACCTCTACGGCGCCTCCCCGAAGGCGCACGGCCGCATCGCCTCGGCCGGCTGGCTGCCCGCCGACCGCGCCCCCGGCTGCGCCCAGGAGTACAGCAGGCTCAAGACCGACCTGGGCGGCTACGTCGACTGACGAAGTGGTATCCCGCTTTCTCCCAAAAGTGGCAGTACTACGCCGGGCCACTTGTCCCTAAGGTTGCCCGCATGGTCAGCATCGACGAACTCCACCCCTCCGACAGAGCCGCCTGGGAAGGGTTGTTCCGCGCCTACATCGACTTCTACCAGCGCTCCGAGCCGGACGAGATGTACGCCAGGGCGTGGCAGGAGTTCCAGGCGGGCACCCGGATGCACGCCCTCGGGGCGCGGCTGGACGGCAGGCTCGTCGGCATCACCCACTTCCTCGTCCACCCCAGCACCTCGTCGCCCGACGCCGACGTCTGCTACCTGCAGGACCTGTTCACCGCTCCGGACGTGCGCGGCAGGGGCGTGGCCCGCGCGCTGATCGCCGCCGTGACCGACCGGGCTCGCGCCCAGGGCTGCTTCCGCGTCTACTGGAACACCCACGAGTCGAACGCCACGGCCCGCCGCCTGTACGACAAGGTGGCGGAGAACCGGGGCTTCCTCAGGTACCAGATCGACCTGGCCCCTGCGCCGAGGTGAAGTCGCAGGTCACGGCCCCGGCGTGAAGCACCGCCCGCCCGGGTACCAGTGGACACATGCTGAAAGAGTTCGACCCGTTCGACATCTTCGACACCGAGGCCGCCAGGCTCGACCGCTTCTTCGCCTCGCTCGACGAGGAGGGCTGGGCCCGGCAGTCCAGGTGCGCGGGCTGGTCGGTGCGCGACGTCCTCGCCCATCTCGCGGGCGAGGAGCTGTACAACCACGCCTGCCTGGACGACGACCTCACCGGATTCAACACCCTGCTGGATCGCGAGGGCGTGTCCGGCTACGAGGCTTTCAACGAGTGGTGCGTACGGCAACGCCGCGACCTGCCCGTGGACGAGGTGCTCGCCGAATGGCGCGACCGGAACGGCGAGACCCGTGCCCGCATGCGCGCCCTGGGCGCCGACGCCCTGCTGGAGACGTCCGCGGGGCCGTACCCGGTGGGGTTGCAGACCTTCCACTACGACTCCGAGCTCGCTACGCACGCCGACGACGTGAGCGCTCCGGTCTCCGCCGAGGAGCAGGACGGCCGCATCTGGTGGCGTGTGCAGGTGGGCATCCACGTGCTGGCCGAGACGGGCAGCGACGCCCAGGTGGAGGTGGAGGGGGAGCAGGTGTGGGTGCACGTGAACGGGGTGACCCAGGAGCTGACCTACCCGCTGTTCGTCGAGGCCACGGTGGGCCGGATCCCTTACGACCATCCGGTCGACCCGCGGGTGAAGGCGGCTCTCCGCGTCCTGGCCTGAGCGCTCTGGTCAGGGCCAGGTGATGACGAGCCGGGTGTGCCGCTTGTCGACGACCTGCCCGCCGGGCAGCCGCTCGTCGGGCGTGCCCGCCGGGTAGGCGGTGATGCGCGGTCCGGGTCCGGAGCGGTGGCGGCGGTCCCAGTGGCCGATCTGCTCGGCCATCCGGTCCGCGAGGCCGTCCGCGTCCCGTCCGTGGGCGTACACGCCGAACTCGTACCTCGACCGGCCCCTTCCGCTCACCCGCCGCACGGTGAGGTAGGCGAACGCGCCGACGTCGACCACGGCGGCGCAGGCCTGGCGGTTGGCCGGGCTGACGACGCCGCTGTCGAGCAGCGGGTCCACGGCGAGGAGGCAGAAGCCGGGCAGGGCTGTCGCCAGCCACAGGTGCAGCGTGTCGAACGGCTCCACGCCACCCACCATCACCCCCGACCACGCCTCCGCTCTCGGGAGGTCCAGGACGCCGTCCAGCGACTCGGGCTCATCCGGCAGGCCCTCGTCGAACAGCAGGACGACCTCCCGGTCCCGCAGGAACAGCAGGCGCTCCGCGTGCGCTCCGGACCCCTGCATCGCGACGAATCCGCACGGCTCGACCGACTCGCCGACCAGCCGCCCGCCGTCCCGCGCGAAGGCGATCGACCGGGTCAGCCCGCACATCCGCAGCGGGACGGTGATGCTCCCGTCCTCGGCGAGCTGGTCCACCCAGGCCGGCGGGATGTCCCAGGCGGCGACGGTGACGATCACCCGGTCGTAGGGGGCGTGCTCCGGCACGCCGTCCTCGGCGTCCGCCAGTACGGCGCGCACGCGCGCGTATCCGGCCTCGGCGAGGCAGCGGCGCGCCCGGTCGATCACCTCCGGGTCGATGTCGACCGAGGTGACCTCGCCCTCCTCGCCGACCAGTTCCGCCATCAGTGCCGCGTTGTAGCCGCCGGAACCGATCTCCAGCGCCCGCATGCCAGGGGCGAGCCTGGCCTGTTCCAGCATCACGGCCTGGATCTGCGGCGCGGACACCGAGCTGACGACGATGCCGCGCCGGTCTCGCTTGGTGACCACGACCTCGTCGGCGTACGCCGTCTCCAGGGACTCCCCCGGGACGAACACGTGCCGGGGCACCGTGGCGAAGGCTTCGGCCACCCGGTCGTCGCGGATCGCCCCCTGGTCGCGCAGCCGGTCGACCAGGGCCGCGCGCAGCCGCGCGGCGAACTGGGCTTCGTCGTCCATCTGCCGCAGCCTAGTCACTGACCGTCGCCGTGTGGACGCGCATGGTCCCCGGACACGCTGATCGGCTTCGCGTTCGGCGTGGGGCCTACGATCCGAGAGATGTACCACCCCAGGTGCGGCTCCGGCCGCCTGCCGCCGCCACCACGCGGGCGGCCGACATCAGCGTCGACGCGGAGGCACCTTGACACCCGTACCGTTCACCTCCGAAGACACAGCCCGCCTCGCCGAGACCCTGACCGAGGTGGTGGCCGACGGCGTCACCCCCGGCGGGGTCGTCGTCTGCGGATCCCTCGGCGCCGACCGGCAGGTCCTGACCGCGGGCACCGTCGCCCCCGAGCACGGCGATCTCACCCCCACCGAGCACACCATGTACGACGTCGCCTCCCTGACGAAGGTCATCGCCACCTGGCCCCTCGTCGGCCAGGCACTGGACGCCGGTCTGCTCGAACTCGACGCCCCGGTACGCGACTTCCTCCCCCCGATCAACGGCGAAGCCCCCAGCGGCGAGGCGACCGTCCGCCAGTTGCTCGCCCACACCGCGGGCCTGCGCGTCGCCACCCGCCTGGACCACTACCGGGGAGCGGACGCGCCACTGCACGAACTCCTCTGCCGCGAGCCGCTGGAGGACACCCCCGGCCGGCACCGGTACATCAGCCGCGGCTACATCCTCCTCGGCCTGGCGCTGCCGTACCTGCGCGGCTCCTCGCTGGACCATCTGGCCGACCGCCTGTGGCGGGAGCTGGGGATGAACTCGACCGTGTTCAGCCCCGTCACCCGCAGCCACCGGGTGGCCCCCACCGAGCAGCGCATCCCCGGCGCCCCCAGAGTCTGGGGCGTCGTCCACGACGACAGCGCCGCGATCCTGGGCGGCGTCGCCGGGCACGCCGGAGTCTTCTCCACCCCCGCCGACCTCGCCACCTACGCCGAACACCTGCTGGCCGCCTACGCCTCGGGCGCCCCGCTCGGCGAATGGCTGCGCGCCAGCCTGGTACGGCAGGCCGCCATCAAACCCGGCCTGGACCGCGGGCTCGCCTGGATCCTCGCCGCCGGCGGCCGTACCGCCTTCCACCACGGTTTCACCGGCACCAGCCTCTTCCTGGCCCCGGAAGACGGCCGCTACCTGGTCATCTGCACCAACGCCGCCTACCACCCCACCGCCCGCGCCCGCATCGCCCCGCTGCGCTCCCTCGCCCTCAAAACGATCTCCGCCACTTCGGTTGACGACACTTCAAGATCCCCCCAGCTGACGCGCACTATGCTGTGCGATCGATCGCTAAGCGAGGAGTAGAACGTGGGGCGAGTGTGACCGAAGTGGACAGCCCTCGCGGAGGAGTCGCGACCGGAGACCGCCATGACGCCCCTGCCGGCTTCGACCGCGGCCCAGCCGGGCCGCGGTCCGCGCGGGGTGTACGGCGGGGCCGCTTAGGCGTGCTCGGCTGGGTGAGCGTCACCACGGCCTGCGTCCTCGTGGCAGCCAGCCTGACGGGCTACTTCTACTACCGCGCGCTCGACGAGAGGATCAAGCGCGAGGACGTCGACGCGGGCCTGGGAACCGACCGCCCCCCGGAGACGGGCGCCCTCAACGTCCTGCTCATCGGGTCGGACTCCCGCGAGGGCAACAACAAGCGGTACGGCGCGAAGTCCCAGGGACTGGGCGAACGCAGCGACACGCTCATGATGCTGCACATCTCGCCCGACCGGGACAAGGCGATCGTGATCAGCTTCCCGCGTGACGCCATGGTGTCCATGCCGCAGTGCGACCGGCCGGGCGGCGGGGTGATCGCCGCAGGGCTGCGGCAGATCAACAGCGCCTTCAACGACGGCGGGGCCGCGTGCGCGATCAAGACGATCGAGGCGGTGACCGACATTCACATCAACCATTTCGTGAAGGTCGACTTCACCGGCTTCAAAGGCATCGTCGACAACATCGGCGGCATCGAGATCTGCCTGCCCAAAGGGGTCGACGACCCCAAGGCGAAGTTCGTCCTGGGGCCGGGCAAGCACGTCGTGAACGGCGAGCAGGCGCTGGGCTATGTGCGCACCCGGTACAAGCTCGGCGACGGCAGCGACCTGAGCCGGATCCAGCGCCAGCAGGTCTTCGTGTCCAAGGTGCTGGAGAAGGTCACCGACGGCGGACTGCTCACCGAGCCGGACAAGCTGGACGGCTTCCTCAAGGCGGCGACCTCCGCGGTGACCGTGGACCGGGGTCTCACGCTCTCCCGGATGCTGGACATCGCCACCAGTGTCAAGGGCCTGACCGCCAAGGAGCTCAAGGGCATCACCGTGCCCGTCGAGGCGTATCCGGCGGACAAGAACAGGGTCCAGTTCAAGGAGCCCGAGGCCCGCCAGTTCTTCGACCGGATCCGTGACGACGTCGAGGTCTCCACCACGCCGACCGCCTCGGCCTCCGCCGCGCCGAAGATCACGCACGAGCAGGTCCGGGTGCAGGTCTTCAACGGCTCCGGCGAAGGGGGCAGGGCCACCCAGGTGGCCGACGAGCTGACCGCGCAGGGTTTCGTGGTGACCCACGTCGGCAACGTCGCCCCGACCGAGGTCACCGCGATCCGCTACGGCAAGAAGGACGCCGAGGGGGCCGCGTACGCCGGCACCGTGGCGGCCAGGCTGTCCAAGGACAAGCGCACCCCCACGGCGGGCAAGATCAGGCCGCTCACCCTCGAAGCCCGTACCCCCAAGGCGCAGGCGCCCACCGGTCCCGTCGTGCAGTTGGTCATCGGCACCGACTGGCCCGGGGTCCGGGTCGCGTCCGCGATCCCTGACTCGCTCAAGGGGAAGGTCGTGGACAGCAGCACCAACCCGTGCCTGTGAGAGCCTTCAGCGCACGGCCGGCGAAACCGCACCTCACCGGTCGACGTCGGCCCCACCCGAAATCTCGGAGAGGTACGGCAAGCCGCTCTGATCCCCAGGCGTGCCCACCACGAACGCCGCCACCCGGGCCCCCACCCGCAGCGCCTCGGGAACCGGAAGCTCCCGCAGCCACCCCGACAGGAACCCGGCCGCGAAAGCGTCGCCCGCCCCCACCGAGTCCACGGCCGTGACCGGCCACACGGGCACCTCCCAGGAGGACCGCCCGTCGGTGGCCTTCGCCCCCCGAGCGCCGAGCTTGGTCACGACCAGACCGGCTCCCCGCTCGAAGAACCAGCGCTCCCCCTCCTCCCCCGCGATCACCGAGGTCTCCTCGTCCCCGGTGAGCACCAGGTCGGCGTGCACGGCCAGCTCCTCGATCAGCTCCCGCCACCGCTCGGCCGACGCCAGCTTGAAGCGCAGGTTCGGATCGAGGCAGACGGGTACTCCGGCCGCCTTCGCCGCGGCGACCGCCGCGTGCGTGGCCTGCCGCGCCGACTCCGACAGCGCGGCGGTGATGCCGGTGACATGCAGCAGCTTCGCCCCGCCGATCCAGTCGTGGTCGACGTCGGCCGCGTCGAGGCGGCTTCCGGCCGACCCGGCCCGGTAGTAGGCCACCGAGATGCGCCGCTCCGCCAGGCAGTCCCTGACCAGCAGCCCGGTCGGCGCGTCGGGGTCGACCCGGGCGCGCGAGACGTCCACGCCCTCGCCGCGGAGGGTGTTGAGCACCACCCTCCCGAACGGGTCGTCGCCCACCCTGCCGAACCATGCCACGTCGTGTCCCAGCCGGGCCAGCCCGACCGACACGTTGGCCTCCGCCCCGGCCACCGACCGGGTGAAGGAGGTCGCCTCGGCGAGCGGCAGGCCGCGCTCGCCGTACATCAGCACCATCGCCTCACCAAAGGTGATCACTTCAGCCATGGTGCGAACTCTTCCATGTATTGCCCCGGCAAGACCTATTCGGGTCCCCTCCCGGCCGTTGTGCCTGGTGGGCGGGTGGCTCACAGCCAGCCGTTGTGCCGCGCGGTTCTGGCGGCCTCGATGCGGTTGCGGGTGCCGGTCTTGCCGATCGCCATGGACAGGTGGTTGCGTACCGTGCTCTCCGACAGGTGCAGGCGGGCGGCGAGGTCGGCGACGGTGGCGCCGTCCGCGGCGGCGGCCAGCACCTCGCGCTCCCGCGCGGTGAGCGGGTTGGCGCCCGTGCTCAGCGCGGCGGCGGCCAGGGCCGGGTCGACGACCTTCTCTCCGGCGAGCACCCGGCGCACGTCGGAGGCGAGCCGCTCCACGGGCGCGTCCTTCACCAGGAACCCCACCGCCCCCGCCTCCATGGCCCGCCGCAGGTAGCCGGGGCGGCCGAAGGTCGTCAGGATCACCACCCGGCACGACGGCAGCGCCTCGCGCAGGTCGGCGGCGGCCCGCAGGCCGTCGCGGCCGGGCATCTCGATGTCGAGCAGCGCCACGTCGGGGCGCGCCGCCAGCGCCGCGGCCACCACCTCGTCGCCGGTCGCGACCTGGGCGACCACCTCGATGTCGTCCTCCATGCCGAGCAGCAGGGCGAGCGCGCCGCGCATCATGCCCTGGTCCTCGGCCAGCAGCACCCTGATCATCAAACGACGGCCCTGACCAGGAAGCCGCCGCGCGGGGTCGGGCCGTACACCAGGCTGCCGCCCGCGGCGGCGACCCGCTCGGCCAGGCCGTCGAGCCCGTGGCCCGCGCCGCCGCCCGCCTCGCGCGCGGGCCCGTCGTCCTCGATCTCCAGAACCAGCACCGGCCCATCCTCGCGTACGGCCAGCGAGATGCGGCACTCCGTGGCGTCGCTGTGCCGGAGCACGTTGGTCGTCGCCTCCCTGACCGCCCAGCCGAGCAGCGCGTCGACCTCGGGCGCGGGCCGTACCTCTGCGACCTGGACGGTCACCTGGACGCCCGCGTCGGGCAGCGTGGCGCGGGCGGTGTCCAGTTCGGCGGCCAGCCCGCGGCCCCGGTAGCCGGTGACGGCCGCGCGGACCTCGGCGAGCGCGGTCCTGCCGAGCCGCTCGATGTCGGTGGCCTGCCGCCCTGCCTCCTCCGGGGAGCGGTCCGCGACCCGGCGGGCGACCTCGGCCTTGACCACCATCACCGAGAGCGTGTGGCCGAGCAGGTCGTGCAGGTCGCGGGAGAAGCGCAGCCGCTCCTCGGCGACGGCGGCCTCGGCGAGTCGTTCCCTGGTGCGTTCGAGCTCGCCGACCACGGCGTACAGGTGCAGGATCACGGCGATGACGACGCCCGCGCCGAAGGTGCCCCAGCCGAAGGCGAGCACCGCGCTCAGGCCGCCGCCGTCGCGCCACACCAGCAGACCGGCGAGCGCGGTCACGGCGGCCAGCGCCCGGACGGCCCGCCGCCCGGTCAGGACGACGGCCACCGCGACGCCGGCGACGGGGAACAGGTAGAACCACGAGCCGCCGTAGGCGAGGCAGGCGAGCGCGACCACGACGACCAGCAGCGCGAGCAGCGCCGTGGCCGGTCCCCTGCGCTCGGCGAAGGCCAGGCGGATCGCGGCGAGGTACAGCACGGTCGCGGCGGCCAGCACCAGCCAGGCGAGCCAGGCCGGCTGGTGGCGTCCCTCGGCCACGTCCCAGGCGGGCGCGGCGGCGAGCAGCGCCAGGACGCTGAGCGCCGTGACGCCCGGCCCGTCGTTCCCGCCGCCCAGCGGCTCCAGCCATCCCACCGGCCCACGGTAACGCCGGTCAGCGCGGGTCGGCGGCGCACGGCGCACGGCCGCACACGTCGATCACCACCCCGGTCTTGAGGAAGACGGATTTCTGCAACTGCGCGGCCGGGGTCCGGCGCGGGTCCTCGTGCGGGTCCTCGCCCTGCGTGGGCGGGGTGTTGGTGAGCGGCGGCACGGGCGTGCCGCTGTCCCAGACCACCATCGCCGACCCGGCGTGCGCCCGCCCGCGAATCTCCGGAATCCCCCAGTACGGCACGACGTCCGGGCTGCGCCCCTGCGCGAGCGCCGGGGCCAGCACCCGGGCGCCGACGGTACGCGCCTCGACGTCGGCGCTGACCATCGCCACCTGGTGGTCGCCGAAGGCGACGTGCATGAGCACCCGGTGCCGCGGCGTCCCCCGGTACGGGTCGCCGGTCATGTGCGCGGCGTAGCCGGCGGCCTCGCCCCGGTCCCACAGCATCTGCATGAGGCCGAGGATGACCTGCTGGTCGAGCCGGTCGGGGTAGCCGCGGTCGAAGGCGGCCTGGAAGGGCGCGGCGTCGGAGCTGCGGTTGAACAGCGTGCTGTAGTTCATCCCGGTCACGCCGAGCACTCCGTACCTGATGTCCTTGGACAGGGCGACCAGCGCGCCGCCCAGGATGCCACCCTGGCTGTTGCCGTCGAAGACCAGCCCCTTGCGGACGTCGACCAGCTTGCGGCCCTCGGCGGTGCGGAACGCCGGGTGCGCGGCGAAGCCGTCCCTGGCGAGCATCGCCCGGCCGAGGAACATGGCGTTCAGGAAGCCCTGCTGGCTCCGGTCGGGCACGGTGTGGAAGCGGGACATGTCGGTGAAGGTGGAGATCACGTTGGGGATGTCCTCGTCGGCCATGCCGATCCACTTGGTCGCGCAGAAGGCGAAGCCGTGCGTCTGCGCCATGGTCTTGACGTTTCCGGCGCCCACCTCGGTGTGGCGGCCGAGCAGGCCGTGGCCGTACAGGGAGAGTCTGACCGGGCGGTCGAAGGCGACGCGGGGGATCTCGCAGCGGAACGGGGCGACCTGCTCGTTGCCCGGCAGGCGGGCCGGCAGCCCGGCGGGGCCGTAGTTGAGGCCGGAGCCGGGTGGGCCGCCCGGCTGGTTCAGGTAGCTCGGGACGCGGACGGAGCCCTCAACGCGGCGGGCGATGCGGGCGTCCTGTTCGGGGGTGAAGTCGGTGACGGTGGTGACCTCGAAGGCCGGTGAGCGGTCGCCGAGGGCGCGCAGGGCGTCGTCGCGCATGGCCAGCGCGCGTCCGGCCAGGCCGCGCTCGCTGGCGACGGTGAAGTCCCAGGCCAGGTAGAGCCCTTCGGTCCCGACGCCGCGCCGGCGCAGCGCGGACAGCGCGGGTTGGAGCTGACGCTGGCGTTCGCGCAGGTCGTGGCCGGGTGGCAGCGGGGGTCCGGCGACGGCGGCGAAGGCCGGGTTCGGCGCGATCACGGTGCCCGCGGCGTCGCGGAGGTCGCGCAGCGCGACGGCGTACCGGTGGCCTTCGCGCAGGTTGCGGGCGGGTCTGATGATCAGCGCCTGCCGGTCGGCGGGCGCGTTCGCGTCCAGTTCGGCCCAGTAGGGCCAGCGCTCCCCCGTCGCGGTGTCCAGCAGGACGATCGGCGCGCTCCTGTCCAGCGACCTGCCGATGTCGGTGATCGGCGCCGCGCCCGTCCTGGCCAGGTCCAGGCCGGGCACCCGGGCCAGCAGCGCGGAGCCGGGCGAGAAGCCGTCGGACCGGTTCCACTCGGCGGGCGCGATCGGTACCCCGGCCGCCGAGACCGGCATGGCCTCGGCGGGGAAGGCGACCCGGCGGCCGGTGTCGGTGCCGCGGTCGGCGACGGTGAAGTAGTCGCTGGGGAAGGGCAGCAGGCAGCCCGCGGGGTCGATCGGGTCGCAGACGGCGTCGGGCGCGGCGGCGGCGGGGGCCGGAACCACGGTCAACGCCAGGGCGAGACAGACGGGCAGGAGGCGGGAGACGGCACGCACGCGGCACCTCGACATCCGGAAGGGTGCGCCCATCGTCGGCGCGCCGATCTTCCGCCGTCAATGACTTTGTGATCGATCACAGGTCCGGCTGCCGGGGTTTGCGGCCCTGTCCAATTCACAGGCTCGGCCCTGTGGCCCATGGTGTGTCTGGAGTGCACCCGCACCCAAAGGAACGAGGATCCGCCCCCCATGGCCCTTGCCGAAGTCTTCCTTCCCATCGCCCTCGCGATCATCATGTTCGGCCTCGGCCTGAGCCTGACGGTCGCCGACTTCCGCCGCGTCGTCGCCTACCCCAAGGCCACCCTGATCGCGCTGCTCTGCCAGATCCTGCTGCTGCCCGCCGTCTGCTTCGGGCTGGTGCTGCTGTTCGGCCTGCCGCCCGCGCTGGCCGTGGGCATGATGCTGCTGGCCGCCTCGCCGGGCGGTACCACGGCGAACCTCTACAGCCACCTGTTCGGCGGCGACGTCGCGCTCAACGTGACGCTGACCGCGATCAACTCGGTGCTGGCCGTGGTGACGCTGCCGCTGGTCACCAACCTGTCGCTGTCCTATTTCGCCGCCGACTCCGGCACGCTGGGCCTGCAGTTCGACAAGACGCTGCAGGTGGTCGCGATCGTGCTGGTGCCGGTGGCGATCGGCATGGCGGTCCGGGCCGCGCTGCCCGCGTTCGCCGAGCGGATGAGCACGCCGGTGAAGATCGCCTCGGCGGTCATCCTGGCCGTCGTGATCGCCGGCGTCCTGCTGCAGGAGCTGGACAACCTCGGCGGGTACATCCGGTCGGCCGGCCTGGTCACCCTGGTGTTCAGTGTGCTCAGCCTGACCGTGGGCTACTGGGTGCCGCGCCTCGCCAAGATCGAGCGCAGCCAGGCCATCGCCTCCTGCATGGAGATCGGCATCCACAACGCCACCCTGTCCATCGCGGTGGCGCTCACGCTGCTGAACAACAACCAGATGGCCGTGCCCGCCGCCACCTACGGGGTGCTGATGTTCTTCACCGCCGCCGCGGCCGGGTTCCTGCTCAGGTCGCGTACGGCGCAGCCGGTCTCAGGTCCCGCGGCCTGAGGAGCCCCGGTGGGCGAGCTGGCGCCTGGCCGCCAGCGCCGCCCCGATGCGCTGGAGCTGCGCGGGGTCCATGGGGTCGAGCCCGGTCAGGCTGACCGCCCTGCGCAGCCGGTAGTCGACGGTGTTCGGGTGCACGTGCAGCCGCTCGGCCGTACGCCGCCGGTCCAGGCCGCTGTCCAGGTAGGTCTTGAGCGTCCTGAGCAGGTCGGGGTTGTCCAGCAGTGGGTCCAGCAGCCCGGCGAGCGCGGCGGTGGCCTCGCTCGGCCGGGTGAGCTGGTATTCCAGCGGCACGTCGGTCAGCCGGTACACGCCCGGCGGGCGCTGGAAGAGGCGCACCACCTCCAGCACCTCCTCGGCGAGCTTCGCCGCGGCCGGTACGCCGGTGGGCACGGCGAACTCCGCGGCGGCCCACACCGGGGCCCCGGCCGCCCGGCCCATCGCCTCGGCCATCTCGCCGACGGCCGCCCACTCCAGCCCGTCGCCCGGCAGCGGCACCAGCACCAGGCCGCCCGCCGCGTCGAGGACCGACAGCACCTGGTCGGCGGCCTCGCGCTGGAGGGCGCCGCGAATCCGGTGGATCTTGCGACGGCCGGCGATGGCGCCGCCGGGTTCGGCCGAGCGTTCGTCGGCGTGCGGGCCGACGGCGATGGCCAGGATCAGGTAGCGGGGGGCGAGCCGTACCGCGGCCAGGGCGGTGCGGTCGCCGCTGAGCAGGGCCGAGGCGATCGCGTGCATGGCGTGCTGTTCCTGGCTGAGCATGCCTTCGCGTTCCTCGACGTAGGCCGAGCAGACGGCGGCGGTCACCGACTCGACGTACAGCAGGAAGAGGCGGTTGACGGTGAGGGCGTCGTCGAAGTCGGCGGCGGTGGCGGAGGCGAACAGGTGCTCCCAGATCTTGCGGGCGCCGAGGTGGTAGGCGGCGAGCAGCGCCTCCAGCGGCACCCCCTCCTGGGCGCGCCGGGCCGCCGAGGCCCGTAGCGGGGCCAGCTCGGTCCTGGTGGGCGGGCAGCGGTCGCGGAGCATGTGGGAGATCATCCGCAGGTTGTGCTCGGTGATCCTGGTGATGTCGCCGTCGAGTTCCTCCTGGGGAAGCCGCCGGTAGATCGGGATCTCCTCGGCGAACGCGCGCACGAGCCGGCGCGCCAGCCTGGCGGTCTGGCGTTCGAGCACCTCGTGCGCGGGGCGCCCGGCCAGGATGAGCGGGTCAGGCGTGTCGGCCACGGGCGAACCCTCTCAAACCTTTCCAAAGCCCTCAAGTAGGGTCCCAGGCATGAGCGGATTCCCCGGCGCCGTAGGCCTTTCGCACCTTCGCCCCTACGACTGCGGTGGCTCACCCCACCTGCACACCGCCTCCACCGAGGGGTACGTCGTGGTCGGCGGCGAGGGCACCCTGGAAACGCTGAGCGCCCAGGGGTACGGCGAGCACCCGCTGACCCCGGGCACCGTGCTGTGGTTCACCCCGGGCACCGTGCACCGGGTCCGCGGCGAGCTGGAGATCCTCGTCGTCATGGAGAACGCGGGCCTGCCGGAGGCGGGCGACGCGGTCATGACGTTCCCCACGCGGGTGCTCGCCTCGGCCGAGGAGTACGCGAAAGCGGCGGCCCCGCCCGCCGACGAGGCCGCCGCCGCCCGCCGCCGGGACCTGGCCGTCGAGGGCTACGAGAGCTGGCGCGACCGGGTGACCGCCGAGGGGCCGGGCGCGCTGGCCGAGCTGCACGAGCTGGCCGTGGCCCTGGTGGCTCCCCGGCTGGGCCGGTGGCGGGAGCTGTGGCGCGACCGGGCCCTCGCCCAGGCGGAGCTCACCGGCACCCGCCTGGACCACCTCGGCAAGGCCAGCACCGCGCTGCTGGCCGAGGCCGCCGTCTCCTCGGCCAGCCCCACCGACCGGCTCGGCATGTGCGGCCACCTGCGCGCCTACCACTCCTAGGGCGCCTCAGAGCCGAACAGGAAGCCCAGGTCGGCGCCTTGGTCGGAGAGCCACGGAGAGCTTCTTCCAATTAACGGAACTCTGATCTAATATTTGGAATATGATCGAGCCTAGTCCGGATTCGCCGCCTGGAGAAGAGCGGCTCGTCGGGTCCGACCGGGTGCTCGTCGTGCTTCGGGTGCTGGCCGAGCGGCCCGAAGGCGTCGGCCTGGAGGAGATGGCCAAGGCCCTCGACAGCCCCAAGCCGACCGTCCACCGCGCGCTGGCCGCCCTGCGCAGGGCCGGGTTCGCCATCCAGGACGGCAGAGGGCGCTACCTGCTGGGGGACGAGTTCCTGCGGCTGGCCTTCACCCACCACGAAGCGCGGCCCGACCACGCGCGGATCCGTCCCGCCCTGGAGCGGCTCGCCAACCGGTTCGGGGAGACCGCCCACTACGCGGTGCTCGACCGGCGGGAGGTCGTCTACCGCGCCAAGGTCGACTCGCCCTCGGGAGCGGTGCGGCTCAGCTCCACCGTCGGAGGCCGCAACCCCGCGCACAACACCGGCGTCGGGAAGGTGCTGCTGGCCTGGGCGCTGCCCGACGACGACGCCGTCCGCGCCTGGGCCGCCGAAGGGCCGCTGTCGCGTCCCACCCGGCGGACCAAGGTGGCGGTGGAGGAGCTGTGCGCGGAGCTGGCGACGGTCCGCGAGCTTGGGTACGCCGTGGACGACCAGGAGAACGAGGAGGGGGTCAACTGCCTGGCGGTGCCCGCCTTCCTCACCTCGTCGGTCGTGCCGAGCGGAGCGGTGAGCGTGAGCGCCCTGGCGTATCGGACGCCCTTGGCCGACCTGGTCGCCGCGGTCGCGGAGATCCGCGACATCGTCGCCGAGACCCGCTGATTTCTGTAGGTTCCAACCCCTTGGAGTTGTCGTGTACCTGATGAGGATCGGTCCCGCCGGGGCGGAGAAGCCCGCCGTACGAGCCGGGGACGGCTATGTCGACGTGTCGGATGTGGTGTCGGACTTCGACGCCGCGTTCTTCGAGTCCGGAGGGGTGGAGCGGCTGCGCGGGATCGTGGCGGGGCGGCCCGTCACGCCGATCGACGGCCGGCGGATCGGGGCGCCGATCACCCGGCCGCACCAGATCCTGTGCATCGGGCTCAACTACAGCGACCACGCGGCCGAGAGCGGGATGGAGGTGCCCGCCGAGCCGATCGTGTTCAACAAGTCGCCCAACACGCTCGTCGGGCCATACGACGAGGTGCGGGTGCCGCGAGGGTCGGTGAAGACCGACTGGGAGGTGGAGCTGGGCATCGTCATCGGCTCGCGCTGCCGGTATCTCCCCGACGAGGCGGCGGCGCTGGACGCCATCGCCGGGTACGTCGTGGTCAACGACGTCAGCGAGCGGGAGTTCCAGCTGGAGCGTGGCGGGCAGTGGGTGAAGGGCAAGTCGGCCGAGACGTTCAACCCGTGCGGGCCGTACCTGGTCACGCCTGACGAGATCCCCGACGTGGGCGCGCTGGACATGTGGCTGGACGTCAACGGCACCCGCAGGCAGAAGGGGTCGACGGCGACCATGCTGTTCGGGCCCGCGTTCGTGGTGCACTACCTGAGCCAGTTCATGGTGCTGGAGCCGGGCGACCTCATCAACACCGGCACCCCGCCCGGGGTCGGCATGGGCTTCAACCCGCCGATCTACCTGCGGCCCGGCGACGTGATGGAGCTCGGCATCTCCCACCTCGGCACCCAGCGCCAGCCCGTGGTCGCCGCCCCGTAACCGGCCTACCACCCGGCCGGCCGGGTCGGTCCGGTCGCTGGTCACCCCCGAGTTGGGGTGGCGAGGACCATCCAGGAACCGGCCGTCGAGTAGTGGCGGCCCGGGAAGTAGCAGGTGGGGGCGCTGACGGCGGCGATGGCGGTGAGGAGGTCAGGTGAGCTCGCGGAGACGGCCAGCGGGGGACATCGCGAGACGACCTCGCCCTGGCTGACGCGGGCCACGTCCAGGCGGAAGCCGAGGCGGTCTCCGGCCCGGTGCCTTCCCCGCCCTCCGCCTCCGCGCACGCCGTACCCCAGCAGGCCGGTGTAGTCGGGCGGGACGGTGTAGGCGTCGTCGTCGAGGCGGACGTTCGTGGGGAGGGGGGTCGGGGTCAGGCTGTTCGTGGAGCGCAGGGCGTGGCCCGTGAGGTGGGGGGCTTGCGGGGACAGGTTCCCGCGCGCGACCAGGGCGGCTCGGGTGCCGGTGCGGTCGAGCAGGACGGTGACGGCCGTCCGGGTGCCCTCGTGATCGAAGGGGCGGGCGTGGCCTCCGGCGGAGGCGTGGGGATCGTCGATCAGCGAGCGCGGGAGTTTCCTCGCCTGGCCGCCGGGCGGTTCGCGTTCGAACTGGTCCTGGGTCAGCAGACGGAGGACGGTGGCCGAGGTACGCGGGGGGAGCAGCACGTCGCCTTCGGGCCGTTCCCCGCTCTCGACCGCGAGGAGGGCGCCGGCCCGCCATGCCGCCTCGGCGGTGAAGTCGGCGGTGTCCAGGCTCCGGATCCGGCAGGTGTTCCTCGCCGCCCAGATCTTCAGGGTCCGGTCGCCATTGCCCACCTCGTAGAGCACCTTGACCTCCGACCAGGTGCGGGCGAACCCGTCGGACTCCCCCTCCGACGAGGCGAACGCCTCCGCGCTGATCTGCTCCGTGACGACGATGCCGGCGACCTTCATCGTCAGGCGGCTGCGGCTTCTCTCTTGCTCGGCCCGGAGGTTGAGGTCGGCTTCGAGCCATTCGAGGGTCTTGTCCGGGGTCGTGGACAGCTCGATGTCCTTGAAGCGGTCGCCGTTCCAGGTGGAGGGTGGTCGGAGAGGCGGTGCCTTCCGGTAGGTCCGGCCGTGTGGGACGAGGGCGCGCATGGCGTTGAGCAGGTCGGGGCCGGTGGTGCCGGTGAGGCCGTCACTGCCGAAGTAGACGTCATGCCCTCGGTGTGCCAGCCGTACGAGGGTGAACGCCTCTGACAGGAAGGGGCCTCGCTGGGGGCGGCCGGTGGAGAGCTTGTGTTCTCGACGGGAGGTCGTCAGGGAGACGGCGTCGATTCGTTCGCGGGGCCTGGCCAGGGTCGCCAGGTCGTGTGCGCCGGTCGTCGCCAGGGTGAGGGCTTCGCCGTGGTCCACGTCAGCATCGCCAATCGAGTCGATCGAAGCGCAGGGTGGGCGAGTAGAGGCCGATGAGGATTGACTGGCCCTGTTTTCCGCAGGTGGCGCTGTCGCCCCGCACGTCGTCCGCGATGCCGGCCAGGCGCTCGACGGTCTGTCGTGAGTCGCCGTACAGGTCGACGTCGCGGAGCGGGATTCGTTCGCCCAGGGGGGTGATGAAGTGGGCCGCGGCGGCGGTGAAGGAGAACTCGCCGGTGGCGGAGGAGAATTCGCCCGAACCCAGCGAGGAGATGTACAGCACGCCTTCGGGTGAAGGTTCGAGCAGGGATGCCACGCTGTCCGTCCCGGCGAGGACCGAGGTGTTGGAGGCGCGGGGCAGGCAGGCGTGGCGATAGCTTTCCCTGCGCCCGTTCGCGGTGCCGGTGGATGCCGGGGCCGTGCGCATGGAGGTGAGCGCGCCCACGACCACACCGCCGTCCACCAGGGGGACCGGACGGCATTCGCGCCCGTCGTCGTCGGTACGGCGGCTGCCGATCCCGGCCGGGATCGACGGATCGTCGAGCAGGTTCAGCGGCGTGCGGGTGATGCGTGAGCCGTTCAGGGTGGCCGCGTTCGGATTCTTGGCGAGGTTGTCGGCCTCCAGGGCGTGGCCCACGAGTTCGTGCAGCAGGGCCGCGCCCGCCTTCGGCCCGAGCACGACGGGGCTGCTCCTGGCCCCCAGGCTGCGGGCCTCCGTCAGCGCCTCCGCCTGGGTGAGGGCGGACCGGACGAGGCCGACCGCCGATTCCGCCAGTTCGGCCCCGCCTTCCGACATCCGCCAGCGGGGGTCGCTCGCCCGGGTGAAAGCACGGCTCAGCCGCTGCTCGCCGAGCACCGTGGCACTGGCTCGCTGCCGTCCCCCGCCCACGAACTGGGCGCTCCGGACGCCGTCGGAGTCCACCACCAGGCGGTGCTGCCGGTAGAAGTCCTGGATGAAGTGCACCGAACCGCCCTTGGGGAGGTCGGTGGCGACCTCATCGAACGGGTCGGCGGCCGTCACCGGCTCGGCTTCGCCCGGCTGCGGGCCCGGCCGGTCGCCGGGTATCCGCGCCGCGCCGAGTCCCAGCGCCCGCAGTCTGGCGGCGAGCGTCTGCGCCTCGTGCAGGGGGGCGAAGCCGTACTTCCAGGTTCCTCCGTGCCGGAAGAGCAGGCCGACGCCGTGGCGGCGGCTCACCGAGGCCGCCGAGGTGGTGGCGGTGCCGTCCCGGAGCCGGGTCTCCAGCCGCAGGTCCGAGCTGGCCTCGACGAAAACCTGCGCGTACTGCGCCCCCAGCCTGAGGCTTTCCGCGCACCAGTGCGCCGCGATGTCCATCAGGGCCGCGTCGAACTCCGCCGTCGCGCGGCTCACCGGAACCGGGTCTGCGAGACGAGCTCGCGGGCGTCCAGCGTCTCGATGATCTGACGCACCCGCTCCGCCGTCAGCGCCACCTGCGTGTCGCCGCCCACGTACCGCCCGAGCTCCAGCGCCGCCTCGACGACCTCCTTCTCCGTACGGCCGTTGCAGAGCCCCCAGACCAGTGCCACGTGCGGCTGCACGACGAACTGACTTCTCAGCTCGTTGTTCAGCAACACCCCGTTCGACAGGCGGATGACGTTGAAATCGGGGTTACGGCGGTAGCCGTCGGTGCCGGTGGACCAGAAGGGCCAGGCGGTGACCTGGGGTTCCGCCCAGCCGAGGACCTGGGCGGCGACCATCAGCGTCTGCGTGAAGCTCAGCAGTTCCAGGGCTCCGGCGGCGGGTTCGTCTCGCGCCCAGGCGCCGGACTGCAGATACGAGAAGCGTTCGTAGGGGAATGATTCTCCGGCGGACCGGCGCAACTGGCAGTAAACCCACTTGCGCCCGTGGTAAAGGTCGCCCGCGGCTGCCGCCACGGCCTTTCCTCCGCACACCACGAGATACTGGCCGAGCAGCGCGGCGGTTTCCAGGTCGCCGTCCTGAAACGAGCCCCGGAAATCGGAGAGCTGGGCGTTCGCGTCGATTCCCCAGCCCGACAGCGCCATCTGACGGAGCTTGTGCTCGTTTTCGGCCAGCAGCCGCCGGTACGCCGCCAGCCGAGGCGAGTCCTTCACCACCTCGCTCTGCCGTAAACGAATGAGTACGTCCAGCTCTGTTTCGCTGAGGCGTTTGGAACGGAGGTCGGAGCGGGTGGCCTCCCATGCGGCGAGTTTGCGCAGGGCGCCGTCGAACCATTCGCCGGTGTAGGTCTCGATGTCCAGGCGTTCGGCTCCGACCTTGGCCTGGCGGATGGCGGTCCTGCCCGTGCCTGAGGTCACGGCGAACACGTCGACGTCGCTGGTCGGGCTGCCCAGTCCGGCGGTCAGGCTGCCGGCGAGGTACACGGCGTCGAGTTCGTCATCGTTGAGGACTTCGGCGACCGCGTTTCTGGCGACGGCCAGTTTCTCTTCGCGATATGTCATTCACTCCACACTTTCCAGGGGGCGCGAACGCCAGGCGTTCACGCCCCCGTTGAAATCGACTCGTCACACATCCACGGCATCCACCGCGTCCACCGCGTCTACGGCATCCACCGCATCTACCGCGTCCACCGCATCTACGGCGTCCACGGGGTCAACCGCTTCCACAATCTTCGTCATGACAACCCTCCTTTCCTCTGTGAGCACCCCCGTCCCTGCGACTGGGGAGTCCCTTATTGGCGGGCACGCCGCAGCGCCGACAGCACGAGCAGCACGCCCGCCACCGCCCACAGCGCGCCGACCGCCAATTCCCCGAGGCCGTCCGCGAGAAAGTCGGGACGCAGCAGATCGTCCGAGACATCGCTGAGCGGAAAGAACGCCATGACGGGCTGCAACGCCTCGGGAAGCCTGTCGCTGCCGACCAGTGCGCCGGACAGCACCATGAGAGTCAGATAGGCGAAATTAGGCGGCACAAAGTGGTCTTTTATCCACATCGACGCGCCGCTGACCATCAGCCCATAGCCAAAGCTACTGACCAGGGCCAGGAGTAACGCTCCGGCGAAAAGGTGAACGGGCATGGGAAGAATGCCGAAGAGCGCACAACAGCTCAGGTAGGTCACCATTCCCCCGAGAAACCCGTCCACCACATGCGGCGCCGCCCGGCGGCAGATCGCCGCCAGTTTGCTCTGCGGGCTCGCCATCCACAGGTCGAAGGTGCCGAAGGATCGTTCGTTCCCCACCGAGAGCGCCATTCCATAGATCACCGCGTGGGCGCCCGCGAGCAGACTGGCGCCGGCCAGCGTGGCCCCGATGGATCCGCCGTAGTGCGAGCTGAGAGCGCCGAACGTGACCGCGAGGCCGATCGGCCTGACGATCCGCGAACTGAGGTAGCCGAGGGGGTTCAGCCAGGTGAACAGGGCCCGGTAGGAGAGCAGGGATTCCTGAACGATGCGGTTCGTCATGACTCAGTACTCCAGCGGGACGGATTGTTCGCGGGCGATGCGCTCAAGTCGCCGCAGGGAGGCCAGGACCACCGCCGAGAAGACGACCACCTGCCCCAGCGCGATGAGGATCTGCGGGATGTCGCCGCCGCGCGTCCACGCCATCACATGGGACTGCGGGATCAGCCAGGCGATCGGCTGGACGACGGCGGGCAGGGCGGCGTTCGGCACGAGCAGGGCGCTGAGCGCTATGAGGATGCCGGTCAGCCCGTTGGTCATGCCGGGCGAGGACGGGAAGCGGAGCAGGAAGTAGGCGAGCAGGCCCACGACCGCGGTCGTGGCGATCGCCAGGAGCAGTCCTCCGGCCAGCCAGCGGAACCAGTCGAAGTCCGGCGAGATGCCCCAGGCGAGCACCAGCACGAGGAGCGTGCCCGGCAGCGAGACGAGCGCCTGCGCCGCGATTCCCGCCAGGCGCCCGAGCACCACGGGCACCAGCCCGCCCGGACTGCCGAGCGCCGGGTACAGCGTGCGCCACACCTTCTCCTTCGACATCGCGCCCAGGAGGTCGACGATCACGGCGTTCAGCATGCCGATGCCCGCGATGCCCACCGCCATGTCCGGCGTGGTCCTGCCCGGCGCGAAGCTGTGCAGCACGAAGGCGAACACGCACGGCATGGCGAGCGCCGCGAGCAGCGACAGCGGGCTGAGCAACTGGGTTCGCGCCTGGTCGAACGCCGCCCGCCGGATCGTTCGCAGCATCAGCGGGCCCCGGTCATCTCGAGGAACACTTCCTCCAGGGTCGGGGGCGACACCGAGACACTGGCGGTGCGGTCGCCGTACTCGGCGAGCACCCACTGCACCGCCGCCCCGCCGTCGGTGACCCGCAGGCGCGTCGTCCCGCGCTCGGTCCGGCCGTCCAGCAGCCCGGGGCAGCCCGCCCAGTCGTCCGGGATGTCGAGATCGTTCCAGATGACCTCGATGGAGAAGCCGAATCGCTGGGCCGCGCCGAGCCTCAGCTCCGCCGGTGTGGCCTCGGCGCGGACCGCGCCGTCGTTCACGAGGATCACGCGCTCGCTGAGTTCTTCGGCCTCCCGCATGTCGTGGGTGGTGAGGAGCACGCAGTGGCCTTCGTCGGCGAAGCGGCGGACGGAGGTGCGCATGGCGGCCGCGGAGTGGGGGTCGAGTCCGGCGGAGGGCTCGTCCAGGATGAGGACGGGGGGATCGTGGATGAGGGCGCGGGCCAGATGGAGCCGTTGCTTCATGCCCCGCGAGAACGTCCTGACCACTTCGCCGGCCCGGTCCGACAGCTCGACCTGGTCCAGGAGTTCCCGTGCCCGCCGATCCAGGGTGCGGGTCGGCACGCCGTACATGAGGCCGAAGAATGTGAGGTTCTGGAGGGCGGTGAGTCGTGGATAGAGGCCGAGTTCTCCGCCGAGACTCGATCCGCAGGCCGCGGCGGCCTTACGGCGCTCGCGGACCACGTCGAATCCGTCGATGGTCGCGTGGCCGGAGGTGGGGCGGAGCAGGCCGGTGAGCATGCGGACGATCGTGGTCTTCCCCGCGCCGTTGGGGCCGAGAACGGAAACGAGCTGACCGGGTTCCACGGAGAGGTCGAGGCCCGCCACCGCGGTACGCGGCGAGCCGCCCTTGTTCCTGAACTCTCGGCGTAGCGAATGGGCGGTGACGCCCCTGTCGCTTGTCGGACCGAAGGAGATCACGAAGCTCGCCGCCTAGGACGTCGGATCAAGACCGGCCGGAAACGACTCCCCGCTTCTTCCGCGTCAGCCTTGGTGATGCCGGTGAAGCACAGCCTGAGCGATGGATCGGGTGATCCGAAATCATGGCCCGCGCCAACGGATACGCCTTCGGCCGCGAGTTTGGAAATCACTTCCTCGGCGTAAAGGCCCTTCGGTAGGAGCGCCAGGAGAGAAGGGCCCTCGCTTGTGTTCTGTTCGACGAGGGAGGCTCCGGCTGTGGCCCGGAAGGCGTCTCTCGCTTCTTCCGCGCCTCGATGGACCGGTTCCAGTAGGGCGGCTCCGCCTCGGGAAAGGTACGCGGCCCACGCCCATTGGGCCACCATGGGCGGGCCGGAGACTCTCAAGCTCGGTGTCGGCAGTTCGGCGGCTCGAACGCCGCGAATCCAGCCGATCCTGGTTCCGGTGCCGATGAGTTTGCTGAGCGACCCGACGATGAAGCACTCGGGGGGAGCCGGGCCGGAACAGGGTTTGGCGTGGTGTCGATACGTTTCGTTGATGACGACCGTTTCCCAGCCGCCGTCCAGGAGATCGGTGAGCGTGGAGTCCGGAAGTGATGCCCCGTCCGGGTTGCGTGCCGGATGGGTCACCCACGCCGCGACACCGGGACCGGCGGTGAAGCGGTCCCATGGGCGGCGCTCCACCCGGTGTCCGAGCGACCGCATGAGTGCGGGGATGTCCTCGAAAGTGGGCGTCTCCACCATGGTGTGCGCCAAGCGGCGGCCCAGGACCGCTACCGCGGCGCGCACACCACCGGTCACCACGATGTTCTCCGGACTGTCCGCCACCAATTCGCCCAGAGCGCGCCGGAGGGCCGGAAGACCCAGGGGCGGAGCCGGGGCGCTCGGATCGACCTGATCCACAGCCTCGTGCCAGCAGACGCGTAAGAGTTCTGCCGCGCCCTGGGGTATCGCCGCATGCGTGCCGGTCAGGTCGATGATGGACATCCCCGCCTCGTTCCATGGTTGTGCCGAGCCGTCGAATCTCACCGGAACAGGGCGCCGCCCACGGTTCCGTAAGTGGAGATGAGTTCCGCCAGCACCTGTACGGTGCGGCCGGGATCGCGCCCGACCGTGGTCTCGTCGGACAACAGCAGTCCGGTCACGCCCTTGGCGATGAGATCGCACAGGCAGGAGATCTCGGAGCGATGAGGAAGCCAGGAATCGGAAAGGCTGGTCAGCAGTTGAGTGCCGACGATCAGCGGTTTGCCGGACTTCGCCATGTGGTCGACGACCCGCTGGGAGGCGGCGTGGAAGTCCAGCACTCCCACGTCCATCAGCAGATCGCCGCGCCCCAGCAGGACGCCGTCCGCCTGGCCGGCGATCTCCTCGATGTCGGCCACCCCTGCGGAGGTCTCCACCTTCGCCACGACAACGGGAGGTTCCCTGTGGGAATCGGCCAGAATCTCCTGGACCTTCCGCACCTCGGAGGCGCTTTCCACGTACGACACGAACACCCCGGTGAAGGATGTGGTCGACAGCGTGGAGAGAGTCGACATATCCCGTTCGGTCAGTCCGGCCAGTGCGTGCGGCTTCCCCTGCACGGCCATTCCCCGGCGAAATCCCAACCGGCCACCTGTCAAGGGCACCGCGAAGCAGTGCCCGGGGTGGGCCTCCGCCACGCGGAGCGCGTCCTCGCCGTCGCCCAGTAGCAGCACGTCCCCTACCGCGATGGGCGCCATATGAGCGGCTCCGACCAGCCGCACGCCGGGAATCGACGGGTCGCCCCCCTCGGGCGCGCCCGCCGCCTCGTAGCGGATGTTCAGGCCCGCGACCTCGCTCAGCGCGACTTCCTCGTCGCTGATCAACCGCACCTTGCGGCCGGGAAGGTCGAGAAAGAGATCGACCTCGACGGCCAGCTCCGCCGCGACGGCGGCCACCTCGCGGGCCAGCGTGTCGAGCGTGGCCGGATCGTGTTTCGAGGCGGGGAACCGGAAACCGCGAGCGCCCCGGGAGACGGCCGCGCGCACGGCCTCGGGTGTCCTCAGAGAGGGGCCGACCGTAGCGAAGATGCTCGTCATCTCAACGCCAATCTCGCCTTCCGGCGCGGGGAGGGAATGAGGTGTGGTGCGATCTAGCGGTAACCGCCTTGGGCCTCGCAGAGGTTGTAGTAGACGGTCGGCACGAACGCCTCTCCGGCGGCGCGGACGAAGGCGTGCCCGTCCGCCGTCTCCACCCGAAGGGCGTCCGTTCCGGGAACGGCGTGCTGGGCTGCGGCGGGGGGCGTGTCCTGAGGCGATCCGGCCGAGCGCTCACGAATGAGCCGGGTGGGTACGAGACGGACGCACACATCGTTGCGCATCCGGTCGACCAGGCTCAGATCCTTCCGGCCGTGCGCACACCGCGCCTGTACGGCGAGCTTCAAAGGCCGCCGGTAGTAGCGATACGCACTCCAGGCCAGCGACAACCCCGCCGCGAACCCTCGCTCCCGCCGCCCCGCCCGGTAGGAGTCGGCGACCGTGGCCCGGCAGCGAGCCCGCCATTCCGGCCGCCCGAACGGCACCCGCTCCGGCTTGACCCCGTCGACTCGTAACTCCTCGGCGATCGCCTGGGCGCGCGCGGACAGTTGCGAGGTCCGGGTCACCTCGTCCAGAAGCGCGTTCCAGAAGGCGGCCAGACCGTGCGCGCGGATCTCGTCCATCGACTGACGCCAGTCCAGTTTCGGATCGGCTTCCAGCATCAGCACGATGTCGTTGACGTCTTTGAGCTTGATGAGGAAGTCGCCGGCGGCGTTCCCCAGCAGGAAGGGCAGGTTGCTCATCGCGTCGAGCGTGTGCAACCCCTTCTGGTCGAGCCGGTGCGGGGCGAGCCGGCAGTGCCGGATCGAGTACCCCCCGAAGTGGACGTCGACGCGCACAGGTATCTCGCCGACGTGTTTCCACACCTGCACCTGTCCGTAGATCTGCCCGGAACGGCCGTCTCTCTTCAACCAGGGCAGTTCGTACTCGCACCAGTCGTAGCCCTGTTCGCGAAGTCGTCCGGCCAGATTCCAGGCGTCGTCGACGTCGTCCACCAGAAGGTCGATGTCGCCTATGTCCCGGTGTTCTGGCCGGGCGTACAGGCCGACCGTGGAGTATCCCTTGATTCCCGCCGCGGCCACCCCGGTTTCGGCGACCGTCAGCTCCAGTTCCCGCCACGCGTCCGCCAGGAGTGCGGACAGCGTTCGCCGGCGGGTGACCATGTCCCCGACCTCGCCCTCGGCACTCGCGCCCGGCGGGTCGAGCAGCCTGGAGGCGCCGAGCCCCACGACGCGATGCCGCCGGAGGAATTCCACTGCCTGCGCGGAATTCGACCGGGCCGCGGTGAGCGCGGCCGAAAGTCGCTCGCCCGGCGCGATATGGCCGAGAGCTGTCAATTCCTCATCATGAGATGCATTCATCTGATCTCCAACCGGGAGAAGAAGAATCGCCGTAAGGTCCGGGGATCAATTACTCCGACGCCGCACGATGACGGATGGCCGGCCGCACGCTCCGTGACGACTGACATCCCGGCCTGATCACGCATTTTTGTCACGCCCGGCCGCTCATGTCCAGCCCCAAAAGAAGACTCTTACGTCCCGGAGACGTCGTTTTCCGCAAACGAGGCCGCAGCGAACCCGTCCACCCATTTCTTCAGGATCAAGCCCGTGACCAGCGGATATGCCAAGATCGAGGGCACTCTCCACGGACAGATGCACTTCTTTGCCGAGCCGGCTCCCCGGCGGGATGGGGGATATCGAAATTATATAACGGAACGATCACGAGATCGATGGATATGTTGACCGACACGGCGAGAGGGGATGGACTTCGCTGCAAATAGACCTTGCGATACGCCCAGGGGGCCGTATCAGCAGAGGCATGATTACGCAGGTACTCACAACGCTCGGATTCAGGGGACAGTAATCACGCGTTGAGTATCACTACTACGGGGATCACATGCACGGGGATCACTTCCGAAATTCCGTACGAGCACGCCCGAACGACGTCCCGGGCACGAAACCCTACGCGCAGCGGTTTCCTCCCTCGGCAGTGACGAGCCACCAGCGGCTCCGGCCCCGCACCCAGGAGACTCCGCCAGCAATCACTCGCCGAAGGGTTACGTGATGGACGACACAGCATGGATCAAGCTCGCCCTCTTATCCCAAGGTATTACCGCGAGCCCCGAATTCGGCGACTGGTTCGCCGGCACCGAGGGCTACGTTCGCCGCCGCAACTTCTACAACAGCCCGAACTGGGACGAGAGCGGCACCTCGGCGGCACTGCCGCAGGAGATCCGGTTGACGGGCGGCAGGCCGGTCGTCGTGGCGGTCAACAACTACGGCTCGTCGTCCTGGCAGCTCACCTGGTCCGAGGCGGGCGGCCCGGCCATCGTCTCCGAGGCGCGGCCCGACGGCCTGCCCATCGAGCTGGTGAACGACCTGGCCTCCATCCGCGGCGACACCGACCTCGCCCGAGTCTCCAACCTGTACGGCGGAAGCGCACTGTCGTTCTTCTCGCCCCGCGCCTGCTACTTCTTCGCCGACGGAACCCAGTGCCGGTTCTGCTCCCTGGACGGCACCGCCCGCGAGAACGACGAGTACGCCGGACGGGTCACGCCCGACGAGGTGCGCTCCGCCGTGGCGGCCGTCGTCGCCACCGACTCGCTGTCGCTGAACCAGGTGATGATCGTCGGCGGCAACGAGCGCAACCTCGACCGGGGCTTCGTCCACCAGCTCGCCCTGGTGGACGCCGCCACGCAGGCGCTGGCGGACGCCGGGCTCGTCGACGAGATCTCGGTGCATCTCATCGCCATGCCACCGCACGACCTGGATCTCATCGACCGGCTGTCCGAGGTGCCGAACGTGCACGCCGGATTCAACCTCGAGGTCTGGGATCCCGACCGATTCACCACGATCGCCCCGGGGAAGACCGCCGACTACGGGCAGGCGAACATCCTCGCCGCCCTCGGCCGGCTCCGTGACGCGGTCGGCCCCTACCGGGCGCACTCCATCCTGATCGCCGGACTGGAGCCGGCGAACTCGACCCTCGACGGGGCTAGGAAGCTCGCCGCCGACGGCATATCGCCGATCATCAACTCCTACCACAGCGACCGCCACTCGGCGCTCGGGCTGACGATCCGGCCGAGCTACCGCCATCTCGCCGAGGTCGCCTCCGGCCTGCAGGAACTGCACGACCTCTACCCGATCCAGCCGTACTGGAAGGGCTGCGGACGCAACGCTCTCGACTACGAGGCTTCCCTGGGCATGTTCCGCGGCAGTCCGCCCGACTTCAACTGAAGGCGAGGGAACCATGCTCACCACCGCTCCGGTCCAGGACATACTGGCGGATCTGGCAGCACGAATGGCTCCCTGGCCGGACACCGAGGCCGCGCTGGCCAAGGTGCTGCCGGACGCGCGGCTCTATCTCGGCGGCGACGGCCTGCGGCCGTACGTCTCCTGGGTCGAGGGCTCGACCATGCGCCTGGCGGGTGTCGACCCGGCCGGGTTGCCGCTCCCCCCGCTGGTCAGGGAGCTGCTCGGCGGGGGCTACGGCCTCGCGGGCTTCCGTCGTGAGACCGAGGATCCGCGCGGGTACGTCGCGAACGTGGCGCTGAGCGAACCGCTGGCGCGGCGGCTCGACGTCCCGAAGGTCCTGCTGATCGGGTTGGGTGACGCCGAGCGGTACAGAGGAGCGCGGCTCCCGCTGGGGGTGGCGAGGCTCAGCCAGTGGCTGCGTTTCACCCACTCCGCGCACGTCACCGTCATCGACTACAACTTCGTCGACGCCCCACTCCAGGCGGTCGCGGACCGGCTCGGCGGCGAGCACTTCGACATCGTCGGAGTGTCGGTCAACTTCGGTCAGTGGCAGATGCTCGAAGAACTGGCCGTCGTCGTCAACAAGCATCAGCCGTCCCTCGTCGTACTCGGCAACATCCTTGCCGCCTTCTCGCCCGACCGGGCCGCGGAGCTGTTCGACGCCACCCGGGACGACGCCGTGTTCGTGGCGACCAGCCTGGGTGAACGCCCCCTGGAGACGCTGTGCCGCGAGTATCGCCACCCCGAGTCCTGGGACGCGATCGACGGCCTGATCCGGCCGCTCAAACCGGCCCCGGCCCCGGCGCTGCTCCGCCGGATCGAGCTGCCGGAACTCGTCTATCCGGACGACTCCCTGGTGCTGACGGTCGCCGAGCGCGGCGGGCAGATCGCCCTGGAGACCTCGTTCGGCTGCCAGTACGGCGCCTGCACGTTCTGCCCTCGGGACCACCGGGGCGACGGCTGGGAACGCGGGCACCACTCCACCGCGGTGGCGATCCTCGAACGGGTCGCGGCCTCCGGGGCCGTGGTCTCACTGGTGGACGAGGAGTTCTTCGGCAGCGAGGGCCTGGTCGACCCGCCCATGGCGGAACTGCCGGCCGCCACGGTGCTGGCGGCCTGTCGCCGCCTCGAGATCTCCTACGAGATCTACACGCGCCTGGAGCAGCTGTTCGACCGGCGGAAATCCCGTGCGTGGAACATCGAGCGAGCCCGCCTGCTCGCCACCGAGGCCCCCTCCATGCGGCGGATCTTCGTCGGGGTGGAGTCCGGAAGCCCGAGCCAGCTCCGCCGGTACGGCAAGGGCCAGACGGTCAAGCAGACCGTGGACGCGCTGCGGATCGGCAGCGCGCTGGGAACCCCGATGGAGTTCGGGTTCATCACGTTCGACCCGCTGGTGACCCCGCTGGAACTGGCGGAGAACCTCCGGTTCCTCGCCCGCCGGGACGTCATCGCCGTACGCGGCCAGGGCACTCTCGACGACCAGGTGCAGCAGGTCACCCGCTATCTCGACGGCGGCGACCTGCCCTCGTCCGGGATTCCCCTCTACCGGTACGTCTCCTACATGGCGACCGAGCTGGAGGTGCTCGCGCACAGCCGCTACGCCGACCACCTGCGCCGCCTCCACCCCGACCTGCTCGACGGCGCCTACGACTCCAGCTTCGCCCGCCACGGCGTCAGATATCGCGACGGCCGGATCGAGGACATCGCCGGCTGGTGCCGGGTGTGGACGGAGGGCATGTTCACCCCGGTCTACGAGGCGCGCATGACGGCGCGGGCGTCGGGCAAGCCGGCCGACGCCGTGGCGGCGGCCGAACTCGTGACCCGCTATCGCGACGCGACCTTCAGCCTGCTCGTCGGCCTGACCCGCACGCGACTCCCCGAGTTCTCCGACGAATTCACCTCGTTGCCCACGAGCTACGAGCTTTCCGCCGGAAAGGACACCGGGGAATGGCTGGACGAACTGGTGGCGGAGACGCTGCCGGGGAGCCCGCCCGTCCATTTCGACATGCAATTACGCGGGCGCCGCCGCGATCGCTGACCTGCGTTTCCACCTCTACAAGGAGCAGCATGCTCATCGCCTTTGAAGGCATCGACGGTGCGGGAAAGACCACCACCGCTCCGCTGGTTGCCGCAAGACTGTCCGACCTCGGTTATACGGTGACCGAGGCCACCAAACGCACTTTCACCGCCAAGTCTCCATTCGCCCAGGAGCAGCTTCAGGCGGTCGCCGATCGCCTGTGGCGGGTTCCGCACGACGATCGGCTCGACTCGCTGGGCACCCTGCACTGGATCTACCTCAACGCCGCCTTCTTCGCCGGCGCGCACCACGCCCTGTCCGAGGACCTCGGCCCGGGTGAGATCGCCGTGTTCGACAACTGGATCAACAAGTTCGTGGCCAGGATCACCGGCAACGGCAAGTTCAAGCTGGACGACGCCCTCCAGACGCTCCATCTCCTGCCGCAGCCGGACATGGTGTTCGTACTCGACGTCCCGCCCGCCACGGCCGTGACCCGGAAGGAGTTCTCCCACCTGGAGCGCGGCACCCTGCACGACGGACGCCTCGACTTCGTGGGCTTCCAGAGCGTCGTCCGGGACTCCCTGCTGCACATGGCCGACCACTTCGACTGGACGGTCGTCGCCCCACTCGACAGGAGCGCCGCCGAGGTGGCCGACGAGATCGCGCAGCTGGTGCACGCCCGCCTGGACAGCCGGTTCACAGAAGCCGGCGATCACGCCTGATCTCGCGTCTGAGACGGAGGGAGCTTCGGATGACCAATCCGGCAGAAGTCGCATCGCCCACGTACGAAGAGATCTGCACGTTCTGCAATGAGATCTCGGGTGCCGCCAACAGTTTCTACGATCTCGGCGTCGCGACCAGCCCTGACGACTATCTGCTCCACCAGAGCGCGAACTTCGTCGTCGTGCCCTGCGTCGGCGCGCTGACGGACTGGTATGTGCTGATCGTGCCCCGCCGCCATGTGCTGTCCACCGGCTGGCTCGGCGAAGAGGAGCGCGCAGAGCTCCGCACGCTCTGCGACGACGTCGCCAAGCGGATCGCGGAGCGGACAGGGCACGAGATCGTGCTGTTCGAGCACGGCAGCTTCAGCTTCCGGGACAAGGGCGGTTCGTGCCACGACCACGCGCATGTGCATCTCGTGGCCACGGAGAAGCCCGTGCGCGAGTTCATCGAGGACGTGTCGGCGGCCGTCCGACTGGCTCCCTGTGACGACTGGATCGAGTCCGCCGCGGAGATCGTCGGGAAGTCGGGCCGTTCCTATCTCGCCATCCAGAGCTCGGCGGGCTCCATGATCGCTCCGGCTCACAACGCGCCCTCCGCCTTCTTCCGCAAGGCGCTCGTCAGCTGGCTCAAGGCCGACGAGGGAGAGCACGACTGGCTCGTCTATCCGCAGACCGAGCGCCTGCGCGGCATGATCGAGGCCGGGCTGTAGGACCTCTCCGAAGAGCCGGAATCCCTGGGAGACCACGCCCACCTTCCTCAGGAGACAGGCAAATGATCATCTGTTTGGAAGGCATCAACGGGGCCGGCAAGACGACGCTGGCCGCCGCCATCGCCGACCGCTGGCGCGCGGCCGAGGGCCGGGCCGCCGCGATGGCCGAACCGGTGCAGCGCACGGAGTTCGGCCGCCGGGTCCGCACCGCCATCATGAGCACCGCCGACCTGGACGCGGACGCCGAAGCCCTCGCCTTCGCCAGCGCGCGCCTGCACGCGGCCGCTCTTCTCCGAGGGCCCGAGGCCGATCTGACCATCCTGGAGCGGTGGGCGGGCGGCGTCGTCGCCTACGGTACGGTCGCCGGCACCAGCTCCGTCCTGCTGCACGCACTGGAGACGGTGCTCGCCGCGGCGCTGCCCATCGATCGCACCCTCCTGGTCGACGTGCCGGGAGCGGTCGCCGCCCGCCGCCTGGCGACCCAGGCCGACGCCAACCGCTTCGAGACCAACGGGGCGGGCTACCTCGAACAGGTCCGGCGGGAGTATCTGGGCTGGGCCCGTACGCGGCAGGTGTCCGTGATCAGCGGGACCGACTCCCGGGAGCGGCTCGACGCATGGGCCGGGGACCTCGTCGACGGCCTCCGATCCCGCACCTGCCTCTCCATTGATGGCGTACGATGCACAATTCCTGGCGGCTCCCGATGAGTAAGGCGGATCATCGATGGAATCAAGGAATTCGGAATACCTGTGCCTGGGGGTTTCCTGGAAACGGGAGAACCCGGCGATCGAGCTCGTCGACATCAATACGGTGGCCACCGTGAAAGTCCCGTTAAGAAATCGGCGACTGGGTATTCGGGTCACCGCGCCCGAGCGCTATTGCACGGGCAGATATGGCTTCGTCGACGAGATCGGCACCGAACTCGTGCCGTGTCCGGCCCACCAGCCGGCCGCGTCGGGAGGCCAGTGCGCGCAGTGCGCGACGCGCGACGAATTCCGGCAGGCCCATCATTTCCACATCGGCGGCTCCACCTCGTCCGCGCTCGTCCGGTACATGGCCCAGCCGCACTGGCTGTACATCGCCACGTTCGCCGACGCCACCAGCAAAGTGGGGACGGCGGCCGAGCTCAGAAAGAGGTCACGGGTCGACGAGCAGGGGGCCGCCATGGCCTCCTACGTGGCGAGGACCTCGGACGGCAAGGTCGCGCGGAACGTGGAAGACGCGATCACCCGCGCCCTGAACGTGCCCCAGACCAAGCGGCGAAACGCCAAGGTGGCCGCGCTGGCCGCACCGGCCCCCCGTCGTGACATCGCCGCCCAGCACGCGCGGACGGTCGGGCAGGTCTCCGAACTGCTGGCCGGTTGGGACCACACCGCCGGTTTGACGCCGAAGGCCGAGCCCTGGACGCCTCCGGCCGGGGTGGACATGTTCCTGGACTCACCGCCCGCCGGCGGGTGGGCCAGGTACCCGCACGACCTGCAGGCCGGAGAGCACGGGTTCCACGTCGACGCGTGCGCCGGACCCGCGGTTCTGGCGCGTACCCAGCCGTCGGACGATGCGACGCGGTTCGTGATCGATCTCGGCGGGTTGAAGGGGCTGCGGATCACCACCGGCGATTTCGTGTCGCCCGAGTCGATGACCCAATCCGCCCTGTTCTGACGGATACCGCGGGCCCACCCACGCGCCGGCGTGAGGTGAGCCCGGGAAGCGGCGTCCGAGCCGGGCCGGAGGTCAGATCGTGGGGCGGGCGCCGACGAAGGCGTCGAAGCCGTCCGAGCCCACCGCGCGTTCCAGGGTACGGATGACCTTGCGGGCGTCGTCCCGGGGGCCCGCCATGTAGAACGGCCTGCCCTCTCGGCCGAAGGTGATCGGCGGGGCGGGCTGGTCGCCCAGATGCCCGGACACCTGCGGGAAGTCCTCGTGCGGCTCGAAACCGAGGCCCCTGGCGTACTCGACGCCGCCGAACACGAGGTGTCTGGCCAGTTCGAGGGGCACCTCCTGCCAGCCCGCGTAGTCGGAGAAGAAGAACTCGCGGGTCTTGCGCAGGCTGACCTCGTCCATGACGTCGGGGCCGAGCACGTTCTTCACGCCGAGGCAGTACACGTCGACGAGGTAGCCGCAGATCGACACCTTGTCCCAGCCGTGCCGCCGGGCGACCAGCACGCTGACCATCCCGGCGGTGTCCTGCGCGCCGGGCGCCTCGTCGGTCCAGCCGCGCGTGGCATCCACGCCCAGGCCGACGCTCCACCCGGTGTTGACCCAGCAGCCGAAGACCTCTCCGGCCCGGCCGCCGCCGTCGCCTTCCGCCGCGATGGCGCGTACCAGCGGCGCCACCGTGGAGGGCGAGACGCCGAGGGCGCGGGCGATCTCCTTGGGCGACCGGCCCTGGGCGCGCAGCTCGCGCACCCGCGTAAGAAGCTCTGCGTTGTCCATAGAAATCCGACCTTATCGACGTATCAGGGCGCGGGCGGTGGCGGTGGCCCCGTTCGTCGACTCGCTGGCAAGCCCGCCCCCGTCAGGAGCTGACGGGGACGGGCCGCGGGTCAGCGGTCGCGGTAGTCGGCGGCGACCCCGATCAGCGAGATCAGGCCCGAGGCGAACTCCATCGCCTCTTCGTGCCCCTCGCTGAACGGGGGCTGGAATCCCACGCCCTCCCATCGGCGGGTCGTCGGGTTCCACACGTCGCTGCCGACCTCGAAGTCCCAGCCGAAGATCCCGAAGTCGTACCAGAGCTCGTCGGCGGAGTTCCCGGCCGCCGAGTAGAGCACGTCGGTCACCGGCCCGGTCTGCTGCGGCCAGGTGACGGTGCCGCGCTCGGCGGCGATGGCCTCCTCGATGGTGCGGGCCGAGCGCAGGAAGTACGCCTCCTGGGAGGCGGTCGGCCTGGGCAGGGTGACGCGGCCGTCGAGCTTGTAGGCGCCGGGCGGCCACATGAAGTAGCCGCCGTAGCTGTGCACGTTCATCGCGAACTTGATGTTGCGGTAGCGCTGGGCCAGCCAGATGACGTTGCGGCTCTCCGGCTCGGAGTGCTCGGCCGGACCGGCGAAGCTGCCGCTCTGGCAGTTGGCCGAGGCGCCGAAGTAGCCGTCGAACAGCGATCCGGCGGCGTAGTTGCGGTTGAGGTCCACGCCCCAGGTGTTGCGCAGCGCCGGGTCGGCCTGCTGCGCGGGGCAGTGGTTGGTCATGTTCTTCCGCTGCAGGTTGTAGTCGTAGAAGCTGTAGTTGGCGCCGTCCGGGTTCACCGTCGGCACGATGAAGATGTCGGTCCGCTCCAGCAGCCTGCGAGTGGCGGGGTCGCGCTGGTAGTTGCGCAGCAGCCGCTCGGCCGCCTCGATGGTGACCAGCGGGGTCACCCACTCGCGCGCGTGCTCCTGGGCGTAGGCGAGCACGCCGGTGCGCGAGCCGTCGCGCCGGGTGCCGACCCGCAGCGCCAGCACCTGCTGGGGTGCGCGGGAGACGTCGGCGGGCGCCTTCAGGAAGTCGCTGAGCTGGGTGAGCGGCGCTGCCGCGACGACGCCCGTGCCCGGGTCGGCGCGGTAGCCGGTGGCCTTGACCAGCGACCCGGCCCCCGCGTTGATCGCGGCGATCACCTGGGCGCCGGTGCTGGTGAGCGCGCCAGAGCCGTCGGTTGCCAGGCTGACGGTGATCAGCTTGCCGTTCACCGTCACCCGGAGCGCCCGGCCGGGGGCACCGGGGTCGACCAGCTCGACGGCCAGGTCGTTGCCGCCCTCGGAGCCGTAGGCGGTGGACGTCACCACGACCGCGCCGAACTGCGCCTGCGCGTGCCGCCGGTAGCCGTTGGTCCTGTTCGGCAGGGTGATGATGTCGGTGAGCTTCGGGAAGCGCTGGTGCAGCGACTTGACCCGCTCGTTGAGCTGGGCCGGGGTCATGTACTGGCTGACGAAGTCCTTCTGGTAGCGGTGGCCGTTGCGGTCGGGCCGCTCGCCGTCCGGCCACTCCTTGAGCCGGGCCTCCGCCTTGCCGCCGCCCGCCGAGGTGACGGTGACGCCGCGCGGCGGCTTGGCGTCCAGCGGCACCGGCGTGGCGAGCTGGTGGCCGAGGTAGGCGCCGGCGTCGGTGTAGGGCACCATCGGCGTCTCCCCGGTGGTGCCGTTCCTGTCGCGCCAGGTGACGGTGAGCGCCGCGCCGGGGCCCGCGCTGCTGGTCGCCTCGACGGAGAGGAAGTAGCCGTCGCGGTTCTTGAACCAGACCGCGCGTTCGATGACGATCTGGTCCTGGGCGGCCGCGCCGGGGGTGCGGCGCTCCTGGGCCGGTGAGGACGGGGCCAGGCCGATGCCGAGGGGCTGCAGGGCGGCGAGCTGGCTCGGGGTGAGGACCGCGTCGACCTGGACGCTGCCGTCCGGCTGGGGCCGTACCCGTTCGGTGAGGTCCGCGCCCGAGGCGACGAGCCGTTCCATGGCGGCGCGGTCGGGGACGGAGATCGTGACGAGGGATGCCGTCTCGGGTTCAGGCGGCCCCGCGACCGCGGGCGCGGAGGGCGCCGAGGCCAGGACCGTGGTGAGGATCAGCGTGAGGACAACTGCGGGCGTCCGTAAGCCATGCATCGGCTCCTCCTGATTCAAGCCATCTGGAGATCATTCAAAGCCACCACGACAAACCGGGCAAGAGTTGATATTTCAGGCTTTGGTGATCTCAGGGCGGGCGGCCAGGCGGATGGCCGAGGTGGCCAGCAGGAGCCAGGCGGAGGTCAGGGCGACCAGCCAGGCCCAGCCCGCGACCGCGTACACGACGCTGCCCACCGTGCCGCCGACGCTGCTGCCCAGATAGTAGAAGAGCGTGTACATGCCGGACACCTGGCCGCGGGCCCCCTCCGGCGCGCGGGCCGCCGACCAGCCGTTGGCGACCGCGTGCGCGGCGAAGAAGCCGCCGGTCAGCAGCAGGAAGCCGACCACCGCCACGGGGAGCGAGTCGGGCAGGGTGAGCAGGGTGCCGAGGACGGTGACGAGCATCGCGGCCGTCAGGACCCGGCCCTGGCCGAACCTGCCCGCCAGCCGTCCGGCGACCGCCGAGGAGAGCGTGCCCATGGCGTAGGCGAGGAAGAGCAGGGAGGCGATGGCGGGGGCCAGGCCGAACGGGTCCCTGATCAGCCGGAAGCCCGCGGCGTTGTAGAGGGCGACGAACGCGCCGGCGCCCGCGGCGGCCACGCCGTACAGGGCGAGCAGGCTGGGGCGGCTCAGCGCGGCGCGCAGGCCGGCGAGCAGATCGGCCGAGCCCGCCCGGGAGCGCGGCCCGGCGGGCGGCAGCGTGCAGACTGTCACCAGCGCGCACACCAGGGAGACCGCCGCGACCAGCAGCAGCGCGCCGTGCCAGCCGAGCGGCTCGGCGACGAACCCGGCGCCCAGCCGGCCCGCCATGCCGCCGACCGAGTTGCCCGCCACCATCGCGCCGACCGCGGCGGCGACGCCCTTCGCGCCCAGCCGTTCCATGAGGTAGGCGGAGGCGACGCCCGGGAAGCCCGCGATGGCCACGCCCTGCAGTGCCCGCATGACCAGCAGCGCATCGAAGGACGGCGCCAGCGGCAGCAGCAGCCCGAGTAGGACGGAGGCGATCACCGAGACCAGGATCATCTGCCGCCTGCCCACGATCTCCGACAGCGCGGCCAGCGGCAGCACCGCGACCGCGAGCGCTCCCGTGGCCACGCCGACCGCCAGCGAGGCGCCACCTGGATCGAGCCCGAACTCGGCGGCGAGCTGCGGCAGCACCGCCTGCGGCGCGTAGAGCAGGGCGAAGGAGGACAACCCCGCCGCCGCCACGGCGACCGTCACCCGGCCCCGGCCGGTGGAGGGAATCGGACGGGCAAGAACATCGGTAACCACATCCACGAAACTAAGCCAAGCTAATAAATACGTCCAATGTCGAAATATGCGAGAATTCATACTGTGGTGGATGAATGGGGGCTCGCGCCCAACCTCGCCCTGCTGGTCGCGATCAGGGAGACCGAGCACGTCACCCGGGCGGCCGAGCTGCTCGGGATCCCGCAGCCCACGGCCAGCAGACGGCTGGCCGCGCTGTCGGCGGCCGTCGGCGCGCCGCTGACCGTGCCCGCCGGTCGCGGCGTCCGGCTGACCAGGGCCGGGCGGACGCTGGCCGACGCCGCCGCCCGCGCGCTCGCCGTCGTCGAGGCCGGGGCCAGGGAGGTGCGGGAGGAGGCCGACCCGGCCACCGGCCGCGTCGTGCTCGGCTTCCTGCACCTGCTCGGCCGCTCACTCGTGCCCGCCCTGGTCCGCGGCTTCCGCGAGCACCACCCCGGGGTACGGCTCAGCCTGGTACAGGGCTCCCGGCAGGAGATGCTGCGGCGGCTGCGCCACGGCGAGATCGACCTGGTCATGGTCGCGCCGCTGCCGTCCGACGACCCCGAGTTCAGCGGCGTGCCACTGGCCGACCAGGAACTCGTACTGACCGTACCGGGCACCCACCGCCTGGCCCACCGCCGCCGGGTACGGGTGGCCGAACTGGCCGACGAGCCCTTCGTCACCCTGGAACAGGGGTACGGCCTGCGCCAGATCACCGACGAGCTGTGCGCGGCGGCGGGCTTCCAGCCGAGAATCGCCTTCGAGGGCCAGGAGTCGGACACGGTTCGCGGGCTGGTCGGCGCCGGGCTCGGGGTGGCACTGCTGCCCAGGTTCGAGCCCGCGCCTCCGCCCGGGGTGGCCGAGATCCGCCTGGAGCCCGCCCTGTTCAGAACGATCGGCCTGGTCAGACCCGCCACCGGACGCCTCACCCCGGCCGTCCGCGCCTTCCACGACCACGTCCTGTCAGCCATCCCAACCTGGCCCGCGAACTCGGCCCCCCAGACCCTCCCGGCCGAGCCTGAGCGTCTTGGGGGTTTTACTCCGTGGTGGACGTGAGCTCCGGCCAGCTACCGTCACGCGAATGAACAACGATCCGCTGCCCCTGCTCTGGCTGTACGGGCCGTCCGGTGTCGGGAAATCCTCGGTCGGCTGGGAGGTGTTCGCGCAGCTGAGCCGGAGCGGCGTCAGGACGGTGTTTCTCGACGGCGACCAGATCGGCCTGTGCCATCCCGTCCCGGAGGGCGGCCCTCATCGGGTCCGGGCGCGGAATCTCGCCGCGATGTGGCCCAACCTTCGCCGGGAGGGGGCTCAGTGCGTGGTCCTGTCGGGCTTCGTCGACACCCCCGAGGAGGTTCGCGAGTACACGGAGCTTCTCCCGGACGCCGCGCTGACACTGTGTCGGCTGCGCGTCGGCACCGCCGAGCTCAAGGAGCGGTTTCTCGCTCGGGGGTGGCGCCCCGATCTGGCGGACGAGGCCGTCGCCGAGGCGGAGTCGCTGGACCGCGGCGCCTTCGCCGAGCTCTGTGTGGACACCGACGGGCTGGCCGTGTCCGAGACGGCCCGGCTGGTCCGCGAGCGGGCCGGTGGATGGCCGCGCGCCGCCTCGGCCGCGACTCCCGGCGGTTTCACTCCCCACCCGCCGGCGTCGCGCGGCGACGCCGCCCCGATCCCGGTGCTGTGGTTTTCCGGTGCCACCGCGGTCGGGAAGTCGACGGTCGGCTACGAGGTCTTCTCGCAGGTCTTCCGGGCTGGAGTGCGAGCCGCCTACGTCGATGTGAAGCAGATCGGCGCGCTGCGTCCCGCCGCGGACGACGATCCGGGCCGCCACCGCCTCAAGGCGCGCAACCTCGCGGCCGTCTGGGCGGGATATCGCGCGGCCGGCGCCCGGTGCCTGATCGTCTCCGGGGACGCCGACCCCGACGACACCGTCCGCGGCTACGCCGAACTGCTTCCCGGATCGTCGGTGACGGTGTGCCGTCTGCACGCCGGGCCCGCCACGCTGGCCGATCGCGTCGCGCGGCGCGGCCGGGGGGAGGGCCCGGCGATGCCGGGTGATGAGCTGAGGGGTCTGGGCCCCGAACCCCTGCGCCGCATCGCCGAACGGGCGGCACGCGACGCCGAGGCACTCGAACGCGCCGCGACCGGTGACCTGCGCATCGACACCGACGGCCGGTCGGCGCAAGACGTGGCCGCAGAGGTACGAGGCATATGGAACCCTATTCTTACCTAAATGCCGACCTCGAAGCTCTACGCGACCGGCTCGGCTCCGGCACGATCCCGCCGGACCTCAGCGCCCGGCCGGGGTGATGACGGAGATCTGTGCGGCGAGTGCGGCCAGGTGGGTGAGCGAGGAGTCGGCGGCGGCGTCGGGGACGGCGACGATGACGTGGTCGATGCCCAAGGCGGCCAGGTCGCCGCAGCGCTGGACGCTCTCCTCAACGCTCTGGCCGTCGGGGATGCGCAGGTGCAGAGTCTTCTCGATCTCCTCGTAGGGCCGCCCCAGTCGTTCGCAGTGGGTGCGCAGCACGCCGAGCTTGTGCCGTACGTCCGCGCCGTGCAGGAGGTTGCAGGCGTCGGCGTACTCGGCGACGAGGCGGAGGGTCTTCTGCTCCCCGCTGCCGCCGACCAGGATCGGCGGGCGTGCCTGCGGCGCGTTGAGCGTGCGCTCCAGCCTGTAGTGGCGGCCCTCGTACGGCTTGTCGTCCTCGCTCCACATCTGCCTGGCGATCTGGAGCGTCTCCTCCAGTCGCTCGAAGCGTTCGGCCAGGGAGGGGAAGCGGAGGCCGAGGCCGCGGGCCTCCCGCTCGTACCAGCCCGCGCCGATGCCGAGGACGGCACGGCCATTGGAGAGCGCGTCCAGGGTGCTGACCTGCTTCACCAGCAGGCCGGGCTCGCGGTAGCAGCAGCCCGTGACGAGGGCGCCCAGCGTGACCCGGCTGGTGAGGGCGGCGGCGTAAGACAGCGCGCCGTACGCCTCCAGCATCGGATCCTGCACCGAGCCGAAGTTGGGGATCTGGAAGAAATGGTCCATCACCCACAGGCTGTGCAGCCCCGCCTCGTCGGCGCCGCGGGCGACGGCCGCGAACCGCCCGGCGATGGCGGCGTCGCCACCGGGCCAGGTGAAACGGGGGCAGGTCAGGCCGAGCTTCATCGAGGACTCCTTGAACGGCTGAGCGGGAGATGCGGCACCGCGAACGCGGGCACGAAAAAACCCTCTCGCCCGGGGCTGCTTGCACCCGAGGCCGAGAGGGCTACGTAGAACTGATTATCTCATGAGCCGCGCACAACGGCCCGCCGCGCCCGCGGGCGCTGGTGCTGTGACCGGGAAGGTTCACCGGGCTGCGGCACGCGGTGCTGCGCTTCCTGGAGTCATTGGGCAGAGAGATTTGGAACGGAATCCGGTGTTAACGCGGTTCCTACTGGTCAGCGAGCCCTAGCTCGCCGTCAGCCTGAACATGGTCAACGCCGGACTCTGTTCCATCGCAGAAAGTGGGCTCACTTATCTACCGGTGGCGCTCAGGCGGGAGGAGTCGCGGGCGAGTGGAGCTCGGTACGGGCGGTTTCGGCTTGTTCGGCGATGGTGGCCAGGACGGGCGCGGGGACGTGCTTGTCGCGGAAGGTGTCCACGAGCTGGTCCAGGACGAGGTCGGCCTGTTTGAGGTCTCCGGCGCGGGCGTGCGCTCTGGCCAGGCGGCGCATGGTGGTGTTGAGGGTGATGTTGTCGACTCCGGTGTCGGTGCCGGGGTCGATGGTGGTCTCCACGACGGTGCCGAGTTGTTCGATGCTGGTGGTGGTCTCGGCGGGCCGCACGGCGATGCCGTCCTTGCCGAGGGTGAGGAAGTGGCGGCCGGCGTTGGTGCCCTTGACCATCAGTGCGTACACGGCCAGCGGGTGGTCGGGGTGGGAGGTGATGAGCTCATCCAGGGCGGCGTTGCCCTTGGCCAGTTGCGGGGCGTCGGAGCCGAGCAGGGCCAGCAGGGTGCCCTGCTGGGAGCCGATCAGCAGGTCGCCGGCCTGCCGGTCCTGCTCGTTGCGCGGCGCGCTGACCTGGATGGTGTGTTCGGGGGAGGTGACGGTGGAGCCGTCAGGGGCGTTGTAGAGGGCGCGCAACCGGTAGGTGCCGGCGGTGGGGAAGGTGAGGCCGCCGGCGCCGTAGCCGAGGTAGGCGCTGTCGTAGAGGGCGGGGGCGCCGGCGTCGAGGGTGACGCGGCGGTCGAGGCTGCCGCAGGCGCGGGCGATCGGCCGGAATGGGCGGATGGCCCCGGCCGGGTCGGTGACCAGGATGGTCAGGTTGTCGCCGCGGGGGCTGATGCTGGGGAAGGCGTCTGTCTGGCCGGTGGCGCCGTCCAGGGCCAGTTTGATCTCGGTGACGACGGGTTCGCCGTAGGAGAAGGACTCGCGTCCGTACAGCTCCAGCCGCAACCCGGATCGGCTGGCCGGGGGCAGGTCGTACTGCGTCCGGGCAGGACGATCGGCCGAGCGGTCGGCGGAGTTGGTCCCCCATTTTTCGCCGCCCATGACGATGTTCTTGTAGAAGCCGTGGCGCAGATGCCGCAGTTCATTGTCGGTGAACTGGTAGGCGAAGGCATCCCAGTAGGCCTTTATGCGGTCCGCTTTGGCCATGCTGCCCGTATCATCGCCCTCGGGCCAGTACTGCCAGTCGTAGTTCATCCACGACAGGTCGCCGTGGCCCTTCCGCGGCCCGAGCGGCTGCGCGGGCTTGGCCAGGTGCTTTTCCCAGGAGTGTTCCAGGTTGAGGGCGTGGCCGATCTCGTGCACCCAGGTGCGCATCGTCTTGCGTGTTTCCGGCCCGTCCTCCTTCAGCTCGTCGTAGAACACGGCCATCCCTTGACGTTGGAAGTCATCGTGGTAGTCGAACAGGATGCCCCGGTTATCCTCGACGTGACGGGTGGCGACGAAGCTCCACAGCTTCCACTGCCGGGTGTCTCGGTGGCCGCTGAAGTTGCTGACCATCGCGGCATGGAGCTCGGCATCGGACCACAACAGGTCCTTATCTGCCTTGTCGATGCCGATCTCGTTGACCGTACCGGCCGCGCGCAGTTCGATCCCGACCTCGGCGTAGGCCGACTGGACGGTGATCAGCTTCTCGGCCAGGCCGGGCGGGCGGGGATCGGTGCCGGTGAAGTACTGGGGGGCCAGTTCGGTGCCCACCACGGCGTCGACCTCCCAGTCGATGGTGCGCAGGAACCGGGAGACGTAGGAGCAGGTGAAGGTGGTGGCGTCCGATCCGTCGGCCGCGCTGTAGGTGAGGGTGGCGGTGCCGCCGGGAGCGAGCAGGTCCACCTCCACCGAAACCTTCGGCGTAGTGGTGGGCAAGGCGAACTTCGCGGTTCCGGTGATGGTGGCGGGCAGCGTGACGGGCTGGCCGCCCTCCAGGACGAAGGAGTTGAGGTAGTCGCCGTCGGCGACGTCGAACAGGTCACCGGACACCACCGGCAGCGCGCCTACCAGATCGACGCGCAGGTCGACCCGCACATCGTCGGTTGTGCCGGAGAAACGCCCCGCAGCCGGCAGCCGGGGAGTCTGGTAGGCGGCGGGTAAGGCGCCGAGCCCCGGCAGGACCTCCGCCCACGTGCCGATCTTCGTAGGGCCGTTGATCCAGTGGAAGTCCATCGCCTGGTCGCCCTTGATGAACACAGTCCGGTTGTTGCCTCCGGCATAGAGCATCAGGGCGTCGTCGAAGTCGCCGCGCATCTGCGCGGGCAGCATCTTCCACCCCGCCTCACCTCGTGCGGTCAACGGCCCTTCGTACTCGACGCCCTGACCCCAGACGATCAGTGCGCACCGCTCGCCCTTGATCAGGAGGGTTTTCCACGGGGTGCCCGCCACCTGCATCGCGACGTCCACGTCGCTGCGGTATTCGGCTGGGAGGTGGCGCCCGAAGTTGGGCAGGTCGGTGACCAGCCCTTCATACTTCTGTCCCTCGCGCCAATCCCAGTCCAGGCACCGGTCCCCGGCGATGAACACGTGCCGCGTAGTGGTATGCGGCACGTGGAGGTCGAGCGCGGCCTCGCTGCAGCTGGCGTACGGCTCGGGCAACAGTCTCAGTGGCTGGATGTCTGTCAGCGGCCCCTCCCACTCCAGCGCCGTCTCGCTGATCTGTGCGACCCGCTCGCCCCGCAGGAACCTTGTTCTCCACGGGGCTTCCCGTGTCGGGATGATCCCGGTGAAGCCTGTGGTCTTGGCCCGCATGAACGCCATTGTTCGCCTCCCGGCCGGGCCCTGAGGGCCCACCTCGACGAGGTTAGGAAGCCACCTCAATACTCACAATGACCACAACATGTCAGGCCAGACCGCAAACAAACGGAGTTAACACCCGATTTCATTACGGACCACCCAATTGCCCCTCTTCCATCCCCCGGTGCGGCCGCGCCACCCTTGCCGACCTGGCGCGAAGCCGCAGCTCCGAGATCGAAAACCAGGCCCCGCAAACCTTTTACTCGTCCCCTCAGCGACACATCTGACGCTTCCGCCCCTCCAGTAACGAAAGGAGATCGCCGAAAGCAGTGCCATCGTCTGGCCTCATCCGGCCACTCCCCCGTCAGCCGACTCGCGAACGGGGCGGCGAGAGATTCCCGGGGATGAGGAATCCAGGAACAGTGGTCGGCGCCGAGAATAATCATGGTTCTTCGGCCCGGTCAGAGATTGATCATTTCCGGTAAGGTCCTGGACATCGCGGCGACACTTGGGCGTATCCGGGGGATATTCAGCCTCTCTACGGTCGACTCTCATGCCGGGCACACCCTCGCGACCAACGGGAGCGGCGTCCCCGACGGCCGCGATCCGATCGCCGGTGACGGTGACCGTCCTGAGCCCGGGAGTGTGGAAAGGCCGCGCGTTGGTGATGGTGAGTGTCACGTCTCCCGTTTCGCGGTGAAATCGCGGAAGGTAGAGACCGTGCCCGCGCGGTGCTCGTCGAGGCGGCGCACCAGTTCGTCGGCGTCGCGGGCGCGGACCGCCTCGATGATGCCGTGGTGCTCGTGGTCGACCCGGTCCCGGTTGGTCTCCTCGCTGTAGTACAGGGAGCGGTACACGTCCGTGGCGTCCCACAGGATGCTCAGGAAGCGGCGCAGGCGCGGCATCCCGGCCGCGTCGATCAGCGTGAAGTGGAAGCGCCGGTTGGCGGCGGCCATCGCGGTGATGTCGCCGGCCTGCCCGGCGTTGACCACGTCGGCGTGCGCTTCCTCCAGCCGTGTCACGTCCGCGTCAGTGATCTTGTCGAGCGCCTGGCGGGCGGCCTCCTCCTCAAGGATCCGCCGCAGCCGGTAGACCTCGAGGAAGTCCTCCAGGGCGAGTTCGGCCACCACGTAGCCGCGCCTGGGCCGGTAGGTCACCTGACCCTCGCCCTCGAGGATCTTCAGCGCCTCGCGCAGCGGGACCCTGCTGACGCCGAGTTGCTCGGCCAGCGCGTCCTGCCGGATGGGGGCGCCCGGCGCCAGCTTGCCCGTGAGGATCGCCCTGCGCAGCTGGTCCAAGACGTACTGCTGGGTCGTCTGGGGCGGTCTGGCCTCGATGTCCATGTGTGTCTAGTCCGCTCTGTGGTTCCGCCTGATCTTGCCGTTCATCATGACAAGGCGTACCCGCTCCCTCCGACGGCTGCGCGTGCGCCATGAGTCTGAGAATATTGGATCCGAAATTAAATATCTGGCGGGAAGGCTTGCGGATCATCGCCCCTGCGGCTGACCATCCTTCCATCCCTCCTTTTTCATGACATGGAGAAGATCACTTGCATCGAGAGCCGCTGGCCGGGATCAGGGTCGCCGACTTCTCCCGCGTGCTCGCCGGGCCGTACGCGACCATGCTGCTGGCCGAGTTGGGCGCCGACGTCGTCAAGGTGGAGCGCCCCGGAGAGGGAGACGAGACCCGCGCGTGGGGTCCGCCCGAAGTCGGCGGCGAGGCCGCCTACTACCTGGCCGTCAACAGGAACAAACGCGACATCGCCGTCGACCTGAAGCACCCCGAGGGCCGCCGCGTCGCCGCACTGCTGTGCGAGCGGGCCGACGTGGTCATCGAGAACTTCCGGCCGGGCGTCGCCGCCCGCCTCGGCATCGACTACGACGCGGTACGGCAGGCCAACCCCGGTGTCGTCTACTGCTCCATCACCGGCTTCGGCCGCTCCCAGCGCCCCGGCTTCGACGCGGTCGTCCAGGCCGAGAGCGGCCTCATGCACATCACCGGCGACGACCCGACCAAGATCGGCGTGGCCATGTCGGACGTGCTCGCCGGGCTGAACGCCGCCGTCGCCATCCTCGGCCCCCTCTACCGGCGGGCGCTCACCGGCGTCGGCGCCCGCGTCGAGGTGTCCCTGCTGCAGTCGGCGCTGTCCGCGCTCACCAACGTCGCCCAGAACGCCCTGGTCACCGGCCAGGAGGTGGAGACGTACGGCAACGCGCACCCGACGATCGTGCCGTACCAGACCTTCCAGGCCGCCGACGGCGGCTTCACCGTCGCGGCCGGGAACGACGCGCTGTACCGCAAGATGTGCGCCGCCATCGGGCGGCCCGACCTGGCCGCCGACCCGCGCTACACCACCAACCCGCTGCGCGTCCGGCACCGGCACGAGCTGGTCACCGAGCTGGGCGCGCACTTCCGCACCGGCACCGCCGCCGAGTGGACCGAGGCGCTGCTGCGCGCGGGCGTGCCCGTCGGTAAGATCCGCGGCGTGCTCGAAGCCGTCCGCGCCGCCGAGGACCCCGCGACGATCACCGTCGACCACCCGACCGCGGGCCTGCTCGAACTGGTCCGCACCGGCTTCACCGTGACCGGCGACGCCCCCCGAACCGAACCCCCGCCGCTGCACGGCCAGCACACCAGGCAGGTGCTCGCCGAGCTCGACCTGACCGACGAAGAGATCCGCCGCCTCGAAAGCGACGGCGTGGTCCGCCAGGCCCTCATGGAAGGTGCGAACCGTTGAACAACCCCGACGCCCACGACTTCCTCGCAGTCGACCAGGACCTCACCGAGGAGGAACGCGCGATCCGCGACGCCGTGCGCGACTACGGCACCGCCGAACTGCTCCCGCACGTTGCCGACTGGTTCGAGGCGGGCACCATCCCCGCCGTCCGCGAGGTCGCCAAGGGATTCGGCGCACTCGGCGTCTTCGGCATGCACCTGGAGGGGTACGGCTGCGCCGGGACCAACGCGGTCGGCTACGGCCTGGCCTGCCGTGAGCTGGAAGCCATCGACAGCGGGCTGCGCAGCTTCGTCTCCGTGCAGGGCTCGCTGGCCATGACCGCGATCCACCACTACGGCAGCGAGGAGCAGCGCCAGGAATGGCTGCCCAGGATGGCGGCCGGGGAGGCCATCGGCTGCTTCGGCCTGACCGAGCCGGACTCCGGCAGCGACCCCGGCTCCATGCGCACCCGGGCCCGGCGCGACGGGTCCGACTGGGTGCTGAACGGCACGAAGATGTGGATCACCAACGGTTCCGTCGCCGACGTGGCCGTCGTCTGGGCCGCCACCGACGACGGGATCCGCGGCTTCCTCGTCCCGGCCGGGACGCCCGGCTTCACCGCGAACGTGATCCACAAGAAGCTGTCACTGCGCGCGTCGATCACGTCCGAGCTGGTGCTGCAGGACGTCCGCCTGCCCGCCGACGCGCTGCTGCCGGAGGCGTCCGGGCTCAGGGCGCCGCTGTCATGCCTGTCGGAGGCCCGGTACGGGATCGTCTGGGGGGCGGCGGGCGCGGCCCGGGCGTGCTTCGAGTCGGCGCTCGACTACACCAAGGCCCGCGTACAGTTCGGGCGGCCGATCTCGGACTTCCAGCTCACCCAGCGCAAGCTCGCCGACCTGCTCATCGACGTCAACCACGCCATGCTGACCGCGCTCCGCATCGGCAGGCTCAAGGACGCGGGACAGGCGCACCACTCACACATCAGCTTCGGCAAACTCGCCAACGTACGGTCGGCCCAGCGGGTGGCGGCGATCGCCAGGGGGATGCACGGGGCAAGCGGGATCACCCTGGAGTACCCGGTGATGCGGCACATGCTGAATTTGGAAAGCGTCGCAACCTACGAAGGCACCGAGGAGGTCCACGCCCTCACCCTCGGACAGGCGCTCACCGGGAGCTCTGCTTTCAGATAACCCTTCAGAGGCTGTCGCCGCCACCTGGCCCGATGGCGCTTTCGCCGGATCGACCGGACCACGGCGGGTCAGGTGTTCGACCAACTTGCCGAACACCTGACGATCCTCCGTGCCGCAGTCGAACGCGGCGCGGCCCGCCGTACCGTCGCCGCAGTCGATCGCCTGGTCCTCCGACAGAACTCAGGACACACTTGCGGGCCGTCTACAAGTTCCTCGGTGCATGGCCGGACCCTCAACCCCCTCCGCTGGGTGCTCCAAGACCTATGCGCCTTCGACGAGGTGGGCGTATTCCGGGTGATGCCACGGCAGTTTGACTGGATTCGTGGGGATGTCTCCGGCGAATAGGCGTTCCAGGAGGGCGGGCAGGCCCCAGGGGATGATGTTTTCGGTGGTGGATCGCAGGTCGGGGAGGGGCCACCAGTGGTGGGTGGTGATGTCGGTGCGTTCGTAGTCGGTGAAGCCTGAGGTGTCGATGGTGGAGTCGGGGACGCGGAGGAAGAAGTAGGACTCGACGGAGTAGTACAGGAGGCCGTCCCAGCCGCCCAGCCAGTGGCCTGCCGTGGTGGCGACCAGCGGGCCCAGGAGGGCGGGGGTGACGTGGTGGCCGGTTTCCTCGCGGAGTTCGCGGGCCGCCGCCGCGTCGACGGACTCGCCTTCGTCGACGCCGCCGCCGGGGGTGAACCAGGTGCCGTCCGCCCCCTGGAACAGGAGCAGGTGGTCGCGGTGGTCGGCCAGGAGGATGCGGGCGGTGGGCCGCTGGATGGGGTCGGTCACCTGGACAAGGTTATTGGCCGCCGCCGCTGACGGGGCTGCAGATCCACAGGACGCTCGCCACCTCGGTGCCGTCGTTGCGCATGTCCACGAAATCCATCCGCAAGACCTACCGGCACGGCGCGCTACGTCACGCATCGCGGGGGGGAGCGGCCCATGCCGATCACCTGGGAGCTCGACGCGGAGATGCCCGCCCACCTGTTCCGCCGGGCCGCCGTCGCGGGGTGAACTTGTCGGTGCGGCGTCCTACGCTCCACGATCATGGATAACTCCCCCCAGCGTTCGGACTGGGACGAGGTGCGTGAGCTCATCGATGCCGGAGACTCGGCCGGGATCGTGCGGAAGGTGGCGGCGCTCGACGAGGTGGGCCGGAAGGAGGTGGCCGGGGAGCTGCCGGGCTACATCGCGGTGGCCTGGGACAGGGAGTGTCAGGCGCGAGCGGACTGGGACGCTGAGCAGGAGCGGGCCATGCTGGCCGAGCAGGAGGAGCTGCGGCGGCTGCGGGATGCCGGGGAGATCAGCGAGGAGCGGCACCACCAGCTCTGGGCAGCCACCTGGAACCGGGGCGGCTACGGCGAGGCGCCCCGGTGGGACGGCTGGATCGACCCGATGCGGCTCGCCGGTGCGGGCACGATCGGCGGGGCCGCGGCCGTGGTGGCGTGGATCAACAACAGGCGCTTCGACCGCTGGAACGTGGGCCGCGCGACCGACCTGCTGCTGGAGGTGATCGCCGCACGGCCGACGGCCTGGCAGGCCGATCTGGCGGTACGGCTGGCGCTCAAGGTCCGCCGTCAGCGCCAGGTGAGCATTCCCGACCCGAACCTGGCGCCGGCGCTGGGCCTGCTTCGCCGTACCAAGGTGGTGCCGCCCGCGCATGACCCGCTGGTGACCGGCTGGGTGGCGTGGGGGGTGCGGCTCGACGAGTTGCGTGACGATCCGCTGCTCGATCACCTGCTGCCGCGGCTGTTCGAGACCGAGGGTGTCGGCCGGTTGCTGAGCGGTGACCCGGGTTCGTGGTCCGATACCCTGTGCGCTCTGGCGGCGGAGGGGCGGGTGGATCGCGGAGCGCTGCTGGACGGGTGCCGACGCCGTTTCCTGCTCGGCGGCGACGGCCGGGACCTGCGCTTCTTCGTCCGCCTGCACGAGCAGCTCGCCCCCACTCCGGCCGAGATCAGGCCGCACACCGTCGACTATGTACGGCTGCTGCCCGCCGCGCCGGGCCCGGTCGCCGAGATGGCGCTGAAGCATGTGCGGCGACTGCCCGGGTTCGACCCGGGTGAGGCGGTGGAGGGGCTGCTGTTCCGCACGGAGGGCGGGCTGGTTCGGGCGGGGTTGAGCTGGTTCGAGGAGGTGGTCCGGCTGGAGCCGCACCGGGCCGACGAGTTCGCCCCCGCCCTGGCGGTGGTGTTCGGTCACCGGACGCGGGCGGTGCAGGAGCGGGCGGTACGGCTGGCCAGGTATGTCGGTCCGGGCGGGGTGGAGGTGCTGCGCGATTCGGCGGGGATGCTGCCGCCGGAGCTGTACAACCGGCTGGTGGCGGTCATCGGCGGGGAGCGGGTCGAGGAGCCGGAGCCCGAGCCCGAGCCGGAGGAGGTGCTCGTTCCGGGCACACTGCCCGTTCCCCCGGGGCCGGTGCCGCTCGTCGCGCCTCCGCGGTCTCCGGCGGAACTGGCCGCGATCTACCCGGAGAAGAACTGGCGGCAGGCCGAACGCGCGCTGGCCGCCTTCGTCCGGCTGGCCGCGCTGGACCGGGAGGGACTGCGGGAGGCGGTGGCCCCGTTCGCCCGGCCTCGGGCCCGTACCCCTTGGCCCAGGCACCACCATTGGCTGGCCGCCTTCGCGGCGGTGCTGGTCACGCCCGATTGGGCGATCGTGCCGCCCTTCGCCGCGATGGCGAACGAGTCCAGGCGGGAGGACGGGTTGCCGCCCATGGTGTTCAAGGAACCGGACCTGCTGCCCGGGCCTCATGGCGGCTCGCCGCCGCACCTGTTCCTGCTGCGGCGCTACGCGGAGATCCTCGACGCGCTGCGGTCGGGCACCCTGCCGCCGCTGCTGCTCGCCACGCCGACCCTGTCGAACGGCCTGCTCGACCCGGCGGAGCTGGTGACCAGGCTGGAGTCCCTGGAGCTCGCGGGCTTCAGGCCGCTGCCCGCCGACTTCCAGCAGGCGCTGCTCAGGCTGCCGCGCGAGATCGACCCGGCGGTGGCCGTACGCGCCGGGGGGCTGGTGTCCGAGGAGGGGCGTGCGGCGGCCCGGTGGATGGCCGAGGGCGGGCTGCCCGATCCCGAGGTGCGGGTGACCTGGTCGGGCGAGGACGACGGCCAGCTGGGACGGGTGTGGATGGCGGTGGCCGTGCACGCGGAACCCACCGGGCTGCCGCTGGTCGACGAACTGCTCGCCGCGCAGCCCCTGCACGTCAACGCGGTGACCGGCGGGCACCTAGGCGAGCACATGGACTGGTGGGCCGCCGTCCTGCCCGCCCACCGGGAGGTGGTCGCCGCCCACCTCGTGGCGCATCAGCCGATACCTGACTGGAGTGTCGCGCTGCCCACGCGGCGCCTGGCCGACCTCGCGGACACCACCGGCCCGGCGGGGCGGGCGGTCGCGGTCCTGCTCGCGCACCGGTTTCTCCCGGACGACCCGAACCCGGCGCGTTGGGTCTTCCGGAGGTTCGCCGCGACGGGCGGTCTGCCCGCCGAGGAGTTCGGCGAGGAGTTCGCCGCGCGGGTGCTCAGGGGCGAGATCACCTTGCGGGCCCTGGTGAACGCGCTCGCCGAGGAGTCCATGCACGGAACCCACGAGCAGGTGTGGCGCGCCCTCACCACGGCCCTGCCGCTGCTGCTGCCCGCGCCGGGCGCCCGTCCCACCGCCGTGCACACCGACCTGGTCGCGCTGGCCGCCCGCCTCGCGCGCTGGTCGGCGGCGCGGGGCGAGATCCCCGCGGTGACCGCCCTCGCGGCGCGCAAGAGCTCCAGCCGGATCTCGCTGTACGCCAGGGCGCTCCACGAGCAACTGACCGGCGAGAGGGCAGCGACCTGATCTCTAGAGGCGGGCGGCCAGGCGGGTGAGGAGTTCGGCGAGCAGGGCCAGGTCGTCGCCGGTCTCGGCTTCCATCGCGGCACGCTCCCGGGCGACCGCGGCGTCCCAGCGGCGCAGGGCCGTACGGCCGCGGGCCGAGATGAAGATCAGCACCCGGCGGCGGTCGGTCTCGTCGACGCGCCGGTAGACCAGGTTCTGCGAGACGAGGCCATCAACGATCTTGGTAATCGTGGGCGCCGCGAGGAGGGCGTGCTCGGCCACCTGTGACATCGCGTGGCCGGCCCCGTCGGAGAGCAGGCTCAGCACCCGCCACTGGTCGACCGTGCCGCCGACCGGCTCCAGAGCGGTCGCGATCCGCCGGGTGAACTGTCGTTCCACAAGTGTGAGGAGCCGTGATGTTTCCATCTTCATCCCACTTTAACAGTTCACCACCAAATACTTCACAGAAAAAGTGAGTACTACCGATAGGGGCCCCGCGCCGGGCGATCGAGGCGACGGGGACGGACTTCCGGGTACTCCAACAGCCCCACCCCCTTGACCGACATTTCCCACAGTAATACTTTTTAAAGGAAGTAGTTCGACTATTTGGGCAGGTGGGCGCTATGGCGACCTACGAGTATCACTGCCGGGAGTGCGGGCCCTTCGAGGTAAGACATCCGATCGGCCAGGCCCCTGCGGAGGCCTCCTGCGGGCAGTGCGGCGCCTCCGCACCGCGCAGGTTCTCGCCGCCCGCCGTACGGCAGGTGTCGCCCGCACTCGGCAGAGCGCTCGACGCCCAGGCCGCCAGCGCCTACGAGCCCAAGGTCGTCACGCGTCCCTGACACACCGTCTGGAGGTGACGGCGATGGGCAGTGTTGGCCTCCTGTACGTCGGCGCCGTGCTGTTCATGAACGCGCTGCTGTTGCTCGGCAAGGTGGAGGGCAAAGCGGCCGCCCCGATCAACCTGTTCGTGGGCACCCTGCAGGTGGTGACGCCGACCTTCCTCATCATGACCGCCGACGGTGACCTGCGCACCATCATGGGCGCGTCCGGGCTCTACCTGTTCGGCTTCACCTATCTCTATGTGGGCATCGGCCTGCTCGCCGGGCTGGACACCACCGGCGTGGGCTGGTTCTCCCTCTTCGTGGCGATCGCCGCGCTCGTCTACGCGGCGTACAGCGCCTTCACTCTGCAGGACTACCCCTTCGCGGTCATCTGGGCGCTGTGGTCGTTCCTGTGGCTGCTCTTCTTCCTTGTGCTCGGCCTCAAACGCGCCGAACTCACCCGCTACACCGGCTGGGTGACGCTCATCGAGGCCTGGCTTACCGCGGTCATTCCCGCGTTCCTTCTGCTCACCGGCCTTTACACGCCCTCGGTGGCGTTCGCGGTCGCGCTGGCCGTGGTCTGCGTCGTCGCCTTCGTCGCCCTGTGGCTGTTCGCCAGGTCCAGCATTCTCAGAGAACGGGAGCCATCCCATGCCTGAAGTCGTCTTCACCGTCGACCAGTCCTTGTCCATGCGCGACCAGACCGTACCCGGCCATAACCGCTGGCATCCCGATATTCCCGCGGTGACGACCGTACGGCCGGACTCGTCCATCCGCATCGAATGCCGCGAGTGGACCGACGGCCAGATTCTCAACAGCGACACCGCCAAGGACGTCCGCGACGTCGACCTGACGGTGGCGCACATGCTCAGCGGCCCGATCGCCGTCGAGGGCGCCGAGCCCGGCGACCTGCTCGTCGTCGACATCCTCGACCTCGGCCCCGTACCCCAGCAGGAGGGCGGCGATGCACCCGGCCAGGGCTGGGGCTACACCGGCATCTTCGCCAAGGAGAACGGCGGCGGCTTCCTGACCGACCACTACCCGGACGCCTACAAGGCGATCTGGGACTTCCACGGCCAGGTCGCCACCTCCCGCCACCTTCCCGGCGTACGGTTCACCGGCATCACCCACCCCGGCCTGTTCGGCACCGCGCCCTCGCACGACCTGCTCTCCAAGTGGAACGATCGTGAGCGGACGCTCATCGCCACCGACCCCGACCGGGTGCCTCCGCTCGCCCTGCCACCGCTGGGCCAGGGCGTGCTCGCCGGCAGCCTGACCGGCTCCGACCTGGAACGGGTCGGCCAGGAGGGCGCGCGTACGGTGCCCGCCCGGGAGAACGGCGGCAACCACGACATCAAGAACTTCTCTCGTGGTTCGCGTGTCTTCTACCCCGTGCACGTGCCCGGCGCCAACCTGTCCGGCGGCGACCTGCACTTCAGCCAGGGCGACGGCGAGATCACCTTCTGCGGCGCGATCGAGATGGGCGGTTTCATCGACATGCACGTCGACCTGATCAAGGGCGGCATGCAGAAGTACGGCGTCACCACCAACCCGATCTTCATGCCCGGCAACGTCGAGCCGCGCTACACCGAGTACCTGTCGTTCATCGGCCTCTCGGTCGACCACAAGGCCAACGTCAACTACTACAACGACGCGACCGTCGCCTACCGGAACGCGTGCCTGAACGCGGTCGAGTACCTCAAGCAGTTCGGCTACAGCGGGGAGCAGGCGTACCTGATCCTCGGCGCCGCGCCGATCGAGGGCCGGGTCAGCGGCGTGGTGGACATCCCGAACGCGTGCTGCTCGCTCTACCTGCCGACGGCCATCTTCGACTTCGACATCAGGCCCAACACCGAGGGCCCGGCGAAGGCCGAGCGTGGCCGCTGCGCGGTGGCCCAGTGATCTCAGGTGATCGCGGGGAGGATCACCTCGGCGAGGATGTCGGTCTCCGGTCCCGGCCGGTCGTAGTGGCCTGAGCTGATCGCCACGACCAGGCCGAGGCCGGGCCGCACGTACAGCCGCTGGCCGCCGTTGCCGAACCCGCCGAACCAGTCCGCGCCGACGTACCAGTGGTAGCCGTAGAAGAGGCCGTCGTCGTCAGCGCGTGCTCAACGGTCAGCACGGTGCTCCCGGCCAGGTCGGGGGGAACTGCGCCACCAGGGCTCTGCCGGCATGACACCGTGTCAGAGTCCAGCCGGTCGCAGTGTCCCGTCGCCGAGCCCGAGATATCCCGTGGTGACCAGTTCCGCCCCCTGGTCGGCGAGCCTGCCGACCACCTCCTCCAGACCTTCCAGCCGCTGGAAGGCCCGGCCGAGCGAGCGCTGCTCCTCGACCGGCAGCCGGGGGATCTCCACCCGCCGGATGTCGGAGCGCGAGGTGCCCGAGTGGCTGCGCCCGCCCGCCTGGATACCGGCGATGCGCAGGAACCCCGCCAGGCACGCGGCGTCCACCCGGTCCGGATCCACCCGGAACAGGTGCAGCCCGCCGCCGAGTACGGCCCCGGCCCTGGTGACCACCCGCGCCACGAACACCCGCCCCCCGGCGGGGACGACCACGTCGCCGGGCCGCAGGTTGACGGAGTCGGGCGTGACGGACGCGCGTCCGCTGGGCGGGCGGCCCGCGATCACGTCGTCGACGGTCAGCACGGGGTGCGGGCCCGGGGCGCCCTGCCGCCTGGGCGCCTGGTGCAGCGCGATGGCCCCCGCCCTGACCTGCTCGGCGATCGTGGTGCGCGGCCGGTCGAGGTGATCGGCGGTGAATCCACGCAGACCTTCCAGCGCCTGCTGCAGCCGGGCCATGGAGTCCTCCACGGCGTCGAACGAGGTGACGAACGCCACACCGGCGCCGCCCTCCGGCCAGGTGCCGGTGTGGCGGGCGGGAGTGAGGTCGACCTCCTCGTCGAGCAGGTCGATGAGCGGCACCGCGCCCTCTACGGCGGGTGAGGCGCGGAAGGCCCGCCACCGGTCGGCGACCGTGGCGGTGAGGTCGGGCCAGGAACGTTCCGACACGTCCGCCATGAGCACGTGCGTGGGGGTCGGGTCGCCCGCCTCCGGCCTGCGCAGGATCCACAGGTGGGGGGAGCCGAGGGCGTGCGGCGCGGTGCCCGCCGGGAGCGCGACCACGGCCCTGAGCGCGCCGGTGCGCAGCAGTTGGACGCGGACGCGGCGGCCCGAGCGGCGGTCGGCGGCGGCCGACGGCATGAGGACGATCGCGTGGCCGCCGGGCTTGACGTGCGCCAGGCAGTGCTGGACCCAGGCGAGCTCGGGTTCGCCTCGCGGGGGCAGGCCGTACTGCCAGCGGGGGTCGCTGGCCAGCTCCTCGTATCCCCAGTTGCGTTCGCCGTACGGCGGGCTGCACACGACGGTGTCGGCCTGGGCCGAGGCGAACCGGTCGGCGCGCAGCGAGTCGCCCGCGCGGACGGTGGCGTCGTGGCCGTGCAGCAGCAGGCGCGCGGCGGCGATCCTGGCCGCCGCCTCGTCGCGCTCCTGCCCGCGCAGACGGGCGGCGCCCGCCGGTACGGCCGACAGCAGCAGGGTGCCGAGCCCGCAGGCCGGGTCGAAGACCGTGCCGCCGTCGGGGGCGGCCAGCCGGGTCATCAGGTCGGCCGCCTCGGCGGGCAGCGTGGCGACCCGCCGCGAGTGCGCCTCCAGGTAACGGGCGAACAGGAAGTCGAACGTCTCCGCCGCCCCCCGCTCCTCGGCCAGCTCGGCGACGGCCCGCAGCACCGGCGCGGCGACGCGCTGCTCACCGGCGATCGAAGCGCCCTCGCCGGCGGCGCGGGTGCGGAGGAGGAAGTCGCCCACCTCGGCGAGGACCTCGGCCAGGCGCAGGTCCTCGACGCCCGCGCGGAGCTGCTGCCAGACGCGCTCGTCGAGCGGCACCTCGGAGAGCTTGCCCTGCCGTCGCAGCCAGCCCTCCACGTCCGCCAGGGAGAACAGCGGGCTGCTGGAGGTGCCGCCGACGGGAGCGGGGAAGTCGTCGAAGCGGCGACGCCAGTTGCTGACGGCCGCGCGCCCGACCCCGGCCAGCCTCGCGATGTCGGCCGCTGCGACCGTGGCGCTGTCGTGCATGCACTTCCCCAAACTCGTCTTCCGGCCGCTGGACGCGCCTCGACGCCACACGCTAACGGAGGTCACTCCCTGGCGTCCATGACCGTGAATCGAACTCACGGCCAACCTTTTGCATCGATTCGTCGCGAAATGTGGCACGGTCTTGTCCATGCGGACCGTAAAGGAGGCAGCTTTGCGCATGGCACCGGCACGCCCCTCGGGTGGGCGGCGTGCGGACTGGCGGGGATATCGTGCTGCTCTGGGCTGGCGAGCGAGCGGAGCCGGGCATGATCACCGTGTTGACCGGGGCGGGTATCTCCACCGAGTCGGGCATTCCCGACTATCGGGGCGCCGCTGGGCTGTGGCGGGCCGATCCGGACTACCAGAAGCTCGTCACCATCGACTATTACCTGGCCGACCCGGACATCCGCCGCCGCTCGTGGGAGTTCCGCCGTGCCAGTCCCGCCTGGAGCGCCGAGCCCAACCCCGCCCACCTCGCGCTCGCCGCGTCCCAGCAGACGGGCGAGGTCGACCGGCTGATCACCCAGAATGTCGACGGGCTGCACCAGAAGGCGGGCTCGGGCGAGGTGCTGGAGCTGCACGGCAACATGTTCGGGGTGGTCTGCGTCGGCTGCGCCGCCCGTTCCACGCTGCGTGAGGCGCTCGACCGGATCGACGCGGGCGAGGCCGACCCGGCGTGCCTGGAGTGCGGCGGCATCCTCAAGACCACGACGGTCATGTTCGGCGAGGCCCTCGACCACGACATCGTGACCGAGGCGGTCCGGGCCGCCAGGCAGAGCGAGGTGTTCGTCGCCGTCGGCACCTCACTGCAGGTGCAGCCGGCCGCCTCGCTCGCCGCCATGGCCGCCGGGGCGGGCGCCCGCCTCGTCATCGTCAACGCCGACCCCACCCCTTACGACGACCTGGCCGCCGAGGTGATCCGCGACCCGATCGGCGTCGCCGTCCCCCGCCTACTCGCCGAACTCACCACTTAGCGGCGAACTCGCCGCCTAGCGATGCCCAGGAGGGCGCGGTACTTCTCCGTGCCGTCCAGCCCCCGGCCGGGCCTCAGGCTGGGAGGCCGAACGCGCCGCGGAAGAAGACCAGGGGCAGCGCCTCCTCGCGGTGTTCCAGGTCGTGCACCTCGGCGACCACGATCGTGTGGTCGCCCGCCAGGTACTCGCGCTGGATCACGCAGTCGAGCCAGGCCAGCGTCCCGTGCAGCAGCGGGCCGCCGCCCGGCGACAGCGACCACGACAGGTTGCGGAACTTGTCCTCCCCGGGGAAGGCCAGCTCACGGCAGACCACCTCCTGCCCCTCGGCCAAGATGTTGACGCAGATCGCGCCGAGGTGCCGGATGTGCGGCCAGGTGGTGCTGGTGTGCGCCACACAGAAGGCGACCAGCGGCGGGCACAACGACACCGACGTGAAGGAGTTGACCGCGATGCCGTACGGCCTGCGGGTCTCCTCGTCGAACGCGGTCACCGCCGCCACGCCGGTGGTGTAGGTCCCCAACGCGGCCCTGAACTGCTCGGGCGCCACCAGGGACAGGCGCTTCATGCCCGCCGTCCGTTCACCGGGCCACCCGGTACCGCCAGGCGGCCAGCCCGACGAACGCGGCCGACCAGCCGAGCAGCGTGAGCGAGCCCCAGCTCAGCGGGGACAGGCCGTCCAACAGCCGCCAGGACAGCTCGCCCGCGCGGTAGGTGGGCAGCGATGTGGCGACGGTCTCCAGCCAGCCGGGGAAGACCGAGGCCGGCATCCACAGCCCGCCCGCCATGGACAGCATGAAGTAGACGGTGAGGGACACCATCTGCGCCACCTCGTCGCGGAAGGTGTAGCCGATGGCGATGCCCAGCGCGGCGAACGGCAGCCCGCCGACGACCAGCGCGGGGAACAGCGCCACCCAGGTGTACCAGGGCAGCTCGACACCGTTGACGAAGCGCCCGACGAGCATGATCAGGCCGATCACCGGCACCGCGAGCAGGGCGGCGGAGATGACCTTGACGCTCACGTACGCGCTGGGCCGCAGCGGGGTCAGCGCGAGCTGGCGGGTCCACTGGGTGGTGCGTTCGTGGGCGATCCGGGCACCGGAGGAGGTCAGGCCCACGCCGATCGTGCCGTACAGCGCCATGGAGATCATGAAATAGGCGGCGTAGCCCGGTCCGCCGTCCGTGGGGCCGGTCTTGAAGAGTGTGGTGAACAGCAGGTAGAAGACCGTGGGGAAGCCGATGGTGTAGCCGATGTAGGCGCCGCTGCGCAGCGTGCGGACCACTTCTAGACGCAGGTACGGGATCATGCGGCGGCCTCCGTGAGGGCGAGGATCGCGTCGGCCAGCGGCGCGGCGACCACTTCGATGTCCTTGAGTTCGGTCCACGCGGTCATCAGCGCGTACAGCGTGGTGTCGGAGTCGACCGTCTTGATGGTCACGGCGGCTCCGTGCACGGTCACGTCCATCACGCCGGGCAGCGACCTGAGCGACTGCTCCTCGGCGCCGGGCAGGGTGAACCTGATCAGCCGCGACGCGGCGACCGCGCGGATCTCGGTGGTCGGGCCGTCGGCCACCACCCGGCCCGCGGCGACGAGCACGATGCGGTCGGCGACCACGTCGGCCTCTTCGAGGTAGTGGGTGCTGAACAGGATGGTGCGGCCGTCGGCGGCCAGCTCGCGCATGGCCGTCCAGAACGCCTTGCGGGCGGAGACGTCCATCGCCGCCGTGGGCTCGTCCAGCACCAGCAGGTCCGGGTTGCCGACCAGGGCGAGCGCGAAGCGGACGCGCTGGGTCTCGCCGCCGGACAGCCGGTCGGTCCGCCGGTCGAGCAGGTCGCCCAGCTCGGCACGCTCGATGACCTCGGCCAGCGGCATCGGCTCGCGCTGGATGGCCGACATGCCGGCCAGCAGCTCCTGCACGGTGACGCCGGTGAGCAACTTGCCCTCCTGGAGCACCGCGCCGACCTGCCCGGCCTGGATCGCCTTCCACGGGGTCCCGCCGTGCAGCAGCACCTGGCCCGAGTCGGGGCTCTGCAGGCCGAGGATCAGGTCCAGCAGCGTCGTCTTGCCCGCGCCGTTGGGGCCGAGCAGGGCGACGACCTCGCCGGACACGATCGACAGGTCGATGCCGTCGACCGCTTTGACCGCCCCGAAGCTTTTGCGCAGCCCGCTGATGCTCACCAGCGCGGCGGGGTCCAGCGTGGTCAGGGTCCCGCGGGGTTCATTCGTGACTGAAGTCATCTCGCTCCGTCCAGAACGCTCAGTAGAGCTTCGGCTGTACCTTCTCGGCGAAGAGCCGGACCGACGTCAGCCCGCTCTCCGCCCCCTGCGCGCCCGTGTCGATCTGCCAGAGCAGCACGTCAGGGTCGAGTTCGGCGCGCAGGTGGTGGATCTGGTCGACCACGTCGTCCGGGCCGCCCGCGACGACCGCCACCCGCTCGCGCATCCCGGCCGCCGACTCCTGGCGCAGCACGTGGCCGACGCCGGTGTAGCGGGCGTAGTCCGTCGAGCTGCGGCGGTCCCACTGGGTGGCCGCGTCGGTCCAGACGTCCAGGTAGTGCGACAGGTAGCGGTCGGCGTCCTCGACCGCCTCGCCGGTGGTGGGCCGGACGACGAGCGGCAGGCTGAGGGCCACCTGGGGGTTGGGGCCCGGGAAGGCGTCGCGGTAGAGGCCGATCATCTCGGCGAGCGCGCCGTACCCGCGCAGGCCCGGGGTGACCAGCAGGCCGAAGCCGTGCTCGGCGATCCAGGTGAAGCTCTCCGGGGACTGCACGGCGGCCACCCAGACGGGCGGGTGCGGGCGCTGGACGAGCCGGGGCAGCAGGTCCACGTCGGAGAACTGGAAGAAGCGGCTGTCGGCCGACGCCTTCTCCTCGGTCCAGACGCGGACCACGGCCTCGACGGTGTCGACGAAGCGTTCCCTGCTCTCGTCCATGGACAGCTCGAACAGGTCGAACTCGTGCGGCAGCCAGGCGCGGGCGAACCCGATGTCGGCGCGTCCGCCGCTGAGCGCGTCCAGCATCGCCGCGTGCGCCGCGATCTGCACGGGATGGTGGAAGGAGGCCATGATCCCGCCGGTCATCAGCCTGATGCGGCGGGTCCTGGCCGCGACGGCGGACAGGAACATGAGCGGGCTCGGGCAGTACGCGCCGTAGGGGTGCAGGTAGTGCTCGGTCATCTTGACGTAGTCGAAACCGACCTGGTCGGCGAGCTCGCAGACCTGGAGGGCGCCGTCGAAGTACGCCGTGGCCGACTGGGTCGCCGGCGTCGAGTCGGGGAGGAACGAGACACCGTGCTTCATGCGCTGATCTCCTCCAGCAGTGTGATCGCGTCCGCGCGCTTGGCGTTGGGCGCGCCGTTCTCCAGGAAGGCCCGCAGGTCGCGCAGCTCGGCCTCGCCGGCCTGGGCGGCCAGTTCGTGCAGCACGCGGGCGTAGGTGCGGTCGGGGAAGTAGAGCGTCTTGGCGATGTCCAGCGCGGCGTCGGCCAGCTCCGCCGTGACCGCGCCGCTCTGCGCCGCGGCGGCCATGGCGATGCGGATGTTCACCATCGGCTCGCACAGCGCGCGCAGCGAGTCCGGGTCGAAGGTGATGGCCACCTCGTCGTCGGCGTCGACCCGGCCCGAGTGGTACAGCTCGAAGACCTGCCCGACCCCCTTCATGCCGTGGCCGGCCAGTTCGGCGGCGCGCAGCGCGCCCAGGCTGGAGGAGCCGTAGACCTGGACGCCGTGGTCGTCCATGGCCCGCAGCACCTCCTTGGGCGAGAGCATCAGGCCCTGGAGGAACTGGCCGTCGACGATGCCGATCCGGTCCGGCGGCGTCTCCTCGGCGACCAGGGCGTCGATGTCGCCCCGCCTGACCGGGGCGCGCAGCTCCACCGGGAATCGTGCGCAGGCTTCGGGCTCGATGCTCGGCCCGGCGAACACGACGATCCGCATCTCATCCTCCGTCACGTTGTGAGATGAGCGTCTTGAGGGTGCCGTCCCAGTGCGCGCCCGAACGCGGGCCCAACCGGCTGCGGTCGAGCCCCCACGACTCCAGGCCGGGGACGACCACCTTGACGACGGTGACCGGGATGCCCGGCACCGACAGGTCGACGGCGAGCGCCCTCGGCAGGCCGCGGGCGCGCAGCCGGTCGAGCATGAACCGCAGGTCGGCCATGATGTCGCCGCTCGGCCTGCTGGGCAGGTCCTGGAAGGGCGCCGGGACGTCCGACTCGCGGTACGGCCACAGCGGGCGCTCGTTCGCCGGTCCCCGCTGGGCGTGCAGGTCCCACGACTCCACGTGGTCGTCGTGCATGCTGAGGTCCTCGCGCATGCCCTGGATGTCGACCGCGCGGCTCTGCGCGGCCTCGGTGAGCGCGCGCAGCACGGCGACCTCGGCGTCCGGGTGCGCGCCGTACCCGCCGTGGGTGCCGGAGAAGGTCTCCGCGACGTCCTCCACGGCCATGGCGGCGACGCTCGGGACGCCGAGGTCGGAGGTGATGTCGCGGAGCACGAGCCGTACCCCGGCCTTCTCGAACAGGGCGACGTAGCGCTGCGCGGCCTGCGGGAGGGTCGCCAGGTCGAGGCTGGGGTGCAGTTCCTCCAGCCACTCGACGGCCCCGGGCGGGGCGGCCTTGCCGAGTTTGTCCCTGACCACGTGCTTGAGCCGGTTGGAGACCAGGTCGGCCATCGTCCAGGAGTCGCGCTCGATCACCTCGCAGAGCGCGTGGCAGAGGGCCTCTTCGAGCGAGTTGCCGGAGGCGATGCCGTTCGAGGTGGTGATCCGGTAGCACTGCACCTCGTGGAAGCGGCGGTGGTATCCGGCCAGGCAGAGCGGGATCAGCACCTGCTCGTCGTTGAGCAGGTCGTAGCCGTACGTCCAGGAGATCGGCAGGTCGTGGTGGTAGCGCCGGTCGATCTCCAGGTTGTGGGTGAGCGGGTCGAGGACGGTCGCGCCCGAGGCGGCCAGGTCGGTGTAGGAGGCGATCAGTTCGGCGGCGCGCGGCTGCCAGGCGCTGAACCGCTCGAACGCCTCCATCACCGCCGAGACCTTGGCGTCGACGGGGGTCGCCCCCTTGCCGTTGTAGACGGAGATCACGTCCGGGGAGCGGGGCATGATCGCGTTGTAGACGGGGATGCCGAGCCGGTCCAGCCAGGTGATGTCGGCGACCCTGGTCACTCCGATGGTGCGCAGGTACGGGGTGACGCGATCGAGGGTCTCCGCGGCGGAGACCTCCCGGTGGACCCCCGGCCCCGACTTCTTCGGGACGCTCTCGCGTAACTTCATCTGATCTCCTGTGTGTACGAGATGGTGCTGCCGACGGGCCCGACGAGCACCTGGCAGAGCGGCCGGAGGCTGCCGCCGAGGCCCAGCCGCCGCGCCACGTCGCCGGTGTCGTAGGCGCACAGCACCCGGCTGCCCAGGCCGAGCGCCGCGGCCGCGAGCAGCAGCCGCTGTACGGCGACGCCCGCGACGACGTTCTGCATCCGGTACCAGCCGTCCCCCTGCGCCGCCGTGCCTGACTCGTAGTCGCCGACGGGGAACAGCGCGACCGCGCCGCCGTGGTCGCCGAGCACGGGCGGCCGGGGCAGACCTCGATCGGCCTCCCCCACCCGGTTCAGCCGGTGCCGGTCGTAGACGTAGGCGCCCGGGGGCACCCCGGCGACGTCGTGCACGAGGCAGCTCAGCAGCAGGTGGCCGGGCCCCACGTCGCCGTGCCAGCCGCCCGCGCCCGCGGCGGTGAGCGCGGCGAGCTGCCCGGCGGTCAGCGGCCCGGCCGCGAACCTGCCGTCCAGCGACCGCCGCTCCGCGCACCCGTCCGTCAGGCGTACGGCCACCTCGGGCAGCTCGACCGCCTCCCCCGCGGGCGGCGCCAGCGGCGGCACGGCCGGGGCCGTGTCCCGGGCCGACGCGCGGGCGGCGGCCCGGAGATCCCGGGTCAGCGGGAGCTGATCGAGCAACGCGGGCGGCCTGGTCCGCTCGGTGGGCACGGCCACGTCTTCCGACGCGTCCCCCCAAGCGGCCCTGCCCTCCGAGACCACTTTGGCCTCATCCGCCTCGTGTCTCCGTACGGCGACCATGGCCATGACCGCCTCGGCCCCTGGGTCGAGGCCGAGCACCCGGCTCACCGCGTCCTCGTCGAACCGCAGCACCGCCTCGGCCACCGTCCCGTCCGCGTCGAGCACGGCCAGGAGCTGCCCGGTGAGCACGCCCGCGTCCAGGCACTGCAGCCGGTAGGCGAACTCGCGGTACTTGAACGCGGTCCTGGCGTGCACGCTGCCCAGCACCAGGCACAGGTCAGTCCCGTCCAGCCCCAGGTCGCGGGGGTGCGCTCCGGCCCGGACGAGGTCGAGCGCGTCGGCGGCCGGGTCGTAGTGGTAGGCGCCGCACGGCAGTCCGGGAGCGGACCCCACGAGGTACAGCTCGGTCGGGAAGAGCCCGCCGCCGGACGGCACCGCGCGCAGCGCCCGGCCCATGGCCAGCGATCCCAGCCCTTCCTGCCCGGCGATGGAGTGCCAGTTGTCCCACTGGTAGCGGGTGAACCCGTAGGAGCGGCGCAGGAGGTCCGCCAGGGCGGGCGGCGGCGGCTGCGCGGCGGCGCGCGGGTAGCGCTTGACGAGCGCGGGCAGCAGCGTCCAGTCCGTCGCCATGATGGCCTCGACGGGTTGGCTCTCCGAGACCGCCAGGTAGCGCCGGACGGCCGTGCTCACAGGACCACCGAGCCTGAGCGGAGGGCGTCGATGACCATGCCCAGGGGCAGGTCGTGGGTGGCCTCCACGGTGGTGGCGACCAGGTGGCAGAGCATGAAGCGCTGGACGGGGGTGACGCCGAGCCGGCTGAGCAGCAGGTACTGGTAGTTGAGCAGGGTGCGGTAGACGGCGAACCAGGACGAGGACAGTTCGCGGCGGACTTCGGCGTTGCCGTACAGGGCCTGGTGGAAGTCGCTCATCGTGTCCCAGCCGGGGGCCGGCGGGCCCTCGTCGCGGACGGCGGCCGGGAGGGAGTCGGGCAGCGGCAGCAGGCCCGCCGTGTACAGGTGTTCGACGCGGTCGCGGTAGCCGCGCAGCAGGTCCACCCAGGCGGTGACGAGCGGGAGGGAGCGGTCGTCGACGGCCGCGACCACCTCGGCGAGGAGTTCGGCCAGGCCGTCGGCGTTGCGCGCGTAGACCTGGTCGAACCGGGCGCGCAGCCCCTGCGGGTCGCCGCAGTTGGCCAGGAAGCCCTCGGCGTGCGAGCGGTAGGAGACGAACCCCCTGGTGATGGGCGGGCAGATGGCCTGGGCGGTGGCGATCATCAGGGCGACCCCGGTGTCCAGGAGCTCGCGGCGGCCGGCGCGGACGTCGTCGAGGATCTCGAAGGCCAGCGGCGTGGTGTCGGAGTGGAAGTCCGCCAGCAGGTCGGCCGCCTCCTCGGTGCCCAGGACGTGCAGCCGCCGGTCGTAGGGCAGGTACTGGACGGAGTTGTCGGGGCACCACGGCGACAGCGGCCCCCGCTCCTGCTCCAGCTCGGCCAGCCGCTCGTGGATCATCGCCTCCCGCTCGGGCGACGGGCAGCCCGCCGACGGGTGCTCGCTCAGGTAGCCCCCGGCGAACTTGTCGACCAGCGCCCGGATCTCCCCCACCCAGGCCGCATCGCTCGCCTTGACGTTCACCCGGATGTGCGGTCCGCGCCGCCAGTGCCGGACGAAGAAGGCGCCGGTGGCCGCCGGGGGCAGGGCCGCGAAGAGCGGCCGGACCGCGTCGAGGAGCAGACCGTCGAAACCGGTGACGTCGTGGTGATGGACGTGCGCGCTGTGCCATCGGGCCGAATCCATGATCACTTTCCTCTCACGGGGGTCAGGTCGGCGAGGATCCGCGCCGCCAGGTACGTCACGTACATCTCGTCGGCGAGCGGCACGCCCAGCCGGTTGCAGGCCAGGTGGGCGCAGCGCAGCAGGATGCCCGCGACGACCCGCTGCGGCCCGCGCAGGTGGTCGAACCGCCAGGTGTACGGCGATCGCGGCACCTGCACGGCCAGCTCTCCTTCGGCGGCCAGCAGGTCCAGCGACGTCCTGAGCCGCTTCACCGAGCGCAGCCAGCCGCTCAGCGGCTCCCCGTCGTCGCCGCCCTGCCCCGCCAGCTCCCACAGCCCCCGGGCGTGCTCGCGCAGCCGGTCGCGCTGCCCCAGGTAGGCGGCTTCGAGGTCGGGGCTCTCGAACGAGCGCCAGTCGAGGCCGCCCGCCGGGTCGAGCGTCTGCGGGACCCGGTCGAGGTCGGGTTCCCAGGCGGCCAGGGTGAGCAGGTTCAGCGACAGGGCCAGCCCGCACCGCCTGCTCTGCGGGGTGCCGGCCGTGATCTGGTCGAGGGCGAGGCGGCTGGACTCCACGAAGTGCCGCTCGACGCAGGCCAGCGACGCGCCCGTGCCGTACACCTGGTGCTCGGGCCGGTACGGCACGACCGCCACCGTGTCCCTCGGGCGCAACACGGTGTCGGCGCCGTCGAGCCCTTCCCGCTTGGCCAGGCCCGCGGCCAGGTGCGTGTACCGCTCGGCGTCCGGCCATTCGGTGGAGGGGTGCGCCCGCAGGTAGCGGCCGACGCGGTCGAGCAGCGTCGCCTCGACCGCGGCGGCGTGGCCGGGCGCGGCGGCCACCCGGACGCGCACGTGCGGTCCGCCCTCCCAGTAGCGCAGGAAGAACCAGCCGCGGGCCAGGTCGTCGCGGCGCAGCCCGGCCACGGCCGGGGCGATGCCCTCGGCCAGCAGGGCGTCCTGGTCCTCCTGGTGGAAGGCGTGCACGCTCACCCAGTCAGTCACCGGGCACCTCCACGATCAGTTCGGTGACCCGCCGCGCCGTGCCGTAGGCGGGGGCGTCGGCGAGGTCGGGCAGGGCTTCGGTGAACACCACGAGGTCGCGCGGGTCGCCGATGCTCCGTTCGAGCAGGGCGACGAGGTGCCAGACCGCGCAGTCGACGTAGGTGGGCTTGCGGGACTTCAGCTCGACCCGGTACGAGCTCAGCTCGTTCGCGATCACCCGGACGTAGAACCGTTCGGGGATGCCGCGCTCGGCCAGCCAGTCGGCCAGGCGCAGCCAGAAGGTGCCGTCGGACTCGCCGCCGCGCCGTGACGGCATGTCGGCGGCGGGGAAGGCCCAGCACCTGCGCATCAGCGTGACGCTGCCCACCTCCAGCCGGGGCAGCATCTGCACGCCTCCGGCGCGCGGGTCCACCTCCGGCGGCAGGAACATCGGGACGCTGGCGTGCAGGTAGGAGGGTGCGGGGCCGAAGGCTTCGACGAGGTGGCGTACCGGGCCCGGCAGCCAGAACTCGGCCATCATGCCGCCGTGGATCGGCAGGACCGCCTGTCCTGACGCCCGGGAGACCAGCCGCAGCAGACCGGTGGCCGGGTCGTGGGCGACGTCGAGGTCGCGGAGCGGGATGCGGGGGCGGTCCGAGGTGGAGGGGGTGGTGAAGGGGTAGTCCAGTTCGTGGCCGGCGACGGCGGCGCGGAGGTTGAGGTTGCTGGCGAACAGGCCGCTGGACTCGGCCAGCAGGTCGCCGCCCGCCGTGCGGTCGATCAGCGGCCAGTCGCCCACGGCCTCGGCGGCGTCCGCCTGGCGCATGAGGCGGACGATCCTGCTGTGCGCTCTGCCGTACCCCGTGATCACCGCGTTCACCACGGCGCGTGGTTCGGTGCCGGTGCCGAGGAGTTGGAGATAGCAGGCGAGGGGGCCGGCGGGGCCGGGGGCGCGCGGGGCCGGGCCCATCGCCTGCTCCAGGGCCTCGGCGGTCATCCGGGTGACGCCGTGCTCGTCGGCTCCGGCGTCGATGACGGCGGCCGTGGCGCGTTCGATGGCCAGGGCCTGCTCGGCGGCGAAGGGCAGGTCCCGCCACTGCTCGGCGGCGGTGTTGAGCGGGCCCATGCAGAGGGTCTGCAGGGTCGTCCCGGTCAGCCCGCCGACCCGTTCGGTGTCGCCGGCCGCGATGACCCGGCCGACCAGCTGGTAGAAGTCCAGCCAGGAGGCGGTGCCGCCGTCGCCGTAGGTGGCGGCGAACACGTGGCCGAGCGCCCGCCGCCCCGCCAGGCACGGGTCGAAGACGGTGACGACGTCGCGCAGCCTGGTCAGGTCGTCGATGATCGGCGCCCAGGCCCGGGGGCCGCATTCGGCCACCGGGGTGACGAACACGGCGTTCTCGTGGAAGAGGTTCTTGCGCGGCACCGGCTGCGGCGCCTCCTCCGCCCCGGCGACCAGCCCGCTGAACCGGCCGTACACGCGCTCGTGCCGCTCCAGCCGCGCCTCCGACTCGCTGATCTCCGGATAGCCGCGCAGCTCCTCCTGGAGCAGCCGCAGCTCCTTGACCAGCGCGTCGGCGTCCGCTCCGTCGGCCGCCTCCAGCCAGCCGATGAGCTCGCCCAGGTGGTCGCCCGCCTGGTCGGGGTACGGCGAGACCGCGTGCAGCAGCCCGGTCTCCACCAGCCTGCCCACGAAGGCGGCCACCTGCTCCTCGGCGAGGGCGGGGTCGATCTCGATGAGGTGGCGGCAGACCTCGGCCAGCGTCACGCCCTCCCGTTCCCTGACCGCCCGCAGGCACTCGCCCAGCGCGGGGCTGTCCCTGACGGTGACGAGCGGGGTCTGCGGCCCCGGCCCGAGGAACCTGATCAGCTCACCGTGCTGGACCAGGCTCGGGTTCTCCCGCAGGCCGATCCTGCGGACCAGCGCGGGATCGCGCAGCAGCGCGTCCGTGAGCCGCTTGACCAGCCAGACGTTGAGCTCGGCGACGCTCGTCCAGTCGAAGGCGCCGGTGGGCCGCAGCGCCTGGTCCACCTCCTCCCGCCAGGGGACCAGGCCGCTGACGGTGAAGGTGCTGTAGGGGCTGGTCTTGGCGACGACCCGGGCCAGGTACTTGGCCAGCCGCAGCAGCGTCTGCCGCTGCGGCGCGCCCTCCCCCGGGTCCCGCAGCCACTTGGTCAGCTCCTCGAACAGCACCGAGCTGCCCTGCACGAGACCGAAGCGGAAGGCCGGGTCGCGCAGCGACTCGCGCAGCCTCGCGTTGGCCGTGACGGTCTCGGCCTCCATCAGCTCCGGCAGCCCGGCCAGCAGCGCCTCACGGTCCCGGTAGCGGGAGTCCCACGCCTCCACCCGCGCGCCCAGCCCCACCGGGAGGGCCAGCCTGACCTCGGTGTTCCAGATCCGGGGCGGCAGCCGGCGGATACCGTACACGGCCCGGCGCAGCGCCACCAGCCTCGGCTTGACCGAGGCGGCCGCGGCGCCGCCGATGATCGGGTAGAGCTCGTCCGACAGCAGCGTCCCCTCTTCCCTGAGCCACTGCCCCAGCGCGACGATCTCGCTGACGGCCGCCCAGCTCCTGTGGAATCGCAGTTCCTCCAGCGCCGACGCGGGGAGGGCGGCCACTCGGATCGCGACCTGCACGCTCCCACCTCGCTTTCAGTCAGAAGACGACGGGCATTTCGTACTGGGCCGTCGAGGTACGCCGGCCTAACGCGATCTGGAAGATGGGGGTGCGGGCCGCCTCCCCGATCCCGAGCAGCCGCTGGACGTCGGCGGTCACGTAGCCGTTGATCGGCCTGGCCGCCAGCCCCTCGGCGCCCGCGAGCAGGCAGAGCCGCTGGGCGACCACGCCGGCGTCCATGTTGGCCATCCGGTAGCCCCGGTTGCCCCAGGCTCCGGTCACCCGCTCGCGGTCGGTCACCACGTAGCACCAGACGTTCACCGAGGGCACGTCCACCACGGGCGGGCCCAGCATCATGGACGCGTCCAGCCGCCCCTCCGGAAGCGGGCCCACCGGGCACGGCCCCGAGCCGTCCGCGTTGAGCCGGTACACCCCCGGCCGCAGGTCCTCGACCCGCTGCACCGCCAGGTACACCTCACCCAGCGGCGCCCCGCCCAGATCGGCGGAGTACGGCTGGAGCAGGTGCCGGGCCAGCCGGGTCAGGCTCGACGCCGGGATGCTCTCGCCGCGCGGGCGGAACAGGCTCCCGCCCGAGTGGCGGCGGCGCAGCGCGTCGGCCAGATCCGGTTCCGCGCCCGCGGGAGGCAGCGCGACCGGCGCCCCGCCCAACGGCCGCGGCCGGTCAGGCGGCGGGGCTCCGAACTCCGCCGCGCTGTCGAGCACCGAGTGCCCGTCCACCAGGTAGACGTCCCCGGCCAGCGTGGTGTCCTTACCCACGTCCGTGAACGGCGGCCTGATCTCCGGCAGGGCGGCGATCAGCTCGGCCGCCGTCACCGGCTCCCGGCGCGCGCCGGGCACCTGCCCCGCCGGGTGGAGCGGGATGACCGCGACCGTCCGCTCCTCCCCGGACACCAGGCCGAGCAGGTGGTCGAGGGCCGCGTCGAGGAACTGGTAGTGCACGTGCCCGGTCAGGCCCAGCGCCGCCGCCACCATCAGGACGTTGCCGGCCACCATCCCGGCCTCCTGCGTGCACAGCCGGTAGGCGTAGTGCCGGTAGCGGAAGGCCGTCTTCCAGAAGTGCGAGGTGAGCACGATCACCGCTTCCGCACCGGACAGGTCGGCCCCCGCCGCCCGCGCCACGATCTCCCGGTGATCCCCGCCCCGCAGCTCCACCAGCGCGTGGTGCAACTGGTCGTAGTGGTGCACGCCGTCGCCGGTGACGACGTACAGCTCGGTCGGGTAGAAGCATCGCGCCGACGGCACCAGCCGGTGGTACGGCCAGCCGTTGATCGCGCCGACGTCCACGCGGGAGAAGCCGTACCCGTAGTAGAGCAGCGTGCCCAGGTCCAGCGGTCTGGGCGGCCCCCCGGTGAAGGCCCGCGTGACCGGTCCGAGGGTGGTGGGCAGGCGTTGCGGGAACGGCCGCGAGGGCCGGTCGAGGTAGTTCTTGAACTTCGGTGGCTCGTCGGGGGTGCCCTCCTCGCCGAGACCACGGGACATCAGGCTCATGGTGTCGACGAAGGTGTCGTTCCAGTAGCGGTTGCCGATCGCGAGATCCTGGTTGCTCATGGGCCTGACCTAGGGGAACGGGTGCGGGTGAGGGTTGATCTCGTCGGGCCGCAGCGGCGCCGCGCGGTAGCCGAGCAGGTGCGGCACCTCCAGCAGGCGGGGCAGCCCGTCGGTGCGCCTGGCCCAGTGGCCGAAGGTCATCGGCAGCAGCCCGGGGATCAGCACCTTCACGCAGCGGAAGCCGCCGGCGGTGTGCTCGGGCATGGTCTGGTCCACCACCACCACGTCCTGGCCGCGTTCGAGGAAGCGGGCCACGGTCGCGGTCAGGTCGTCGGTCAGGTCGTCGTGGCGCGGCAGGAAGGCGCCGGCGTAGGAGTCCTCGATGGTGTGCGGCTTCTCGTCGCGGAAGAGGAAGCCGTACCGGGGGAAGGCGTCGGGGTGGGCGTTCACCAGGGCGTGGTCGTGCATCTCGCGGACATCGCCCGGGTTCTCGACCATGCGGGCCGCCCTGGCCCGGTCCTCGTCGGTCGTCTCCGAGCGCCACTCCACCATCGGCGCCAGCTCCAGCAGCGCGTTGGCGATCGCCCGCTCGGGCACGAAACCGGAGGCGGCGGCGCAGAAGGCCTTGGCGTCCGTCTCGGCGTCCGGGTTCACGGCCATCACCCACACGCTGGGGATGCCGTGCTCCATGGTGGTGTCGAAGGCGCGCACCTCGTAGCCGCAGGTCTGCCGGAAGCGTTCGACCATCAGCGGGACCGTGGGGTCGGTCGCCGAGGAGAGGTCGAGTTCGCGGACCGGGAGCCTGCCGTACCAGGTCATCAGGAAGGCGTCGCGTTCGGCCAGTTCCAGGATGCCGTAGAGGATCGCCTCCTCCAGGCAGCCGCCGAGGGCGCAGCCGTTGGAGATCTCGTACACGAAGGGGCGGTAGGAGTGGTCGACGAGGTGCATCCGGTAGTAGACGCAGCACTCGGGGACCAGGATCGGCTCGTCGCGGGCGAAGGAGTGCCCCCAGACCCACGGGATGACCAGGTCGTCGTGGTAGCGCTCGAACGGGAAGCCGGGCTGGGCGTAGCGCTCGTCGGAGTAGAGGCCGAGCGTCTTCGGGTCCAGTGCCCGGTCGGCCAGCTCCCGGTAGCTGCCCTTCACCACCGTGCGGCGGCCACCCGGCCGGCCGCCGCCGTACCGCTCCACGGCCTCGGTCACCGCGGTGATCTGGGCCGTGCGGTAGTCGAGGTCGCGGCCGAAGCCGGTCTCGGTCTGGGTCGGTGACATCGCGATGGGGGCGGAGGTGGTGGGGTAGGTCCCGTAGATCGTCCGCTGGAGCGTCCTGATCAGTCCCGACTCCGGGTCGACGTAGACGTCCAGCAGGGCGTCGGCCTCCCGGTGCAGGTCGCGGACGCGGTAGGTGACGGGGGTCGCCTTGGGGTGCGGGGTGAGGCGGACGCGGGCCGCCTCGGGGTCGTCGTCGGGCAGGCCGCCGCACCGCAGGCAGGCCGGCTCGGGCAGGAACCGGTGTACGCCGGTGGACAGGGTGTCCAGCTCGACGTGGATCACCGCGTTCCGGGTGCGGGGCTCGCCGCGCAGCAGCCGGGCCAGCTCGTCGGCCGCCAGCTCGGTCACCGCGTCCACGGCGAACCGGGTCAGCCGGATCTCGGGGGCGGCGAACCCGTCGGCGAACCTGTCGCGGGCGGCGCGCAGCTCGGTGGCGTTCGCGACGGCCTTGTCCCGCCGCGAGGCGACGCAGTCGGGGCAGCCGGGGGTGCCGGGCAGGGTGGCGGGGCCGATGAAGGCCGTGCCCAGCTCGACGCGTACGGGGAGCCAGGGCAGGCCGGGCGGGGGTTGCGTGTCGCCGACGGTCACGACGGCGGACAGCCCGGCGGGGGCCGCCGCGCCCGCGCGCAGCCAGTCGACGTCCACGTCGCGCTGGAGCCGATCGGCCACGGCGTGGCCGAGCCCGTCCGCTCCCGCGACGCCGACTACGAACCGGTCATACATGGACCACCGCCTGGACGACGGTCGGCAGCACGCCGGTCAGCACCGGGTCGTGGCCGGCGGGCAGGGCGTGCACCTGGTAGCCCTGGGCCGAGAGGGCTTCGAGCAGCTCCTGCCAGGTGAGCGGGGTGGCCGGGCGGGGGGTGCCCGCCTCACCGCGCAGGGGCTGAGGAAGCTGGGGGACCTCGCGTGAGGTGAGGGCGCCCTGGTGGTCGAGCAGGACGCGCTCCAGGCCCTCGGTCAGCGCGCTCGCGGCGACGTAGGCGACCGTCCTGGCGCCCGCGCACAGGGCGTACGTCGGGACGCCGAGGGCGCCGGTCACGTCGTAGACCTCCACCGGGAGCCGGGCGGCGCGCAGCAGTTCGCGGTAGAGCCCGCCGAGCTCGTCCAGCGGGAGGTCGTCGAGCCGCGGGAAGGGCTCGGCGGCCTGCGGCGCGGCGGCCGCGGTGATCGTCACGCAGTGGTCGAGCAAGGCGGCGGTGAGCGCGGCGTCGGCATCCCGCCCGGCGGCCAGCCCGACGGGCGGGCGGAAGGAGGCGGCGGGCGACCCGGCCGCGTCCAGGGCGGGGAAGGCCGTGCGCGCCTCGATCAGCTCCGGCTTGTCCAGGGTGAGGTTGTGCGCGTAGACCCGGCTGCCGCTCAGCCTGCGCCGGTCGACCGCGAGGGCGGCATAGGCGAGCAGGGCGGTGGTCGCGCCGCGGTGCCGGGCGGTGCGCAGGTCGGGCCCGCCGCCGCCGACCGTCACCGGGCCCCCGGCGAGGTCCAGCAGGGTGAACGGGTCGGACACGGTGACCGTGCAGGCGAACAGCGGGAGCTGGGTGATCTCCTCCTCGGCCAGTCTGCCCAGCAGGCCCGTCTCGGGGTCGAAGCACCCGGCGACCACCTCGGAGAACCGCTGGTCGTCCAACTCCGTCGCGCTGAGGAAGCCCGCGTAGCGTTCGGCGAACGCCCCCTCGGTGTCCTCCTCCGCCGGCTCGGCGGCGGGGTGCGGGTGGAAGCGGTGCTCGCTGGTCTGGAGCGTCTCCAGGTCGACCCGGCTGACCGAGTCGGTCCGCTGGCCGGTCACCTCGGCGATGCCGGTCAGGTGCCGGAACAGCAGGAAGCTCACCCGGTTGGCCCCGATGGAGGCGGTCGGCCCGGCCAGGTAGTCGCTGACGGCCTCCCCGGCGCCGGGCGCCTGGTTGGCGCGGCGCCGCGACCAGAAGGACTCCCAGCCCTCGGGCGCGGAGACCGGGCCGGTCCAGGCCGTGTCCCCTTCCATCACGCCCTGCACGAGCACCCGCCCCGAGCGGCGGCACACCTCGGCCAGTTCGGCGGCGCGCCCGGCCATCGGCAGGTCGGAGACGTGCAGCACCGCCTGACCGGCTTCCACCACGGCGGACAGGTCGTCAAGGGCGCGCCGGGCGAAGGTCTGCCGCGCGTCGCACAGCCGTTCGGCGTACTCGTCCAGCCGCTCGACGTCGGTCGGGCACTCCTCGCCCACCAGCGCGGTCACCGTGCGCACCCCCGAACGCAGGCACGCGTGCACCAGCGCGGCCAGCGACAGTCCCGCGCCCACGCACACCACGGGCGTCTCGCGGTAGCGCTGGAAACGCCAGCCGGCCGAGTCCGCGAAATAGTCGATATAGGCGATCTCCGCCGCGTAGGCCGCCAGCTCCTCCTCGCCGAGATCGTGCGCCCGGTCGTCCTGGGCGTCCTTCACCAGGGAGGCTTCGTGCAAAGCGGTCACCAGTGTGGTGACCATGTCCTTCTTCTCCTGCGGCAGCTCGCTGACCAGCTCCTCCAGCGAGACGGAGCCGTCGAGGTGCGGCGCCAGCCGGTCCATCAGCGGGAGGACTGTCCGCCCCTTCACATGGAGATATCGGCTGGGATGGATGAACACCACGCCTTCGGCGTTCGGCACCCAGTAGACGTCGGGCTTGAGTTTGGGCTTCATGGCGGCGACCTATCCTTCGGCACCGGTACGGGGAAGGGACCCGGCCGATCCGTCTCGACCCGGCCGGGTTCGGTACGGCGGCACACCAGCCGCACCGTGGTTCATTCAGGCACTAGCCACAGCAGCAGCACGTGATGCAGCAGCTGCAGCACCCCGTGCAGTTCGGGGCGTAGGAAGCCCCGACTTCGGCCATGGCGTGGCCGCCCATGAGCGACTCGAGCCGCAGCCCGTCGGCGCCCATCGGCTCCAGGGGTTCACTGTCGAGGCTCGCCAGGTCAAGGGCGAGACTCTTGCGTACGGACATGTCGATGCCCTCTCGTTCGGCTGGTCAGCAGCAGCAGCAGCAGGTGACGCAGCAGCTGCAGACCTCGCAGGAAGCGGCGACCTCCGCCATCGCGTGGCCGCCCACGAGCGACTCGAGTGACACCGCGCCGGCTCCCCCCTCGATCTGGAGGGGCTGGACCTCGACGGCACCGAGGTCGAGAGCGAGATTCCTGTTCATCGGAATTCCTCTCCTAGCAGCAGCAGCAGCACGTGATGCAGCAGCTGCAGTTGGGGGTGCAGGAAGCGGCGACCTCCGTCATGGCATGACCGCCGAGCAGCGACTCCAAGGACGTCGCGTCGTCCCCCCTCTCGATCCGGAGGGGCTGGACCTCGACGGCTCCGAGGTCCAGAGCGAGATTCCTGTTCATGGACTCTCCTCGCCTAGCAGCAGCAGCAGCTGCACAGGACGACGTTGGACGAGATGGAGGAGGCCCCGACCTCCAGGCCCTGCCCGTGGGCGAAGGTCTCGAGAGTCTGGGCGCCGGGGGCGGCGGCCTCAAGAGGCGTCACGGCCAGGTCGTCCAGATCAAGTGCCAGTTTCGCAGGCATTCGATCATCCTTTCTGGGGTTTTCCCCCGCGGTTCTCAGCAGCAGCAGCACGGACAGCTGCAGCACCAGGAGGGAAGGACGGACGCTGCCATCTCATCCATTCCGTGGCCACTCGCAAGAGCTTCCAGGGACGTCCCGCCGAGCGACGGGACAACGATTCTCTCGATGTCGACGTCGGCCAGGTCCAAGGACGCGGAAATCTTCTTCTGCATTTCACCTCCTTTCTGACACGATCGAGCGCAGCGGCGGGGAAGTGCGCCGCGGACGCTGGAACGAGGGCGAGATGCCCAGTTCAGAGGGCATCACGGAGGCGACAGTCGTAGTCCTGACCACGTCGCTTGGCCGCCGGCCGGCCTTGTGGGGCGCGACCGCACCGGGCGGTTGACTAATGGATAGTCCACTTCTCCGGCACTGTCAACAAATGAATTGCATTTCCCTTGCCGGGCCGGATGTGATACCACATGGACGGAACGCGTAATGCGTAATTCATAAGGTTTCTTAAGGAAGATAAGAAACCCTAAGAGTCCTTAGGAAAACATAATTCGTAAGGGGACGCCCGTGTGTGGAATCGCCGGCTGGGTCGACCGCGAGCGTGATCTTCGGCTCGAACGGGAGACCGGCGAGCGGATGACGGCCACGATGGCCTGCCGAGGTCCCGACGACGAAGGGCTCTGGGCCGGGCCGCACGCCCTGCTGGGCCACCGGCGCCTGGCGATCATCGACCTGGAGGGCGGGGTCCAGCCCATGCGCGAGGACGCGGGCGCGCCCGTCGTCCTCGTGTTCAGCGGCGAGGTCTACAACTTCACCGAGCTCCGCGAGGAACTGCGCGGGCGCGGGCACCGCTTCACCACCCGCTCCGACACCGAGGTCGTGCTGCGCGCCTACCTCACCTGGGGCGTGGACGCCGTGCGGCGGCTCAACGGGATGTTCGCGTTCGCGATCTGGGACGGCCGGTCGGAGACCCTCCTGCTCGCCCGCGACCGGCTCGGCATCAAGCCGCTCTACTACGCCGAGAGCGGCACCGGCCTGCTGTTCGGCTCCGAGCCCAAGGCGATCCTCGCCCATCCGGGCTTCGAGCCGGAGATCGACGAGCAGGGACTGGCCGAGCTCGTCGGCATGTGGCCGTTCACCACGCCCGGCGAGGCGGTCTACCGGGGGATGCGCGAGCTGCTTCCCGGGCATGTGCTGGTGCACCGGCCCGAGGGTACGGCGCTGCGCCGCTACTGGCATCTGGAGAGCCGCCCGCACACCGACGGCTTCGACGAGACCACGCGGAACGTGCGCGACCTCCTGGAGGACGCGGTGGGCCGCCAGCTCATCGCCGACGTGCAGCTGTGCACGCTGGTCTCGGGCGGCCTGGACTCCAGCACGATCACCGCGCTGGCCGCCGGGCGGCAGGGGAACGGCAAGCTGGCCACGTTCTCGGTGGACTACCGGGGCAGCCGGGACGACTTCCAGGCGCACCGGGACACGCCGACGCTGGACGCGCCGTACGTCGCGCGCATGGTCGAGCACCTCGGCACCCAGCACACCGACGTGGTGCTGGACACCGGCGACATGACCGCGCACGAGGAGACCGTGGTGCGGGCCAGGGACCTGCCGTCCATGGGGAACATCGACATCTCGCTGCTGCTGCTGTTCCGCGCCGTGCGCCGGCAGTCCACGGTTGCGCTGTCCGGGGAGTCGGCCGACGAGGTGTTCGGCGGCTACCCCTGGCACACCGACCCGGCCTCCGGCACCTTCCCGTGGCTCGTCACCGGGTACGAGTACCCGTGGCTGCATCCGACGCTGGTGCACATCCTCAAGCTCAAGGACTACGTCAGGGACCGCTACAGCGACGCCGTCGCCGAGGTGCCCAGGCTGGCCGGCGAGTCGGCCGAGGAGCGGAGCAGGCGCGAGATCACCTACCTCGGCCTCACCCGGCACCTGCCCGCGCTGCTCAACCGTAAGGACCGGATGAGCATGACCGTCGGGCTGGAGGTGCGGGTGCCGTACTGCGACCACCGGCTGGTGGAGTACATGTGGAACGTCCCGTGGGAGATGAAGGCGGCGGGCGGCCAGGAGAAGGCGCTGCTCCGGCACGCCGCCACCGGCCTGCTGCCCGAGGAGGTACGGTCCAGGACCAAGAGCCGCTACCCCTCACCACAGGGCGCCGCCTACCAGAAGGCCGTCTGGGACCGCATCGAGGCGCTGCTGCACGACCGCGAGTCCCCGCTCCGGCCGCTGCTGAACGTGCCGTTCCTGACCTGGCTGGTGGATCGCGTGCGAGAGTCGCCCGCCTCCCCCCAGTGGACCATGCAGCTCTCGTCGTTCCTCAGCTTCGACACCTGGCTGCGCATGTACAAGGTGCGCATCCGCTGAGCGGGCTCAGCCCGTGGAGTGCGCGGCGGCCCGGTCCGCGGCGATGCGCTTGCGGGCGGCGAGCAGGACGGCCCTGGTCGTCTCGTCCAGGGACTCCGCCGCCGCGGCGCGTTTGGCGTCGCGGCGGTGCACGTCCGGCATGATCTTCTTCTCCAGCCTGCACTCGTGCGCGAGCGCGAGGAGCACGGTCGCCTCGGGGTCGTGCCGGAGGCCGCCGACGACCCCCCTGGCCCGCTCGATCGCGTCGTGCGCGAGCGCCGGCTCGCGCTGGAGGTAGCGGGTGGACGGGAAGATGCCGAGGAACCTGCTGTGCACCTCGCGCACCGCCTCGTTGCCCACCAGCCGCTCGAACAGCCGCCTGCGCAGCGCCTTCGACGCGATCGCGCGGACCCACCAGCCGGCGCTGCGCGGGCGCTCCTGGTCGACGCGGCGCAGGACCTCGTCCAGCACCCCGTCGCCGAGCCAGCCCCGCTGCGCGGCGAGGTCGCCGTCCTCGATCCGCAGGTGGCCGGAGAGGGCGATCTCGGCGAGCAGCGCGCCGGCCACCGCGAGATCGATCTCGGCGACCCTGCACAGCGGCTTGCCGTCGTTCGCGCGATGGGACATGAGGAGGAACTTCTCCGCGATCGTCACCTTCATGGCGTCACCTCGTGGTGTCCGACCCGCTCCAGCCTGTCCGCCCCCACCTGGTCGGAGAGCATGTACCCGAAGCCCCGTACGGTGTGCACGACGTTGATCCCCAGCGCGGCGAGGCGGCGGCGCAGCTCGCACACGTGCACCTCGATCACGTTCTGGCCGCGTGGGGTCGCCCCCCAGATCTGGTCCACGAGCCGGGACTTGCTGACCGCCTCCCCCGGCGTGTTCGCCAGCGCGTGCAGGATGGCGAACTGCGTCGGCGTCACCTCCAGCGGCGAGCCGTCCCAGCTGACCTGCCGCTGCCCGAGGTCGAGGGCCAGCCGCCCGACCTGCAGCCGCCGCGGCGGGGCGAGCCGCTCCCCGCGCTTGATCAGCGCGTTGGCCCGCATCAACAACTCCTCCATGCTGTACGGCTTGACCAGGTAGTCGTCCACGCCCGCCCGGAACCCGGCGAGCTTGTCGGCCAGCTCCGCCGAACGGCTGGTGGCCAGGACCGGCGCCGCGCTCCTGTCCCGGAAGCGGCGGACCGTGTCCGGCCCGTCGGCCCCGAGGTCCAGGCTGAAGATCAGCAGGCGGGCGCCGCCGCCGCGGTCGAGCACCTCGCCGTACACGGTGACCAGGGAGACCGTGTAGCCCTCGTCCCAGAGCGCCGGGATAAGGCTCTCCACCGTCACCAGATCGTCTTCGATCACTACAACCGATGCGGGGTCGCGATCCAGGGACATCGAATTTCCAGCTCTCTTGGATTCGGGCGCCAAAGTATATTGGCGCCGCTGGAAATAGCCGTCGATCTTCGGGGAGCGGGGACGGGGCGACTCCCCGGGGAGGGGTTCCGAAGATTCGTACGTAAGCTATGTGCCTCTGACTGACAGGTCAACCACACAAATCCAGACTTAACATGAAATTAGGATGTGTCTTGCTTCCCCGCATTACATGATCGTAGTCTCTGGGGAAATCGTCTGACCGCCGGCCTAGCGAGGCTAGATGCGAGTTCTCGTCGTGGAGGATGACAGGCGCCTGGCGAGGGCCCTCGGTGTGGGCCTGGCCAGACTCGGCTACGAGGTCGCCTACGCGGCCACCGGCGCCGCCGCCCGGACGGCCAAGGACTACGACGTGATGCTGCTCGATCTCTGCCTGCCCGATGAGGACGGGCTGGAGGTCTGCCGGCACGTGCGCGAGTACAGCGATGTCGCGATCATCATGCTGACCGCGCGCGGCGAGGAGCACGACTGCATCGTGGGCCTGCGCTCCGGCGCCGACGACTACGTCTCCAAGCCGTTCAGCATGGGTGAGCTGGGCGCCCGCATCCAGGCGGTGCTGCGCAGGTCGCACGGCGGGCAGCCGGGGCGGCTCACCTGCGGCGGCCTGGAGGTGGACCTGGAGGCCAGGGAGGTGCGCTACAAGAACCGGCTGGTCGCCCTGACGCCGAAGGAGTTCGCCCTGCTGGCCAGGCTGGCGCGCAACCACGGGGCGATCGTCAGCCGGGAGTGCCTGCTGCGGGAGATCTGGAAGGACAGTTCGACCAGCGCCAGCCGTACCCTCGATGTTCATATCACGACATTGCGAGCCAAGCTCGGAAAACCCGGTCCGGTGGAGACGGTGCGCGGAGTTGGCTACCGCCTCTCCACTGACGGAAAATTAGCGTGAGTGTCAGGGCAGGTCTGACGGTGCATCGACGTATTCGAATAATATTCCAGACACTTACCGCTGTGACGGCCATCTGTCTTGCCGTACCGTTGGCTGTAACATCGGCGAACTCATTAACACGTTCCATGTTCATCGACCGGCAAGCCGATACCACGCGGTTTACCGAGTTGGGTGAGCTGACGCTGCGCACGGGCCGTCCATTGGCCATGGAAGCGGAGTTCGCCAGATATCACGAACTCTTCGAGGTGGACGCGGCGTTATTCGACCGCTACGGGAAGCTGGTCGCCCGCTCGCGCCCCGAGCTGACGATCACCGCCGACATCCAGAAGGGTCTCGAAGTGGCCCTGTCCGGCGAGCAGCCCAGCCTGCGGGACACCATCTGGCCGTGGGACAGCCGCCCGCTGGTCGTGGCCGCGCCGGTCATCTCCGGTGACGAGACGGTCGGCGCCGCCGTGACGATCTCGGCCACCATCAAGTTACGCCAGTACACCCTCGGCACCTGGTGCATCTTCCTCAGCCTGAGCCTGCTGGCCCTGCTCTCCGCCAGAGGCGCCGTCCCCTGGCTCGCCCGCTGGATCCTGCGCCCCATCGTCGAGCTCGACCAGACCGCCAAGGCCATCGCGCGCGGCGAGCTGTCCTCCCGGGCGCGCATCAGCTCCGGTCCCGCCGAGCTGCGCGGGCTGGTCGAGTCGTTCAACGGGATGAGCGACATCGTCGAGGCGACGATCGCCAAGCAGCGCATGTTCGTCTCCTACGCCAGCCACCAGCTCCGCAGCCCCCTCACCGTGATCCGGCTCCAACTGGAGAACCTCGGCGCCGGGCTGGACGGCGAGGACGCGCACGAGCTGGCCGCGATCCTGGACGAGGTGGACCGGCTCGGCTACCTGTGCAAGGGCCTGCTCGCCTTCGCCCACACCGAGTCGGAGGCGATGGCGCTCACCGTCAAGGACATGGCCGCGATCGCCGACGAGCGGCTGACCCACTGGCAGGCCACCGCCTGCCGCAACGACATCGCCATCCGCAGGACCGGCGTGGACAGCGCCGTCGTCATGGCCGGCGCGAGCGTGATCGACCAGGTCCTGGACTCCTTCATCGAGAACGCCATCAAGTTCTCCGGCTGCGGAGCCCAGGTCGAGGTGCGCGTCGACGCGGGAGCGGACGGCTGGAAGGAGGCGTGGGTGATCGACAACGGCCCCGGGCTGCAGCCCGACGAGCACAGCCGCGCGACCGAGCCGTTCTGGCGCGGCCCCGCCACGCAGAACATCGACGGCTCGGGCCTCGGCCTGGCCATCTCCGCCACCCTGGCCGCCCGCTGCGGCGGGCACGTCGCGCTGCGCGCCGTGGAGCCGCACGGCCTGGCGGCGGGCATCCGCCTGCCGTCGGCCGCCGGAGCCGTGACATGAGGCGGGCGGGCGCCGTCGCGGTGACGATCGCGATCCTGCTCGTCTGCGCGGGCTGCGCGGGCCGCTCGATGAACCGCCTCGTCATCGCCACCGGCGGGCTCGGCGGCGTGTACAACCGGCTCGGCCACACCCTCGCCGAAGAGATGGAACGGCGCTGGAACATCCCCATAGAGGAGCGGATCACCGGCGCCTCGCTGGACAACCTCGAACTCGTCGCCGCCGGGAAGGCCGATGTCGGCTTCACCACGATCGACGCCGCCGCCCTCGCCGCCAGCGGCCAGGCCCCGTTCACCTCGCCGTCCCCGGTGGTCGCGCTGATGCGGCTGTACGACGAGTACCTTCAGGTCGTCGTGAGCCGCTCCGAGTCCGTCAAGACGCTGGCCGACCTGCGCGGCCGTACCATCTCCGTGGGTTCGGAAGGCTCCGGGACGGAGTTGCTCGCGCTGCGGCTGCTCGACCTGATCGGCCTGTCCCCCGGCGAGGTCACCCTCGTCCGCCTCGGGGTCGCCGAGTCGGCCGAGGCGCTCCGCTCCCGGAAGATCCAGGCGTTCTTCTTCACCAGCGGCCTTCCCGCGCCGGCCATCTCCGAGCTGTCCAGGAGCATGCCCATCCGGCTGGTGCCGACCGACCGCTACCTCGACCAGCTCCAGGAGCGCTACGACAACGTCTACCTCCGGCGCTCGATCCCGTCCGGGACCTACGGCTCGACCGTCGAGACCCCCACCATCGGGGTCGCCAACATCCTGGTGGTCAACAGCGCGATGACCAAGATCGCGGCCTATGACCTGACCCGGATGGTGTTCTCGCTTCGGGACGTGCTGGCGACCACCCACGTCGCCGCGCGCTACCTGCACGAGAGCTCGGCCATCAAGACGCTGCCGATCGAGCTGCATCCGGGCGCGGTGCGCTTCTACCGGGAGGCCAAGACGGCCGTCACCGCGGGCTGACCCCTCACCCGCCGGGAGCGGCCAGCCCGTGCCGGAACGCGTACGCGACCGCCTGTGCCCGATCGCGCAGGTTGGTCTTGGCGAACAGGTTGTTGATGTGCGTCTTCACCGTGGTCTCCGAGATGCACAGCTCCCCGGCGATCTCGCCGTTCGACCTGCCCTCCGCGATCAGCCGCAGCACCTCGGCCTCGCGCGGGGTGAGCCCGTCCGGCAGCGCGGGAGCGCGGCCCTGCCGCTCGGACACCACCGCCTCCAGCAGGCGGCGCTGGATGACCGGGTCGAACTGGGCGGCCCCCTGCCGTACCGAGGCGATCGTCCTGGCGATCTCCTCGGCGTGCGCGCCCTTCGTCAGGTAGCCGCGCGCCCCCGCCGTCAGCGCGGCGAAGACCGACGCGTCGTCGGAGTAGGTGGTCAGCACCACCACCTGGATGTCGGGATGGGCCTGCCGGATCCGGCGGGTCGCCTCCACGCCGTCCATGCGCGGCATCCGCAGGTCCATCAGGACGATCTCGGGCAGCCGCTCGGCCACCAGCCGCAGCGCCTCCTCGCCGTTGGCCGCCGCGCCCACCACCTCGATGTCGGGCAGCAGCCCGAGCAGCAGCACCAGCCCCTCGCGCACGACGGTCTGGTCGTCCACCACGATGACCCTGGTCATGCCGGCACCCGCAACCGCACGAGAAACCCCTCGCCCTCCACCCCGGCCTCCAGGACGCCGCCGATCAGCTCGGCGCGCTCCCGCATGCCGATCAGGCCGTACCCCTGGCCGGAGTCGACCAGCTCGCCAGGGCTCCCGCCCTCGTTGCGCACCTCCAGCTCACACCACTCGCCGTCGTCGCGCAGGGTCAGCTCGACCCGGGAGCGCGGGGCGTGCTTGCGCACGTTGGTCAGCGCCTCCTGAGCGGTACGCACCACCGCGAGCCGCGCCTCCGGCACCAGCTTGGGACTGCCGGTCACGGTCACCTTGCAGGCCGAGCCGACCGCCGCCTGGAACTCCCCCGCGAGCCGGTCCAACTGCTCGGCCAGCGGAAGCTCGTCGCCGCGCAGCGCCTCCACCGCCCGCTGCGCCTCCTCCAGCGCCCCACGGGCCAGCCCACCCGCCCGATCCACCCGATCCAGCACCGCCGCTTTGTCGCCGTCGCGCTCCAGCAGCAGCCGGGCCCCCTCCAGATGCACGATCTGCGCCGACAACGAGTGCGCGAGGATGTCGTGGATCTCCCTGGCCATCCTGGTCCGCTCGGCCAGTACGGCCTCGCGCGAGCGCGCCTGCGCCGTCGCCAGCGCCTGCTGGCGGGCCTCGACAAGCTGCCGGGCGATGGCCGCGAACAGGATCTGGAACACCACCCCCACGGCCGACCAACCGTTCTGCTCGAACGGCAGCCCCACGATCGTGCCCGTCGCGAGCACACCCAGCGCGTCAAGCAGCCCCACCGCGACGGCCTGCCTCGGCGGCGCCAGGAACATCGCCATCCACGGGATGAGAAAGACGAACGCGAACCCGCTGTACGGCACCAGCGCGTGCAACCCGAGCGCGCACGCGCCCGAAACGACCAGCAGCGGCACGACCCACCGGCGCCACCTGCGCCACAGGGCGAGCAGGCAGCCGAACCCGGCGATCAGGGCGAGCGCCAGCGCCAGCAGGGTGCCGGGCCAGCCCAGCTTCCCGACAGCGTGCGCGCCCGCGAACAGCGGGCCGTACAGCAACCAGAGCGCGAACAGCGGGCCGAGCACCCGGCGCACCCACGGGTGGGAGATCGCCTCGGGGAACGCCGATTCGATCATAAGTTGACGATATGCGGCAGATGGCCCGCGCGTAAGATGGATTCCCGCTTCCACCCACGGGTGGAACGAAGATCCACCCGTGGGACCGTGGCCCCGAGGCCGGCGTGGGCGATGGTCGGAACATGTCCACGATCACCGTGAGCCGACTCAGCAAGTCCTTCGGGGCCGTCCAGGCGGTCCACGACCTGTCGTTCACCGTGGAGCCGGGCACCATCGCCGGATTCCTCGGCCCCAACGGCGCCGGCAAGACCACCACCCTGCGCATGCTCCTCGGGCTGGTGAAGCCGAGCAGCGGCACCGCCCTCATCCACGACCGCCGGTACGCCGACCTCGCCTCACCGATCACGCAGGTCGGCGCCGTCCTCGAAGCGACCGCCTTCCACCCCGGCCGCACCGCCCGAGTCCACCTGCACGTGCTGTGCAAGGCGGCCCGGCTGCCGCTGAGCCGCGCCGACGAGGTGCTGGAAGAGGTCGAGATGACCTCGGCGGCGGACCGGCGGGTCGGCGGGTTCTCGCTCGGCATGCGCCAGCGGCTCGCGCTCGCCTCGGCGCTGCTCGGCTCCCCCCGCACGCTGATCCTCGACGAACCCGCCAACGGGCTGGACCCCGAGGGCATCCACTGGATGCGCGCCTTCATCCGCTCGTACGCGACGTCCGGCCGCACCGTGCTCGTCTCCAGTCACGTGCTCGCCGAGATCGAGCAGGTCGTCGACCACGTCGTCATCATCCGCTCGGGACGGCTGGTGTGGGAGGGGACGCTGGGCGAGCTCACGGCCGGGCGGACGCTGGAGGACGCCTACCTCCACCTGACCAGAGAGGCGCAGTCATGATCGACCTCATTCGGGCGGAGCTGCTGAAGATCCGCGCCACCCGGAGCACCTGGTACCTCGGCGTCTCCGCCGTCCTCTTCTGCGCCGGATGGGCCGCGCTGAGCGCGCTGGTCTTCCTGGGCAGCGCCGCGCAGGAGACGATGTCGGCCGAGCAGGAGATCACCAACGTCTACCAGATGGCGCAGATGGCCTTCCCGTTCACGCTGCTCCTCGGCCTGGTCGGGATGTCGGGCGAGTACCGGTACCAGACCATCACCTGGTCGTTCCTGGTCTCCCCCCGCCGCGACCACGTGGTGATCGCCAAGCTGCTGGCCTACGGGGTGCTCGGGCTGATCGTCGGCGTCGTGTGCGCGGTCACCACGGCGGCGGCGTCCGCGCTGTTCCTGTCGGTGCGCGGGAGCGCGGTGGTGGCGCCCGCCGTACCGCTGGTGCTGCTGGGGGCGGTGGCCAGCAGCCTGCTGTTCGCGGTGCTCGGGGTCGCGATCGGCGCCCTCATCCGCAACCAGGCCGTCGCCATCGCGCTCTCCCTCACCTGGTTCTTCTACATGGAGTACGCCCTGATCGCCTTCTTCCCCGAGTACGCCCGCTGGCTCCCCGGCGGCGCGGCCAAGGCGGTCAGCGGCATGCACCTGTCCACCGGCGAACTCCTCCCCGCCTGGGCCGGGGGCCTGCTCTTCATCGGCTACACCCTCCTCGCCGCCACCTTCGCCAGCCGCACCACCCTGCGCCGCGACGTCACCTGACCCCCGCCGCTCACCCTGATCGGCTACCCTGCGGCCGGTGAACCAGCCCCTGCGGGTGCGGGCCAGCCGGGTACGGCTGGGCCGCGACGACTACCGCGTCCTCCGCCCAGCCCGCCCCCCATTGCGCGCCTTCCTGCACGACGACCGGAGATGGGCGCTGGCCATGTACGCCGACCGCGCGGCCGTGCACGTCCTGGCCACCGCCTGGGCACTGGCCACCCGATCCCGGCACTCCCTCGTCTACCTGCCCATCCGGACCAACACCCCACCCGACGGCCTCCACGACGTGCCGGAGCCACTGGACATCGTCCTCATGCACCACTCGGCCCATCTCCTGCCACTGCTGACCAACACCCCCACGGACGCGAACCACCACCTCTGCGCGGAAATCAACGCGGGACGCTGGGGCGAGGTGTCCGGCGGCACATGCGCCGCACTCCTCCACGTCGAATACAACGACACCTGGAAGCTGTGACCTGCGCCGGTCACCCTTCCAAAGGAATGAGCTTGGCCAGGAAGTCCCGCAGGGCGGGGTCCACGGCGTGGATTACCGTGCCGCGCATCCCGCGGGTGAGCAGCACCTTGTAGACGTTGCGGACGAGTGGGTCGAATTCGGTGTCGGGGACCGTCTTGTGGCTCTTGAAGGCCGGGTCCTTGTTCTCCTTGCGCACGGTGACCAGCCGCCTGTCGTGGACGGTGAGGTCGGGGCCGAGGATGACGCCGTTCCAGTCGTACTCGAAGCCCTGGGCGGTGTAGACGCAGCCCACCTGGCCGAAGCCGTTCGGCTCGCTGGCCCACAGCATGCTGGGCGGGGCGTCGCCGACCGCGCGATCCTTCTTGACGTTCCAGGGGCGCGCCCAGTCGCCGATGACCACGTCGTTGACGAGGGTGTCGTCGCGGAGCGGGTCGCTCCAGGGCCAGCAGAAGCCCGCCGTCATGCGAGCAGTGCCGGGCTTGGCGCGCAGGGCGGCCTCGAGTTCGTGCGGGGTGTGCGCGAGCCGTACCTCGAAGTCCTCGTCGCCGTCCCACGTCGCCGGTCCGCCCTCGGCCAGGCCGAGGAGGCGGCGCACCCACGTCTCGTACTTGCGGCTGCCGCCGCAGCGGAACTGCTCGTCCAGGGAGACCACCTGGACCTCGAAGCCCTTGGCGCGGGCACAGGTCTCGATGGCCGCCACGGTGCCGAGTTCGCCGGGCCGTACCACCTGGTGTTCGTCCAGCAGGAAGACCGGTACGCGGGCCGCGGCGAGCAGTTCGTCGAGCTGGCTGCGGCCGGTCCGCCTGGCAGCCGGTGTGAAGCGGTTGGTGGAGGTCTCGCGGATGCGGTGGGCCTCGTCGCAGATCAGCACGTCCAGGCCGTTCTGCTCGGCGTCGGTGAAGCTGTTGAAGTACATGAACAGGTTCTTGATCCGGCTGCTGCCCCGGCCCGGGTAGCGGCGCATGGTCTGGGTGAAGGACTGCGACCCGGTGGCGTGCAGCGCGGTACGGCCCTGCCGGTACAGCTCCCCGAGCAGCGACAGCGCGATGACGCTCTTGCCGCTGCCCGGACCTCCGGTGACGATGACGACCTGCTTGAGGTCGGCGCGGCGGGCCCTCTCGACGGCGCGCATGACCTTCTCGTAGGCGACCTGCTGCTCGTCCAGCAGGGTGAACTGCTCGCGCTCGCGGATCTCCTTGGCCGCGTACGTCATGAGCTGCTTGCTCGGCGCCACCGCGCTGTGCAGCAGCCGGTCGGCGGCTCCGGCGCCGGGCTTGCCGGCCAGCCGCTCGCCCAGGTAGCGGAGGAAGTCGCCGCGGCGCTGCTTGGTGAACAGCCGGCTGTACTCGTCGCGGACCTGGTCGGACAGGCCGTCCACGTCCAGGTCCATGGCGTTGTGCAGGTAGGCGGCGCCGTACACGGCGTCGGGCCGGTTCCGCAGGACGCCGAGGAAGTCGCGCATGTACTCGCAGTAGCGGCGGACCTGCTCGGCCGGGTTGAGCGTCTCGCCGCCCGGCATGCCCTCCACGATGACCAGGTGCTCGCCCAGGTCGGACGGCTCCGCGCGGGTCCACTGCTTGAGCTCGACCACGACATAGGAGTCCTCGCCGGTCCTCGGGTGCACCCCGGCCAGCACCACGTCGGCGCGCTTGCTGGTCAGCGGGAGCTTGTACTCCACCAGCATCTCGACCTCGTGCAGCCCCGCGTCGGCCAGATCGCGGGCGAGCGCGGGCAGGCTGCGCCCCCAGGACCTGATCTCGGACGGGGACGGCCCGCGCCCGGTGGTCATCCGCACGTGCTCGGCGATCACCTCCGCCAGCGCGGCCTCGTTGGGCGAGGCGAGCAGGTTCTCGACAGACAGCCGTAACGCCGTCACGGGCTTCCCCCAGGCAGCACGAGAGAACTCGTGCGGGTGGGGGCCTATCCGCTCCGGCGTGAGCCGTACGAACGCGGAAGCCCGTCGGGCCGCATCACATGGTCATCAAGAGGTTAGCGGGGGCGCCTTCCTCGCGGAACCGTGATAGGAGGCGGGGTCGTAGCGGCGGGCGTTCTCGTCGAGTTTGGTATTGGCGGCGGCGGTGAGGTCGATGCCGAGCGTGTCGGCCAGCCGTACCAGGTAGAGGAGTACGTCGCCGAGTTCGGCGCGGACCTTGGCGAGGGTCGCCGGGTCGAGGTTCTGGGATTCGGCGGCCGTGAGCCACTGGAACTCCGCGACCAGTTCGCCCACTTCGCCGGAGAGGGCCATGGCCAGGTTCTTCGGGGTGTGGAACTGCTCCCAGTCCCGGGCCCGCGCGAACTCACGCAGCCGTACGGCCAGCCGCTCCAGTTCCGTCGTCACACCACGCGACCATACCCGCCCCACCTCACGCGAGGTGCGTGTCCCGCACCAGCTTTCCCGTACGGAGATTCTGTCGGCCCCGGTTGCTATACATGGCGCCATCACCCCGACAACCTAGGGATAGGCCGATGGCGTTCGTCACCTTCCGCGATGAGAGTGCGACAGGCAAGGCGCTGGACGAGTTCTCCCTGCCCGACCTGCCCGACCGGATCTCCGCCCGCGAGCTGGTACGGCTGCGCGTGCGCGAGGAGGTGGCCCGCCACAACGCCGCCCCTTCGGAGCACTTCCGCGGCCTGGTCAAGCCCACCGACGCCGAAGCCGAGCTGAACGGCTACCGCATGCGCGCCGCCCGCAGGCTCGACTGGGAGAAGCAGGCCGACGCCGCCGAGAAGGCGTTCGCCCGCAACGGCTTCATCCTGCTCATCGGCGACCGCCAGCTCGACGACCTCGACGAGGAGGTCGACCTGACCGCCGACCCGGTGGTGTCCTTCATCAAGTTGGTCCCGCTGGTCGGTGGCTGAGGTGGACCTGGAGCTCTTCCACTCGTATCACCTGAACGACGCGGAGCGGGCGACGTTCGAGCGACTCGACGCCACGACCGGGCCGCTCGGCGAGGGGTGCGACGACGCCGAATGGCGGATGCTCGGCATATGGGCGCAGACGCGACTGCCTCTCGGCCGGCAATGTGACGACGGCGTACACCTGATGGAGGTGATCCGGGAAGCGGCGAACCGTCCCGGCTGGTCCCGCCGCGAGATGCACCTGCTGTGGAATGCGGCGGCCACGAGGATGGCCGACCAGCCCATCGACTACGCCGAGCTGTATCGGGGGCCACTCGCGGCCGCGGCCCAGCTCCCCTACTACGAGCGGCGCGCCACGCTGATCGGGACGCCGATGTGGCTCGCCCAGTCCTGGCCGTCCGCCTGGGTCTTCCTGCGGGAGCAGGTCGAGGCGCTGCTGGCCGAGCCGGAGACCGACGATCCCGCGGAGCTCGTGCGCTTCGCCATGTGGGAGGAGGACCCGTTCGCGACACGGCTGATCTCCGCGTACGCCCCGCGCCTGGCCGCGCCCGGCGTCCTGCCCCTGCTGCGGCACTGGACCACCGCCACCGCCGCCAATCCCAGCCCCCGCTGGCTCAGGCGCACCGGCGACCTGCTGTCCGCCGACGCGGTCGCGGTGCTCAGGGACGTGTTGTCGCTGCTCGTCACCCACCGGGAGCAGAGCGCCCTGCAGCGCCACCACTACTACGACCGCACCGAGATCGTCTACCTGAACGAGTTCACCTCCTTGACGCTGCGCGGCATGGTGTGGACCTGCGAGCTGGTCGACGAGCCGTGGGTGACCGCGCTGCTGGGCGACGTGGCGGTGGCCACCGGGACCGGGATGGGCGGGTCGGGCTCGAAGTCGCGCAGCGAGCGGCTGGCCAACGCCGCCATCGGGGTGCTCGCCCGGCGCGGCGGGCTGGAGGTGATCGCCCAGCTTGCCCGGGTGCAGGCCAAGGTGCGGAAGAAGGCCATTCTGGCGAGGGTCGACAAGACGCTGGAGGCGATAGCCGTACAGACCGGTATGTCTGCCGAGCAGTTGCTGGAGAGGACCGTGCCCGCCTTCGGCCTCGGGCCGGACGGCACCCGCACCGAGCACGGCCTGCGCCTGTCCCTGGACGGGACGATCACCTACGAGGGCCGCAAAACCATCCCCAAGGCGATCCGGCAGGAGCGCGCCGACCTGCTGGCCGAGCTGCGCGCGACGGCCAAGGAGCTGAAGAAGGCGCTGCCCGCCGAGAGGTTCCGCATCGAGCGGGCGCTGGCCACCGAGCGCATCTGGCGCTGGCGCGACGTCTGCGAGCACTACCTCGACCATCCGGTCACCGGGCCGTACAGCAGGACGCTGATCTGGGAGATCCTCCAGGGCCCCGCCGGGCTCCCCGTCCAGGTGGACGGCGTCTGGGAACTCACCGACCCCGCCGGGCGCCGCATCCAGCCGGACCCCGGCACGCCGGTCAAACTCTGGCACCCCATCTTCCACACCGTCGGCGAGGTACGCGCCTGGCGCGACCACCTCCTCACCCTCGGCCTGCGCCAGCCCTTCAAACAGGCCTTCCGCGAGATCTACCTCCTCACCCCGGCCGAGGAACGCACCCACACCTACTCCAACCGCTTCGCCCGGCACATCCTGCGGTACGGCCAGGCGAAGGCCCTGCTGACCGAGCGCGGATGGACCGGCGTGTCCCTGGGACACTGGGACTACGCGGGCGGCGCCGGCCAGTGCCAGGCGGTCAAGGAGCTGGCCGGCTGGACGATCGAGTGGAGCATGAGCGTCTGCTCGGACGCCGAAGCCGACAACTGGGGGACGGTGTCGGCCTGCGTCACGGACCGGATCCGCTTCCTCCGGGGCGGCGAGAGCGCGCCGCTGTCCGAGGTGCCGCCCCTGGTCCTGTCCGAAGCCCTACGGGACGCCGACCTGGCCGTCGGGGTCACCTCCACCGGACTGGACCCGGCGGGACACGGCGAGTACTGGCACTCGTACAGCTTCGGCCCTCTCACCGAAACCGCTCAAGTCCGCCACGATGCCCTCACCCGACTGCTGCCCCGCCTCGCCATCGCCGCCCGCTGCACGCTCACGGACCGCTTCCTGCAGGTCCGCGGCGACCTCCGCACCTACCGCATCCACCTCGGCTCGGGCAACATCCTCATGGACCCCAACGACGCCTACCTCTGCATCGTCCCCCACCACACGACCGACCCCCTCTTCCTCCCCTTCGAGGAGAACGGCGGCACCCTGTCAATCATCCTCTCCAAGGCCTTCCTCCTGGCCGCCGACACCACCATCACCGACCCGTCCATCACCCGCCAGATCCACATGTGAACAGGGGCCCGCGCGATGCCAGCGTTCACGCTCCCTGCCGTCGCTCCGCCGCCCCGTCCAGGAGCTCGGCCACCGTACGCCGCGGCCGTCCCTTGCCCACCCCACGGAATCGACGCAGCATCTCCGCCCGCACCTGAGCCGCCTGATCCCGCACAACCCGCAGCAGAAGCCGATCCTTCTCCTCCCCGTCCAGCCCCACCACCCAAGCCGCCAACTCCCCCGGGTCATCTTGTACGGCCCGCAGTTCGGCACAGCCGTCAGCCGCGACGGCGAGCAGGTCGGAGTCGAGACGGAGAAAGTCGGCCAGGGCCCGCTGCGGGGCGGTGAGCGTGCCCAGCCCCGCCGGCACCGGCGGCTCCAGCACGTCCTCGGCCTCATACCCGAAGGCCTCCTCGTCCCTCTCCCAACTGCCGTACGCCGACAACCAGGCCAGGTAGAGCGACCGCAGGTCCCCGGCGGCGAGTTCGGCCCGGATACCGACGACGGCCGACAGAGGCACCTCCAGGTGCTCGTCCCACTCACCGGACTCATCCTCACTGGTGAACTCAAGAATCACGTGATCGCCGGCCGTCCAGGACGACACCAGTTCCCCGACGCGGTACTGCCGCGCGATGTCCGGATCGAGCAGGGTGCCCGGCAGGCGGAACATGATCCGGTGCGTGCCCCAGTTGGCCAGATACAGGTGCGCGTCGTAGTAGCGCTCCATCATCCGGCCGGGATCGCCCTTGAAATCGCCCCACTCGTACTCGTTGGTGAAACTGGTGGCGCTGATCCTCGCCCGGGTGGACAGCGTGCGGACCTCAGCTTGCTCACCCGCGTCCAGCGGCCGATCCACTGCCAGAAACTCGTAGTACTGGTACTCGCTCATCGTGCACGGCCTCCGGGGGCAGAACGTCCATGCGGAAATCCACCATCTCATCACATGGTGGAGGGGCTTGATCAGCGACCGTCCCGCCCATGTGGCACAGCCCTTCACCCACCTGAGCGTCCCCAACACGACAGGTGCTTCACGCCTTCGCCCGTGCCAGGAGCGTTTCATCGCACCCCTGCGCCCCGAGGACGTGGCCGCCGAACTGCGCAGGGAGAGCGACGACCACTCGCCCAGGCGCTGAACCAACCGTTGAGCAACCCCCGGCTCTTCCGCTTTGGCGTCCGCCCTGGCGTGTCGGCGCCCTCCGGCATCGCGTCCGACGCCTTCCCACTGTACGGCCAGCCGTAACAACCTCTTGTGGTCCGCCTCCCTCCAGCCGGGAGAGCAGGATGGCGATCCGCGGCGCCGGAGTTGGCCAGGTCCGCGATGAACCGGTTGATGTAGCCGATCAACCTTTCCTTAAGGGCGATGAACCGCGTGCCACGCCGTCCGACCCCGGCCGCCACACCTTGGCGAGAAGCGCCGCCATCCGGATCTCGCCGCAAATCTGCCGCACCGGCTCCTACGAGCGTCGCGGCAGGCCGAACAGCGTGCGGGACCGCTCCTAAACCCGTGAGCTGTGGTTCCGGCCGTGGCGCTTCGACACCGACTCCTACGGGTCGGTGCCCTCGACCGCGCCGTTTAGCGGTCGTCCCTCGGAGGCTCCGTGGGCCGGGAGGCTGGCGGTGGCGATGACGCTTCGCTCTGCAAGGGGCGAAGCGTCATCGCCACGGACGTCCTGGCCGACCTTCGCCCCTGACAGTGTTCGCCGCCCCTGCTCAGTCTTGCTCGTCATCAGGTTCGTCACGGCTGGCGGCTAGCAGTTCCAAACCCGTAAGACTCTGAGTGAACATGGTCAACGGGTTCGCGGAGCCGACCACCTGGCCGCTCAAGTCCCTCGCCTCGCCCGTCCCCCTTCGAGCCAGTCGCAGAGTGAGGCCCCACTTGTTGTCCTTCCCCTTTCTGGGGGTCGCGGCGACTGCGCGTATCTGGCTCTCGAACTCGTCGACGGTGCACTGCGACTTCCACAGGAAGAAGTAGCGTTCCCATTCGGTACGCGGGTCTTCATGGCCGGGCAGCAGCGCGCTGGCGTTCACCTGATCTGACGAGATCACCGCCAGCAGGGCGAGGTTGGCCGAATAGTACGCATACCTCCGGGCCTGACCCGCCCGGCGTGGAAGGTACGCCTGCGAGGAGGTGTCGCTCCGCACGTCGATCTCATGGAACAGTTCAAGCAGAAGATCGCGCCAGCGCTCCTTCTCTCCCCTCATCTCGGCCAGTTCCTGCAGGAAACCGACCAGTGGTGCGCGGGACGAGAGGGTGGACCAGGACAGCAGGGAACGGAGCAGGCTGTCGTTCAGATCCGCGAGGAGCCGACCGCGAGGCCGGGCGACCATTTCGCTCAGGAGCGACGCGACCAGCCGGGCAATGAGGAACTCGCCGAACGTCGCATGCAGGAACTCGTACGTCTGCAGGACATCGGCGTCACGGGTGGCCTGCGCCTCGTACACGAAGAAGAAGCGGCCGAACACACGCTCGCTCGCGCTGAGCGGGGTGGCGAAGCCGGATCCGCGTGGCGACGGCGAGTGAAGCACATCGAGGTCGCCGTCCAACTCCTCAACGGCGACCCACTGCCGACGCCGGTTGAACATGGAAAAGGCGGCGAACGCCAGCTTCTGTAGCTCCTGCTCCACCTGATCGGCCACCCGGTCCGGTGGATAGGTCTTCTCCAGCTCCCGTTCGGCGAAGCGAATCATCAGCCGTTCATACAGTTCCGCCTGTCTGAACCTGGACATGACGCTGCGCAGCGCGTTGCCGTCGGCATCGTAGAAGGCCAGCATCAGCAGCAGAAGAGGCTGCGCGGCCAGATCCTGGCGAGCCAAGGCGAGGTCGAGCGCGAATGGCTTTAAATTATTCTGCAGGAAATAGATAGCATTAGCCTGATTCCATACACGCAGCCATCGGCCGATCTGCCCCTCGTCAAACGGCTCAAGTCGAGCGACAACAGTTTTCGACGGAATCCTGGCACAATGCGCGACGGCCGTTCTGGACGTCACGATGACCGCCACCGCACGATCCATGGCCAGCTGTTGCTCTTGAAACCTGACCACCTTGGCGAGGTAGTCAGACTGTTTCAATCCGGTGGCCTGCAGCAGCTCGTCGAACCCGTCGAGAATCACCACAGGCAGCGCCCCGCAGGCGGACCTCGCCAGCTCAGGCCAGGACAAATGTTCACCGATCGCGTTGTAGATGGCCTCCTCGATTTGCTCCTGGATGCCGGCGTTCGCCGAGACTTCACGAAGTGGCACTCGAATGGAGAGGAAGTCAGCGGGAAGGCGAGCCCCGAGCACTTTGGAGAGAACGGATTTACCCGCGCCAGGCTGTCCGAGCACGATCAGCGGCACCTGACTCGCTGCGGATCTCGTGAGAAATCCGGCAAGAAACCCGGCCAAGTCCTCGCGGACCTCTTTGCCAATCCACCATGACTCCAAGCTGGGATTGTCTCCGGCTGTCACTTCGCCGGTACGAAATCTTTGTGTGATGTACGCCTCCTCAAGGGTGGGTAGTTGCATCCCAGACGGCACATCACCCCCTTCGGCCACACTGTGTCCCAGCGCGCAACGATGTCTTCTCTTCAGCCCCTCAAGCTGATCAGGCAGCGCTTGGCCAGAGGTCACACGCGACAGCAGGCGCTCCAGTTCGGCCAAGCCCGCGCGAGTGGCTTGATGTTCGACCATGTTCGCCCACATAGCGAACTCCGAGACATCCACAGACAGCCGCCGGTAACTGTCCTCGTAGCGGGCGACCGCGAGATCAGGTAGGCGTATTCTTATCTGGCCGCTGACGGCCTCCCACTCATGCGGCCTGAGCTGGTCACTGACAGCGAGTCCCCGCAAGAAGGCGAGAAGCTGTCGGACCCAATCGCGATACTGCTCGCCAACCCTTGCCTTGATGGCCTCGAATGGATACTGCGGTGACGGGCACGCTGGGATTTCGAGCGCCTCCAACCGCATCATCATATGCCGTTGAATCGCCGCTGCCCTGTTTCGACCGAACCGCATCATCCCATCTTCCCTGCCCTTCAGTTCTCCAGAACTGAAGGGCAGGTCCAGACCATCCACGGCCTCGAAAAAAGACGCGACCACCAGAATGGTGTTCGCGGCCTCAATCCGCTTGGTTCGACTGAGCCAGTCACCGTCGGAGCGCCATTCTCGCCACCTCCCCAGAAGGTCGTTGCAGACCTTGACTAGCTCGTTCTTCGCGTCGATCAGATCCCAGAGACCGAGCGTGCCGACACTGAGCGCGGTGTCCAGGGATCTAATCAGCGGGTCGACACCCCCCAGCAGGCGCACCGCGTCGCCATACCGGTACTCACCGTCCATGCACAGAATTATGGCCTTCAGGGAAGGCCAGCATGAGCATTTCACAACATAAGGCCGAAGACTACCCGCGGAATGCGACAGACCCACCCGGGAAGACATTAGCTGCCCAGCTCACTGGAAAACCGTTCGGAACCTCCGCAAGCAGTACTACCCTAAAGCACTTCAATATTCTCATTTCGCACAATAGCGACACAGTCGGCGGCCAGCCTCCGCTGATCAGCCGGACACGCACCTCATCGTCGAACATGTCGTGGTATCCGGTCACGCGGATTGGGACGGCGAGGGCGGTAGCAGGGCGACGAGGGCCAGCAAGGCGAGGGCCGCCGGGATGCCCCAGGTGAGGACGGCGGGGATGGCGGTGGCCGTCGCCTCGGGGGTTGGGGGCTGGGCTTGGAGTTCGCGGGTGAGCAGGTTGCCGAAGATCGCCACCCCGAGGGACATGCCGAGCCCCCGGACCGACACCGCGGCGGAGGTGGCGGCCGCCAGGTCCGCGGGCGTGGCCGCGTTCTGCGCCACGACCACCAGGTTCTGCATCATCAGCCCGAATCCCACGCCCAGGACGCCGAGTTCCACGGCGAGCACGGTGTAGGCGGTGCCGGGTTCGAGCCGGCTCAGCAGCGCGAACCCGAGCGCCACGACCGCCGCCCCGGCGAGCAGGTAGGGCTTGAACCGCCCGCTCGCCCCGATCCGCGCCCCGGCGAGCGCGGACACCGCGATGAACGGGATGACGTACGGGTTGAGCGCGAGGCCCGCCTGGGTGGCGCTCATGTCGTAGGCGTTCCGCAGGTAGGTGGGCAGGTACACGATGGAGCCGCCGAGCAGCGCCCCGAGCAGCGCGGTGGCGGGCAGGGCGACGCGCAGCGCGGGGTTGGCGAACAGCCTCGGCGGAAGCAGCGGATCGGCGGCGCGCCCCTCCCACCACACGAAGATCGCCACCAGTACGGCGAAGGCCCCGGCGAGGGCGAGGATCGTGCCGGAGGTCCACGCGTGGGCACGACCGCCCCACTCGGCGACCAGCAGCAGGCTCACGACGGCCCCCGCGATCAGAGCGGAACCCGCGATGTCGATCCCCTTCCCGCCGCCCGCCTTGGGCAGTCGCAGCGCGTACGCGACCAGGGCGGCACTGAGCAGGCCGAGGGGCACGTTGATGTAGAAGATCCAGCGCCAGCCGGCGGTGTCGGTGATGACCCCGCCGGCGAGCGGGCCGCCGACGGCGGCGAGGGCGAAGATCCCGCCGGTGAATCCCTGGATCCGGCTGCGCAGGCGCTCCGGGTACAGCTCGGACAGCGCGATGGTGGGCAGGACGAACAGCGCGCCCGCCCCGACGCCCTGCAGCGTACGGGCCGCCACCAACTGGGGCACCGACTGCGCCGCGCCGCACAGGGCGGAGCCGGCGAGGAACACGACGATGGCGGCGACGAAGACGTCGCGCCGTCCGAAGCGGTCGCTGAGGCGGCCGTAGAGGGCGCCGGTGGTGGTCGAGGCCAGCACGTAGGAGGTGACGACCCAGCCGATCGCGTCCATGCCGCCCAGGTCGGCGGCCATGTCCGGCAGCGCGATGGCGACCACTGTCTGGTCCAGGACGGACAGCAGCATGCCGATCAGCAGGCCGGCCGTGGCGAGTGGAACGCTGCCGCCGCGGGCCGGGGCGTGGAGTTCACGGGACATGACGCTCGGCCTCTGGCTGCGGGAACGGGTTGGCGAGTCCGAAGTCCGCGCTGAGCAGGTCCTGGTCGATGACCGTGGCGGCGACGGTGCCGCTGGCGGCGGCGACGATGACGGCGGCCATCGGCATGGGGACGGTGGCGCGCCGGGCCATGTCCCCGGCCGCGTACACGCCGGGCACGCTGGTCTGGCCGAACTCGTTCACTTCGACGCAGCCGTCGGGGAAGGTCGCGCAGCCGAGGCGGGCGGCCAGGTCGGAGCGCTGGCGCGGCACGTTGGCGATGAACACCGCTTCGCGGGCGAGCGGCGGGCCGTTCTCGAACACGAGTTGTTCGAGTTGGTCGCCGTCGGCCTCCAGGCGGGAGAGGGCTCCGCAGCGCACCGTGACGCCGTGGGTCTCCAGCGTGGTTCGCAGCGCCGGGTCGAGCGGTGCGTCCCCGGTGCAGAGGATGACGTCGGCGGCGAAGCGGCTGAGTTGCAGGGCCAGCCGTACCCGTGGCGGTTCCGCGCCGATCACCGCGACGAGTTTGCCGGTGCATTCGTAGCCGTGGCAGTAGGGGCAGTGGAAGGCGGATCTGCCCCAGAGAGGGGCGAGTCCTCGCAGGTCGGGCAGTTCGTCGGCCAGGCCGGTGGCGAGCAGGAGGCGGCGCGCGTCCGCCGTGCCGCCGCCGGACAGGGACAGGCGGAACCCGCCATCGTCCAGGACGGTGACGCCGGTGACGGTGTCGTGGCGCGTCCGGACGCCCGGGTAGGCGGACAGGTCGTGGTGGCCGAGTTCGCGCAGGCGGGCGGGTGGGGTTCCGTCGCGGGTGAGGAAGTTGTGCACCGCCTCGGCCGGGGCGTTGCGGCCTTCGCCCGCGTCGAGCAGGAGCACCTCGCGGTGGGCCCGGCCCAGCGTCAGCGTCGCGGACATCCCGGCCGGGCCTCCGCCGATCACGACGGCGTCGAACGTCTTCTTGCTTGACATGGCGAGAAGTCTGCAAGTTAATGTCAACATGAAGTCAAGTGGGCCCATGCGCATCGGCGAACTCGCCGAGCGGTTCGATCTCGCGCCGCATGTGCTTCGCCACTGGGAGGCGATGGGCCTGCTGATCCCGGCCGCCAGGGTGAACGGCCGCCGTCAGTACACCCCTGACCACATCGTCCGGGTCATGACGATCATCCGCGCCAAGGCGGGCGGGATGAGCCTGGAGCAGATCCGGGACATGCTCAGCGTCTCCGACCCGGCCGAGCGCCGGGAACTCCTCCGGCGGCAGCACGCCGAGCTGGAGCGCCGGCTTCAGGAGATCTCGGCGTCCAAGGCGTTGATCGAGCACATCATGCGGTGCCGGGCCGACGACTTCACCCAGTGCCCCGACTACCAGCGCGTGGCCGAGGCATGGAATCCCCGGGAGGACACGTGCGTGCTGCCGTCTTGACCGCCCCCTACTCGGGTACGCGGACGACCAGGCCGGTGGCGCGCAGCATGGCCGCCCGCACCTGATCGGGCTCGTCGCCTCGCCGCAGGCTGGCCATGGCCGCCGCGTTCACCGCGCCCATGAGCGCGCCGACGATGGCGGCGGCGTCGATGTCGTCCAACTCGGCCGGGTACGCCCGTCGCAGCGCGGCGGCCAGGTGGGTCTGGGCCTCGAAGAGCAGGTGCAGCATCCGCGCCAGGAGCGCGGGCTCCGCCAGGACCAGGCGGGCGCGTAGCGGCGCCATGCCGGTGACCAGGTCGCCGGACCAGGTGTTGGCGATCATCTGTTCCATCGCGCGCGTCAGGACCTCGGCCATCGGGTCGTCCGGCTGACGGTCGGCGATCACCCTGAGGCCCAGGTCGACGCGCACCCACGGGTCGGCGAAGAGCACGTCCTCCTTGGCCGGGAAGTGTAGGAAGAAGGTCCGCGCGGACACGTCGGCGGCCGCCGCGATGTCCGCGACCGTGGTGTCCTCGAACCCCTTCTCCTCGAACAGCCGCGCCGCCGCGTCGATCAGTGCCGTGCGGGTGCGCCGCTTCTTGCGTTCTCTCATCCCGAGGTCTTCGGCCACGACCAGACCCTACTACAGTGCCTGTATCGCTTCACTCAATGCATTGCTACAGTCGATGAAGTGAAATCCTCCGCTTGGAAGGAGTGGCACGCATGGCAAGCCTCACCGACAGGGTCGCCCTCGTCACCGGAGCCGGCCGGGGTATCGGCCGGGAGGAGGCGCTGTACTTCGCCTCCCAGGGCGCCAAGGTCGTCGTCAACGATCCCGGCGTCGCCGTGGACGGGACCGGGCCGGATCGCGGCATCGCCGAGGCCGTCGCGCGGGAGATCGTCGCCCTGGGCGGGCAGGCGGTCGCCAACACCGACAGCGTGACCGACTGGGCGGGCGCCCAGCGGATGGTGGACACCGCCGTCGAAGCCTTCGGCGACCTGCACATCGTGGTCAACAACGCCGCGATCGAACGCAACCGGGCGATGTACTTCATGACGGAGGAGGACTTCGACCTCGTCCTGGACGTAAAGCTGAAAGGGACCTTCGCCGTGACCCGGGCCGCCGTGCGGTACTGGCGGGCACAGCGGCGGGCGGGCAGCGAAGCCGACCGGGCCGTCGTCAACACCGCCTCCGGCTCGGGCCTGCTCAACCCGCTTCCCGGCCAGTCGAACTACGCCGCCGGCAACGCCGCCGTCGCGGCGATGACCATCGTGCACGCCCTGGAACTGGGCCCCCTGGGCGTGCGCGTGAACTGCATCGTCCCGTCCATGATCCGGACCCGGATGACGCTACCGGTGCCGGGCATGCGGGACATTCCTCCAGCGGGCGAGTTCGACCCGCGCCACCCCGCCACCATCGCCCCCGTGGCCGCCTACCTGGCCGACGGCAGGTGTTCGTACACCGGCCAGGTGGTGTCCGTGCGCGGCGGCTCGGTGATCGTCAACCATGGCTGGCACCGCGGCGCGCAGGCCGACAAGGAAGGCGGGCTGTGGACCGTCGACGAACTGGCCGACAGCCTGGAGCGGCTCCCCCGCGACGACCCCTTCGAGAAACTCGCCGACGCGCTCGGCGGAGCCTTCGGCTCGGCGGGCCGCGCCGAGTTCCAAGCCATGATCGACGCCGGACTCCAGGAGACACCGGAACCCCCTTCGGGAAGCCGGTGACGCCGACCAGGACCGGGCCCGGTGTCCGTCGCGATCAGGGAGTGGACAGCAGCGTGGCGATGGCCTCGCGCACGGTGTCGCCGATCGGGCTCGGGCGCAGTGTGGCCGGGTCGATCTTCACCTGGACGCGCCGGCCTTCGGCGTGCACGACGGTCTGGTCGCCCGACAGGACGCGGAAGCCGTACACCACGCTGGTCGTGCCGAGGTGCTCGACCCAGAAGTGCACCGCGACCTCGCCCACCGTCGTGACGGGGAGGTGGTAGGTGATGGCGAACTCGCGTACCACGAAGAAGATCTCCGCGAACTGCGGCCGGGTCGGGTCGAACGGCCAGCCGTGCCCGGCCCAGTAGGCCGACAGCGCGCGTTCCAGCAGCAGGACGTAGCGGCCGTTGTGCACGACGCCCATCGCGTCGAGGTCCTCGAAGTGGATCGGGACGGGCTGGATGTGCCCGATCCGCAGGACGGTGGTCATGTCAGGCCTCCGGGAGGATGCTGGGGTCGGTCGCGAGCGCACGAAGCCGCTCGAGTACGGCACGGCGCGAGTAGGCGAAGCTGCGGTCGCGGCGGAGCAGGTGGGCGTGCACGACCACGGTCTCCCCGAGCGCCTGGATCTCGAAGGCGAGCTGGCCCGCGTCGGTGCCGGGCCGCAGCTCCCCCTGCTCGACGGCCTGGGCGGCGAGCTTGGCGAGCAGGTCCATCCAGTCGTCGTGGGCTTGGGCGACGGACTCGCGGACGGGACCCGGCCGGTCGTCGAGCTCGGGGCCGACCGCGGCGAAGAAGCAGCCGCCGGGGAGCGTCCCGGCTTGGTAGAAGGCGAGGCGATGCTCGTGCAGTGCCCACAGCCGCCGTAGTCCTCTGGGGACCTTCAGCGCGGGCCGCACGATCTGGTCGACCCACTGCTGCCGGGCGTGCTCGACGATCGCGAGCTGGAGCCGCTGCTTGTCCGGCCAGTGCGCGAACAGCCCGGACTTGCTGACGCCCAAGGTCTGCGCGAGCCGGGCGAGGGAGAGGCCCTCAAGGCCCTCCACCGAGGCCAGCGAGACTGCGGTGTCGAGCACGGCCAGCCGGGTCCGCTCTCCGCGTACAAGTCGTCCGTCGATCACGCGTTCGACCCTACCAAACAATATGACCGACCAGTCGCTAATATTTCTCGGGGGCCCCCGATCTCACCAGCCCGGTTCGTCGCATCCTCGGTGGTCGGCGGGCTCCACCTGGAGGGTGGCGTGGGCGACGCCGTGCCGTTGGCGCAGCAGGTCGCGTGCCTGGTCCAGGACGGCGTGGCCGTCGCCCTGGTCGCGGGTGACGAGGTGGGCGGTGGCGACGTTCATCCCGGAGGTCAGGGTCCACAGGTGCAGATCGTGGACCTCCCGTACACCGTCGAGGGCGGCCAGGTCGGCCGCGACGGTGGCAGCGTCCATCCCGTCGGGGACGTGCTGGCCCAGTACGGCGAAGACCTGGCGTCCCAGCGCGACGGCGCGCACGGCGACGAAGACGCCGATGGCGAGCGCGACGGCGGTGTCCCAGAAGGGCTGGCCGGTGGCGGCGACGAGCCATCCGGCGGCGATGACGCCGACCGAACCGGCGGTGTCGGCCACGACCTCAAGGTAGGCGCCCTTGACGTTGAGGCTCTCGCTGGCGCCCGAGCGCAGCAGCAGCAGGGCGATGAGGTTGACGATCAGGCCGATGGCGCCCACGACCAGCATCGGCCCGGAGGAGACCTCGGCGGGGCCGCCGATCCGGCCGACCGCCTCGACGACCACGTAGAGCGCCACGCCGAGCATCAGCACCACGGCCAGCAGCGAGGCGAACACCTCGGCCCGGTAGGAGCCGTAGCTGCGGCGGCCGGTGGTGTCGGGACGGACGGCGATCTTCGTGGCGACCAGCGCGGCCCCGAGGGTGACCACGTCGGCGGCCATGTGCCCGGCGTCCGACAGCAGCGCCAGCGACCCCGACAGCAGGCCGAAGACGAGCTCCACCACGAAGAAGCCGCCGATCAGGGCGAAGGAGACCGCCAGCCGCCAACGGTGCCGCCCCGCGGCGTGCCCGTGCCCGTGTCCCGCGCCCATCAGAGGCTCCGCTCAACATCTGAATAAGTGTTCATATGAACAGAGTAGCGTGTCAGTCGTCCGGTCCTTGAAGGTCCCACCTGCCGGGGCGGCGGCGCAGGACGAGCAGGTAGTAGCCGGCGGAGACGACGCCGATGCCGGCGGTGGTGTAGAGGCTGGGCCGTCCAACCTCGGGATCGAGGAGGTTCCGGTAGACGACGTACCCGATGGCGGCCAGGGCCAGGATCGGGGCGACGGGGAACAGGGGCATGCGGTAGGCGGCGTGCGCGGTCGAGCCGTTGCGGCGGCCGATGATCGTCGACAGGCAGAGCGCGGCGTAGATGGCGATGATCGTGGTGGCCGTGACCACCAGCAGGAACCGCTCGTCGGCGTAGCAGAACGCGGCGCCAATGGCCCCGGTGGCGAGGGTGGCGATCCACGGGCTGCCGAACCGGGGGTGGATCGCGGCGAGCGCCCGACTGACCGGCGACGGCCAGGTGCCGTCGCGGCCGGTGCTGAAGACCATGCGGGCGGTGACGAGGACAATCGCGAGCACGGCGTTGAGGATGGCCAGCGCGATGGCGAGGCTGATGACGTCGTTCACCGCCGATCCGGCGCGGGCGGTGACGAAGTACTCCATCATGTTGCCGGCGCCGAAGAGCCCGGTGAGCGAGGGCGCTCCGAGGAGGACGGCGGTGACCGGGATCAGCTCGGAGGCGACCGTGATGCCCAGGGCCCACAGGATGGTCCTGGCCATCCCGCGGCGGGCGTCCTGGATCTCCTCGCCGAGGTAGACGGCCGCGCCGTACCCGTTGTAGGAGAAGATGGCGACCGCGGTGGCGGCTCCGATGACGCCGACGGAGGCCGCGACGATGGTGCCGTCCGCGCCGGCGACCACCGGATGGGCGACCAGGTCGGCGAGGGAACGCTGGGGGTTCAGGAATCCCAGCGCGCTCACCACCACCAGGGCGAGCATCTCGATGGCCAGGAAGGTGCCGGTGACCCAGGCGTTGAGCTTGATGTCGAAGACGGCCAGCGCGGTGGCCGCCAGCGTGGTCACGGCCGCGACGGTCTGCGCGGGTAAGCCCGGGAAGAGCACCGACAGGTAGATGCCCACGCCGAGCGCGATCACCGCGATGATGAGCAGCTGGGTGACCATGAACAGGCCCAGGACGACGAAGCCCGGCAGGCGGCCGAGGGTGCGCGCCACGATCGCGTACTCGCCCCCGCTGAGCGGATAGGCCGAGGCGAGCTCGGCGTAGACGAAGGCCATGAAGACCCCCACCACGCCCGCGACCACGAAGGCCAGGAACGCGCCCGTGCCCGCCTGGCCGATGACGCCCGGCGCGATGATGAACACCGACGACGCGGGAGTGATCGCCGACAGTGTGATGAGCAGGGTTCCCAGGACTCTCAGGCCACGGTGCAGGCGAGGGCGGGCGGGCGGGATCTGGTCGGTAGCGGCCACGACGCCTCCTTGGGTTCTTTGATTAAGTATCAAAGAACTGCCTGGCGAAGTCGTCAATACCACACTGGGTCTCGCTTGCGTTCATTGAGCGATGTATAGAGAATCGCTGGCATGGCCCGACCCAGCAGAGCCCATGAGAGGCGCGCCGAGCTCGTCGCCGCGGCCCGCCAGGCGCTGCTCCGGCGCGGCATCGCCGACCTGCGCCTGCGCGACGTGGCCGAGCAGGCCGACATGTCCACGGGTTCGGTGCTCTACTACTTCCCCGCCCTGACCGACCTGCTGCGCGAGGTACAGCGGGAGGCCGTCGAACGGTTCTGCGTCGACCGGGAGGAGGCCGCCCGGAGCGAGCCCGACCCGAGGCGCCGCCTGCTCGGGATGATCCGCGCCGGCCTGCCCACCGGCAGCGACGACGAGCTGTGCGTCCTACTCCTCGAACTCGGCACGTACGCGCGCCGGGATCCCGCCTACTCCGCCCAGCACATTCTGCTGTGCGAACGGCAGGTCGCCCTGTACGCGGCCATCCTCGAAGCGGGCGCGGCGACCGGGGTGTTCACCCTGACCCGTGACGCCGGCGCCATCGCCCGCGGCTTCGTCATGCTCGAAGACGGCCTCGGCCTCCACATCACCCAGGCCGTGCCCACCCTCGACCGCGACCAGGCGGAGCGCCTCCTGGTGGCCTACGCGGCCGACACCACCGGTTGTGACCTGGAAGGACTCGACGAACACTGATGCGAGCACGTGAACTCGGCCTGCCACTGCCCGGCCGTACCGGATCCGCCAACGCCATCACCGACGTCCCGGGCGTGGAGGTCGGCTACACCACCCTGATCGAGGGCGACGACGTCCGCACGGGCGTCACCGCCATCCTGCCGCGCGGACGCGCGGACTTCGACGTGCCATGCGCCGCGGGCTGGTCCTCACTCAACGGCAACGGCGAGATGACGGGTACGGCCTGGCTCACCGAGACCGGCTCGCTCAAGCTCCCGGTGCTCATCACCAACACCCACGCCATCGGCCCCTGCCACCGCGGCGTGATCGACTGGGTCGCCCGGGAGAAGCCGGCGGTGGCCGCGCAGTGGCTGCTCCCCGTGGTCGCCGAGACCTGGGACGGCTACCTCAACGACATCAACGGCCCGCACATCCAGCCGTCCCACGCCATGGCGGCCATCGACGCGGCCCGGCCGGGCCCGGTCGCCGAGGGCTCCGTCGGCGGCGGCACCGGGATGAACTGCTACGGCTTCAAGGCCGGAAGCGGCACCTCCTCACGCTTGGTGGAGTACGGACCGGACACCTACACGGTGGGCGCCTTCGTCCAGGCGAACTTCGGCTCCCGTAAGCAGCTCACGGTCTGCGGCGTCCCCGTCGGCCAGGCGCTCGCTGCCGACGACCCCATGCGGGACACCGACTGGAGGACCCCGCAGGGGGCGGGATCGGTCATCGTCGTCATCGCCACCGACGCGCCGCTGCTGCCGCTCCAGTGCTCGGCGCTCGCCCGGCGGGTCCCGCTCGGCCTGGCCCGCACCGGCACCACCGGATCACACTTCTCCGGCGACATCTTCCTGGCCTTCTCCACCGGCAACCCCGGCGCCCTCGACTCCACCTTCCCCCAGGGCGAGCCCGGCTATGAACACCTACGCTTTATCCCCTGGAACCGCCTGGACGCCTTCTTCGAGGCCGTCGTCCACGCGGTGGAGGAGGCCGTGCTCAACGCCCTCGTCGCCGCCGACACCATGATCGGCCGCAACGGCCACCGCTCCCCCGCCCTCCCCATCCCTGAACTCCTCGAACTGCTCAGCCCCAGACTCACGCCCCCTCAGCAGGAATGATCCGTCAGTCGTTAGCTGACCGGGGCGGGGAGGTACGGCCGGCTGCCCGCGGCGCTGGTGCAGGGCCTGCGCGGGGTGCACCTAGCAGAAGCGCCTCAGCAGTTGCTCGGCCCCGGAGAGTTCGGCGATCACATCGGCCGCCGTCCGCTGCCGCCGTACCATTCCCACCGCCTGACCCGCATAGATGACGGCGACGTCGAAGTCGCCCTCCCGGCGGGCCGTCTCGATCTTCGTACGAGCCTGCTCGTCGGAGGCCAGGTCCTCCTCCCGGCCCGCCCATTCGTCGAAGAACGTGTTGCGCAAGGCGCGCCCGCCGTACTCCGGCGGCCAGGAGAGGCGCTGCGCGATGTCGAACACCCGGCCGTAGGCGGTGTCGGTCTCCCCTGCCGCCAGCAGCCGTTCCATGGCCTGCGGCGGGGTCTCCGTTTCGGCGCAGCCCATGAAGGCCGTCCCCACCCAGGCGCCCGCCGCGCCCGCCGCCAGCACCGCGGCCAGCCCGCGAGCGGTCGCGATGCCGCCCGCGGCGAGCACAGGGGTCCGCACCGCGTCCAGGACGCTCTGCAGCAGGGGCAGCGTCGCCACGTCGTCGCGCCCGTGGCCGCCCGCCTCCGCCCCGCGCGCCACCACCACGTCCACTCCGGCCTGCTCGGCGGCGCGCGCCTCGTCAGTCGTGCCGACCTGAGTGGCCACCGTGATGCCCGCCGCGCGCAACCGCTCCACATGCTCCAGGTACGGTCCGAAACTCACCGACACCAGGCTCGGCCGCGCCTCGATCACCGCCTCGATCTGCGCGGGCTTCCCGGCCAGCACCCAGGCCATCAGCCCCACGCCGTACGGCCGGCCGCCCGCACCCGCGATCTCGGCCTGCTCGGTGACCCACTCGCCCGAGGCGGCGGCCCCCACACCGACCATCCCGAGCCCGCCCGCCGCGGACACCGCCGCGGCCAGCCGCCCGGCCCCCACCCCCGCCATCGGCGCGCCCACCACAGGCACATCCAGTCCGAACCTGTCCGTCAACCAGGTACGCATCATCGCCTCCTCCAGATCTCTGAGAGTAGTTTTTCACCCCGAATCCGTGACTCTCCGTCAGGCATGCCTCACCCCGGCCTGTTCGATCGGCACTCTTCGTAGTACGTCCAGGAGGACAGGCCGCCTACGAAGAATCGCGGAAAGAAACGTTCCGCAATGGTTCGTAGGGTGACCGCTATGGTCCTCACCCTTCGTCGCCTCAACAGAACGCTGCTCCAGCGGCAGCACCTCCTGGAACGCAGCACCACACTCTCGGCGCTCCAGATGGTCGGCCATCTCCTCGCGATGCAGTCCCAGGAACCGAACTGGCCCTACATCGGCCTCTGGACCAGGCTGGCGAACTTCACGCACGCGGACCTGACCGCGCTGCTCGACGACCGCATGGTGGTGCGCTCCACCATGATCCGCACCACCCAGCACCTGGCCACCGCCGAACTCTTCGCCACCCTCAGACCCGTCGTCCAACCGGCCCTCGACCGCACGGCACGCGCGCGGTACTTCACCGACCAGACCACCGACCTGAACCTCGCCGAACTACTACAGGCCGGCAGGGAACTACTGACGGGAAGAACACTGACCCGCCGGCAGTACGGCACGCTCCTGGCCGAACGCTTCCCCGGCCGCAAAGCATCCATCCTCGCCGCAGCCGTGGAGCTCAGGACCCCCATCGTCCACCCGAACCCGGGCGGCACCTGGGGAGGGTGGGGCACCAGGCCCGGCATGCCGGTGGCGCTCGCCGAGGACTGGCTCGGCCGACCGCTCGACGGAACACCGCGCACGGACGAGGTGATCACCCGCTACCTCGCCGCCTTCGGCCCCGCCACCGTCAAGGACATCCAGTCCTGGTCCGGGCTCACCCGGCTGTGCGAGACGGTCGAGCGACTGGACCTGCGAATCCTCCACGACGAGCAGGGCAAACAGTTCGTCGACCTACCCGGCGCCCCACTGGCCGACCCTGACCTCCCCGCACCCGTACGATTCCTGCCCGCCTTCGACAACCTGCTCCTCGGTCACGCGGACAGAACCAGGATCATCTCCGACGCCGCCAGGAAGGTCGTGATGCCGGGCGGCGCCATGGTCCTGCCCACCTTCCTCATCGACGGCTTCGTCCACGGAACCTGGTCGGCAAAGGGAAAGAACCTGCGACTCACCCCTCTCAAGCCCCTGCCGGACAAGGCCGCGAGTGCACTCCTGGAGGAGGCCGAACGGCTCCGCCCCTTCATCGGCGCCGAGACACTCACCCTCGACAGGGAGCCTGCACCCTCTTCCTGAAACGGGCGGTTCACCCGCACACTCCGGGCAGGTCACACACCTTCTTCGCCATCTTCTTCGCCTGGCCGACGATCTTCTTTCCCGCCGCCGCGCCATTGCCGACGTCGGTGTAGAAGAACAAGGCGGTACCCCGGCGGGCGACGACCCCCAGCTCGCCGGGATCACGCTCCTTATAGAAGTAGCCTGCGACAGACAGAGCCTCGTCTCCGACTCGCAACGGCTTGCCGACATAGCCGTACCTGGTGGTGCGCTTCGTCGATGCCTGCTTAGGGCACCTGGTCAGATCCGCCCGAAGCTGACGAAAAGCGGCCTGGGCGGCCTTGGTGCTCCTGTACAGCACGAGCTGTTCGCTGCTACCGGACGGAGCACTGCTCGAGTACAGGATGGTGCGCATCACGACCCGGCCGTCGCGGGGTTTCCCCTTCCTGGGACAGGGATTGAGTTCAAGCTGCCGGGCCAGACTGTTGCTGATCTTCCACCACTCCTCGTCCTCCACAACCGGCCCCGCAACCGCCGCAGCCTCGGTCAGCAGGAACCCCTTGGGAATCTCGGCGACGCCCGCGTGAGCCACACCGGTTCCACCCACCACCGATCCGATCACCAACGCCGTCGCCATCACTTGTTTGATCACATCTGTTGAGATACGAGATCTTCTCGCTAAGTTCGCCCCGGTTCCCTGGTCGCAGGAGGGAGAGGATCGTTCGACGAGCCGCCAGTGCCCTACCCTGCGTGAGGCTCCTGCTCAGGCGGTGGGGGTGTCTTTTTGGATGGTGAGTTGGTAGGCGCCCGATATCAGGCGGTGGGGGTGTCGCGGTAGATGGTGAGCCGGTAAGCGCCCGGTATCAGGCGGTGGGGGTGTCGCAGTGGATGGTGAGCTGGTAGGCGCCCGGCGTCGGGCGGCCTCAGCACCTCGTGGGGTGCGGTCACCTCAGCACCTCGTGGGGTAGGGCGATCGCCTCACGCCCCGAGAGAGTACGGACCGTCCGTGCGGCGAGCAGGGCGTCGATCACCGCCTCCTCGACCGACTCCATGACGGCCGCGAAGACGCCGTCGAGCTCGCCCGGATCCAGCGTCCTGGGCGTCTCGGAGGCCTCGGACGAGAACGCCAGACCGTAGTCACCGCTCCCGTGGCTGAACGCCGCACCCACCTGGCCGAGCCCGAAGACACCCCTGGCCGCGATCCGCGACAGCTGCAGGGCGCTGCAGGCGACGTCGACGGCGATCACTACGACGCAGGAGCCGCGTTCAGCGACATACCCGGGCCGACGGAAGCCCAGGCTCTCGGGAGTGATCGTGCTGCCCAGGAGCCGCAGGTCCCCGCTCATGTTGGCCTGCACCAGTACGCCAACGGTCGCCTGCCGATCGCGAAGCGCCACCTTTCGCGAAGCCGTACCGATGCCTGCTTTGAAGCCGAGCGCGATGGCTCCCGTGCCGCCGCCGACGTTGCCCATCGCCACGGCGCCGCCTTGCGCTCCGTCCAGCGCCGCATAGACATGCTCGGTGGTGACGGGCCGCTCCACGGACGACAGCCAGGAGTCATTGACCTCACCGACGACGGGATTCACCGAGCGAACGGGCTCACTCGCGCGGTCGATGATCCAGCTCAGCAGGCTGTCGGCCACGCGGAAGGTGGAAAGCGTCGAGGTCAGCAGGATGGGGGTCTCCAACTCGCCAAGCTCCATGACCTGCGTGGCACCCACGAACTTCCCATAGCCATTCCCGACATTGAACCCAGCCGGAACGGTTCGGGCCTCGGAGAGCGCGGTCGGCACGATGGCCGTCACCCCGGAGTAGACGCCCTTCTCCTGGTCCAGAAGGGTGGTCTGACCGACGAGTACTCCCGCTACATCCGTGATGGCGTTGTGAGTGCCCGGCTCCAGACGTCCAACAAGGTGCCCGAAGTCTCGCAGACGATGGGCAATCGGTTGCTGCTCCGCGAAGTCAACCAAGATAGGACCCCTCTCTCATGGTGCGGTCCTTTGGATTCTGAGCCTTCGCCGGGAGGGGCCTCTTGTCGTGACGACCGAAAGAAGAGGCCCCGCTTGGGACGGCAATCCAGGACCTGCCCACTGTTGCGTTCCTCGCCCGACACGAACAGGAAGCGCTCACATCGAGAAGTACGGCACCGCCGAGTACGGCAGGCCGTTCCGGAACGAACGCGGCGGCATCCTCGGACGCCCCTACCCACTCGCGCGCTTGGGAGCAAGCACGACAGCTCGCCTTCGATCACCGAGGCCGAGGTCGCGCGCCGCCTGGCCGTAGACGTCGCCGAGAAAGCCGCCCGTACGGCCAGCGCCGCGCGCGGCGAAGCCGCCCCGGAAGCGGTAGCCGAGGCGCAAAGCGCCGCCCTGACCGTCGAGGGCATCAAAGTGCCCGTTCTGCCTCGGCTCGTGGCCGACGACATCACACCCGAAACAGCCGCCAGCCTGCTTTCCGAGCAGGGTGGCCGGCTGGCCATCCTCAGCGCCGAAGGCGGCATCTTCGCCACCCTCGCCGGACGCTACTCCGGCACACCGAACCTCGACCTGTTCCTCAAAGGGCACGCCGGTGACGCCCTGATCATCGACCGGCGAGGCCGAACCGAACGCGTAGACGACGCCGCGCTCACCCTCGGCCTGGCCGTACAACCCGAGATCATCGCCGACATCGCCACCATGCCCGGCTTCCGCGGCAAAGGGCTACTCGGCCGCATCCTGTACAGCCTGCCCACGAGCAACATCGGATACCGGCGCATCGACCCACCCCCGGTACCCGAACATGTCGCCGCGCGCTACGACGCCAACCTGCAACAGCTCACGATCGGCATGCACGACTGGGACGACCCCGCACGACTGCTGCTGTCGCCCGACGCCACCGAGGTCTTCACCGAACACCGCCGCACGACCGAAACCCGGCTACGCCCCCACTCCGGAGACCTCGGCCACATCACCGACTGGGCAGGCAAGTTCGACGGCGCAGTCATGCGCATCGCCGGACTCCTCCACCTGGCCACCCACGTCGAAGACGGCTGGCGACGCCCCATCAGCGCCCAGACCGTCCACGCCGCCATCACCCTCGGCCAGTACTTCACCGCCCACGCCCTGGCCACCTTCGACGCCATGGGCGCAGACCCCGACGTCGAAGCCGCCCGCACTGTCCACGCCTGGCTACACCGCACCCACACCACCCGCTTCACCGTCCGCGAAGCCTTCACCGCCCTACCCCGCAGCCGCTTCCGCAAGGTCACCGAACTGGAACCAGCCCTGGACCTGCTCGAACAACTCGGCTGGATCCGCCGAGAGCCCGACCCACCACGTACCGGGCCCGGTCGCCGCCCCTCCCCCGCCTACGCCGTCCATCCCAACCTCCACCAGCCAGGGTCTTGAAGGGACGACGAAGTGAAGCCATCTGCCATTGACATCCGCCGTGCCAGCAACCGCACCGGTACCTGGATGAGCGTCCCCGAGCTGCTCGACGAACTGGACATCAGGCGGCGCACATGGCAGCGCTGGCGCGCACTTGGGCGCACACCACCTTGCCACCGCCTGCCTAACGGCGAACTCCGGATCAAGCGCCGCGATTTCGAAACCTGGCTCGACTCCCTGGCCGAGAAGCGAAAGGCAAGCTGACCATGAAGAGCTACCGCGTTCGCATCTGGAAGATCTCCACCAAGAAGGCGGGGCACCGCCCGTACATGGTTCGCTGGGTCGTCGAAGAGAAGGTCTTCTCCGAGCACTTCGCCACCTGGGAACTCGCTGACAGCTACCGCTCGGAGCTGAAGAAGGCCGCCCAGAACGGCGAAGCGTTCGACACGGAGACCGGCCTGCCGGACTCCAAGACCCGCACCCGGAACACCATCACTTGGTACGCCCACGCCTGCGACTACGTAGCCGCCCGCTGGCCCAACGTGTCAGGTAGGCAACGCATCTCCATCGCCGAGACGCTCGTAACAGTGACCCCCGCCCTTGTCCGTGACCTCCGCGGCGCACCCAATCCCCACGTCCTGCGCACGGCCCTCTACCAGTGGGCTTTCAACCAGCAGCACCGCGAGGCCGACCAGCCCGCCGAGATCGCGCAGGCTCTCGAATGGATCGCCAAGGCATCCATTCCGGTTGCCGAACTCATCGAGTACGACCACATCACGGCTGCTCTGGAAGCCTGCGCCCGCAAGCTCGACGGAACCGCCGCCGCCCCTGGCTACTACAGCCGCCGACGACGAGTGCTGTTCAACGTCCTTCGCTACGCCGTCGCAAAGAAGCGCCTCACCAAGAACCCACTCACTGAAGAACTGGACTGGAAGGCACCCGAGTCGGAGGTGTGCGAAGAGATAGACCCCGCCGTCGTTGCCTCACCGGCTCAGGTCCGCGAATTGCTGACAGCCGTCAGCTACGCGGGATGGCGGCGAGGTGACCGCCTGGTGGCGTTCTTCGCCTGCATGTACTACGCCATGATGCGCCCCAGCGAAGTCGCGGCCCTGCGTCAGGACGACTGCACACTGCCCAAGAACGGATGGGGACGGCTCCTCCTCAGCGGTTCCGCCCCCACCGTGGGCACCAAGTGGACCGACAACGGCCAAGCCCACGAACAGCGCGGTCTCAAAGGGCGCCCACGCAAGGCCAAGCGGTCTATCCCCATCCCTCCGCAACTCGTCGCCATCCTCCGCGATCACATTCAGCGCTTCGGCGTGGCCCAAGACGGTCGCCTGTTCCGCACCGAGCGCGGCGGCACCCTGTACAAGTCCGGCTACGTCCGCACCTGGAAAACGGCCCGCACTCTCGCCCTCACACCCGCGCAATCGGCTTCCCAACTCGCCAAGCGCCCGTACGACCTACGCCACGCCGGCGTCTCCCTGCGCCTCAACGCGGGAGTTCCCGCCACCCAGGTCGCCCAATGGGCAGGACACAGCGTGGAAGTCCTGTTGAAGATCTACGCCAAGTGCATCGACGGCCAAGACCACCTCTGGCACAACATGCTCGACGACGCACTCGGGGATGACGACGGCGACTAGCCGCAACCAGACGCGTGAATCACAGGGCCAGCCGCACGGCTGGCCCTGTCTCGTTGATCGGTACGCGGCTGGTACGTGATCATGGGCATTCGCTTGCCGTCACTGGCATCCGGTGGCACACCCCAGAAACACGAATGACCTGCGTTTCCGCAGGTCATAGCGCGTTCTTCGATGTAGATCGCGAGTGCCCCCTGCAGGATTCGAACCTGCGCACCCGGCTCCGGAGAGGGCTATAGATTCTCTCCCTCCAAGGGCCATGACCAGGGGATACGCCTTATGACCTACACCCACGCCGACTCTTGGTCCACAGTCGGTCCATGTTCACGACCTGAGACTTGCGCCTGGTCCGATGCGATGACTACGGTCAGCGATCAGCAGAAGGCATGCTTGTCGTCCTGAGCCGACGGTTTTACAGTTCCTCCGCGAGAATGCTCTGACCTGCACCTTTAAAGATCCCCCCGCCTCTGTGGGAACACATCGGGAATCGGTGGGACCGTAGCGGCTTTTTGGCAAGATTGGGACCGGCCCCATGCCATCCATCGGGGTACATCCCAGGGCCCCGGCGTTCCTGTCAATCTACCGCTGCGGCGACGCCCCGCACATCGTCCTCAGGTCGCCGCGGGATCCTCCCGAGGTCGCGACGGCGTCTACGGCATTGCAGTCACCTCCGCGCGGATGCAGGGTGCGCGACCTCGCCCGACGTGCGCCAGATCGCCTGCCCTGTCAGTCATGGACCTTGAAGTCCCCGTGGCTCGTCTTGAGAATCGGCGCCGTGCCCTGGCAATCGTTGATCGGCGCGTTCATGAACCCCCACATCCAGTAGAGCCTGTCGGAACGGCCGTTGTCGTGCACGGTGAACGAGACCTTCTGGCCGGCGATGTCCGCGTTCTTCTCATCCGTAAGGTTCGCGTAACCACGGGTGATAACGCCGGTGGCGACGGCGACCTCACCGCCCACCAGCAGACAGGTGATCTTCCCCTCGAACTCGGCGACGACGCCACCGGTCCGGCCCTTCCCGTGGAACACCTTGAAAGTCCCCTTCGTGGTGCCGGGTCCGCCACGGGCCTCGATCTGGAACTTCACCGGGTCCCCGGCCCAAGATCCGAACGTCTTGGTCAGTTCGCCGCCCGCGGATCCGGACAGCCGGGGCCCAGGGTCGGAAGGCGCGGTTCCGGCGAAGGACGCCGTCGCCGTTCCGGTGATCAACGCAAGCGTGGCAGCCAGTCCGGCAATTCCACGTCGTCCCCACAGCTTTTTCGTATCGGTCACGTCGCGCTCCCTCGGTAGATTGCGTTCTACGGTTCCGCCAATCTGCCACCGCGAGGGTGCCCTGGACGTCGTCGTCAGGTCTCGACGAGATCCTCCGGAGGTCGCGATCGGGGTCATCCCCCAAGAGGACCGCGTTCGTGGTGAGCGGGAGTCGCCGCTCCGGTGGCCATGATCGACCGGCAAGCGACCGACCGCACGTCTCGGCGTCGCCGGAGACGACCGGGCCGGCGCCGCAGCCAACCCTTCCAGCAGGTTGCCTGAATAGAAGGGGGCCGGGGCTGGCAATACTCCGCTGCGTCTGACGGGCCGACGCCTCGTCCGAGCTGTGAAGGACGCCGTGCCCCTGCGAGCCTCTTCCATCGGGCAAGGCTTGCCTGACCGGCCGATATAAAGGATCTGGAATTGCACGTCGAAGAGCTCAAGCCCTTGGGCGCCGAGCTGTCGGCATGCCTGGCCGAGGTGCCTCAGCCCGGCCGCCCGAGCGTCCTCGCCGGGCTCGGCGTCGAACTCCACGCGCACGAGGTGGTCCTGCGCACGTGCCGTGCTCGCTTCGGGGCTGGCTACGGGGCCGGTCACGAGGCAGACGAGGGCTTGTTCCCCGGCGCCCGGCAAGCTTTCCGGCTGCGTTGGGGTGTCGTTAAGAGTCGCCGAGGACCTGGCCGGCCGGGCCACCCAGCTGCGCCAGGCGATTCCGCCGCAGCCGCTGGGCGCGCGCAGATGCGCGGAGATGCTCAGCGAGGCCACCGGCCTGGACGTCGGCGAGCCCGACATCATTGCCCTGGCCGAGCGCGGCCTGACATCCGTGGTCGACCACTACAAGGACTGGCCGCTGCGGGATCGAAGCGATCGCGGCCGTGACACATATCAGGAACCTGTGTCGGCGCTTTGCTGTCGCGGCGTGGATACGCCAGGGACGCCGGAGACGAGGTACCACGCCGTCGTGGCCCACAGGACGGTGGCGGAGCCCAGACCGGCCACGGTTTGGACCCCGGACTCCGAGGCCCCGGAGAGCGCCATGGCGCAGCCGGCCACGCCGACGACGATGAGCAGGCTGCCGGTCCAGCGGTACTCGAGGCGGCCGAACGGTCGCGCCAGCGGGAAGAAATGCGCGCCGACCACGATCGCGATGAGTGCCGGTATCCAGCTGTACCCGCCGGTGATGTTCCCGACCGCGATGACGACCGCGATCCCCACTCCCTGGCCGACGTTACTCCACTTGAAGGTGCGCGCGCTGCGTTCGTACGCCTCGCGCCCGCCGGTTCCGTCGAGGCGGCGGGCAGCGAGGACGAGCAGGGTCGCGGCGAGGACGGCTCCGGCGACGAGGGCGGCGGTACGGGCGGAGCCGTACAGGACGACGGAGCCGACGAGCCACCAGACGGTGCCGAAGAACGTCAGAATCATTCCGGAACCGCGGGTGCCGTACTGAGGGTTCGGGCGAAGAAGAGCACACATGACGTCCATCCAAGCCGACCGGGCGAGGGTGCGCAGCACGCCGGTGGCGGCGGTGTGAATGTCGTCCGCCTCGGATTCGGGCAGGTCGGCGCAGCGGCGGATGAGCGTGGCCAGGGATTCGCGTACTAAGGAGAAACTGGGCTACTGGACCGTAGCTCGGTGACTGGCCGCGTGATGTAGAGCAGGTCTCGATCCTGGAAGAAGCTGCGGACAATTGCGGGCGTTGCCTGAAGCCGCTCGACCTCCCCCTCCAGCGCGTCGATCTTCTTGTCCCGCGGGTCGGCCTTCGGCCGGCCGACCGGCCGGGCCAGCGCCTGCTCGGCGCCATGATCCCGCGCGGTTCGCCAACTGGAGATCAGCGAGGAGTACAAGCCCTCGCGGCGCATCAACGCGCCCTTGCCGGCCTTGTCCAGCCGGTCGTACTCCTCCAGGATCCGGGCCTTGTAAGCGGCGGTGTAGCGGCGTGCCGTGGCTCGCTCGCGCACCTGGGGGTCAGGGATCGGTGGATCCTGTTCACTTGCTCCCACGAAGGGATGTCTCCTTCCCCGCCCTCAGCACAGAGTTTCATGCCTGTTTGTTACCTCTATCTATTTTGACAGGGAGGGCCTCGCCCTCGCGCATGCCCTGGACCACATAGACCGTGGGCGAAGGAGAAGCCCAGGCGGAGAAGCCGAGGGACGGCGTGATCGCTCCTGGCGACGTACTCGGCTTGCTGTGGTCAGTGGGGACGGCTTTGAACGCACAAACCGCCATGCGACGTCTGGGCAGGCTGAGCGAAACAGACCCGACCCAGATGTGTGAAGGGTGCAGAGCACGGCGCCGCTCTCTCCTGTATATCGCCGCCGAGTGAGAGATGTTCGGTTCCTTCGGCGTCGCATTCATGGTCTTTGCCGAGGCGAGCAGCTGGTGGCTAGCACCCGCGGTCCCCTGGCTGCGCCGCCTGGCCGGCAGCGACCCGCAGCCTCGCTGCGTCGGCCCACGCTGCGCTGCTCAAGCGCCAACGAGAACGGGCGAGACTCCGTGGGACTGGAGTCTCGCCCGTTCTGACGTCCTCTTGCAGGTCAGCGACCTATTCATACTGGTCTGGTTACGTGCCCCCTGCAGGATTCGAACCTGCGCACCCGGCTCCGGAGAGGGTTACGGCTTCCTCTACAACAGGGCTCTGACCTGCAACTTCTAGAGCAGATTCGCATCCTCAATGAGGATGGCCCACAAGTGGCCCACGATCAAGCTTCTAGTGACCTCGTGGTGTGATGACACCTGGATCGTCGATGTGATCAAAACTGTCGGTGGGTCGCCATACAGTGGTCGGCACCCCCGAGAGTGAGGAAATGCATGATGGAGCTGCGACAGCTCATCGGACGCATCGGTGAGACCTACGACCGCTCACTCAGGATGTCGGGCGAGGCACAGCAACTCTTGCGACAAGCCGGCACTGAACTTCGCCAGTGGATCCCGGCCGGCTATCTCCCCGTTGGCAGCGGAGGCAAGGGGGCCGCCGCCTTCGTCCCTTGGATCTCCATCTTCGATCGGGACGAAACCGACACGGCCAGGCACGGCATGTACGTCGTCTACCTGTTCGCACAGGACATGCAGACCGTCTCATTGGGCTTGAACCAGGGGGTCACCGAGCTCGTCGATCGATACGGAACGGCCCGGGGCAGGCAACTCCTCAAGGATCAGGCCGACGCCATCAGGGCCGCTCTCCCCGCAGAACTGACCGTAGGGCTCGATGCGACGATCAACCTGAACACTAGGGCTCCGCTTCCGCTCCACTATGAGTACGGCAACATCCTGGCCTCGACCTACAAGCTTTCCGACCTGCCTGACGAGAACACCATGGTTGCGGACCTTCAGCGGTTCGTTCACCTGTACCAAGAAGCTCTCGCCGTCCGCGAAGAAATCCGGCAGACCACACCGGGCAAGATCGTCACTACCATCCAAAACCCTTCGCCTGCACCTGACAAGCCGGGGGAGTTCAAGCCCAAGAACGCGGCCGACTACGTAGCGACCGTCACAGCACGGACGCTCACTAAGAGCCGTATGCACGAAACGGTCGTCCGCGAGTACGGCGAGTTCTTGATCAAAATTGGCCTGACACCTAACACTGCGGTGCACCCGCGGGACATGACCGTTGTCCATAGCGGTGACGAATGGCTGATGGAGGTCAAGGTAGTCCGGCGTGGCAACGCTGTTAATGCCACTCGGGAGGCTATCGGCCAACTACTGGCCTACCGGCACTTCCTCTACCCAGGGCGTACGGACAAGGTCAAGATGCTCGCAGTCTTCAACGAGAACATCGGCGATGCCTGTGTTGATCTCTTGGAGACGTTGCATATCTCCAGCGTGTGGCGCGAGGGTGCCGGTTGGGCCGGCTCTCAGACCGCGAAATCTGCCGACCTCTGCTCGTAGTCGACGGCTTTGCAGACCTGCCGTGAAACTACCCTAACCAGCAGAAATACCCACCAAAGAGTTATTTCGGTATAAATTCGACATGACCAGGCGCGGGGAGCCTTAGGCGAGTCAAGTCGGCCAGTCGCCGGCAAATCCAGAAGAATATTCTGCGAACCCTTACCCGAGTCCTACCGGTGGAACTTAAACCAAGTGGCGGATTTTCCTCCAATAGGGCACACTCTTTAGACATGCAAACACTGCTTGACTGCCCTCACCTGAAGTTGCTCTTCGAACACAGTGATCCATTCATAGGCCATAACCGCGTCCTACCCTTACCTGCTCCACAGGAAAGAAGTTCTCTCGCAACGGATCAAGTTGCACTGAAGAACTATTGGATCATGTCGCTAATCAACCGCTCATTCGGTGCGGGCATCGCGCATGTCTATACGTTACGCCGAACAATTCTTGAACTTAACTTCATCGACACTTACGCGCCATACTCCCTCCTAAGAAGTTCTCTGGAGTCATTCGCGCAAACCGTATGGCTACTTAGCGGAAGTACACGAGAAGAACGACGCACACGAATCTTACAAGCTTGGGCCTCCGACTACAAAGAGCGGCAAAATTACGAGACGGCCGTGGGGCACGTGGTAGTCCCGCCCGCCAAAAGCGGCAGCGATCGCCGTGACGAAGTAATCGCGCATGCAAAGAGCCTGGGGCTACCAGCGGATCGGGTCGGCAACGAGCTGTATATTAGTAAAACAATTCGGCAAGCCGTAGACTTCATGGGCCACTCAGGCGATCAAGCGGTTGCTGCCTGGCGCATGGCTTCAGCATTCGCGCACGGCAAGCTGTGGCCGACACTGCGCAGTTCAGAGGTCACTAGTGCTACTCCCATACAGGACGGGGCATGGATTGGCGTAGTCATAGACGACACAAATCTTGACGAAGTAGCGATGTGGTGCGACCGCTTATTGGAGCATACAATTATGCTATTCAATGCACGTGCGCAACGATGACCGATTGAATGGTCATTCCCGATACCGCGACACCCATTCGGCATCACAGAGGGCGCCCTATAGGGGCTAATCTAGCATCGCTATTGCGTCAACTTTAAAACTGGGTCATCGGGAATTTTCAGATCACTTCGCGCCTGGCTGCCGAATTCTTCAAGGACTGTTCGAGCGCTGAGGAATTCCTCATCTAGCCTAGCAACCTTGTCGAGAGAAAGCATGGCCTCAAGAGCCTTTTTCCTTGCCGGCTCTGTACCAAAGAGCTGAACTGCCACATAACGCTCTTGAAGAGAGTCCATCCAATCATGATCAGGTTCTGGATTGTATCCAGAATCTGAATAACGGGCGTTGTACACCATATTAAAATGGCGTTCCCACTCCTGCATGAATTCTATGTAGGCTTCGCGCCGGTGATCATACGATCGGGCAACGTCTTCACGGGCCCATACTTGACGTTCACGCTCACGCTCACGTTCCCACTGCTTCAACTCACGTCGATCTGCTCTGCGTTGGGTGACGAGGACTCCCAGTAGGGCTAGGACTCCACCGATGACCCCTGAAACGATCTGTGGCCACATAAAGGACAGGGTCGCGCCAAGAGCTACGGCTGCGCAAGGTCTGCGTCATTATTATATTCCATCGACATAGGCCGATACTCCGCTACGTCACTGCGGTGAGCTTCGCCCATGGGATGTCAGCGGCCTCGATGATCTGATCAGGGCCGATGAATCGGGATGCCACCAGGACCCCAGCGTCGTGAGCCGCCTGACCCGCATGGCTCGCCGAAGCATCCTCAATGAGCCATGGCGTCAGATGGTCACCGTAGTCGAATGCATCAACCGCGGTTTTAAGGACACAGCTTTCCGTTGCGATTCCGCAGACATAGATATCGGTCCATCCGTGGCTGCGTACGAGGGCTATTCCTTCTTCATTGAAAAAGCTGTATACGGTCTTATCGACTACAGCCGTTGCCTTGTTCGCGTATGGGATAAGTTCGGCGACGATATCTGTTTCGGGGGATCCCATGAGCTTGGACCATTTGAACAGCCGCTCGAAGTTGCTTCCCGCATAATTGAAGTACCGAGTGAAAACCACATCGCCGCCCGCAGCTTGCCAGCGACTCACTACGTTCACGATGACTGGAATCACGTGGGCCGATTGCTCACGCACAAACCCGTTCTGGACATCCACCACGACCAGAACCGCGGAACTGTTGAACACGGGCTTACCTTTCGCTGGTTTCTCTGAGGATGTCGATCGCTTGGGAAAGGTGGCCGATAAGGCCGCTCGTGTCCAGGATCGCAGTGCGCATAGACCTATGTTGCCCGGTTTCTTGTGGACGGGCGTTCGTCAATCGGGAGCGGACGCCCCGCAGGAAACGCCAGCTATACGGTTCGGGTACTTCAGGGTCCATGCCCTGCTCTACCTGCCGGTTGATGTACTCGCAGTACGCCCACATGGCTTGGGTAGCCAGCTCAATGGTGACAAGCTCGTCTTCGGCCAGCGCACGCCGGGGGGCGGTAGGGCAGTACACGACTCCAGACCAAGAGGCGTATCCGATCGATATCCCCTTGATTCCAAAGGGAATCATTTCCGCTGGCTCGTATCCTTCGGCCAGCAAGGAGCGTTCAACCAGTTCCGCATGCGCGAGTGACGCCTCTGTAGCCTCTGAGTCTCTTTCTAAGAGCACTCGTGGCGCACACATGATGCGGAGCGCTGCATCCATCTCATGCCCTGGCCATGACGGCCGGTGAAGCCAATAAGTGCTCAGTACATAGGATGCCTCGACCAACGCTCCTGTCAGATCAGAAAGGCGCCTTGAGGCCCATTCCAACTCTCTGGCGTATGTCTTCCTGCGCCATACGGCCAAGCGTGCGATGTTGGGAAGTTCAAGTTCCTCGACGACATGGAAGATAGCAACGCCGAACGGCCATACGTAGAGGCGACATCCTCCCTCGGCGTGCACCATGTCTGCCGCATGACATTCAAGACCACATTGGGGAGGATTCTCGGCGACTACTCCCCTGGCGACAAGCGCGTCAACCTGTTCAGCGCCAATGTAAGCCGCAACGAACTTATGAGAACGGACCCCGAACTCTTCGCCATTAGTAGGGGAAGCCGGTTCGATGTCTCCAAAAAGGTCCTGGACCGTGGCCTCGTAGACAAGGCAGTACAGCTCGACATAGAGCGGGTCTCGGCAAGCAGCACGGCCCGTTTCATGCCGATATAGGGCTTTTTCGATCGTCCCAAGCTCCGGGACGCTTAGCCCTCGATCCCTGCCAACCCGCTCAAGCTCCCGCGCTGCCCGATTGCGGCTCCATCCGAGCGCCTGACGTTTGGCAACCAGGACGTTGTTCGGGGCGAACTGCTTACTGCCGGCACGTACGCTCTCTCCGGACATGGGGGATGTCCCTTCGCGTCTATTCGCGTCGTCTACTGCTTACCGGACGTCACAGCAACTCTTGAGGCGTGAAAGAAAACGCCAGATCAGCCGGAGTTGCCCGGCTCCCGCCGAGCCTCTGCGGAAGCCGTGGCAGGAAGTCGTTCCAAGAGGGTTGTCACAGCCTTCTCAGCTGCGGACAGAGCTTCCCGAGTCTGCCGCAGCTGTCCACGAACCTCTTCCAACTCGCCCCTCAGATCTTCCGGCAGCATGTCCGGCGCCGACCGAACAACGGTGCCACTGCCCGGCCGGATCGTCACTCGGCCTTCAGCTTGAAGCAGCCGCACAGCCGCTTGAGCGGTGTTGACCACGACTCCGTACCTCTCGGCAAGCTGCCGATAGGAGGGCAGTCGAGTACCGGGGGCCAACCGTCCCTCTGCAATGTCAGTGCGCAGAACCGCGGCGAGCTTCTTGCTCGCATGACGGTCTGCATCCTCGCGAGGACTCTGCTTCTCCACGGATCAAGCGTACTTAACCGTCTTACGACAGAGGGCTTGACGGGCTACCCACCTCTAATTACTGTCTTAAGACAGATAGAGCGTCTCAAGACACTCGTCTCGAAGGGATCACCGTGTACTCCGACCGCAACCCCCGCCGTTTCCTGCTGATCCTGCTCGCGGCTCTCGCCCTGTTCTTCGTCATCCGCGAACCGGCCAAAGCTGCGGTCCTCACAACGCACGCCGTCAACGGCCTGATGGCCGCGGCCGACTCGCTGGTGACCTTCGCCTCCAGCTTCGGCTGATCAATCCACGCAAACGGGGCGACCCTCAATCCGCCAAGACCCAGGGCCGCCCCTTCACTCCCGCAAAGGAGCACAACCATCATGACCCGCCCGTTCAGCGTGGCCAAGTCCGACGGATGTACGTCGGATTGCCGCAACGGCCAGATCTGGAACCCGGCTTCCGGCCCATATCCATGTCCGTTCTGCCAGGACAACAACGGCGCTGTCAAGGACAACCGGTGACCGGCCCCGCGCGTCGACGCCCCGCGCTGGCCCTGCTGGAGGCACTGACCGTGGGCATGCCGCGCCATCTCACCAAGGAGGCGGCCTGCGGGTTCGATCCCGAGTTGCACACCGGCCCGGACGCCTTCACCGACGAGCCCGCCGACGAGCGGGCGGCGCGGGAGCAGGTGGCCCGTGAAGTGTGCGCGGGCTGCCCGGTGTGGGCCTCGTGCCTGTTCTATGCCCTGGACACGCGCCCGCAGACGGGTGTGTGGGCAGGCCTGACAGCCGAGGAACTCCGAGCGATGTCCGCGCCGGAGGCCGCCGGTTCGGCGCGGGGGGTGGCGTGATGGACGTCCGTTACTTCACCGTCACGGCGCCGGCGCCGTGGAACAAGTCCGGCAAGGCCAAGATTACGGTTCGGACGGGCGGCGCCTACGACATGTACGCATGCGTCGGCAACAACCGCGCCGGGATGTCCACCGACGAAGCGTGGGCGCTGTGTGTGGCGCTGGGCAACGCCCTGACCGTCAGCTTCGGCCCGGCCCCGGACTGGGCCACGACCCAGCAGGACGGGGGCAAACAATGAGCCGCATCCTCGCCCGATTCTTCGACCCGACCGGCAAGCGGTACGGGCTGCCGTCGTGGCCGTGGCAGATGGCGCCCGCGCACCTGCTCACGATGCGCCAGCTGGCCGCGCGGGGGCTTCGCCCCGGTGGTCAGGAGGTGCAGGGACAGATCCTGTGGGCCTCGCGCCGCTACCACGCCCGCGGCGGGGTGCGTGCCGCCTACCTGTATGACGTGCGTCTGGCCCTGCCCAAGCGCAGCGCCACCCCCCGCCAACTGCACGCGCTGGGCAAGGCCCTGGCCGCCCGCCGCACCTGCCCCGCCTGTACGCGGGACGTCGGCTACGTGCTGGCCCGCCACCTCGGCATCTGCAACGACTGCGCTGAAAGGAGCGCCGCATGACCACCCCGACCAACACCGCGAGCAATGCCCCGTCCACCAACGGCGCCGACCCCAAGCAGGCCACCCGCGCCCTGTGCATCCTCGTCACCGTGCAGAGCGGCCGCGGGGAGATATCCACCACTAGCCACGACCTGATCGTTCCGGTCGGCATGCGCCATAACGACCTGCTGACGCACGTGATGAAGGAGCGCATCCCCGAGCACCTGCGCGGCAACTCCGTCGTGCTGCACTACTCCGTTCACCCGGCGGTGGTCACGTGAAGACCGTCACCCGGCGCGACTGGTGGACGATCGCCGGCGTCGGTGTCGTTGCCGCCGCCGCGGTCATCGCCTCCTTCACCGCTCAAGCGGGATTGGGACGCCTGGCCGGATGGGATGCAGCCCTGCCCCTGCCCGGCGGCCTCGAAATCTCGCTGTCGTGGCTGCTGCCGTTGTGTGTGGACGCCTACGGCGCGGTGGCCACCCGGATCACCGTCAACGCCAAGTACAGCGCTGAGACCCGCCGGCATGCGCTGATCCACGCGGTCGGCGCCGTGGTGGTGTCCATCATCGGCAACGCCATCTATCACGCTCTGGAAGCCAAGGTGCTGCTGCTGGGCAGTTCCCGGTGGGTGCTGGTGGTGGCGGTCAGCATGGTGCCGCCGGTGGCGCTCGGTGCGCTGGCCCACCTGATGGCGCTGTGCGCCCGCGACGACACCCACACCGAACCCGCGCCCACCGTATCCCCGGCCCGTACGGACGACGCGCCTACAGCGGAGCCGTCACGTCCGGCGCCCGTATGGCAGGAATCCGTACGGGCAGACGAACTCACCCGCCTGCCGTACGCGGCGACCATGCCCGATACGGGTCCGGCGCCGCGAGCGGTGGCCGCCGCCCGCACGGGCGTGGTGGAGCTGGCCACTGTACGGGCCGACCGTACGGCCAAGCAGGACGCCACGCCCACCGGCAAGGCGGAGCGTACGGAGCGTGTGGACCGTACGGCCTTCATCGCCGAACTTGCGTGGCAGATCCGTACGGCCGAAGCAGCCGGCAGCCGGTGGGAGCCGGACTACGACGAGCTTGAGGCCCGTTCGGGATATCGCCGCTCGTGGTGTGAGAAGGCCGTACGGGACGCGCGGACGCTGGCCGCCCATGACAAGCCGGCCACCGCCGAGAGCTTGAACAGCTCCCATGACGCTGACGAGCACACCGGATATGGCGCCGGTGAGGGCGAGGTGGCCCAGTGAGCCGCCGCCGTAATAGCCCGTTGCTGGTCACGATGGCCATCCTGTCGGCCACGGTCGGGCATCTGATCAAGCTGGCCGTGTTGTCGGCCACGGTCGGGCTGCTGGTCGGCCTGCTGGCCCCGTGGCCCCCCTCGGTGGCGGTGTGGCTGTCTGGCTTCACCGCCGGGCTGATCGCCGCCCCGCTGGTCCACTGGCTTGGCGTGCTGGCCGTACGGCTGTCGCGTCCCGCTGCCGCCCATACGGACGGCAGCAACCGTACGGGTGCCCGTACACGGCGCGGAGGTCGGTGATAGTGATGTCCGAACCCCGCACGGTGTACGTCATCACCGACGCCGCTCCGCGTACGGCTTGCCCCGGTTCTGTACACGCCCGCCCCGTACGCCGGGTGAGTGTGTTGGTGCGCGCTGTCGTGGCGGTGGCTGCCCTGCTGTTGGTGTACGGGCTGATCCCGGATGTGTACGGCTGCCGCTGGTGGCTGTACGGCGCGGTGCTCGGCTGGCTCACCTGGCCGCGGCTGGCCCGTATGCGAGCGTTCGCGGGGCTGGTGCTCGGCGCGCTGGATGCGCTGGTGGCCGCCATGCTCGGCACCCGCCGCCTGGTCTATCTGGCCGCTCTGCTGCGCCAGGCCGTACGCGAAACCCGAACCTCCTCCCGGCCCGCCGACGCCGACCGGGACGACGACGATGCCTCTTCTCCAGAAGGAGACCCTTCGTGAGCACTCCCGACAACAACACCGCCAAGCCGGGCCGGAGCCGTATCCCGGAGCTGTCGTCCATCCCGTGGCAAGGCCCTTCGGCGATCACCCGCTACGCCCAGGTCGGCCGCAACCTCGCCCGTGACCTCGGTGAAGAGTTCGCTCTGGGCAGCGATGAGCTGTATGCGGTGCTGATCCGCAGCTTCAAGGGCCACCCGGTGCTGAGCGTGTTCGGCGCCCCGGACGTGCGCCGGCGTGCCCGCCGGGTGGTCAAGCGGCTCAAGCGCGCCGCCGAACTGCAGCGCGGCGCCGGGGTGGAGCTGGTGAAGTTCCACGCCCAGTTCCGCAAGGAGTTCGTCGAGGTGCTGCCGCCGGCCAAGCCCGAAAAGCGGCGCCAGGAATTCAACTGGAAGGAGGAAGCCTGATGGCCGGCCGCACGACGACCACGCCGCCGCCCGCGACGCTGCCCGCGGTCCCGGACTCCTCTTCCTGGGAGCAGGTGGCCACGCGCGAGGTGTCCAAGGCACTGCTGTACTTCCCGCCCTGGCTGGTCGGCTTGCTGCTATTCGGGCTCGGCGCTGGTTTCCACTTCACGCTGCGCAGCGATGACCCGCAGACCGTGGCGTGGACCACCGCGCTGGTCATCACCTGTGTGCTGGTGCTCACCGCGCTGACCTGGCGTCAGTCGCACGCTCGTAGCCTGACCGGGCGGGCGCACACCACGCTGACCACGCTGGCCGGTGGGCTGTGGGTGTGCGCGGCCACCATCAACGGCCCCGCCACCACCGTCACCGGCCGGCTGATCCTGATCGGCGGGGTGGCGTTCGCGCTGTCGTTCAACATCCGCACCGTGATCCGGACCAAGCAGATCGACGTCAACGGCGCGGTGGCCGACCCGCTGGGGTTCTTGTTCGGCCGCGGCGCCGAGAAGGCCGGCATGCCTTCGGTGCAGGCCCGCACCATCCAAGCCAGCGCGCACAAGGTGACCGGCGAAGTCCAGCTTGCAGAGGGCCGTCAGGTCGCCGATGACCTGCAAAAGAAGGTCCCCTACGTCGAATCGGGGATCGGGCTGCCGCCCGGCTCCATCGTCACCAGCGTCGATCCCGACGACGCGAGCAAGGCCAAGGTGGTCATCTCCGATCCGCGGGTGATGAAGCAGCCTGTTCCCTGGCCCGGCCCGTCCCGCGTCGGTGTCTCCATCGCCGAGCCGGTACGGCCCGGCCTGTGGCAGGACCTGGACGAAGTCGCCTATGTCATCGTCGGCCACCACGTGCAGATCATGGGCAAGACCGGCGCGGGCAAGTCCATCGGCGGCGCCTGGAACCTGCTGGGGGAGATCGTCACCCGCCGGGACGTGGCCGTGTTCGCCATCGACATCACCAAGGGTGAGCAGACGCTCGGCCCGCTCAAGGCCGCCCTGCACCGGCTGGAGACCACCAAAGAGGGCGCCAAGGACCTGCTGACCGAGATGCAGGCCAAGATCAAGCCGCGCACCGACCTGCTGTCCGGCAAGGGCCTGCAGAAGTGGACCGAAGGGTGCGGGCTGACCTACTGGGTGCTGTGGCTGGAGGAGTTCCCCGACATCTACGACGCCCTGACCGACAAGCAGCAAGAGCAGTTCCTGTCGCTGATCAAGGCGATTCGCAGCGCCGGCGGCACCGTGGTGCTGTCCCTGCAGCGCAGCGACTGGACCCAGATGCCCACCATCGCCCGCGGCCAGCTCGCCAAGATGTGCTTCGGCGTCGATTCGGCCGCCGATGCGACCTTCGGCCTGTCCGAGGCCCAAGAAGATGCCGGGTGCCGGCCGGAGCTGTGGAGCAACAAGCAGCCCGGCATGGCCTACCTGGACGCCCCGTCCATTCCCGATGACCGGATCACGATGCCGATGCGTACCTACGCCTGGGGCATGACCGCCGCCGGCGCTTTCGACGACGAACGCGCCAACGAGCAGATGCGCGCCCACGCCGCCGCCTTCCCCGCCATCCACAAGCAGATCGACCCCATGACCGCCGGACTGTCCCGGCTGTCGGCCACCGCGCTGGCCAGCCCCGCACCGCTGCCCGCCATCCACGACGGCACCGCCGCCGACACGGCCGGCGATGACGACCCCGACGACGATGAGGAGGTGCGCAACGTCGCCACCGAGTACCTGAACACCGACGACCCCGACCCCCAGGTGAACGTCAGCCTCGATGACGAGATCACCGACTTCCCCGAAGGGGAACCGCCGCTGACCTTCGCCCCGCCCGAGCCCAAGATGACCCCGGAACAGCGCGGCGCGGCGCTCATGGACCGCCTGCACGAACTGTGGGACGACGGCGCCCGCGACGTCGGCACCGGCGACTTCAAGGTGCTGTGGGAGACCACCGACATCTCCCGCGCCTGGTTCCAAAAGCAGATGAGACGCCTGTCGGAGGCGGGCGTCATCGGCGCCTACGACGACGACCGGCAGCGCTACCTCATGGAGACACGACCCGAACTGCCCTGACGCCAAGATCCCGTGGCCCCCCGTGCGGGGCCACGGGCGGGGGCTGGGGGAGAGAGTTACAGCTCACAGCAGAGGCCACAGCACGTGGCCCCCCGCGTGGCCCCCCTCTGTGGCCCCCTGCGTGGCCCCCCATCGGCTGAGGCGTGGCCCCCCTGGTGGCCCCCTCAAAACAAGATCAAAAACTTTCGCGGACGCATCCCACGCGCAGCCGTGCGCGCGAGCCTGCCCGCACCCACCCACCCACCCACCCACCCGGAAGGACAACCCCGGACATGAACCCGCTGCGACTCACCCCGCCCCAATGGCGCACCCTGCGCTACCTGGCCACCTACAGCGCCACCGCCACCCGCGTCGGCTTCCTGACCAAACAGCTCTGCGCCGCTACCGGCGCCACCGACGCCGACCTGACCGGCCTGGCCGACCTCGGCCACATCACCGGCCGCCTGCACGGCAGCGGCGACGCCCCCTCCCCGGGCACCGTGCGCAGCGCCCGCGCCAGCCGGAAACTGCGCATCCACCTCACCCCCGCCGGTAAGAGCGCTGCCGCGACCGTTGATGCCGGCTACCGCGCTCTGCTCCATCTCGCCTACGGGCCCAAGCCCGCCCAGATGCTGCAGCACGACGCCGGCGTCGCGGACGACACCCTTACCCAACTCCACCGGCACGGCCTCGTCCACACCGTCCCCGGCGGCGGGGCTCCCTTACTTGCCCTCACCCGCACCGGCCACCTGTACACCGAGCCCTTCAACCGGCAGGAGCAGCCATGACCAGCCCGTCCATTCTGACCACGCTCGCGACCATCGCCGTCTGCCTGACCGCCCTGGCGATGCTCGCTCTCATCCTCCTGGCGTCCTACCGGGTCAGCCTCAAGCGCCACCCCTACACCCAGTGCCGCCCCTGCCAAGGCACCGGCCAGCGTCGCAGCCGCCTGTTCGCGCACTCCTTCGGCTACTGCCCCGACTGCACCGGCACCGGCCGCAGAACCCGCCTCGGCGTCCGCCTGCTCAACATCCGCTAACCCCCGACCACACCACATCGACAAGGGAAGCCTCCACATGAGTTCCGCGCTGCTCACAGCCGTGTTCCTGGCCGCCGCCCTGACCACCACCTCCTGCGGCAGCCCACCGCCTCCTCCCGCATCCAAAACCGACCGCGCCGGGCTCGTCATGGGCACCAAGAACGACCGGGTCCTGATGATCGGCATCGCAAACCGCGCGGCGGCCTTCGAACGGTCCGCCACACCCGCCCAAATCCGGGCCTGCACCCGACGGACCACCATGGCCTACCCCGCGTGCCTGCCCCCAATGAGCTGACCGGCTCTCACGCCAGTTCACCGACCGGCCTCATCCCAAGGAGAACCGTCATGAGTGTCACCGCCCGAACCTGCCTGATCATCACCTGCACCCGCTGCGGTGAGGTCAACGACGAATGCCAGGCCATCCACGCCGACACCATCGACGACGTGCGCGCCTGGTTCAGCGACTGGCAGTGGAGCAACCCCGACACCCCCGAGCTGTGCCCCGGCTGCGTCGCTGACCTCGACTGCGAGCGCGACGGCCACCAGTGGAAGCCCTGGCAGTCCGCCACCATCCCCGGCCGCGAGCACATCCGCTTCCGCTCCTGCGCGCACTGCTCGGACCTGGAGCATGCCGCATGAGCGCAAACGGCAAGCCCTACCGGCTGTGGAAAGGCCGTGTCTCCCTCGACTGGAGCAAGCGTCCCTTCCTGCGCCACCGCACCGGCTGCGTCCTGTGCTGCGAGGAACACGTCGCCACCCGCCCCGGCTCACCACCCCGCCACCCGAAGAACTGCACCAACTGCATGACCTTGACCGGGCCATCGTCCCGGTCGACGTTCCCGGCGCGCACCCCGAACGTCACTTCCACTCAAAGGAGGGCTGCCTGATGGGCCGTCGCCAGTTGCTGATGCCGACACTCCCGGGCATGCCCGACGCTGTCACCGGTCGCCCCCTCAAAGCTGCAACCCGGCCGCCGCTACGCACTCTGGACCAGGCCATCGCCCGCAGTCACGACATCATCACCGAGGCCCTGGACCGGTATCCCATCGTCGCTCGGCAAGCGCTCGTGTCCGGCGGCAACGACTCCATGGTGCTGCTGCACCTGGTGCGCCCTTACCTCGACTCCTCTGCCGATGACGCGGTGGTGCACGTCAACACCGGCATCGGCATCGACGACACCCGCCAGCACGTCCGCGCCATCGCCGCCGCGTGGAACCTGCCGCTGCGGGAGCTGCACCCGCGCGACTCCTACGAAGACCTCATCCTCGGCCAGGTCATCGCCCGCACCGGCCCCAATGCCGGAATCCGCCCGGTGTGGAAGGGCTTCCCCGGCCCGGCCGGGCACAGCGTGATGTACCGGCGGCTGAAGAACGAACCCCTCCAACGCAACCGCGCCGCCATCGTCGGCACCCATGGCCGGTCCCGCAAAGTGCTCTACCTGGCCGGGATGCGCTGGGATGAGTCCGACCGGCGCTTCCGCACCGCCGCCGAGATCGACCCCGACGGCGGCATCATCTGGTGCTCGCCGCTGGCGCACTGGACCAACACCCAGATGCGCGAGTACCGGGACCGCTACCTCATCCCGCGTAACCCGGTCGCCGACCACCTGCACATGTCCGGCGAATGCCTGTGCGGCGCCTACGCCAAACCGAACGAGCTGGAGGAGATCGAGTTCTTCTATCCCAAGACCGCCTACCGCATCCGCTCCCTGGAAAAGCGCGCCGAAGCCGCCGGGATCCCGGCATGCAAGTGGGGCCAGGCCCCGCCCAGCGGTACCCAGCCCACGCCCGGCAGCATCGCCGGACGACTGTGCTCCTCCTGTCCTGCGCCCCTGGCCGGGCAAACCGACCTGATGGACCTGTGGGTCCAACAAGGACTTCTCACCCCGGCCACGCCCACCTCCTGCACACCTCCCGCCCCGCCCACCGTGGTTCAACTTCCCACCCCGACCACCGGCAAGTCCGCCATCCTCCACACGGTTCAAAAGGCCGGGTCATGATCGGGCGCACCTACCTGGAGCGCGGGGAGGGCAGCATGACCGCCGCCACCAATCCGATGCGCTACGCCCTGGCCGCCGCCGCCCGCGGCTGGCACGTCTTCCCCGTCTCTGTCGCCGACAAGCCGCCCGCGCGTGGCTTCACCGACTGGGAGGCCAACGCCACCACCGAGGCCGACCTGATCCGCCGCTGGTGGACGCGAGCCCCGTACAACATCGGCATCGCCTGCGGCCCCTCCCGACTGGTCGTGGTGGACCTCGACAAACCCAAACCCGGAATGGAGGGGCTTCGCCCCCCGTCCCCCTGGGACCTGCCGGGGGTGACCGAAGGCGCGGACGTGCTTGCTCTGCTGTTCGACCGAGCCGACGAGCCCTTGCCGTTCGAGACCTTCACCGTCCGCACCCGCCGCGCCGGAACCCACCTCTACTACAGCGCCCCCGACAACATCCGGCTCGGCAACACCGAAGGCGACCAGGGCAACGGGCTCGGATGGCTGATCGACACCCGCGCATGCGGCGGCTACGTCCTCGGCCCCGGCAGCTACGTCAACCTCCCCGACGGCACCGGCACCTACGAGGTACTACACAACACCACCCCCGCCCCACTACCCCCCCTCCTGTTTCAGCAGCTTGTCCCCCCACCCCGACCGGCATCCCAACCGGCACGGATGTCCCTGCCCGACACCCGGCAGGGCGCCTACCTGCGCGCGGCCATCACCCGCGAACTGCGACGCGTCGCCGACGCTCCGATAGGCCAGCGCAACGGATCGCTCTACCTCGCCGCCATCGCCCTGGGACAACTCGTCGCCGGCGGCTCGCTCTCCGAGTCCGAGGTGACAACCCTGCTGGAACAGGAGGGGGGCGCCGCCGGGCTGAGCCCCGCCGAAACGCTCCGCACCGTCGCCTCCGGCCTACGCGCCGGCGCCAAACGCCCCCGGACGGTCGCCGCATGACCACCCCGCCCACGCACACGGGAGCCGACCCCATGCCCGAACCCGAGCGCCACGGCGCGACCCTGCTGGACGCCCTGCTCGCCGCGCTCACCCGCTACGTCATCCTGCCCAGCCCTGAGGCCGCCGACGCAGTGGTGCTGTGGATCGCCGCCACCCACGCCCAACCCGCCTGGGCACACGCCCCCCGCCTGGTCATCCGCGCCCCGGAAAAGCGGTGCGGCAAATCCCGGCTGCTCGACGTGGTCGAGGCGTGCTGCCACGCACCGTTCATCACCGTCAACTCCTCGTCCGCCGCGGTATACCGCTCGATCAGCGAGGACCCGCCCACCATGCTCGTAGACGAAGCCGACACCATCTTCGGGCCGAAAGCCGACGGGAACGAGGACCTGCGCGGCCTTCTCAACGCCGGCCACCAGCGCAACCGGCCCGCCAAACGCTACGACGCCAACGCCAACCGAGTGGAATCCATCCCCACCTTCGCCATGGCCGCACTCGCCGGCATCGGCGCCATGCCCGACACCATCGAAGACCGCGCCGTCGTCGTCCGCATGCGCCGCCGCGGCCCCGGCGAAACCGTCGCCCCCTACCGCCACCGCCGCGACCGGCCCGCGCTGCGCCAGCTCGCCGAAGACCTCAATCTGTGGCTACGCGCCGACCTGGCCACCCTGGAACAGGCCGAACCGCCCATGCCCGTCGAAGACCGCGCCGCCGACACCTGGGAACCCCTGGTCGCCGTCGCCGACCACGCCGGCGGACACTGGCCCGACCGCGCCCGCGCCGCAGTGCTCGCACTCACCGCCGAGGCCGACGACAACGGCGAAACCTCCAACCGAGTACGGCTGCTGGCCGACTGCCGCACCGCGTTCGCCACCGACACCGCCCTACCCACCGCGACCCTGTTGGAGCGGCTCAAAGCCGACCCGGAAGCCCCATGGGCCGACTACGGGCCCGCTGGACTGACCGCGATGAAGCTGGGCGTGATCCTGCGCGAGTACGACATCAGATCGGCCACGATCCGCTTCCCCACCGGGCAGGCCAAGGGTTACCAGCGCATCGACTTCGCCGACGCCTGGACACGATACTGCCCGGCCATTGCCCCCCTTCCCGAGGGGGAGTTGCTCAACTTCACCCGGGGAAGCCGTACCGGCCGTACCACGGTCAACAGCGCAGGTCAGGGCGATGAGGCTTACATCCCCGGTACGGCTTAAGCCGTACCACCGAAAAGGCCGTACCAGCCCTGACCAGCCAAAACAGGGCTGGTACGGCAGGTACGGCTACCCCTGCCAAAAGCTCCCCTGCGCGGTCCAAGACGTACCGACTCCCGCCCGAAAGGCAGTCGCGACCATGACAACGCGAGCCAAGACCATGCTCACCATCGCTGACGTTCTCGATGAGATCGACGTCCCGAAGTCCACCTTCTACCGCTGGTTGAACACAGGGCGCGGACCCAAGTCCCTCAAGCTCCCCAACGGCAAGCGCAAGATCCGCCGTGGCGACCTGGACGCCTGGCTTACCACCTTCGAGCAGACCGCAGCCTAGGAGGCCCCATGGAGACCTTGGACGTTGTCATCTGGAACATCAGGCACCGCAAGGGCAGGGCGAAGCCGTACGAACTTCGTTGGAAGGTCGGCAGCGAACCGAAGTCCAAGTCGTTTCTGACACGTGCGCTGGCTGACCACTTCCGCGCCGACCTGCTCAAGGCCGCTAAGAAGGGCGAGTCGTTCGATACCGTCACCGGCCTGCCCGCATCCATGCTCAAGACGGAAAAGGCTGTCATGAGCTGGTACGACTTCGCCCACAAGTACGTGGCCATGCGCTGGAAAGACGCCGCCGCAAAGACCAGGGAAAGCATCGTGGACAGCCTCACCGTCACCACATTCGCCCTGCTCGACGGGGAAGCGTCCGACCTGCCTAAGAAGGACATCAGAGCTGCGATGCAATGGGCACTGATCCCACGGGAGGAAGACGCGGCCGTTCCTCCCCGCATTGAGGTCGCTGTGCGGCTTCTCCGAAAGGGCACGCTAGCCGTGAGAGAGCTGGAAGACCCCATCGTCATACGCCGGGTGAGTGAGGAACTCGCTCTCACACGCGACGGCAAACGCGCCGCGGCTGACACTACGGCACGACGCCGCCGAGGACTGAACACCGCCCTCGAATACGCCATTGACCTCGATGAACTGTCAGAGAACCCGCTCAAGCGCGTGAAACGAAAGAAGATCGTCCGAGACGTTTCGATTGACCGACGTTGCGTGGTCAACCCTGCGCAGGCTCGCGAACTGCTCATCAGCGCGTCCTACGTCGGGAGCTGGCGCCGCGCCCGAGGCCGCCGCCTGATGGCATTCTTCGCCACGCTCTACTACGCGGGCGTAAGGCCCGCCGAGGCTGTTGGACTCAGGAAAGCCGACTGCCAATTGCCCGAGAACGGATGGGGACTTCTCACCCTCGAAATCACGCGTCCCAGCAGCGGGAAGCAATGGACCGACAGCGGGGACGTCCACGACAAACGCGGACTCAAGCAGCGCGACGAACGCGCCGTACGGTTCGTGCCGATCCCGCCCGAACTCGTGGCCATACTGTGCGCCCACCTGGAAGAGTTCGGCACGGCCCCGGACGGCCGGCTCTTCCGCAACGAACGCGGCGGCGTACTCGGCGCCTCCACCTACTCACGAGCGTGGGAGGAGTCCCGACGCTTCGCCTTCACCCCGCAACAGGTCGCATCCCCTCTCGCGGGGAAGCCCTATGACCTGCGGCACGCGGCCCTGTCCACCTGGCTCAACGTGGGAGTCGACCCGACGACGGTGGCCGAACGCGCCGGCAACAGTGTGGAAGTTCTGCTCAAGCGCTACGCCAAGTGCCTGGACGGGCGAGACGAGCAGATCAACCAGCGCATAGAAGCGGCACTCAAGACGTGATCGAAGTTGGCCCACAGGTGGCCCACAGCCAGTGAGCGCCAATGAGAACGGGCGGGACTCCGTGAGACTGGAGACCCGCCCGTTCCTATGCCGTTCACCCTGGTCAGCGCCTAGAAGACGCTGGTCTGGATCGTGTGCCCCCTGCAGGATTCGAACCTGCGCACCCGGCTCCGGAGGCCGGTGCTCTATCCCCTGAGCTAAGGGGGCGCGACGCGTCATAAGGCTACCAGTAAACGGGGGCCGGTCCGCACCACATGAAGCTCTGCTCGGACATCCCTCGAAAACCGCACGTGACCCCCCTTCCAGGGGTTAGCTTCGTGGCCGTGGGCGAGGATCTGGGCAGAGTTCTGGTTGTAGACGATGATGAGGTCATCCGGCAGCTCATCGCGGTCAATCTGACCCTTGAGGGGTTTGAGGTGGCGACCGCGACCGATGGGCAGGACTGTCTGGATCGGGTGCGGGATGTGATGCCTGATGTCATCACGCTGGATGTGATGATGCCGCGCCTGGACGGGTGGGTGACGGCGTCGCGGTTGCGCGGCGAGGAGGACACCAGCCACATCAAGGTGGTGCTGATCACCGCCAGGGCGCAGGAGGATGATCGGCGGCGCGGGCTCGGGATCGGGGTCGACGCCTATCTGACGAAGCCGTTCGATCCGGCGGAGCTGATCCAGGTGGTCCGCGATCTGGCGGCCACGGCCCGCGCCTGAACCACCTCTGGGCGACCCGCGATTCGGTCTGGACGGACCCCGCAGGTCGGTCTGGGCGACCTCGCAGGTCGAACCGCGCTGCGTTCCCGCGCGGGGCCAGGGGATCCGCAAGATACGGCAAGCCACCCCACCCTCCCCCGCCCGGCACGGGGCCGGGCCCCGCCTGTCCGACGCTACTCGGGCGCGTCGGCTGGCCGCCGTTACATCGCCGGGTCCAACAGCCCCCTCAAGGCAGCAGCCCCTGCTGACGCGCCACCGCCGCAGCCTGGGTCCGGGTGGAGACCTCCAGCTTCCCGAGGATGTTGGATACGTGCACGCTCACCGTCTTCTGCGCGATGAACAGCCGCGCCGCGATCTCCCGGTTGGCCAGCCCTTCGGCCACCAGCGCCAGCACTTCCACTTCCCGAGCCGTCAGCCCGCCCGCGACTCCCCCGCCCACGAACCGGGCTCGTTTCCCGAGCTCCACCAGAGCGGCTTCCAGCGGTCTGGCCCCCAGGCCTGCGGCGGTGGCTCGGGCGGCGGTCCAGGCGGTCAGCGCCTCGGGTCGGTTCCCGGTGGCCAGGTGGGCTTCGGAGAGGCGCCATTGGGAGCGTGCCTGTTCGTAGGCGAAGCCGTACTCGAAGGCTGTGACGGCTGTCTGCCAGGTGGTGGGGTCGTGGCGGCCGCAGGCGCGGTGCCATTCGGCTTCGGCGCGCAGGCGCCAGGCACGGCCTTCGAGGCCCATGTCGCCGCGGGCGCCGGTGGGGCCGTTGGCGGCGGCGTACCGGGCGCGGGCGATCAGGGCGTCGGCTCCGGCGGGGGTGCCGAGGGCGGACAGGGCGGACAGGCCGACGGCGCAGATGCGGATGACGCCGGGGTCGCCGGGGGCGAGGATGGCGAGGACGGCTTCGACGTGTTCCAGGGCGGTGGCGGGGTCGCCGCGCCACAGGGCGTGTTCGGCGGCCAGGCCGCGCGAGATGTAGGCGGTGAAGTTGTCGGTCCAGAAGGGCCGCAGCCAGGCGAGCCGGTCTTCGACGGTCGGCAGTCCGCGGGCCACTTCGACGAACAGCGCGTACGCGGACAGGAGGGCTTCGGGGACGGTCCCGGCTCGGGCGCCGAACCCGCGGGCCATCTCCTGGGCCTGGTCCCACTCTCCTGACACGTAGTGGATGATGAAGCGCAGGAAGCGCAGGTCGGTGCCGTACGTGCTCCAGGCCAGGCCGGTTTCGAAGGCGAGTTTGACGCCTGCGGCGGCGGAGTCGGCGGCTGTGTCGAGGTCGCCGAGTTCGTACTGGATGCGGGCGCGGTTGAAGTGGGCGCGCAGGTCGGTGGCCAGGTCGCCGGAGCTCTGCTGCCAGGCGGTGGCGAACAGTTCTTCGGCGCGGGCGAAGTCGCCTTGGAGTTCGGCGGCGGAGGCGAGCGTGATCAGGGCGCTGACCTCGGCGTCGCGGGCGCCGCAGGCGCGGGCGAGTTGGAGGGCGCGGCGGGCGTGGCCTTCGAGCTCGGGGTGCCTGGAGCTCCACGACAGGCAGCGGGCGAGGGTGGCCAGCGCGCGGGCGAGCGCCGGGTCGTCGGCGGCCAGGCTCACGGCGGTGTCGGCCGCGGCGATGGCGGCGGGCTGCTGGTCGAGGTCGAGGAGGTAGTAGGCAAGGCGTTCGTGCACCTCGGACTGTGGCGCCTCGGTGCCGATCAGGGCGCGGAGCTGGGTGACGGCGCGGTGGTTGTCGCCGCTGGTGGCGGCCATGACGGCGCTGCGCAGGGCGAGTGCGACCCGGCTCTCGCCGGCCAGCCCGGCGGGGTCGTCGACCCGGTCCCAGAGGCCGAGTACCTGGTCGTAGTGGCTGTGGGCTTCGGCGGGGGCGCCGAGGCGTTCGGCGATGCGTCCGGCTTCGGCGGAGGCGGTGAGGGCTCCGGCGAGGTCGTGTCCGGCGAGGTGGTGGTGGGCCAGTTCGGCGGGTGAGGTGAGCCGCCGGGCGAAGGCGGCGTGCAGGCGGGTGCGTTCGCCGGGCAGCAGGTCGGTGTACACGGCCTCCTGGAGGAGGGCGTGGCGGAAGGCGTAGCCGTACCCGTCGGGGAGCAGCAGGCCGCGCGAGACGATCTCCCGGACGGCGTCCTCGAAGTCGCCGACGGGCAGCCCGGTGACCTCGCGCAGCAGGTCGTCGGCGACGCGGCGGCCCGCCACCGCGGCGGCGCGCAGCACGCCCTGCCCGGCTTCGCACAGCAGCTCGACGCGGGACATCAGCAGTCCGGCCAGGCCGTCGGGCAGCGCCTCGCCTTCGCTGGCGGCGGCGAACAGCTCCTCGGCGTAGAACGGGTTGCCTTCGGCGCGGTCGATGACCTCCCCCAGCGCCCGAGCCCCTATGTCACCCAACGTGGCGAGATAGTCGGACATGTCGGCGGGGTTGAGGGGGCGGAGTTCGAGGGGGGTGACCGTGGGGAGGCGCTTGAGTTCGGCGAGGACGGAGCGGAGGGGGTGGCGGCGGTGCAGGTCGTCGGTGCGGTAGGTGCCGACGAGGCAGACCTGCTCGTTCTGCGCCATGCGGCTGAGGAAGACCAGCAGGTCGCGGGTGGAGCGGTCGGCCCAGTGCAGGTCCTCGATCACGAACAGCACGGGCTGTACGTCGGCGAGCAGCCCGAGCAGCGACCCGAACAGCCGCTGCTGCGTCAGCCCCGCCGACCCCGCCTCGGCGCCCTCCCCTTCCAGCAGCCGCCCGAGGATGGGCCGCGCCTCGACCCCCGCGCGGATCATCGGCTCGGCGCCGCGCAGCGCGTCGCTCAGCGGCAGGTACGGCAGCGCGTCCCCCAGCTCGGCGCACTGCCCGAGCATGACGCGGAAGCCGCGCTCGCGAGCCTCGGCGACCACCTCGGCGACCAGCCGGGTCTTGCCGATCCCCGCGTCGCCGCCGATCAGCGCGACGCCCGCCAGGCCGGTCGCGGCGGATTCGAGCACGCGGACCAGTCCGCCCAGCTCAGCGGTTCGGCCAATCAGCACCCCGGTCACCACGCCACTATCCCACGCTATCGGGACATCCCTATTGGCCCAGGAAACCTTGACCCTATTGGCCTTACCGGACGGACCAAAGAGCCCTACGGTCAGGTGCCGTGATCTCCATGTCGACGCTCGTGCTGTTCATCGGCGCCTCGCTCGCGCTGGTCGTGATCCCAGGCCCGAACCACCTGTACATCACGGCGCGCGGCCTGGCCCAGGGCCGGGCCGCGGGGCTGGCCAGCGCGTTCGGGGTGGAGATGGGCACGCTGGTGCACATCGCCGCGGCCGCCGCCGGGCTGAGCTACCTCATCGCCAACTCCGCCGCGCTGTTCGGGGTGGTGAAGTGGGCGGGCGTCGCCTACCTGGTCTACCTGGGCATCCGTACGCTGACCAGCAAGGACGAGGTGGCCGGACGGACGCCCGAGCCACAGCCGCTGCGCTCGGTGTTCCTTGAGGGCGTGCTGGTGAACGTGCTCAACCCCAAGGTCATCCTGTTCTTCCTGGCGTTCCTGCCGCAGTTCGTGGACCCGTCGGCCGGCTCGCCCACGCTGCAGATCGTCGTCCTCGGCCTGACCACGCTGACGCTCGGGCTGCTGTCCGACATGCTCTACGCGTTCACCGCGGGCGCCTTCAGCGAGCGGCTGGCCCGCAAGGCCAAGACCATCAGGTACATCAGCGGCTTCGTCTACCTGGGCCTCGGCGTGCTCACGGCGTTCACCGGCAGGAAGGCCGCCTAGCATCTCTGCCATGGCACCGAGGAAGCAGCGCGAGATCTTCACCGCGACGCTGGACCTGCTGGCGGACCGGGGGTATGAGCGGCTGACGATCGAGGGGGTGGCCGAGCGGTCGGGGGTCAACAAGACGACCATCTACCGCTGGTGGCCGTCGAAGGCGGCGCTGCTCGGCGCGGCCCTGGTGGACGCCGACCTGCTCGCCTACGACGCGCCCGACACCGGCAGCCTGCGCGGCGACCTGACGGCCCTGGTGGAGAACGTGCGCCGACTGCTCACCAGGCCCCCGGCCAAGGACGTGGCGGTGGCCGCGCTCGGCGCGGCCGTGCACCACCCCGAGCTCGATGCGCGCCGCTTCTTCACCGACCGGCTCACCCGGGAGGGCCAGATCTTCGAGCGCGCGGTACGGCGAGGCGAGCTGGCGCCGGACGCCGACCCCATGCTGATCGTGGACCTGCTGGGCGGGGCGGTATGGATGCGGGCGGTGTTCCGGGGCTTCGACCTGGATGACGACTTCGCGGAGCGGGCGGTGTCGGCGGTGCTCGACGGGGTCTTCCCTCTAGCGCGATAGAGGCTGATAAATCAGGATTGGTCGCTGAGACACCCTCGTTCGGGGAGCCGCCTTGCCGATTCGCCTGCTTCTCGCCTCCCTCCTGCTGCTGGTCTCCGGCTGCGGTTCCGGTCCGGCCGAACCCCCGGCACCCAAGCAGGCGGTGGTGGTCAGCGAGAGCAGGCAGGGGCGGCTGGTCGAGCTGGAGATCGACTCGCCCGCGCTGGGCCGTACCGCGCAGGTCGAGGTGCTGCTGCCCGAGGGGTGGCGCCCCGGGGGCGTCTGGCCGGTCCTGTACCTGCTCGAAGGCTGCTGCGGCAGCGGCGGACCCGGCTGGGTCAGCGAGGGCGGCGCCGACGAGATCACCGAGGACGCCGGCGTCATCGTGGTGATCCCGGAGGGCGGCTACGCGGGCTTCTACTCCGACTGGCTCAACGGCCCGAAGTGGGAGACCTTCCATCTCACCGAGGTCAGGAAGCTGGTCGAGGGCAAGTACGGCGCGAGCGACCGCCGGGCGGTGGCGGGCCTGTCCATGGGCGGCTTCGGCGCGCTGTCCTACGCCGCCCGCCACCCGGGCATGTTCCAGGCGGCGGCCTCCTTCTCCGGCCTCGTCGACGTCAGCGACCAGGACGTGCGCCACATCGTCGGCCAGACCCCCGACGACCCGGCCGACCTGTGGGGCCCGGACAGCGCGCGCGTCGCCGAGCACAACCCGACGGCCCTGGTGGCCAGACTGAAGGACATCCCCGTCTACGTCTCGTGCGGCGACGGCACCCCCGGCCCGTTCGACGCGAGGGGCGCCGGGCGCGACGACGGCGAGCGCTTCATCCTGAACGAGAACCGCGCGTTCATCGCCGCCGCCCGCAAGGCGGGAGTGAAGGTGACCGCGAACCTGTACGGCCCGGGCAGGCACTCCTGGCCGTACTGGTCGAGAGAGCTGCGCGCCGCGCTGCCGATGCTGGTGAGGGCGATCAGCTGAGCGCGGTGGCGATCCGTTCGAGCACGGGATACGGAACCAGCCCGTAGGCGTAGAAGTCGACCGCCGTCGCCCCGGCCGCCCTGGCCCCGCGCACCTTCGCGACCAGCCGGTCGACCGTGTCGCTGTCCGGGTAGCCGGGTCTGAGCACCGCCCGCACCTCCCGCTCCTTGCCCACCGAGCGCAGGTAGGCGCCCACGTCGTCGGCCACCCGCGCGGCGTCGCGCGCGTAGGCGAGCACGGCGAAGGACGGCACCAGGTCGCCGAGCGCGACCAGGTCGACGCCGAGCTGCCAGGCGTCGTGCGCGGCCAGCCCCGGCGAGGGCAGGCCGTGCTTGTAGCCCTTGACCGAGCCGGTGTAGTCGAGGAAGACGAGCTGCGAGCCCTCGGCGGCGACCGCGGCCGAGACGTCGGAGACGAGCGAGGTGACGGTCTCGGAGCGGGCGCGGGCGTAGGCGACGACGTCGGGCCCGGCGTAGGCGGTCAGCGCGGCCCGGGTGACCTCGCCCTGCGCGGGCGGCTGGCCGTCGAACACGGCGCCGACGATCCTGACGCACTCCTCGCGCGCCACCTCGGCGTTGACGCCCAGGTCGGCGGCCCTGCGCATGCAGTAGTCGCAGAAGCACAGGGCCATCAGGTAGGCGTCCATGGGGCCGAGCGGGACGAACGAGCGCTCGGCCTTGAGCGGGCGGTAGTGCAGCGACTCGGCGACCACGCTGTTCACGCCGAGCCTGGCCACCGCCCTGGCCAGCGCCACGGCGTAGAGCCGTACGTCGGGATGGGCCGGGCAGAGGTCGGTCGGGTAGCCGCGGTCGCCGAAGCAGTTGCGCACGGTGACGTCGGGATGCTCGGCGCCGATGGTCTCGTTGCGCAGGAACACCGTCCACGCGTGCAGCTTCAGCGAGCGTTCGGCGCAGGCGGCGCGCAGCCCGTCGAAGACGTCGGTGTACCCCACCGGGGGCCGCAGCCGCAGGTCGGCGAACAGGTCCTCGGGCAGCGGGAAGTGCGCGCCGTCCTGGCGCAGGGTCAGCCTGGACAGACCGTGCGGGGTGACGTCCCTGGTGGCATGGTGCACCGCGCCGACCGTCACGCCCGTCACGCCGAGCCCGCGGACGCGGTCGAGCACCTTCTCCATGCCCTCGCCACGCAGGTCCTCGACGAAGACGTAAACGGAACTGTCCACAGGCCGACCTCCGGCGTCAGACGCTCTTGTGTGCGACGAAGTCGATCTCCACCAGGATGTCCAGCAGGTCCGAGCCCACGGTCGTGCGGACGGGGTACGGCTGGGTGAAGTATGACTGGTAGACCTCGTTGTAGGCGGCGAAGTCCCGCTTGACGTGCTGCAGGTGGACGGTCGACTTCACCACGTCGTCGAACCCCAGGCCGTGCGCGGCCAGGATCGCGCCGAGGTTCCGCATGACCTGGTGGGTCTGGGTGACGATGTCGTCGCCGACGACCTCGCCGGTCTGCGGGTCGAGGGGGCCCGCGCCGGAGGTGTAGACGAAGTCGCCGACCACCAGGCCCTGCGAGTAGGCGCCGACCGGGGCCGCGCCTTCGGTGGTCCTGAGCTCCTTCTTCATGGGATCTCCCTAGAAATGTGTGGTTATCGTGCCGACTACGGTGTAGTTCTCATCGACGGTGAGCAGGGTGCGCCACTTGTCGAAGGCCGTGCACGGGTGCGAGATGCCGAACGAGACCAGGTCTCCGACCCGCAGTCCGGAGGTGTCGCGGAGGATCGTGTGCTGGTCCTGCATGGCGACCACGGTCACGCCCTCGCGCCTGGGGATGGGCAGCCCCTCGTCGTACGGCGCGTCGCGCTTGCCCATCGCGACGATCGCCAGCCCGGGTTCGGGGGTGGACAGCACGTGCGCGAAGACCTCGAAGGCGGGACGCAGCGACCCGTCGATCCGGTTGAACGGGGTCCGCTCGCGGTAGTAGCCGTCGTCGTGCGAGACGTACGCTCCCGCCCGCAGCACGATCCTGGCCTGGGTGGCGACGAGCTCTCTGCCGATCACGTCGAACCACTGGCTGCCGCCCACGGACAGGATCGGGTTCCTAACCCTGAGGTGCTCCACGGCCTCCTGCAGCCGCCTGAGATACCCGACGACCTCCTCGGCCGACTTCAGCCCGCCCTCGTACCCGGCCACGCCCACGAGCTCCACGCCTGCGGCCTCCTGGGCGCGCCCGACGACCTCCAGCAACCCGCCGAGGGTACGGCTGCCGCCCCGCCCGCCCGCGTGCCCGAGTTCGGCCAGCACCTGGAAGGGGCGAGCCCCCGCGTGGGCGGCCAGCAGGTCCACGCCCGCGACGGAGTCGACGAAGCACAGGAACTCGAAGTCCGGGTCCCGCTCCAGCTCGGCGGCCAGCCAGCGCAGCCCCGCCGGGTCGGCGACCTGGTTGGCGACGAGGACGCGCGGCACGCCGAAACCGCGCAGCGTGATCGCCTGGCTCGGCGTCGCGGCGGTCAGCGCCCAGGCGCCCGCGTCGAGCTGCCGGGCGGCGATCTCCGGCGACAGGTGCGTCTTGGCGTGCGGCGCGAACAGCATGCCGTGGTCGCGGGTGAAGGCGGCCATGGTGGCGATGTTGTGCTCGATCGCGTCACGGTGCACGACCATCAGCGGGAAGCTGAACGGCCCGTCGAACAGCGAGCGGCCGAGCCAATCCTCACCAGGCAGGATCCCTTTCACAGCAATCGACCCTATCTACGCCCGGGAGCGCAGCGCACGCCCCGGAGTCGCCCCGGTGAGCCCGCCGCCCGACAGCACCTGTACCCCTGACACGAACACCTCGTCGACGCCCGTGGCCACCGTGCGCGGTTCGGCGTAGGTGGCGCGGTCGGCGACCGTACGCGGGTCGAAGACGATCACGTCGGCAGCCAGGCCGGGCCGTAGCAGCCCCCGGTCGGCCAGCCCGAACCGGCGCGCGGGGTGCGCGGCGAGGTGGCCGACGGCCTGTTCCCAGGTCCAGTCGCCCAGCTCGCGCACGTGCCTGCCGAGGAAGCGGGCGAAGGCGCCGAACCCGCGCGGGTGCGGGTGGCCGCCCACGTAGATGCCGTCGGAGCCGCCGGTGTGCACGGGGTGGCGCAGGATCCGCCGTACCGACTCCTCGCCTTCGGGGCCTTCGTCGGGCCTGGCCAGCACGCATCCGGCTTCCAGGCGGGTGTCGGCGAGCAGCCTGCGGCAGAACTCCGCGGGGGCCAGCCCCTTCAGCTCGGCCGCCTCGACCATGGTGAGTCCTTCGGCCCACTCCTCGCCTGGCGCGTGCGAGACGGTGATGCGCGGCCAGGAGCTCTCCAGCGTCGGCCACCAGTCGTCGAGGGCGCGCGAGGCCAGCATGTCGAGGGCGGCGTCGACCTCCGCCGCGGGCACCGAGCCGGGCAGCACGACCATCGCCAGGATCGTGCTGCCGCGCAGGTAGGGGTAGGTGTCGAAGGTGAGGTCGACGTCCCGCGCGATCAGGTCCTCGACCAGCGGCAGCAGCACGTCGGCCGGCCCGTGCAGGTGGGAGACGTGGACGGCCGCCCGGGATCGGTCGGCGATCTCCCTGACCTCGGCCATCCCGACCTCGGCGTTGGTCCCGTAGGCGCGCATGTGGGTGACGTACGGCAGGCCGCCGAGCGGCGCGCACAGGGCGGCCAGCTCGCCGGCCGAGGCGTGCCGTCCGGGCAGGTACTCCAGGCCACTGGACAGTCCGACGGCCCCTTCGGCCAGCCCGCGCTCGACGTGTCCGAGCATCCTGGCCAGTTCGTCCGGCGTGGCCGCGGCGGTGGAGGGGCCCATGACGTCGTAGCGGATCGTGCCGTGCGGCAGGAGGTAGGCGGTGTTCAGCGCGGTGGCCCCGTCGTAGCCGTCGAGCAGTTCGCCCACCGAGACCGCGCCGCGCAGGGCGGGGTGGGCGCCGTTGACGGCGGCGAAGTAGCGGGTGGCGTAGTCGACGGTGGCGGCCGAGCCGGGGGCGTAGGAGAGGCCGTCCTGACCGAGCACGAACGTGGTCACGCCCTGGCGGAGCGCGGCGAGCTGCACCTCCCGGTCGAAGACCAGGGCGTCGCCGTGCGCGTGGCAGTCGACGAACCCGGGGGCGACGAAGCGCCCCTCGGCGTCGATCTCCAGGCCCGCCTCGGCGCCGTCGAGCCGCCCGACGGCGGTGATCCGGTCGCCTGTCAGCCCGATGTCGGCCGGGAAGGCCGGAGCCCCCGTGCCGTCGAGCACCCGTCCGCCTCTGATGACCACGTCGAACGCCACCCCAGGATTCAATCACTATCCCGGAATGGCAGGTTCGTTGCCGGGTACCCATTTCGCCCGTTCTCGTCATGGGGTGCGGCCTTAACGCCCTAGCCTGTGACTTTGTTGGTGAAAGGGGATCTCTGTGCGTGTCAGCCGTACCATCGCCCTGTCCGTCGCCGTGCTGGTGATGGCCGGATGCGCCATGCGGGAGGCACCGAGGGAGGCCACGCGGGAGGTGCCGAGAGCCGACCGGGGGGTGCCGTTCGGGTCGCACGCTCTGCCGTACGCGGCGGGCTCGCTGCGGCCCTCCGGTGACCAGAAGGCGCTGGACGCGCAGGTGCGGGAGTACTACGGCCGGTGGAAGGCGGCGTTCGTCACCTCCGAGTGCGGCTCGCGGCAGGTGATCTCGCCCGACGCCGACCATCCCTACGTCGGCGAGGCGCAGGGGTACGGGCTGGTGATCGCCGCCACGATGGGCGACCGCGAGCTGTTCGACGACCTGCTCCGGTACGTCGAGGCGCACCCGTCGGTCAACAACCCCGACCTGCTGGCCGCCGAGCAGAACTCCTCGTGCAAGAGCGTCAACGGCTCCGACTCGGCGACCGACGGCGACCTCGACGTCGCGTACGGCCTGCTCATGGCGGCCAGGCAGTGGGGCGGCGACTACCGCGCCAAGGCGGAGCGGCGGATCGCGGCCATCAAGGCGGAGGAGGTGAACCCGGACACCAAGCTGCTCAAGCTCGGCGACTGGGCCACCGCCGAGGAGCCGCTGTCGAAGGTGTCGCGCACCTCCGACTGGATGATCGACCACTTCCGGGCGTTCGAGAAGGTCGACCCGTCGTGGGCGGCGATCCGGCAGGCGCACCAGAAGCTGATCGCGGACATCCCCGGCGAGACCGGCCTGCTGCCCGACTTCGTGAAGAACGGCAAGCCGGTCAAGGGCGAGGTGCTGGAGGACGCGCACGACGGCGACTACAACTGGAACGCGCTGCGCGACCCGTGGCGGATCGGCGCCGACGCGGTGACCAGCGGGGACCCGGCCTCGCTGGCGGCGGCCCGCAAGCTCAGCAGGTGGATCTCCACCACCACCGGCGGCGACCCCGCCAAGATCGCCGCCGGGTACCGGCTGGACGGCACCCCGCTGGAGGAGGGCCCCGAGCCCGCCTTCGTCGCCCCGTTCACCGTCGCCGCCCTCACCGACCCGTCCGGCCAGGCGTGGCTGGACGCGCTCTGGAAGACGGTGACGGCGACCAAGCTGAACAAGAAGGACTACTTCGCCGCCACCGTGACACTCCAGTCAATGATCACGGCGACCGGGAACCACTGGGTGCCCTAGTCCTGGTCGGGGATGGTCGCCCAGCGGTCGGCGACGCCGGGGCACGTCCCGGCCCGCACGATCGGGCGCTGAGCGAGCAGGGCCCTGGCCTCAACCCTGGCCAGGTTCCAGCCGTTCCAGGCGTCGCCGCCCGCCAGGCCGTTCGCGTCGACCACGTCCGCCAGGACGCAACTGCGCAGCGGCTCCGGCAGCCGGTCCAGCGCGGGCACCGCCTCGGCGCCCAGATCGCCCACGTAGTCCTGGTCCATGCGCTCCACGCCCCTGATCGCCACCTGCGTCTCGGCCACCCGCAAGTCGGGGTTCCACACCGCGAACACCACCAGGCCGACCCCGGTGACCAGCACCACGGCCCTCGGCAGCCAGCCCGAACCGCCGCCCCGCATCCGCACCGCGCCCGCGATCAGCACCAGGGCGAACACCGCGCCCAGCCACCAGATCGTCGCCCCCACCGAGGCGCGCAACCTTGAGAGCCCGTAGGCGCCGGTGTACAGCCCCAGCCGGTGCAGCGCCGAAGCCAGGATGACCAGCGTGAACGCGCACAGCACGCCCAGCAGGCAGGCCAGCAGCACCCGGTCGCTCTTGCCGGTCCGCACCACCCCGCTCGCCACACCCACGATCACCAGCACGAACACGCTCACCACGACCAGTTGGAAGAACCCCTGCCTGGCGTAGTCGGCATAGGTCAGCCCCGCCGTCCGCAGCACCTTGGCGTTGCCGCCGAACAGCGCGGTCACCTGGACGGCGACGAACGCGGCGAACAGCAGGTTCAGCGCGACCAGCGGCACCATCCAGATACTGCGGCTCACCGTGGTCTTGAACGACGGCGTGGCCGGGTCGTCGACCGGCCGCATCGCCACCAGCACCGCCGCGGCCATCATGACCGCGAACAGGGCGAAGATGAACACCCGGGTCGGCAGGGTTTCGGCCCAGTCGGGAGCGGTGAGCAGGCGGTCCACGAACGAGGCGAAGACCGCGTCGGCCGAGGCGAACAGCAGGCCGAAGACGACCAGCAGCACCACGGTGATCGCGGTGGCGACGAGGGTCGGCGTCACCTTGCGGTTGGCGCTCAGCGACTTCAGCGGCTGCCCCAGGAACCACGGCACCGGGAGCATCGCGATCAGCACCGACAGGCCGCCCCGGATCGCGCCCAGCCATCCGCCGCCCGCGCCCGACACGGCCAGCGCGCCCAGCACCCACCCCGCCAGCACCAGCGGGAAGACCAGCCAGTCCGCGTCCCGCAGCGCCACCATGGCCACCAGGGCGAGCCCCGTCAGCCCGAACGCCACCGTCCACGGCGTGAACCGCCTGCGCATCGCGGGCAGCACCGCGACCGCCATCACCACGGCGACCAGCGCGATCCCCAGCCCTGCCCGCGCGTACGGCAGCGCCACGGCGGCGAAGGCACCCACCCCCGCGACGGCGGCCAGCAGCCAGCGGGGGGCGTCGGGCAGGTCAGGCTTGGGGAAGAGCGGCGGCGGCACGTACGGCGGGGGCGGGGGGAAGGACGGGGAGGTGGGCGGTTTCGGGGGGTACGGGGGCGAGACGCTTCCCGCCGGGGTGTGGCCCTCGGGGGCGCCGCCCTGCTGGACCTCCCCCGGTGATGTGTCGCCTTGGGCGATATGGCCCGCCGCCGCGCCACCTTGGGCGACATGGCTCCCCGTGCCACCTTGGATGCCCTGGCCACCTTGGATGCCCTGGCCACCTTGGATGCCCTGGCCTGCTGGGATGCCGTGGCCTACTGGGACGGTGTGGCCTACTGGGCCTCCCTGGGAGGCACGGCTTGCTGCCATGTCGCGTTGCAGGGCTTCGGCCTGGCGCTGGCGGGTGAGCAGATCGTGGCGGGAGGAGCCCAAGGAGGCCCCCACCGCTCCGCCGCCCATCGTGGCCAGGAGCAAAGTGATCAGCGCCGCTATCCCGCCGATGTACAGCCCGACGAAGAAGGCGACGACGATCCCGCCGAGGAACCCGAGGCCCAGCCCCGCGAACCCCCACCCCAGAACCCTGCCCGCCCCCGAGACGGACAGGGGCGCGGAGTGCGGTGGCCCGACGAGTACAGGCACCGCGGGCACGGTCGCGGGCCCGGCCACGACTTCCCCAGCGGGGGCAAGCGTGGGTGCGAGCACAGCCGCTTGGGTGAGCTCAAGCTCGGTCCCGGACCCGGACCCGAGCGCGGGCGCGGGCGGGAGGGCGGACGCCGACGCGAGATCTCTCAGGCCGGCCTGGCCGGGGTGGTGAGCACCTACGTGATCGTCCCCGGGTGCCCGTGGGGCTGCGATGCCGAGCACCGGCGCGGGTGCGGCCCCTGGCACCAGCGCGGACTCCGGCACAGGTTCGGACTCGGGCGATGGCGCGGACTCGGCCTCAATCGCGGAGGGGGAACCAGCCGCGAGCGGGGAGTCCTGCGCGAGCATGGAATCAGCCGCGATCAGGGAACCCTGCGTGGGCGTGGACTCCGGTGCGAGCGGGGAATCCGGTGCGGTGCTGGACACGAGCACAGGCGTGGACTCCGGTTCTGGTGCGGTGGTGTCCTTCACGCGTGGAGTGGTGTCCTTCGCGCGCATGGTCGTGTCCGGGGCGAGGAGCACCGGTTCCAGTGCGGGCGGGTGTTCGGGCGGTGATTCCACCATCAGCCTCCGTGGCAGGTCGACGACCATGCGGCAGCCCGCGCCGCCGTCGATGTGGATGGACCCCTCGTGCAGCTCGATGATCTCTTTGACGATGGCCAGCCCCAGCCCCGAGCCCCCGGCGTCGGCCGCTCGGGCGGCGTCCAGCCGGGAGAAGCGTTCGAAGACCCTGGACCTGGCCGCTTCGGGAATCCCCGTCCCCTGGTCGGCGACGACCATCCTGATGCCCGTCCCCTCGGCGCTCGCGGTGAGGGTCACCACGCCGTCGCGCGGGCTGTGCCGTACCGCGTTGTCGAGGAGGTTGGCGAGCACCTGGGCGAGCATGTCGGGGTCGGCGCGGACGGCGAGGCCGGTGGGGGCCGACTGCGCGAAGCGCACGTCGTCGCGAGCCAGGGCGGCCTCGCGGACCACCTGGTCGAACAGCGGGCCGAGCGCGACCGCCTCGGGTTCGATGGGGCGGGCGCCGGAGTCGAGCCGGGACAGGTCGAGCAGTTGGGTGACCAGGCGGCTCAGGCGTTCGGTCTGGGCCAGGGCGGTGCCCAGCGTGCCGGGGTCGGGCGCGGACACGCCGTCGACGACGTTCTCCAGCACCGCGCGCAGGCCGGTGATCGGGGTACGCAGCTCATGGCTGACGTTGGCGATCAGCTCGCGGCGCTGCCGGTCGACCTCGCCGAGATCGGCGGCCATCGCGTTGAACGCCCTGGCCAGCTCGCCCACCTCGTCCCTGGAGGTGGACCGTACCCGCAGCTCGTAGCGGCCCTTGGCGACGACCTGGACGGCCGCGGCCATCTCGCGCAGCGGCTTGGTCATGCCGCGCGCCAGCACCTGCACCATGATCAGGGCGAGGGCCACGGCGACGGCGATGCGCACCTCGCGGGAGAGGCCGGAGTTGATGCCGACCTCGTTGACCACGAACGCGGTCGCCACCGCGAGCACGATGACGAGCCCCAGCTTAACCTTGATCCGGCCGAGGAAGTCGAGCGGTCTCATCGGCGTACCAGGGCGTAGCCGACGCCGTGGACGGTGCGCACGACGTCGGAGCCGAGCTTGCGGCGCAGCGCGCGTACGTGGCTGTCGACGGTCCTGGTGGCGGCGGCCTCGGAGAAGCCCCACACGTCCGACAGCAGTTGGTCGCGCTCGAAGACCTGGCCCGGCCGCTCGGCGAGGCGGCGCAGCAGGTCGAACTCGGTCCTGGTGAGCTGCGCCTCCAGGCCTCTGACGAACACCCGCCGGGCGGCCGTGTCGATCTCCACTTCGCCGACTCTGAGCACGGTGTCCTCGACGGCGAGCTGCGCGGCCCGCTCCACCCGGCGCAGCAGCGCGTGGATCCTGGCGACCAGCTCGCGCATGCTGAACGGCTTGGCCAGGTAGTCGTCGGCGCCCACGCCGAGCCCGACGAGCACGTCGGTCTCCTCACCGAGCGCGGTCAGCATCAGGACGGGCACCGGCCTGGCGGCCTGCATCCTGCGGCACACCTCCAGGCCGTCCAGTCCGGGCAGTAACCGGTCGAGGATCACCAGGTCTGGTTCCGCCCTGCCGTACGCCACCAGGGCCGCCTCGCCGTCGCCCGCCACCCGGACGTCGAACCCCTCAGCGGCCAGCCGGTTACGTACGGCCAGCGCGATCGTCTCGTCATCCTCGACCAGGAGGATGCGTCGCTGGTCTGCCACGTTCGCAGCCTAGAAGCGCGGCGTGCAGAGGGCACTGCCCAATTTGTGAACATCCCGTGCAGACTGGTCCCCGTGGACATTCCTGGGTACCTGCGGCGCATCGGCCTGCCCGGTCTCCTCGGCGCTCCGCCGAGCGCGGAGGCGCTGCGCGAGTTGCACGTCGGCCATGTCGAGCGGGTGCCGTACGAGACGCTGGAGATCTGGCTCGGGCGGACGACGAGCGTCGATCCGTTCGAGTCGGCGGCGCGGATCCTGCGCGGGCGCGGCGGCTACTGCTACCACCTCAACGGGGCGTTCGCGGAGTTGCTGCGCGGCCTCGGGTACGAGGTGACCAGGCATGTCGGCGGGGTGCAGAACCGCGGCGCCGAGCCCGGCGTCACCGGCAACCACCTGGCGCTCACGGTCCGTCTCCCCGACGGCGACTGGCTGGTCGACCTGGGCCTGGGCGACGCCCTGCACGAGCCCCTGCCCCTCACCGAGGGCCGCTACCGGCAAGGCCCTTTCGAGTACGGCCTGCGCCCCTCCCAGGTCGCCCCCGGCGGCTGGCGCTTCGACCACGACCCGAGCGGTTCCTTCCTCGGCATGGACTTCGCCCCGGCACCAGCGGAGATGTCGGCCTTCACGAAGATGCACGACCATCTGTGCACCTCTCCCGACTCGGGCTTCGTCCGCGTCCTGAGCGTGTTGCGCCGCGACGCCATGGGCGTCGACCTCCTCCGCGGCGCCGTCCTGTCCCGCCTCGGCACCCGCTCCACCGCAGTGACCCTGGAATCCGAACCCGACTACTACGCGGCCCTCGCCGACGTCTTCCACCTCCCGCTCGACGACCTGACGACCACGGAGAAGGGAATGCTGTGGAAGCGGGTGCGGCGATCTCACGAGGAGTGGCTGAGCCATGACAGAAAGCAATGAGCAGGAAGATTTCTCCATGGGAGAGGCGGCGCTACAGCTCGACCATGATCGCCTCGTCGAGCTCGTCGACGATCTGACCGGGGAGTTCGGTCCACCGACCGAGCAAGAGCTCTCAGCGGCCCGCGCCGAATGGGGCGACACATGAGCCCGCGCGCGGCGGCCAAAGCGTCGACGGACACGACCGCGTGACTGCCATACGCGTGGAGGACCTGACCTAGGCGGACACCACGAAGGTGCCGTCGATGTCAGGCCGTGGGTGAATGCCGCGACACTGCGGAATCTGGATCCGCCGCCAATGGGCGGGTGTCATGACATACCGCTATCGTGCTGTTCGCCACATGCGGTCCGACGGGAGAACACCATGAACGGCCACCCCCGGCTGGCCGGGCGCTACCGGCTGCTCAGCCCTCTGGGCGAGGGTGGGCTGGGACCCGTCTGGCTCGCGGCCGACGACCTGCTGCGCCGCGACGTGGCCGTCAACGAGGTACGGCTCGCGCCCGGCATCCCGGCCGCCGAGCGGACCCGGCTGTGCGAGGCCACCGTACGCGAGGTGCGTTTCGCGGCGGCGCTGCGGCACCCGTCGATCGAGACCGTGCACGAGGTGGTCGTCGAGGACGGGCACCCGTGGCTGGTGACCGACCTGCCCTCGGGCCGCACGCTGGAGCAGGCCGTCACCGAACGGCATCCGCTGCCGCCGTCCCAGGTCGCCAGGATCGGCTCCCACCTCGTCGCCGCCCTGGACGTGGCGCACGGCGCGGGCATCGTGCACGGTGACGTGCAGCCCGGCACCGTCCTGCTGACCAAGGCGGGGCGGGCCGTGCTCACCCGCTTCGGGCTGGCCGCGGCGTTCGAGCGGCCGGGCATCGGGCGGGCCGCCGACCTGTGGTCGCTGGCGGCGACCCTGCACTTCGGCGTGGAGGGCCGCCCGCCGGAGCCGGGGAACCCGCCGGCGGGGCCGCTGGGAACGGTCCTGGACGCCATGCTCCAGCCCGACGCCTCGGCCAGGCCGCCCATGGGCGTGGTGGCGGCGGCCTTCGACGACCTGGCCCACGGGCGCCCGGCCTCGCTCACGGCTCCGGCGGCCGAGCGGGGCCACGCGCCGCTGCTGTCGGGCGCATCCCTCCGCCGCGCCTTCAAACGCCGCCGCGCCACCTCCCAGCCCCCCGCAGGCGCCCCCCAGGTGCCCGATCTCCTGAACGAGCCGCCGGAGCTACTCGACCGGATCCTGTCCCAGGGCGGCCCGCTGGAGCCCGAACGAGCCGCCGTCATCGGGCTGGCCGTGCTCGACCGGCTGGTCGCGCTGCACGCGCAGGGCAGGCACCACGGCGATGTACGGCCCGGCAGCATCATGGTCGACCCCGTCGGCGTGGCCAGCCTGGCCGACCCGGTGATGCCGACCGGCATCTCCTCCTACACCGCCCCGGAGGGCAGCACGGGTCCGGCCGCCGACCTGTGGTCGCTGGGGGCCACGCTCTTCGCCGCCGTCGAGGGCGTGTCACCGTCTCCTGGCGCCCCGATCACCAGGGCGGGAACGCTGGCGCCGGTGCTGTTCCGGCTACTGTCCGGCGACCCCGCCCAGCGCCCCACCCCCGACGCGCTACGCCGCGACCTGGAGTCCGTGGCCGCGACTCCCCGCTCGTACCGCTCACGCCACAGGTCGTCCTGACAGGGCCGTACAGAGGCAGCGGGGGTTCAGGACGTCAGACGCTGCCACTTCGCCGACCGCCCGGTGCCGTCCGCTCTGATGAGCCCCTCGTCGCGAAGCCCGCTGAGGACGAGACGAATGGTCTGGTCGCTCACCCCGGACAGAGCGGCCCTGATGTCGGACACGGTCACCGTGCTCGGGCCGAGGCGCAGGACGAAGTCACGCACCCGCTGCTGCTTGTTCCCGGTGGCGGGCCCCGCGGCGGCTCGTTCGGCGAACGTGGCGTAGGCGCCTGCCAGGGTGGCGACGAAGTAGGTCAGCCATGGCCAAGGGTCGAAGCGGCCTTCGTGCCAGCCATGCGTCGATTCGAGCAGGGCTCGGTAGTAGTTCGCCTCGGAGGCCGCGATGGCGCCCTCCATGCTCACGTAGGTCACCACGCCGTAGCCGGCATCGGCGAGCAAGGCGTTGGTGAGGACTCTCGCCACCCTGCCGTTGCCGTCCTCGAACGGATGGATGACCAGCAGATCGAGGACGAACAGCCCGACGAGCAGGACCGGATGGTGGCATCGGCCCCGCATGGCGTGAAGGTATCGCTGGACGAGTTCGCCCACGTGAAAGTCCGTCTCGACGGCGGGAACGGGGCGGAACCTCACGGTGATCTCCCCGGCGGGAGACCGATCGACGACCAGGTTGTCCTGCCGCTTGAACGTCCCTCCGGGCACGGCCGTGTGCGCGAAGAGCAGGCGGTGCAGGTGCAGCAGCAACCCGGTGTTCACCGGGCGCCATTCTTGCTGGAACAGGTAGTCGAGGGCGTCCCGGTAGCCGGCGAGCTCCTGCTCGTTCCGGGTCCGGAGCGAGGTCACCGCGCCGTTGATGATCCGCCTCGCCCGCCCCTCGTCGGGAACGACGACTCCCTCGATCGCCGAGGACGTCGTGATGCTGGCCACCCTGGCGAGGTGGGCCAGCTCGCACAGGAGCCCGGGCATCTGGTCCCGGTACATCGCCTCGCTGCCGCGCCCGCTGTCCACCTGGCTGAGGAGGACCACGACCGACGCGGGCACGCGACCCACGACCGCGTCCAGGTCCACGAAGCTGCGCATAAGATCCCACCAATCCGCCGCTAAACTACCTAATTCAGTCTCGTTATTAAGTAGTTTAATGGAGACCGGGGGCGAATCTCTGAGTATCCGCTCGACAGAGAGGGGTGCTCGGAGCCGACGGCGGTGGTGCGGCATTTGCGATATATCTCGGAAGGAACCGCGGCGACCCGTCCAAGAGTTGAACGGGCGACGCAGAATGGGAGAGGCGGGGCACAGGCTCCGCGTTTCGGAGGGATAGAGGATGTCGCCCATCCAGAAGTACGCCATCGGCGCCGGTGCCGCGGTCCTGCTCTCGCTGATCTTCTTCGGGACCGGACTCATCACCCTGCTCGTGGTCCTCGGCGTGGTCGGCGCCCCGGTCGCGGCCTACCTGATGCTGGACCCGTCGCAGCGTGAGCGGCTCAAGAGAGCACGCAGGCGCGGCATCGGCCACTGACCCGTCCTGAGGTGGGGGCCCGTACCAGGGCCCCCGCTCAGGCGGTGGCGAGCGAGGTCTGCACCCGCTTGGTCACCCGTCGCTCGAAGTAGAACGACAGGAACGGCACCGTGCCCGCCAGCATGACGCCGACCATGTAGCCCCAGCTCCAGCGTCCCTTCATGCCCAGGTTCAGGACCGCGACCAGGTAGAGCATGTAGAGGAAACCGTGGATCGGCGAGATGACCTTCGACGGGCCCTCGACGTCGAACCCGTAGCGCAGCACGATCGCCGTGCAGAGCACGAGCAGCATGACACCGACGATGTAGGCGAGGACCCGGAAGGGCTTGAGGGCGGACTCCACTGTTTTCAACCTTCCAGAACCAATTCAGGGGACTTGCTCTGGTCCCTCTCCCTGTCCGACCGCACCGCGTCCCGGACGAAGTGGAACCACATGAAGACGGCGAACATCGCGAAGATCCACCAGTTGACCGCGTAGGCCAGGTTGCGCCAGGTCAGGGTGCCCCCCTGCAGCGGCGGGGCGGTCTTCACCGCGGTGAGCCCGGCGGGGGCGTCCTGCGCGACGACGAAGCCGTTGCGTACCTTCTCCCCGCGCCAGATGTTGATCAGCTCGGCCGTCGAGACGGTCTGCACCTGCCCCTCGGGCACGCCCTCGGCCCGCCGCTGCACGCTGTCGGTGCCCTGCGAGGCCTGCAGCCGCCCACTCACCGCGACCCGCCCGGCGGGTACGGCGACCGCGGCCGGGTCGTCCGCCTTGGCCACCCAGCCGCGTACGACCGGGATCATCGTGCCGTCCTCGAACCTCAGCGGGGTGAGCACCCAGTAGCCCTCGCCCCTCGACACGTTGCCGCCAGGCTGGTCGACGTCGGGCTTCCGGTCGGCCACCAGCAACTGCCGCCGAGCGTCGTAGACGCCCTCGGCCGAGACCTGCCGCCGCACGGCGTCGTTGCCGAGCTGGACGCCCACCTGGGCGAGACCGGTCACCGCCACGGGGGCGGGATCGCTGGTCGCCTCCGGCTTGCCCGAGTCCTCGAAGACGCCGAGCTGCCAGCGGCCGAGCAGGCTGAACGCGATCAGAACCCCGACCACCAGCGCGTGCAGCCCGAGCAGGCGGGGAGAGAACAGGGTTCTGAGCATGCCACCAAGTTATCCGCCCGCCCGGCCGGTCCGTTAACCAGCCCGCACCCACCGAGTCATGCGAAAGGGCACAAATCCACCAGGTGATCCGGCTAGAGTTCAACGCATGTCTGACCAGCACATCGATCCAGCGGGGAACACCCAGCAGTTCCGCGCCTTCGCCCAGGGGTCCGAACAGGAGGCCGCCGCTCCGAAGCGGTCCGCCGCCCTGCCGATCATCGCGGTCGTCCTGGGCGTCGCCATCATCGCCGTGGTGGCCTACCTCCTGCTCGCCTGACCGGGCACCGCTGATCAGGAGGCGGTCCTGATCGGACGAACGGCCACTGTCCAAGAGACAGGTGGTCGACTTCGGCGTTTCCCCAGGAGGAAAGGCGTCGGCGAGCTTCTTCGGCGGAACGCATCGCAGGCCGAGGTGGCGTAGGCGCGGGCGGGGTGAGGGTTTCCGGATCGTCGCGGTCAAGGCGGGCGATGTGCGCCGGGTGTCGCGCAACGTGGGTGAGGTGAGGGTCCCGAAGGTCGGCTGGGTACAGCCCGCGAACCGTGAACCTCAACACGACCTCCTCCCCGTGGGGTAGTCGCCGTTGGAATCCCCCGCCAATCAGGCAGGTGGAGGATGTCAACTTCGAGTACTGGGCACGCACCCGTACGGTGAAGCCCGGCGCCTACCGGCTCATCTACTAGGCGAGACCACCATCGCGCTGCCGCCGCCGCGCCTGGTCGGCTCGGCGACCGCCTGGATCCTGCCCCGGCCGAGGAACTCCAGCGCCGTGGCCGCGCCGATCTCCGGCGTGGCGGAGAACTGGTGCCCGATCGCGGTCAGTTCCGCCTCGTGGGCCTGCCGGAAGGCGGGCTCGGCCTGCGTGGTGGCGGCGTTGCGCTGCGAGGCCCGGGGGGCCGCCAGCGCGTCGGGCAGGTTCATGCCCAGCTCGTAGCGGTTCACCAGGATCTGCAGCACGGTCGTGATGATCGTCGCGCCGCCCGGCGAACCGGCCGCGAGCACCGGCCTGCCATGGTCGAACACGATCGTCGGCGCCATCGACGACCTCGGCCGCTTACCCGGACCGGGCAGGTTCGGGTCGGCGGGCGCGGGGCCGAAGGTGAAGTCGGTGAGCTCGTTGTTCAGCAGGAAGCCGCGGCCCGGCACCACGATGCCGCTGCCGCCGGTGGACTCGATGGTCAGGTTGTAGGCGACCACGTTGCCCCACCGGTCGGCGACCACCAGGTGGGTGGTCTCCGGGCCCTCCTGCTGGGTGCGCTCGGCGGTCGGGGCCAGCGGGGCCGGGCACGGGTCGTAGGAGCCGTCGGGGTCGCCGGGGCCGGCCGGGTGGGCCATCGCCGTGCCGCCCACCAGGCAGGCGCGCTCCTTGGCGAAGCCGTCGCTCAGCAGCTCGCTGACCGGCTTCAGCGGCGGGTCGCCGACGTAGGCGTTGCGGTCGGCGAAGGCCAGCCGGGAGGCCTCCAGGTACTCGTGCAGCCCGACCTTGGGCAGCGCCTCCAGGATGTTGAGCGCCTCGCCCACCGTGGAGCCGCCCGAGGAGGGCGGGGCCATGCCGTAGACCTCCAGGCCGTTGTAGCGGACGCGGGTGGGGTCGCGGCGCAGGGCGCGGTAGTCGCGCAGGTCGGACAGTTCCATCAGGCCGGGGCGGACGTTGCGGGTGGCGCCGGGGGTCAGGGGCGGCTGCTTGACGGTGGCGACGACCTCGCGGCCGAGGTGCCCGCCGTACAGCCAGCCGGGGCCGCGTCTGGCCAGTTCGCGGTAGGTGGCGGCGAGGTCGGGGTTTCTGAAGGTGGAGCCGACCGCCGGTGGGGAGCCGCCGGGCAGGTACAGCTTGGCGGTGGACGTGAAGTCCTTGAACCTGGCGGCGTTGGCGGCGGTCTGGTCGTAGAAGGTCTGGTCGACGACGAAGCCCCTGTCGGCGACCTCGATGGCGGGCTTGAGCGCCTGGCGGAGCGAGAGCGTGCCGTACCGGCGCAGGGCGAGGTCCCACTGGGCGACCGCGCCGGGGACGCCCGTGGACAGGCCGCTGGTGACGCCCTCCTCGAACGGGATGCCCTCGAAGGAGGTCGGCTTCATCGCGGCCGGGGCGGTCTCGCGGCCGTCGATGGTGTCCACCCGGCGACGCTTCGCGTCGTAGACGACCATGAAACCGCCGCCCGCCAGACCGGCGGAGTAGGGCTCGGTCACGCCGAGTACGGCGCCCGCGGCCACGGCGGCGTCCACCGCGTTGCCGCCCTGTTTGAGCACCGCCAACGCGGCTTTGCTGGCATCGAGGTCGACGGTGGCGACGGCACCGCCGCGGCCTTCGGCGACAGGGACCTTCTGCTGGTGCTCCGCCAGCGCGGGCGGGGCGATGAGGACGACGGAGGCGGCGACCGCGGGGAGGAAGAGACGACGCATCCCTTCACCATGACGCACAAGGTCGTTCCCGGCTACACCCCTCGTGGTAGCCGCCGGTCACACGCAGGGAGGATGCGCTGGTCAGGCCGGTGATCTAGCGTGGGACGGTGCGCGCGAGACAGTCCCTGAGCCCCCACCTGGCCGTCGTGGTCGCGGTCGCGCAGGTGCTGATGACGCAGGGGGCGCAGGGCTACCAGTCGGAACGGATCAAACTCGACGCGCTCGGCTACGCGCTGCTGCTGGTCGGGCCGCTGATGCTGCTGGTGCGCCGCCGGTACCCGATCGCCGCCCTGGCCGTCACCGCCCTGGTCACCGTCGTCTTCGTGTGGCGCGGCTACGCCTACGGGCCGATCTTCTTCAGCCCGGTCATCCTGCTGTTCACCACGGTCGTCGAGGGCCGCAGGCGGGCGGCGTGGATCACCGCGGGGCTGACCCTGGCGTTCTTCGTCATCTACGCCACCTGGCTGCACCGCGGGCCGCCCGCGGGCTGGTGGCACAACCTGTCGGTCGCGGCGGTCATCACGCTGATCCTGGTGGCCGCCGAGCTGATCAGGGCGAGGAACGAGCGCCGCGCCGAGCACCAGCAGACCGTGGAGGAGGAGAACCGGCGCCGCGCCAGCGAGGAGCGCCTGACGATGGCGCAGGAGCTGCACGACGTGCTGGCGCACAACATCTCGCTGATCCACGTGCAGGCGTCCACCGCGCTGCACCTCATCGACGACCACCCCGAGCAGGCCCGTACCGCGCTCACCACGATCAAGGCCGCCTCCAAGGACGTGCTCGGCGAGATGCGCTCGGTGCTGAACGTGCTGCGCGAGGGCGCCCCCCGCTCCCCCACCGCCGGCCTCGACCGGCTCGACGACCTGATCGAACGCTCGGGCCTGAAGGTCACGCTGAACCGTACGGGCGCCCGCCCGCTGCCCACCGGGGTGGAACGGGCCGCCTACCGGATCGTCCAGGAGTCACTGACCAACGTCACCAAACACGCCCCCGGCGCCACGGTGACGGTCCGCCTGCAGTACGGTGCGCGCGAACTGCTGATCGCGGTCACCGACTCCGGCTCCGCCTCGCCCGCCGTACTGTCCGAGGCGGGCGGCGGCAACGGCGTGCCCGGCATGCGCGAGCGGGCCACCGCGCTGGGCGGCACGCTGGTGGCCGGTCCTTCGGGCGGCGGCTTCGAGGTCGAGGCCCGCCTGCCCATACCCGAGGAGTCCGAATGATCAAGGTGCTGCTGGCCGACGACCAGGCACTGGTACGGGCGGGCTTCAAGGCCCTGCTCAACGCCCAGCCCGACATGACGGTGGTGGCCGAGGCGGGCGACGGGGACCAGGCCGTGAAGCTCTCCCGCGAACACCGGCCCGACGTGGTCCTGATGGACATCCGGATGCCCGGCACCGACGGCCTGACCGCGACCCGCGCGATGCCACCGGGGCCCAAGGTGATCATCCTGACCACGTTCGAGCTGGACGAGTACGTCTTCGAGGCGCTGCGCGGCGGCGCCAGCGGCTTCCTGGTCAAGGACACCGAACCGGCCGAGCTGATCCAGGCGGTGCGGGTGGTGGCGGCCGGTGAGGCGCTGCTGTCGCCGAGCGTGACGCGGCGGCTGATCGCCGAGTACGCGACCAGGGCCAAGGAGCCGCTGGCCGCCGACGGCCTGGACCAGCTCACCGACCGCGAGCGGGAGGTGCTGTCGCTGGTCGGCACCGGCATGACGAACGACGAGATCGCCGCCAGGCTGTTCATGTCGCCGGCGACGGCGAAGACGCACGTGAGCCGGGCCATGATGAAGCTGCACGCCAGGGACCGGGCCCAGCTCGTCGTCATCGCCTACGAGTCGGGGCTCGTCCGGCCCGGCTGGCTCTGAACCCGCCGCACCCAAAACCTCCTCCCGAGGTGAAGGAACTGTTACTGGCCGCGTTCGGCGAGCGACGTTACGTTCCGTACAGGACTCCTTCGAGAGTGGGGAATCGTATGCGGTCGATCGCCCGATTCTGCGGCCAGTGCAGTTGTGGCTGCCCCGAGTTGTTCGTCGACCCCGCGGCACCCGAAGAACGTCAGGTGGTCATCACCGACGACTTCGGCCAGCGGGTCGAGATGAGCCTGGACCAGTTCGGTTCCATCGTCGAGGCCGCCAAGAACGGATCGCTGGACGACCTGGCGCTCGCCCGCTGAGCGTGCAGCCGGCCGCCCTGTTCGCCAGCGGCCTCGCCGCCGGGCTGCTGGCGGGGACCGCGTCGTGCACGGCCGTGCAGGGCGGCCTGCTGGCAGGTCTGGCGGGCGCTCCACCGCGGGCGCTCGCGCACTTCCTGCTGGGCAGACTCGCCTCACACATCCTGGCCGGGGCACTGCTCGGCCTGCTCGGCTCAGCCGTACGGCTGCCGCCGCAGGCGCGCGCGGTGCTGCTGGTCGCCGCGGGGGCCCTGGTCATCTGGTTCGCGGTCAGGCTGCTCCGCCGCCCGGGGGGTGACTGCGCCCGGCATCCCCCCACTCCCCGGCGAGCGGCCGCGGCGCCGCTGCTGGGGGCCGCCACCATCCTCATCCCGTGCGGCGTGACGATCGGCATGGAGCTGGTCGCCGTCTCCAGCGGCTCCGCGCTCGGCGGGGCGGCCGTGATGGGCGGGTTCGTGGCCGGCACCGCCCCCGCGTTCGCCGTGCTGGGGTTCGTCCTGCGGCGTGGCGCGGCGTCCAGGCTGGCCGCGTTGGCGGGGATAGCGGCGCTGGCGGTGGGTGTGTGGACGATCGGCTCGGGGCTGAGCCTGGGCGGCTGGCTGCCCGCCGACGCGCCGCCCGCCTCCGCGACGGCCAGACTCGACGCCCGAGGCGTCCAGGAGATCACGATCTGGGCGACGGACCGCGGCTACCGGCCCGGAATGTCCGAGGCTCGCGCGGGACTCCCGGTCGACCTGATCTTCCGGACCCTTGACGGGCATGCCTGCACCCGTCACCTGAGTCTCCTGGGCCAGGAGATCGACCTCCCGGCCGGCGGGGAGCGGATCGTCAGCCTTCCGGCGCAACCTCCGGGTCAGCTGAGGTTCGTCTGCTCCATGGGGATGTACGTGGGATTCATCACCTTCCACTGACCATGGACCCCGAATTACCCCGCCGATTACGTTCCGCGATCAGGTGATTACATGCCACCCTGAGGCTTCGGGACCCGGGGAGGGCACATGACGTGGTGGCAGAGCGATCAGAGGGTGGCGGCGCCGGCCGTACCGTCGCCACGCAACAGCGGGGAGGCGGCCGAGTCCGAGCTGATCGTGGCCGCCGAGTGCGGCGACGCGCAGGCCGCGCACCAGCTCGGCAAACTCTGCACGCAGCGCGGCGACCGTGTGGCGGCGCGGCACTGGTGGGAGCGGGCCGCCACCGGCGGCAACGTGGACAGCGCCTACAACCTGGGCGTCTGGCACGAGAAGCACGGCACCCTGGAGGAGGCCGTGCGGTGGTACGAGATGGCCGCCGGCACCGGCGACGTGGAGGCCGCGGTCAACCTGGCCACGATGCTGCTGGAGCAGCGCGGCGACGTGGCCAAGGCCAGGCACTGGTTCGAGAGCGCCGCGCGGGCGGGCTCGCGGCCCGCCGCGCGGCGGCTCGCGCTCATCTGCGAGGACGCCGGCGAGATCCCCGCGGCCCGCGACTGGCACCGCGACGCGGCCGGCGACGGCGACATGGCCTCGGCGTACGACCTCGGATTCCTCGCCTACCAGGCGGGTGAGGAGGACGAGGCGCACCAGTGCTGGGAGTTCGCCGCCCGCGGCGGCCACGCCGAGGCCGCCTACCATCTGGGCCTGCTGCTGCAGGCCGGGCGCGACCCCGAGGGCGCCGAGGCGTACTTCCGGCTCGCCGCCAAGAGTGACCACGCGGGCGCCGCCTCGCAGCTCGGCGGCATCGCGCTGTCGCGCCGGGACCTGCGGACGGCCCGCGGCTGGTTCGAGCGGGCCGCGCACGCCGGGCGGCTGGAGGACCAGCGGATGGCCGGGTTCGTCTGCGTGGAGCTCAGCGACTCCCAGGGTGCCAGCCACTGGTTCGGCAGCGCGGCGGCGGGCGGCGACGCGGAGTCGGCCTTCAACTTCGGCCTGCTGCTCATCGCCGAGCTCGGCGACCTGCAAGGCGGCCAGCACTGGTTCCGCCAGGCCGCACTGGCCGGGCACCACAAGGCGGCACTGGAGCTGGGCGGCCTGCTGACGGCGATCGGCCAGGCGAGCGAGGCCGAGCAGTGGCTGGCCGACCCGCCGCCGCCCTCCTGGGACCGTCCCGCCGAGCCCGAGCTGAGCGCCCGCGCCGAACTCGCCGTCGCCTCCGCCGGGCGCAGGGGCGGGGTCACGCCGCCGGTGCCGGACCTGACCGAGATCCTCGGCACCTGGGACCTGCTCATCAGGCCGCTGCGCGACCTGTCGGACGTGGTGGCCTGGCTGGCCGAGCGCGGCGGTCTGCCCGCCGCCGCGATCGAGCACCTGGCCTCGGTCCGCGGCGCGCTGCTGCGCCCCGGCACCGCCCCGTGGCCTGGTCCCGCCGAGGTGGAGAAGGTGCTGGCCACCGCCCGCGAGCTGCGCCGGCGCCTCGGCGTGCGTTAGTCGCGCCGTCCGAGGCGGAACAGGGGCACGGCGCGGCGCGCCGTACCCCTTCGTGGTTGTCTGTCAGACGGCCAGGACCTCAGCCACCGGGGTGTACGGCAGGCCGAGCGCGTCCGCGACCGGCTCGTTGGTCAGCAGGCCCGCGTGCGTGTTGAGGCCGGAACCCAGCGCGGCGTCGGCGCGCAGGGCCTCCTTCCAGCCCAGGTTGGCCAGCTTGACCGCGTACGGCAGGGTGGCGTTGGTCAGGGCGTAGGTGGAGGTGTTGGCCACCGAGCCGGGCATGTTGGCCACGCAGTAGAACACCGAGCCGTGCACGGTGTAGGTCGGGTCGGCGTGCGTGGTCGGACGCGAGTCCTCGAAGCAGCCGCCCTGGTCGATGGCGATGTCGACGAGCACCGAGCCGGGCTTCATCCGCGCGACCAGCTCGTTGGAGACCAGCGTCGGGGCCTTGGCGCCGGGGATCAGCACCGCGCCGATGACCAGGTCAGCCTGCAGGACCTCGCGCTCGATCGCGTAGGAGGTGGAGACGAGCGTCTTGAGGCGGCCCTGGTAGATGGCGTCGATGAAGCGCAGGCGGTCGACGTTGGTGTCCAGGACGGTGACGTCGGCGCCCATGCCGACCGCGATCTGCGCGGCGTTCAGGCCGGACACGCCGCCGCCGATGACGACGATCTTGGCGGGGGCGACACCGGGCACGCCGCCGGGCAGCACGCCGCGGCCGCCGTTGAAGCGCATCAGGTTGTACGCGCCGACCTGCGGGGCCAGCCGGCCGGCCACCTCCGACATCGGGGCGAGCAGCGGCAGGGCGTTGCCGATCTGCACGGTCTCGTAGGCGACGCCGGTGACCTTGCGGTCGAGCAGCGCGTCGGTGCACTCACGGGAGGCGGCCAGGTGCAGGTAGGTGAACAGGAGCTGGCCCTCGCGCATACGGTGGTGCTCCGCCGCGATCGGCTCCTTGACCTTGAGGATCATCTCGGATTCCGCCCACACCTCGTCGGCGGTGTCGATGATCTTCGCGCCTGCCGCGAGGTACTCCTCGTCGGTGACGTGTGAGCCGAGACCGGCGCCCCGCTGGACGTGGACGTCGTGGCCGTTCCGAACCAGTTCGTGTACGCCCGCCGGGGTGGCGGCGACACGGTATTCGTGGTTCTTCACCTCAGCGGGAACGCCGATCTTCATGTGCTCTTTTCCTTTCGGAATTGGGGGGTTAGAGCCGAGCCCAGGCTTCCTTGAGGACGCCTCGGAGAATCGACTCGATCTCGTCGAACTCCTTCGGGCCCGCGATCAACGGCGGGGCGAGCTGGATCACCGGGTCGCCCCGGTCGTCGGCGCGGCAGTACAGGCCCGCGTCGTACAGCGCCTTGGACAGGAAGCCGCGCAGCAGGCGCTCGGACTCCTCGGCGCTGAAGGTCTCCTTGGTGGTCTTGTCCTTGACCAGTTCGATGCCCCAGAAGTAGCCGGAGCCGCGCACGTCGCCGACGATCGGCAGGTCCGTGAGCCGCTCCAGGGTGCTCCGGAAGACCGGCTCGTTGCGGGTGACGTGGCCGAGCAGGTCCTCGCGCTCGAAGATGTCCAGGTTGGCCAGCGCGACCGCGGCCGAGACCGGGTGGCCGCCGAAGGTGTAGCCGTGGGCGAACATCTCCTCGCCGTTCTTGAACGGCTCGAACAGCCGCTCGTGCGCGATCATCGCGCCGATCGGCGAATATCCGCTGGTCAGGCCCTTGGCGCAGGTGATGATGTCGGGCACGTAGTCGAACTTCTGCCCGCCGAACATGGTGCCGAGGCGGCCGAAGGCGCAGATGACCTCGTCGGAGACGAGCAGCACGTCGTACTCGTCGCAGATCTCGCGCAGGCGCTGGAAGTATCCGGGCGGCGGCGGGAAGCAGCCGCCGGCGTTCTGCACCGGCTCGACGAAGACGGCGGCCACCGTGTCGGGGCCCTCCATCTCGATCGCCCTGGCCACGCGCTCGGCGGCCCAGTAGCCGTACTGCTCGGGCGTCATGCCGGGCACGCCGGTGATCTCGTCGGCGCGGTAGTGGTTGGTGTTCGGTACGCGCACGGAGCCGGGCACGAGGGGCTCGAACATCTGCTTGAACGCGGGGATGCCGGTGATCGACAGCGCGCCCTGCGGGGTGCCGTGGTAGGCGATCTGGCGGCTGATCACCTTGTGCTTGAGCGGCTTGCCGGTGATCTTGAAGTACTGCTTGGCCAGCTTCCAGGCGGACTCGACCGCCTCGCCGCCTCCGGTGGTGAAGAACACCCGGTTCAGCTCACCGGGCGTCTCGGCGGCCAGTCGCTGGGCCAGCTCGGCGGCCTTCGGGTGGGCGTAGGACCACAGCGGGAAGAAGGCCAGTTCCTGGGCCTGCTTGGCGGCCGCCTCGGCGAGCTCGCTGCGGCCGTGGCCCGCCTGGACGACGAAGAGGCCGGCCAGTCCGTCCAGGTAGCGCTTGCCGTGGATGTCGTAGATGTAGGCACCCTCACCCCGCACGATCGTCGGGATCTCGGCGTTCTGATACGAGCTGTGCCTGGTGAAGTGCAACCACAGGTTGTCCTGAGCGGCCTTGAGGACCTCGGCCGCGTCGGTGTTTTCCGGGTGCGTCATCGCTATCTTCCCTTGTGTCTGAGCTTCCCACAGTGTGCACGTAGACCTGGGGACTTGCCAAGGGAAAGCGTGGCAGCAATATGCAAGAATTTCGAGATCCGTAGAACACTTGTGTAACAACAACGAAATCCGAAGCGCTAGCCTGGTGCCGTTCCCTCATTTCCCCCCCAAGGAACCTTCTGTGATCCAATGAGGGGACCTGACCATATGTTGAGAAACCACCCGGGGGACCACCCGTGACTCCTGACCAGATCGAGAGCGCTGTAGCGGCGGGGATGCCCCAGGCGATCGACGAACTGAAGCGGCTCGCCGCCATCCCCTCCGTGGCCTTTCCCGGCCACCCGGAGGAGCCGGTCTACGCCGCAGCCGCCGCCACCGAGGAGCTGCTGCGCAGCGCGGGCCTGCCGCGCGCCCAGCAGATCCCGGTCGAGGGCAGCTTCCCCGCGGTGTACGGCGAGGCGCCCGCGCCTCCCGGCGCGCCGACCGTGCTGCTCTACGCCCACTACGACGTGCAGCCCGCCGGCGACCCGGCCGCCTGGCGCACGCCGCCGTTCGAGCCCACCCTGATCGACGGCCGCCTCTACGGCAGGGGCACCGCCGACGACAAGTCCGGCATCATCGCCCACGTCGCCGCCCTGCGCACCTTCCAGGGCCGCTTCCCCGTGGGCGTGAAGGTGATCGTGGAGGGCCAGGAGGAGTACGCGGGCGAGCGCCTTGAGGCGTTCGTCGAGCGCAACCCCGAACTGGTCCGCGCCGACGCCATCGTGGTGATGGACACCGGCAACCCGCGGGTCGGCGACCCGGCCGTCACCACCTCGCTGCGCGGCATGGCCGCCTTCACCGTCGAGGTGCGCACGCTGAAGGACGCCGTGCACAGCGGCTCGTTCGGCGGCGCCGCCCCCGACGCGCTGGCCGCGCTGATGCGCATGCTGACCGCGCTGCACGACGACAACGGCGACATCCGGGTGCCCGGCCTGCCGCGCGGCAGCTTCCTCGGCAGCGGCCCCTCCGAGGAGGACTTCCGGGCCACCGCCGGGGTGCTCGACGGGGTGTCGCTGGTCGGCTCCGGCTCGCTGGCCGACCGCCTCTGGGCCTCCTACGCGATCACCGTGACCGGGCTCGACGTGCCGAGCGTCTCCGGCGCCATCAACGCGGTGCAGCCGTTCGCGCGGGCGCGGGTGACCATCAGGGTGCCTCCGTCGGGGGACCCGAAGACGACGGTCGACGCGGTGATGGAGTTCCTCCAGCAGGTCGCGCCGTGGAACGTGCGGATCGCCTTCGGCGACCTCACGGTCGGGTCGGGCTTCCAGGCCGACTCGGGCGGGCGGGCCCGGTCCTCGCTCAACCGGGCGATGGAGCGCGCCTTCGGCCGCCCGCCGCGCGACGTCGGCGCGGGCGGGTCGATCCCGCTGGTGAGCAAGCTGGTCAAGTTGTTCCCCGCGGCGGAGATCCTGCTGTTCGGCGCGGAGGACGAGGACGCGGCGATCCACGCCCCGAACGAGCGGGTGGACCTGGAGGAGCTGCGCCGCGTCGCCACCGCGGAGGCGCTGTTCCTGCACGAGTTCGGCGCCCCGTCGGCGCTGGGCATCTGATCGCGTAACACCGAAGAGGGGGGCCGATCCGGCCCCCCTCTTCGTCTGTGCCGGAAAGCCATGCGCTAACTTTTGTACTGACTGGTCAGTTCTAAAGAGGAGTTGTGGTGATCGTCGCTAGCGGGTTGGCGGTCGAGGGCGTGTTCCGCGGGGTGGGGGTCGAGGCCGGCGCCGGCACGCTGACCGTGGTCGCGGGGGCGGCGAGGAGTGGGCGGACCAGTGTGCTGCTCACTCTTGCCGGGCGGATGAAGGCCACGGCGGGATCGCTGTCGGTCGGCGGGCACACCTCGCCCAGGGCCATTCGCAAGGTGGCGGCGCTCGGGCTGGTGGACGGGGTGACCGACTTCGACAAGGCGCTGACCGTCGGGGAGCACCTGCGGGAGCGGCGCGGCCTGTGGCGGAGGCCGCGCAGGCGGGAGGTCGTTCATGCCGAGGTTCTCGCGGGGGCGGGCCTCGACGTCGCGGAGCGGGAGCAGGTGCGGGTGCTGGGCCGGGAGGGGCAGGTGCGGCTGGGGGTGGCGCTGGCGTTGCTCGACGCTCCTTCGGTGATCGTCGTGGACAACGTCGACGCCGGGCTGCCCGGTGAGCGGCAGGAGGCGGTGTGGGGGCTGCTGCGGGAGCTGTCGGCGCGGGGGCTCACGGTGGTCGCCTCGTGCGTGCGCCCGCCGGACCGGTTCGACCAGCTGATCGACCTCACCGCGGAGGAGACCCCGTGAAGACCATGTTCGAGCTGCGCCGGTTCTCGCGGTCCCGGCTGACCAGGGCGGCGGTCGCCGCCGTGGTGGTGCTGCCGTTGCTGTACGCGGGGCTGTACCTGTGGTCGTTCTGGGACCCGCAGGGGCACCTCGACCGCATCCCGGTCGCCCTGGTCATGCAGGACGAGCCCGCCACCGCCGACGGCAGGACCCTGCACGCGGGCCGGGACCTGGCCGAGGAGCTCCGGGAGCGGAAGATCTTCGACTGGCGGGAGGCGACGGCGCGGGAGGCGGCCGACGGGGTGCGCGACGGCGGCTACTACCTGTCGCTGACCATCCCGGCCGACTTCAGCGCCCGGCTGTCCTCCCCGTCCAAGGACGGCACGCCGTCACCCGCCGAGCTGGGCGTGCGGGTCGACACCGGGCGGTCGTACATCATGGGCACGATCTCCGACGCCGTCTTCGAGGAGGTGCGGACGGCGGCCGCGCGGACCGCGACGCACGACTACTTCGACAACGTCTTCCTGTCCATCGGCGACATCCACGACAAGACCGGCGAGGCCGCCGAGGGCGCGGGCGAGCTGCACGAGGGCGCGAACAAGGCGGGCAAGGGCGCCGACCGGCTGGCCGGCGGGCTCGGCAGCGCGCAGGACGGGGCCCGCGAACTCACCGTGGGGCTGAACAGCGCCAACAGCGCCACCGGCAAGCTGGCCTCGGGCGCTGAGCGGCTCAACTCGGCGTTGCGCAAGGCCGAGGCCGGAGTGGGTGAGCTGCGCAAGGGGCTGGACAAGCTGCACGAGGGGGCGGGGACGCTCGCCGACGGCACCCGGCAGGCCTACGACAAGGTGCACGCCAACACCGGCAAGGTGAACACGGCGGCCGACGAGTACGTTCCGGTGCTGAACGAGTGGGGGCCCAAGGTGGCCGACGCCGCCGACGTGGTGGCGAACGCGGCCGACCGGCTCGGCGACGGGCTCGGCGGGCTGTCCGGGGAGATCAGCCAGGGGGCCGAGCGGACTCAGGAGGAGGCGCGAGCCGTACAGGCCTATCTGGACGGGCACCCGGACGCCGACCCCGAGTTGCGCGGGTTGCTGCGTGGGACCGTCACGGCCGCGCAGGGGGTCGCCGGGGATGCCGACAGGCTGGAGGAGCGGGTGTCCGGGCGCGAGCAGGCCATCGCCGACCTGCGGCGGGACGCCCAGGAGCTGGCGCGCGGAGCTCGCAAGGTCGCCGAGGTCGCGCCCGGCCTGGGGACGAAGGTGGACGCGCTGCGCGAGCAGTACGTCCAGCTCGACGAGGGCCTGGCGAAGCTGGCCGAGGGCGCGGCGACGCTCGACGGCGGCATCGGCAAGGCCGCGACCTCTACCGGGACGCTCTCCTCGGGCGTCGCGAAGATCAGCAAGGGGTCCGCCGAGCTCAGCGACGGACTCGGGAAACTGGGCGGCGGCCTGGTCCGGCTGGGCGACGGGGCCGCGCGGCTCGACAGCGGCGTCGGCAGGTTGCAGGACGGCGCGGGCGAGCTGTCCACCGGCCTCGGCAAGCTCGACGACGGCTCGAAGGCACTCGCCGACGGACTCGCCGACGGCGCCGCGGAGATCCCCTCGTACGGCACGGCCGAACGCGAGGGCCGCGCCGACATGATGAGCGACCCGGTACGCCTGGCCACCACGGTCGACAACGAGGTGCCCAACTACGGCACCGGCTTCGCGCCGTTCTTCGTCCCGCTGGCCCTCTGGGTGGGCGCCATGATCGCGTACATGGTGCTGCGCCCCCTCAACCCGCGCCTGCTGGCCGGAACTGCGAGCGCCGTACGGGTGGCCCTGTCCGGCTGGCTGCCCGCCTTCGCGCTCGGCGCGGCCCAGGTCGGCGTGCTGCTCGCCGTGCTGCGGTACGCCCTCGGCCTGGAGGTCGCCCATCCGGCGGGCATGGCCGCCTTCCTGCTGCTGACGGCGGCGGCGTTCCTGGCCCTGGTGCAGGCGATCAACGCCCTGCTCGGGCCGCCGGGCAGGGTGGCGGCGCTGGCGCTGCTGATGCTGCAGCTCACCTCGGCGGCGGGGACCTACCCGATCGAGACCTCGCCCGGCTTCTTCCAGACGATCTCGCCGTGGCTGCCGATGAGCTGGGTGGTCTCGGCGCTGCGCAGGCTGATCAGTGGCGGCGACCTGACCGTGGTGTGGCAGGCTTGCGGGGTGCTCACCGTGTTCCTGCTGCTCGGCCTCGCCCTGACCGTGCTCGCGGTCGGCAGGGGCCGTACCTGGTCGATCAGCCGCCTGCACCCGGAGCTGTCCCTGTGAGCCGGGCCGAGACGCGGCAGAAGGTGTTCGCCGCGGCGATCGACCTGATCGCCGAGCAGGGCTACTCAGCGACGACCGTGGACGCGATCGCCGAGCGGGCCGGGGTGGCCAAGGGCACCGTGTTCTACAACTTCGGCAGCAAGGAGGCGCTGTTCTCGGCGCTGCTGGAGCACCGGATCGGCTACCTGGCCCAGGCCCTGCGAGACAGCGCGGTCGGCGCGACCGCGCTCGACGCGCTGGACGCGGTGGTGCTCGGCCAGCTGCGCTTCTTCGAGGAGTACGGCGCGCTCGCCCGGGTTCTGCTGGCCGAGATGTGGCGGACCGCCTGGCAGGAGGCGATCGTCCAGCTTCGCGAGCAGGCGCTCGGCGTCTACGCGGATGTGCTGCGCCGGGCCGTCGCCGAGGGGCAGATCCGGGAGGACCTGGACATCGACACGGCGGCGACGGCGGTGTTCGGCATGGTGCTGACGGTGGCGATCGAGCGGCAGGCCCTCTACCCCGACCGTCCCGTCTCGGAGGTGCACGCGACGCTGGCCGATCTGCTGCACGGCCGGATCAGCCGGTAGCGGTTTTCTGTCGGTGGCGGCTGGCAGAGTGCGCTCGCATGGTCACCTATTCGCCGAGATGGGGCGCGGGCGGCTCCCGCGTCGAGCCGCCCAACGTCGCCGGAGAGCGCGAGACGCTGCTCGCCTTCCTCGACTGGCACCGGGACACCTTCGAGCTGAAGTGCGCCGGGCTCGCGCCGGAGCGGCTGTCCGAGCGGGCGGTGCCGCCCTCCACGATGTCGCTGCACGGGCTGCTACGGCATCTGTCGGGGGTGGAGCGGTGGTGGTTCCGCATCCAGTTCGCCGGCGAGGACGTGCCCATGCTCTACTACACCGACGACGACCCCGACCAGGACTTCGACTCGCTCGACGGTGACGTGGGCGAGGCGTTCGCGGTATGGCGGGACGAGGTCGAGCGCGCCAGGCGGATCGTGGCCGCGGCGGCGTCCCTGGAGGAGACGGGGACGGTCCGCTCGACGGGTGAGCCGATCTCGCTGCGCAACGTGCTGGTGAAGCTGATCGCCGAGTACGCGCGGCACAACGGCCACGCCGACCTGCTGCGCGAGCGCCTCGACGGCGCGACCGGCATGTAGGTCAGCGGGAGCCGGTGAGCTCCCGCACGGGCAGGTCGTAGACGCGGCGGACGCTGCTGCCGCCGCGGCTCACCACGTCGGCGCCGTAGACGTGGATCGAGACGCCGACCTCGCCGCTGGTGTTGCGCACCTTGTGGATGTCGCCGGGCGGGGCGAACCCGCTGACCTCGCCCGGCCGGTTGTCGGCGCGCCCGATCTCGACCAGGTGGGTGCCCATGTCGCGGTAGAGGGTCTCGTGCTCGTTGCCGCTGAGCACCCCGAACACGCACCAGGCCACGTGGTCGTGGACGACGGTCTCGCTGCCCGGCTGCCACACGACCGCGACCACGGAGAACTCCTCCTGGGCGTGCAGCGGCTTCGACACGTACTGCCCCGGCGCGCCCTGGAGCTCCTCCGGGGTGAGGATGCCGATGTCCGGCAGGTTGCCGCGCAGGAAGTCGGCGGCGGCGAAGGCGGTCTCCCGCGCTCCGAGCCCGCGCCCCACGACCTCGCGCACACCCGCCACGATGCCCTCAAGTCCTGGTCTCATACCTTCCACGGTCCCCCATACCGACCAATAGGTCCAACTGAGCTTTCCTTCCATATCAATAGATATGGTTAATGAATGCTCGATGTCGTACGGCTCCGCGTCCTGCTGGCCGTCTCCCGCACCGGCTCGCTCACCGCCGCCGCCAAGGCGCTGCACTACTCCCAGCCCTCCGTCAGCCACCACCTGGCCCGGCTGGAGGCGGAGACCGGCGCCAAGCTCATCCAGCGGGCGGGCCGGGGCATCCGGCTCACCGAGGCGGGCCGCCTGCTCGCCGAACGCGCCTCGGAGATCATCGCCCGCCTGGACGCGGCCTCCGAGGAACTCGCCGCCCACGTCGGCCTGCACGCGGGCCGGGTACGGCTGGCCGCCTTCCCCTCCGCGCTCGGCACCTTCGTGCCCCAGGCCGCGGCCGAACTCGCCCGCGCCCACCCCGGCCTCCAACTGAACCTCACCGAGACCGAGCCGCCCGAGGCGCTGCGCCTGCTGCGCGCCGGGCGGGTGGACGTCGCGGTGATCTTCCGCTACGACGACACGGCCCCCGAGGACACCGGCATCCGCATGATTCCCCTCCTCGAGGACCCCAGCTACCTGGTCGCCCCACCCGGCTCGGACGCGGCACCGGTGGTGGACCTCGGGGGGTACGCCGACGCGGTGTGGATCGCCGGATGCGACCGCTGCCGCAGCCACCTGCTCGACATGTGCGCCAGGGCCGGATACGAGCCCCGCATCTCGTTCACCAGCGACGACATCGTGGCCGTCCAGGCGCTGGTGGCGGCCGGGATGGGGCTGACGGTCCTGCCGGGCCTGGCGCTGCGCGCCCACCGCCACCCGTCGGTCGAGGTCGCCGAGATCCCCGGCTCCACCCGACACGTCTACGCCGCCGTCTACGGCGATCCCCCCGACCAGCCCGCGACCACCGCCCTCCTGCACGCCCTCCGAAAACCCCTTGGGTAGCGAGCGGCGAATCCCTACGATGACGGCATGCCTGACTTGACGACCATCGCCCTGTTCTGTGTGGCCACCATGGCGCTGCTCCTGGTGCCGGGACCCGCCGTGGTCTACATCGTGACCAGGAGCGTGGCGCAGGGCCGGTCGGCCGGGTTCGTGTCGGTGCTCGGCATCCACGCGGGGTCGATCGTGCACGTGCTGGCCGCCGCGCTGGGGATCAGCGCGCTGCTGGCGGCGTCGGCCACGGCGTTCACGGTGGTCAAGTACCTCGGGGTGGCCTATCTGGTCTATCTCGGCCTGCGGAAGCTGCTCACCCGCGGCGGCGACGACGGGGAGCCCGCCAAGGCCGAGGAGCACTCGCGGACCAGGCTGTTCTGGGAGGGGTTCGTGGTCAGCGTGCTCAACCCGAAGACCGCGATCTTCTTCCTGGCCTTCCTGCCGCAGTTCGTGGACCCGGCGGCGGGGCCGGTGGCCGCGCAGATCGCGGTGCTCGGCGTGCTGTGGATCATGCTGGGCATCGCCTCCGACGGCGCCTACGCGTTGCTCGCCTCGGTGCTCGCCGGTCGGCTGCGCAACTCGGCCCGCGCCCGGCGCCGGCTCGACGTCGGCAGCGGCCTCGTCTACCTCGGGTTGGGCGCCTTCGTCGCGCTGAACGGCGAGCCCGCCAAGACCTGAGGCCCTCAGGTGACCTGCTCCCGCGCCCACCGGTAGTCGGCCTTGCCCGCGGGTGAGCGGACCACCTCCGCCACGAACGCGTACGTCCGGGGCACCTTGTAGCTGGACAGCACCTCCCGGCAGTGCGCGTCGAGCTCCCGCGTCGTCACGCTCACCCCCTGCCGCGCCTCCACGACCGCCGCCACCCGGTACCCCCACCGCTCGTCGGGCACCCCGGTGACCACCGCGTCGAACACGGCCGGATGCCCCTTCAGCACCGCCTCCACCTCCTCGGGGAAGACCTTCTCCCCGCCCGTGTTGATGCACTGCGAGCCGCGCCCGAACACGTTGATCGTGCCGTCGGTGTCCACGGTGGCCAGGTCGCCGGTGAGCAGCCAGCGGGTGCCGGCCTCGTCGGTGACGAACGTGGCGTCGGTCTTGGCCTGGTCCTTGTAGTAGCCGAAGGCGATCCGCCCGGCCTTGGCCACGGTGCCCATCTGCCCCGACCCGGGCGCGACGGGCCGCAGCCGCTCGTCGAGCACGACGAGCCGCGCGGTGGCGTTCGGCTGGTAGCGCAGTCCCGTCTCGGGCGAGGACCCGGCCACTCCGGAGGCGGTGTACCCGGACTCGGTGGAGCCGAAGTTGTCCAGGATCATCACGCTGGGCAGCAGTTCCTGCAGGCGGTCGCGGACCGCGCCGGTCAGGATCGCGCCGGTCGAGGAGATCACGAACAGCGACGACAGGTCGTAGGTCCCGGCGGCCAGCTCGTCGGCCAGCGGGCGGGCCATGGCGTCGCCGGTGATGTTGATCGTGAGGACCTTCTCGCGCTCGACGGTCCGCCACACCTCGGCGGCGTCGAACTTGCGCACGTAGACCATGGCCGCGCCCATCCACCAGGTGATGAACGTGGCCATCTGCGCGGCGCCGTGCATCAGCGGCGCCACCGCCATCATGATCAGCGGACTGGCCTTGGCCGCCTCGTCGACGACCTCCTGCGGGGTGGCGCGCGGCTCGCCGTACGGGTTGCCGCCCCCGAAGGCCATGAACAGGTCCTCGGTGTGCCACATCACGCCCTTGGGCAGGCCGGTGGTGCCGCCGGTGTAGATGATGTAGACGTCCTGCCCCGACCGCTCAGCGAAGCCGCGCGTCGCCGGTTGGCGGGCGAGGGCCTCCCGGTACGGCACCGCCCCCGCCACCGCCGTGGGCCCGCCGACGGCGACGAGATGCCGCAGACCGGGCGCCCGCGGGGCGACGGCGGCCACCCGGGCGTCGAACTCCACGTCGTAGATCAGCGCCACGATGTCGGAGTCGGTGTAGAGGTGAAGCAGCTCGGCCTCGACATAGCGGTAGTTGACGTTGACCGGCACCGCCCGGATCTTGAGCGCGGCCAGCAGCCCGGCGATGTACTCGACGCCGTTGTAGAGGTGGATCCCGACGTGGTCGCCCTGCCGTACGCCCTGGGACTGGAGGTGGTGGGCGAGGCGGTTGGCGTGGGCGTCGAGTTCGGCGTAGGTGAGGCGCTCGTCGCCGCAGACGACGGCGATCCGGTCGCCGATCGTGTCCGCCAGGGCTTCGAAGAGGTCGGCGTGGTTGAACTCCATCGGGGGCTCCCCCTTATGGCTTGTCGCTTCCGACGATCCACATGGCGAAGAACTGGGCGCCTCCGCCGTACGCGTGGCCGAGTGCCAGCCGCGCCCCGTCCACCTGGTGCTCCCCCGCCATCCCCCGGACCTGCAGCGCCGCCTCGGCGAACCTGATCAGCCCGGAGGCGCCGATCGGGTTGCTGGACAGCACCCCGCCGGAGGCGTTCCACGGGATGTCGCCGTCCAGCGCGGTCGCCCCCGACTCGGTCAGCTTCCAGCCCTCGCCCTCGGCGGCGAAGCCGAGGTTCTCCAGCCACATGGGCTCGTACCAGGAGAAGGGCACGTACACCTCGGCCACGTCGAGGTCGCGGCGTGGGTCGGCGACGCCCGCCTGGCGGTAGACGTCGGCCGCGCAGTCCTTGCCGCCCTGCGGGTTCACGGTGTCGCGCCCGGCCCGGAAGATCGGCTCGGAGCGCATCGCGGCGCCGTGCACCCAGGCGGGCGTCCCGGTGGCCGCCTCCTCCGACGACAGCACGATCGCGCACGCGCCGTCGGAGGACGGGCAGGTCTCCAGGTAGCGGATCGGCTCCCAGAGCATGGGCGTGGACTCGACCATCTCCCGGCTGATGCCGGGGATCCGCAGGTGCGCGTACGGGTTGCGGAGCGCGTTGCGGCGGTCCTTGACCGCGACGAGGGTGCCGATGTGGTCCGGCGCGCCGGAGCGGCGCATGTACTCGCGGATGTGCGGCGCGAAGTAGCCGCCCGCGCCCACCACCAGCGACGCGCTGAACGGCAGATGCGTGGAGAGCGCCCAGGTGGCGTTGGACTCCGACTGCTTCTCGAAGGCCGCCACCAACACCCGCTCGTGCACGCCGCCCTGGATGAGCGACGCCCCGACCAGCGCGGTCGAGCCGCCCACACTGCCCGCGGTGTGCACGCGCGTCATCGGCTTGCCCGCCGCGCCCAGCGCGTCCGCGAGATACGCCTCCGGCATCATCACGCCCTCGAACAGGTCGGGCGCCTTCCCGATGACCACGGCGTCGATGTCCTTGAACGTCAGCCCCGCGTCCTCCAGGGCGCGCACCGCCGCCTCGCGCACCAGCCCCGCCAGCGAGACGTCCCCGCGCTTGGTCGTGTACCGCGTCTGCCCGACCCCGACGACCGCGCACCGCCTGCCCATCACGCCTCCAGAACGGTCACGAGGTTGTGCTGCAGGCACGGCCCGCTCGCGGCGTGCCCGACGGTACGGCTCGCGCCCCCGCCCATGACGTGCCGCGCGGCCTCGCCGATCCGGATGAGCCCCGTCGCCATGACGGGATTGGCGGCCAGCGGCCCGCCCGAAGGATTGATCACCGTGTCGTCCGGCAGCTCCAGCGCCTCGCGCAGGATGAGCTCCTCGTGGCTGAACTGCGCGTGCAGCTCGGCCACGTCGACATGACCCCTGCCGACCCCCGCCGCGCGTGCGGCGTCGGCGGCGGAGGCCGACCGGGCAAGATTACGCATACCCAGGTAATGAGAATCTATGCGGTGGGCGATGCCCCTGATGTAGGCGGGACGGGAGCACACCCGCCCGGCCAGGTCCCCGGCGGCCAGCACGACCGCCGCCGCCCCGTCGGTGATCGGCGGTTCGTCCCCCTCCAACGGCAGGTCGAGCGCATAGGGATTGGCCCGCCCGTCGGTACGGCTGCGCCGCACGATGCCGTCGAGCTCCTCGCGGGAGGCGCCCAGCGCGGCGGCCTGGAGGGCCGCGTAGGAGAGCTGGTCGAGCCCCAAGGGGGCCAGGTAGTAGGGGTCGAGCTGGAGGGTCATGATCGTGCGCAGGTCGCCGAGGGAGGACTTGCCGAAGCCGTAGACGAGGGCGGAGTCGATGTCGCCGTGCTGGAGCCGTACCCAGGCCTCGTAGAGGGCCCAGGCGGCGTCCATCTCGACGTGGCTCTCGGAGATGGGCGGCCAGGCGCCGAGCGCGTCGAGGGCGGAGACGAACGAGAACGGCGCGCCGGCCAGGTAGTCGCAGGAGCCCGAGCAGGTGAAGCCGAAGTCCCGCAGGCCGGTCCGCTCGCGTACCTCGGCGATGACCGGGTGGATCAGCTCGGTCTCGTCCAGGCCGGTGTCGTGGCCGGTGTGCCTGGTCTGGGCGAACGCGACGACCGCCACCTCGCGCATCACAGCTCCACGTCCGGCTCGCCGGTGGGGGCGAACCACCGCACGCTGGCCATCGACAGGGTGCGTTCGGCGTCGGGGACCCATACGGCGCGGACTCGCATGCCCTGCCGTACCTCGTCCGCGGGGATGCCGCCGACCAGGGCGATCATCGGGAGGTCGGCGCCGTCGAGCAGGATGTACGCCGACACGAACGGGACCTCGGGGGCGCGCGGGTCGGGCAGGTTGTTGATCGCGAAGGTGGTGACCGTGCCGGTGTCCGGCAGCTCGACCTCCTCGGTGATCACCTCCCCGCAGCCGGGGCAGGAGGTGCGGTACGGCACGTACACCTGGTCGCAGGTGGCGCAGCGGCAGCCGAGGAAGCGGCCGTCGCGGACGCCTTCGAGGAAGCGGGTCAGCGACGGGCTCGCCCGCAGCCGGTAGACGGTCCGGATCGGTGAGACGATCCTCGTCACCTCGGGGGCGAAATACGCCAGGTCGGTGATGTGACCGACGCGTTCGTGCCGCCAGACCGGCCTGACCCGGGTGCCAGGTGGAAGCGCCTTGGGGTGGCCCGAGTCCACAGCGTGCACGAGGGCGGTGTCGGCGCCGTCGAGCTCGATCAGCGCCCAGGCGAAGGGCCGGTCCAGGGGATGGTCGGGGCGGGGCTCGGCCACCCAGGCCGCGGCGGTCACCGTACCGGCCGGGCCGACCTCGACGTACTCCCCGGTGACAGGTTCGCCGTCGCCCGGGTCGTACTCCAGCGGCGGCACCAGCACCCGCCCCTCGGCGGTGCGCACGCCGACGATCCGGCCGTCGCGCAACTCGGTGAGAAATCTGCCGATCACCGGGCCGGTGGTGCGGGTGTACCCGCCGGGGAACTCCAGGACGTGCGCGGCGGTCAGCGGGTCAGATGGCACGGTCGCGCCCCTCCCAGTACGGCGCCCGCAGCTTGCGTTTGAGCAGCTTGCCGTTGGGCTCCCTGGGCATCTCGGCGATGAAGTCGATGGACTTGGGCCATTTCATCCGCGACAGCCGCCCTTCCAGCGAGGCGAGGATCTCGGCGGCCAGCTCAGGACCCGGCTCGACGCCTTCGGCGGGCTCGACGACGGCCTTGATCTGCTCGCCCCACTCCTCGTCGGGGATGCCGAAGACGGCCACGTCGGCGACCTTCGGGTGGACGGTGATCTCGTTCTCGATCTCGGCCGGGTAGATGTTCGCCCCGCCCGAGATGATCAGGTCGGCCTTGCGGTCGCAGAGGAACAGGAAGCCGTCCTCGTCGAGGTAGCCGATGTCGCCCACGGTGAAGTGGTCCTTCAACCGGCCCGCCTGGGTCTTCGCCGGGTCGCCCTTGTACTCGAAGGAGACGCCCATCATCTTCATGTAGATCGTGCCCGGGGTGCCGGTCGGCACCGGCTCGCCCGCGTCGTCGACGATCAGCAGCTCGCTGATCGGCCAGGCCGAGCCGACCGTGCCGGGATGCTTCTTCCAGCCCTCGGGCGTGGCCAGCGTGCCGCCGCCCTCGGTGGCGGCGTAGTACTCGTAGACGCAGTCGCCCCACCACTCCAGCATCGCCTGCTTCACCGGGACCGGGCAGGGCGCGGCGGCGTGGATCATCCATCTCAGCGAGGACAGGTCGTAGGCCGCGCGGGTCTCCTCCGGCAGCGCGAGCAGCCGCTTGAAGTGCGTCGGCACCAGGTGCGAGCTGGTGATCCGGTACCGCTCGCACAGGCGCAGCGTCTCCTCGGCCTCCCACCGGTCCATGTAGACCAGCGTGTGGCCCATGTGCAGGGCGGTGCCGCCGAACTGGCTGACGGCGGTGTGGTAGCTGGGCGAGGTGACCAGGTGGGCGTTGGGCTGGCCGGGGGTGATGCCGAACAGGCCGAGCAGGAACGTCATCAGCTCGGCGGCGTCGTCGGGGTCGAGCCCGCTGAGCGGACGCCGTACACCCTTGGGCCGGCCGGTGGTGCCGGAGGTGTAGTGCATGGTGGCTCCGGCCGTACGGCCTGGCGGGGTTTCGGTGGGGCGGCCTTCGGTGAGGTCGGCGGCCGGGCGGAAGCCCGGGACGTCGCCGAGGGCGAAACGGCGCTCCGGCGCGATCGCCTCGGCGCCGCGCGCTCCTTCGGCGGCGTAGCGCTCGTGCACGAAGAAGGCCCCGGCCTCGCTGTCGGCCACGATGTACTCGATCTCGGGGCCGGTCAGGTGCCAGTTGATCGGCGTGTAGTACCACCCGGCCTGCAGCGCGGCCAGGTAGAGGACGAGGCCGTCGGCGCCGTTGGGCACCAGGCCGCAGAACCCGTCCCCCGGCTGGAGGCCGAGGTCGCGCAGGCCGTGCACGAGCCGGTTGGCGCGGGCGAGCAGGTCGCCCGCGCGGTGCTCGGTGCCGTCGGGATCCACTGCGGCGATCCAGCCGGGGTCCGCCTGTGCCAGCCGCCAGAAGCCGAGCGCGCCCATCGGAACTCCTCATCCGCTCCCGAACGAGAACATGTTCTCGTTCGTGGCCGCAGACTAACCCGGAGTCTTCCGCCTAGCAAGCGCTTGGCCTTCAGGCAGGTACATGGCAAGGGCAGGAAGCGGGTATCGGGCGGCGGGAGTTAAGATCGCGCCAACAAGCGCTTGGTTCTAGGTTGGAGGGCGTTCCATGGAACTGTTGCCGATCAGCACCCCGCACTGCCGGATCGAGCGTGACGGGCAGGTGGTGATCGTCACCATGGACCGTCCGGAGGCGCGCAACGCGCTCTCCTCGGACATGCTGGTCGGTCTGGCCTCCGCGTGGGCCTACGTCTCGGCGGAGCCCGGAGTCCGGGTGGCCATCCTCACCGGGGCGAACGGCACGTTCTGCGCGGGGGCCGACCTCAAGGCCATGGGCGCCCCCTCGGCCGACCCCGAGGTCCAGGCCCGCGCCGCCGCCATCCCGGACTTCCACTGGAAGGGACTGCTGCGCGACACCGCCGCCCTGCCCGCCAAGCCGATCGTCTGCGCGGTGGAGGGGTACGCGGTGGCCGGGGGTACCGAGCTGCTGGTCGGCACCGACCTGCGGGTGGTCGCCGAGTCGGCCACCCTCGGCCTGTTCGAGGCGAAGCGGGCGCTGTTCCCGATGGGCGGCAGCGCGGTGCGGCTGCCGCGCCAGATCCCGTACTGCCACGCGATGGATCTGCTGCTCACCGGGCGGGCGGTGAGCGCGGCGGAGGCGTTGTCGATGGGGCTGGTGAACCGGGTCGTGCCGGACGGGCGGGCGCTGGCCGTGGCCAGGGAGATCGCCGATGACGTGGCGGCGTCGGGGCCTCTGGCCGTACAGGCGATTCTGCGGGTCTATCGGGACACGGTCGGGCTGGGTGAGGCGGAGGCGTTGAAGGTCTCCGACGAGCTGGGGTGGCCGGTGATCGGCTCGCAGGACGCCCGCGAGGGCGCGCGGGCGTTCAAGGAGAAGCGCCCGGCGGTCTACGAAGGGCGCTAGGCGGAGGTGATGTGGCCGAGGCGTTCGATGGCCTCGATGTACTCCTCCACCATCTCGAAGACCACGTCTCTGGCCGGTTTCACCTGGTTCATGGTGCCGATGATCTGCCCGGCGGGGAAGGTGGCCAGTTCGGCGGCGTCCGAGCGGCCGATCCGGCGCAGCGCGTCGGAGACGAGCATGAACTGCAGCGGCATCGGCAGCGTGCCCGGCGACTCCATCGCCTCCCAGGCGTCGGTCCACTCGTTCTTCAGCAGCCTGGCGGGCTTGCCCGTCCAGCTTCTCGACCTGACCGTGTCCCGGGAGGTCGCCTCCAGGATGCGTTTCCTGGCCATCGCCGGCGTGTCGGCCTCCTCGACGGTGAGCCAGATCGATCCGGTCCACACGCCCTCCGCGCCGAGCGCCATCCCGGCCGCCATCTGCCTGCCGCCGCCGATGCCGCCCGCGGCCAGGACGGGCACGTCCACGGCGTCGGCCACCTGCGGGATCAGCACCATCGTGGAGATCTCGCCGGTGTGCCCGCCCGCCTCGGTGCCCTGCGCGACCACGACGTCGACGCCCACCTCGACCTGCTTGACCGCGTGGCGGGGCGTGGAGGCCAGCGCGGCGACCTGGACGCCGTGGGCGTGCGCGAGCTCCACCACGTCGGCGGGCGGCGGCCCGAGCGCGTTGGCCAGCAGCGCGATCGGGTGCCGCAGCGCCACCTCGACCTGCGGCCGGGCGGTGGCGTCGGTCCAGCCGAGCAGGACCCGGCCCGGGTCGGACTCGTCGGACAGCGGGGGTACGCCGTGCCGGGCGAGCAGGTCCTCGACGAACCGCCGGTGGCCGTCGGGGATCATCCCCTGGAGGCGGCCGACGAGCTCCTCGGCGGGGAAGTCCGCCCCTTCGTAGGAGGCGGGCATGACCACGTCGACGCCGTAGGGGCGGCCGTCGACGTGGTCGTCGATCCACGCGAGCTCCACTTCGAGCTCTTCGGGGGTGAAGTAGAGCGCGCCGAGCACTCCCATGCCGCCGGCGCGGCTGACCGCGGCGACGACGTCCCGGCAGTGGGAGAAGGCGAAGATCGGGAACTCGATGCCGAACAGATCCGTCACACGTGTCCGCATGGCCCCGACCCTACGACCAAACTGCAACGCGTTCTAGTGGGTGCTACTTTCCGGGCTCCGGGTCCCTGGGCAGGCCCAGCATGCGCTCGGCGATGATGTTGAGCTGGACCTCGGTGGTGCCGCCGTAGATGGTCATCGCCCTGGTCGCCAGCACCGCCCTGTTCCAGTAGCCGGGGTCGCCGAGCTTCATGTCGGCGGCGGCCACCGCCGAGGCGCCCAGCAGGTTCACCGCGGCCTCGGAGACGTGCTGGGCGTGCGAGGTCGACAGCAGTTTCCGCACCGACGCGTCGCCGCCCGGCTCGGTGCCCGCGAGCTGCTTGAGCGTCACCCGCAGCGACAGCGCGTTGATCGAGTGGCCCTCGCAGACCACCCCGGCCAGCTCCTGCCGCTCGGCCGGGGTGAGCTCCCGGCCGAGCCGCCCGGCCAGGCCCAGCAGGTCGGGCACCGACGAACCGGTCCCGCCCGAGCCCGACGACAGCGAGACGCGCTCGTTGGACAGCGTGTTGCGGGCCACCTTCCAGCCCTGGCCCACCTCGCCGACCACCAACTCGTCCGGGATGAACACGTCGTCCAGGAAGACCTCGTTGAACAGGTTCTCGCCGGTCATCTCGGTCAGCGGCCTGACGGTGACGCCCTGGCTCTTCATGTCGACGAGGAAGTAGGTGATGCCGTCGTGCTTGGAGCCCTCGGAGGAGTTGCGCGCGATGCAGATGCCCCACTCGGCGACGTGCGCGACGGAGGTCCAGATCTTCTGGCCGTTGAGCCGCCAGCCGCCCTCGGCCTTCTCCGCCTTCATCTGCACGTTGGCCAGGTCGGATCCGGCGCCGGGCTCGGAGAAGAGCTGGCACCACATCATCTCGCCGCTGAGCGTCCTGGGCAGGAAGCGGTCCTGCTGCTCCCGCGTGCCGTACGTGGCGACGGACGGCACCACCCAGGCACCGATGATCATCTGCGGCAGCTTGACCTTGGCGGCCTTGAGCTCCTGCTGGATGAGCACCTGCTCCAGCGGCGAGGCGTCGCGGCCCCACGGCCGGGGCAGGTGGGCCATCACGAAACCGCCGTCGGCCAGCGCGCGCTTCTGCTCCTGGCCCTCCAGCTCGGCGATCGCGGCGATCTCGGCGCGCAGCGAGGCGCGCAGGTCCTCGGCGTCGGCGGGCAGGTCGATCTCCATCACCCGGCTGACGCCCTTCAGCGCCAGCTCGGCTACGGAGGCGGACCACTCGGCGCTCGGCCCGAGGAGCGCGCGCAGGGTGAGCGCGCGGCGGAAGTACAGGTGGGCGTCGTGCTCGAAGGTGTAGCCGATGCCGCCGAAGGTCTGGATGGCGTCCTTGGCGCACTGGACGGCCGCGTCGGGCGCCATCACCCCGGCGATGGCCGCGGCGTACTCCAGCTCCGCGCCCGTGGCCCGGGTCGCGTCCCACACGGTGGCGCGCGCCTGGTCCAGCGCGACCAGCATGCGCGACAGCTTGTGCTTGATGCCCTGGAACTGCCCGATCGGGCGGCCGAACTGCACGCGCACCTTCGCGTAGTCGGCGGCGGCGCGCACGCACCACGCCGCGAGGCCGGCGGCCTCGGCGCCGAGCAGGATGGCCGCCAGGTTGCGGACGCCGGTCCTCTCGACCCCGTCCAGCCCCCGCTCCGCCGGTACGGCCACGGCCTCCAGCGTCACCTTCCCCACCCCGCGCGTCAGGTCGAGCGACGGCAGCGAGGTCACGCCGGCCGAGGAGGCGTCGAGCGCGACCCACTCCTCGCCCTCGGAGGTGCTCACCGGCAGCACGAGCACGTCGGCGAGGGCGGCGCCCAGCACCGGCTCGGCCGTACCCGAGACGACCAGCACGCCGTCGTCGCCGCGAACGCCGGTGAGGGCCGCGGTCAGGGCGACGGCGCCGGTCAGGCCGCCGTCGGCGAGGCCGGGCAGCAGCTCGGTGCGCGCCTTGCCGCCGGAGGCGAGGATGACCGCGGAGGCCAGCACGGTCGGCACGAACGGCCCCGGCGCGACCCGCTCGGCCAGCGCCTCGACGGCCACCGCGGTCTCCAGCAGGCCGTAGCCCGAGCCGCCGAACTCCTCGGGCACGTGCAGGCCGAGCAGTCCCTGCTCGGCGAGACCGGCCCAGAAGGCCGGGCGCTGCTCGGTCTCGGCGGCGAGGGCCGCCCGGACCACCTCGGCGGGGATGTTGCGCTCGGCCCATCCCGACACCGACTCGCGCAGCGCCTCGTGCTCCTCGCTCAAACCGATCGCCATAGTCCATCCTCCAGCGGCTCAGGGGTACAGAACCATATTCTAGAAGATGGTTCCAGCGCGAGGCTATACGGGACGCACGCCCTTGACCAATGTGTTGATGTCGCGCCAATGGGACTTGCCGCTCTCCGGGATGCTGGCCAGCAGCATCGCGGGCTTGGTCCGGCCGATCTCGATCACCACGGCGAGCGCCTGCGAGGTCTGCGGCTTGCCTCCCACCGTGTACCGGACCTGGTAGCCGAGCATCCAGCCCTTGCCGACCGGCATCTTCTGCGAGCCGGTCCAGGTGATCGTGCTGCCCGCCGGGTGCTGGGTGCGCAGCGACCAGCGGACCGCGGAGACCGCGATGTCGCGGTAGCCGTCCGACGTCTTCGGCTTCTCCGCGGGCGCGTCGCCGGGCAGCATCGCCGAGACCACCATGGTGTGCGGGATCGCCACCTTGCCGATCCGCTGGGCGATGGAGAACGGCGGGAACGACTTGGCCTTCCACGGCTTGCCGAGGCGCGGATAGCTGATCGTCGTGCGCTTGTCGAGGATCCGGCCGGAGACCTTGCTGGCCTTGCCCGGCAGCGTCTTGAAGGCCATCCGCTCCGGCACGGGCGGCAGCGCGATCGGGGTCGGGGTGGGCGTGGGGGCGGGCGTGGGCGTCGGCCCCGCGGACGGGGTGACGCTCGGCACCGGCACCAGCTTGCGGCCCGGCTCCACCTCGCCGGCCGGGCCGTCCGGCTGGTCGCCGGAGAACATCACGAAGACCAGCACGACCGCCAGCACGGTCACCACCACCGCCCCGACGAGATAGGCGAGCTTGATCGGCACATCGCCGATACCGGTGACCAGCCGGGCGATCAGGCCGCGTCTGGGCGGTGCCGGCGGCGGGCGGAACGGTCCAGCGGACTGAGGCCGGGGCACCCTGATCGTCTGTTCGCCAGGAGGCACCTCCACGCGCTGGAACGGGGTCGTGGGGGCATCCTGGGTGGGCTTGTAGGGCTCCGGCCCATGATTGTGGTCGCCGAGGTCCGCCATGGTGATGAGGTTACGACACTCTGAATGCCGTTATTTCCCCACTTCCACGAATAGAACATCGTTCTATAGGTCTCGCGGGAGTATGCGCGCCCACGGGCCGGCTCAGCCGATGGAACATGCGCGAGGAGTATCCTCCACACTGATTGGGGAAGCACCCCATATGAGGACCATTGTCGCAGGTCTTGGCCTTGCCGGGCTGCTCGTCACCGGTTGCACGCAGAGCGCTCCCACGATCGCCACGGAGACCGCCTCGGCGCCCGGGACGACCTCGGCCGCGTCTCCCGGGGGGACGAGCGAGCTGGAGGCGGCCTACGAGAAGACCATCACCCAGGTGCTGCCCTCGATCGTGCAGATCACCACCAGGACGGGGCTCGGCTCGGGGGTGGTCTTCGACACGGCCGGGCACATCGTGACCAACGCGCACGTGGTCGGCCAGGCGACCGAACTGCTGGTCACCCTGGCCTCGGGCGGCAAGCCGCGCAGCGCCAAGCTGGTCGACTCGTTCCCCGCGGGCGACCTGGCGGTCATCAAGGTCGACGACCCCAGCGGCCTGACCCCGGCGAAGTTCGGCGACTCGACCAAGCTGCGGGTCGGCCAGATCGTGCTGGCCATGGGCAACCCGCTCGGCCTGTCGGGCAGCGTCACCGACGGCATCGTCTCGGCACTCGGCCGTACGGTCACCGAGCCGCAGGGCCAGGGGTCGCCGGGTGCGACGATCGCCAACGCGATCCAGACCTCGGCGGCGATCAACCCGGGCAACAGCGGCGGCGCGCTGGTCAACCTGGCGGGCGAAGTGATCGGCATCCCGACGCTCGCCGCCGCCGATCCCGAACTCGGCGGCGCCCCCGCGCCCGGCATCGGCTTCGCGATCCCCAGCAGCGCCGCCACCGACATCGCCGGCCAGATCGTGAAAAACGGCAAGGTCACCAACACCCACCGGGCGGCGCTGGGCGTCAACGTGCAGACGGTGGTCGGCGCGAACGGCCGGCCCGCGGGGGTCGGAGTCGTCCGGGTCATCCCGGGCGGCGGCGCGGCTCAGGCGGGCATCCAGCCGGGCGACGTGATCGTCTCGGTGAACGGCACCGAGACGCCCACGACGGCCGCGCTGTCGGAGGTACTGGCCACGCTCAACCCCGGCGACCAGGTCAAGGTCGAGGTGAGCCACCCGGGCGGCGGCACGGACACGGTCACCGTGACACTGAGCGAGCTGGGCGCGGAGTGAGGGATCACGACTTGACGGTGAACACGATCTCCACCCGCCGGTTCCTGGCACGGTTCTCCTCGACCGGGCTGCCAGCCACGACATTGGGGACCTTGGGCCGCCCCTCCCCGAACCCCCTGGCCTCGAAGGTGACACCCGAAAGCCGCGCCCGCAGCGCCTCCTGTACGGCCTGGGCCCGCTTCAGCGACAGGGCGTCGTTGTAGGAGTCGGTGCCCTGGTCGTCCGTGTGCCCCTCGATCCGGACCACGCCGCCTCCGCTGTCCGCCTTGACCCGCGCGGCCAGCCGTCCCAGCCGCTGCCGCGCCTTCGGGGTCAGCACCCACTTGTCCACCGCGAACAGCACATCACTGGTCAGCGCGACCGTGACCTGCCGCCCTTGCTTCGACTCGCTCTCCGAGCCGTCCAGCGACTGCACCTCGGCGATCACGTCCTCGACCGCGGCCACGACGTCCTCCACCCCGGCGGTCGTGTCGGCCGGCTGCGGGTCGGCCCAGGCGCCCGTGAACAGGACCGCCGCGAGCGCCGCGGCCGTCAGCCGCTCAGGAGATCGGGACATCGGTGAACACGCCCAGCGCCATGAGATCCACGTTGATCTTCGTCACGTCCGGCGGCGGGGCGGCGAACGTGGCGTGCAGCGGCACCACCTCGCCGGGCTCGGTGGTGGGGTCGTACTCCGAGCACAGGCACTTGGTCTTGGGGTACGTGCCGGTGCGCGCGGTGGTGTACCGCTTGCCGTTGACCGGGTCGACCAGGGTGACCCCAGCCACGGTCAGGCCGAGGTTGGCGGGGGTGTCGCCCATGTCGCTGCCCATGCCCCATTTCGTGTCACCCGTGTTGGTGACGTTCAGGGTGAGCGTGGACAGCCGGCCCTGCCGCTTCAGCCCGGTGATCTCCACCTTGAGGTCGGCGCCGCCTGCCTTGACCGCGCGGGTGGCGATCACCTTCTCCTGCTCGGCGGGCGCGCTCGACTGCTCCGCGGGCTCGGGGGCCGGACTTTCGGCGGCCTCGCTCTCGACGGCTTTGGCGGGTTGCCGTTCCTCCCCGCCGCCGCCTCCGGCCTGCCCGGGAAGCATTCCGCATCCGGTCAGCAGGGCCGCCAGCACGGCGCCCACCGCGATCCCTCTTCGCATCCCGTCCACCTTCTACCTGTTGCGCATCTGTTGGGCAGGACCTTAGGCGGGGGAGATTCAGGATTCGCATAGTGCGCTATAGGTGCAGGCCACGGCGTCGCCGTACCTCGTTGGCCACCTCTTCCGCCCGGGTCAGGCCCTGTCTGTCACCGAGAGCGTCAAACTCTCCCACAGCACGTGTAACGGCATCAACTGCCTCATCTACCTCATCTAGGTCGAGACAGGCCTCGGCCAGGGTGAGCAGGGCGGCGGCCGTACCCCTGCGGTCGGCGTGTTCGGTGAAGGTCGTCAGCGCCTGCTCCGCGGCCGCGCGGGCGGCGTCCGGGCGGCCGTCGGCTGCCGCGAGCCTGGCCTGCACCAGCAGGGCCGCGGCCTCGGGCAGCCGGTCGCCCAGGCGCCTGACCAGGGCGAGGCCGCGTTCGGCGCGGTCCCGCGCCTCGGGCAGGCGGCGGAGTTCCAGGTACAGCGCGGCCAGGTCGAGCGAGACCGCCGCCTCGCCGCGCGGGTCGCCCAGGTCGCGGTAGGCGGCGAGGCTCCGGTCGAGCAGGTCCTCCGCGCGGCGCAGGCCGCCGAGGGCGCGCAGCGAGTCGGCCCGGCCCCGCAGGTCTCCGGCGGCGGCGAAGGCGGCCAGGCAGGCCACGAAGCAGGCCTCCGCCTCCTGCCTGCGCCCCTGGGCCAGGTGCACCAGGCCGAGCCGGTGCCGGGTACGGGCCACCTCGCCCGTCTCCGCCAGCGGCAGCGCCGCCCGCAGGGCGTCGGCCGCCTCCTCCAGACGGCCCTCCGCGCGGTGCAGGTCGGCCAGCGAGCGCAGCAGCAGCGCCTGCCCGTGCCGATGCCCGGTACGGCGAGCCGCCGCCAGCCCGAGCTCGGCGGTCGCCCGCCAGTCCTCGTGGTGCGCGCCGAGCTCGAAGAACGGCGTGAGGTAGAAGGCCAGCCGCCAGGCCGCCTCGCCGAGACCCGCCCGGTACAGGTCGGACACGGTCGCGACCAGGAACCTGCGCTCGGCGGCCAGCCAGCGGGCCGACTCGCGCAGGTGCGCGGTCTCCAGGACCAGACTCTCCTCAGCCGTACGGACCACGGTCTGGCCCGAGCCCGGCTCGGCGGGCAGGAGCAGCGCCCGGGCCCGGCGGGTGCGGTCGAGGATCTCGCGGGCGGCGGCGGCCAGGACCTGACCCGGTGGCCCTTCCTCCTCGGCGAGGCGTTCGGCCGCGTACAGCCTGGTCAGGTCGTGCCTGCCGTACCGCTCCCGGCCGGTGGCGTCGAGTCCGCGCGCCTGTAGGAAGCCCGTCTCGGCCAGCTCGTCGAGCAGCCGGTCGGCGCGGGCGCCGAGCACGGCGGTGGCGGCCCACGGCGCGAAGTCGGGGGCCGACAGGGCGCCCAGGCGGCGCAGCAGCAGGCGCTCGTCGGCGCTCAGGTCGCGGTAGCCGAGCGCGAGGCTGCCGCGGACGGCCAGGTCGCCCGCGCTCAGCTCGTCCAACCGGCCGCGTTCGTCGCCCAACCGGCCCGCGAGGTGTTCCAGCGTCCAGCCCGGCCGCCGGGCGAGCCGGGAACCGGCGATCCTGAGCGCCAGCGGCAGCCCGCCGCACAGCGCCGCGATTCTGGCCGCCGCCCGCGGCTCGGCCCGGACCCGGTCCTCGCCGACCACTCTGGCCAGCATCGCGACCGACTCCGCGGGGTCGAACACGTCGAGCTCGCGGGCGCGGGCCGCCTCCAGGCCGGACAGCGGGGAGCGGCTGGTCACGAGTGTCATGCAGCCGGGGCCGGTGGGCAGCAGGGGGCGTACCTGGGACTCGTCGGCGGCGTCGTCGAGGACCACGAGCAGCCGCCGCCCGCTCACCGTGCTGCGGTAGAGGCGTACCCGTTCGGCCAGGTCGGCGGGCACCGCGCCCTCGGGGCAGCCGAGCGAGCCCAGCAGGTCCTCCAGCACCGAGCCAGGGGTCCTGTCCCTGAGCGAGGCGTACAGGTGCCCGTCGGGGAAGTCGAGCGCGGTGGCCGCGTGCACGGCCAGCGCGGACTTGCCCGCCCCCGCCGGACCGTGCAGCACCAGGTGGACGGGCGCGGAAGCGGCCTCGGGAACGGCCCGCGCGATCCACCCGAGCACCTCCCCCCGACCCACAAAATCCGAAATGTCGGGCGGAGTCTCGCGGGGGACGGCCGGTTTCGGCGACCGCCCGGCGAGTACCCGCTCGTGCGCCTCCCGCAGCTCGGCCCCCGGCTCCAGACCGAGTTCCTCCACCAGCAGCCGCCGCGCCTCCTGGTACGCCCCCAGCGCCTCCGACCTGCGCCCCGCCCGATCCAGCGCCTGAATGAGCTGCCCCCATGCCCGCTCCCGCAACGGATGCGCCGCCACCAGCGCCCGCAACTCCCCGACCACCTCCGCACCCCGGCCCAACGCCAGATCCAGCTCCACCCGCTCTTCAAGCGCCCCCAACCGCAACTCCTCCAGCGGTACGGCATGCGCCCGCCGCAGCTCGGCCGACTCGATCCCGGCCAGCGCCGGGCCCCGCCAGAGCGCCAGGGCGGCCCGCAGCTCACCGGCCGCCTCCGCCGTCCGGCCCGCGTCCCTGGCCCGCAGCCCTGCGCCCACCAGCCGCTCGAACCGGTGCGCGTCCACCTGCTCGGGATCGACGTCCAGCACATAACCACCCGGCGCGGTGCGGATCCCCCCGACCAGCTTGCGCAGCGCGCTCACGTACACCCGCAGCACCGGCTCGGCCGACGCGGGCGGCTCCTCCCCCCACACCTCGGCGATCAGCCGGTCCACGGTCAGCAGGCGGCCGGGGCGCAGCAGCAGGGCGGCCAGCAGCGTGCGGTGCTTGGCGGGGCCCGGCGTCAGATCGCGCTCGCCATCGTGGACCTCCAGCGGGCCCAGAATCCCGAACCGCACCGCTCAGCCCTTCGGCGCGGTCACGTCGAACGAGCCGAACCTGACCGCGACCGGCTCGTCCGAGTCCGGCGCCGCGTACAGGCCCGTAGCCCCGGCCGGGTACGCGCCCTCGGCGTCGACGGCCTCGCTCACCAGGCCGCCGTCGAGCCACATGCTCAGCGTCACCTTCGTGCCCTCCTGGCGGCACTGGGCGACGACGCGGTGCTCGGTGGCCTTCTTCACGGCCTTGGGAGCGGACAGGACCTTGTCGCCGCCGCCGTGGCGCTTGATGATCGAGACCTTGCCCGAGCCGGTGACCGCGAACTCGTACCGGTCGCCGGAGCTCTCGTCACCCCGGCACCACACGCCGAACTCCCCCGAGCCGCGCTCGATCCGCGCCGAGGCACTGACCACCACCCCTTCGGCGGGTTCCGCCGCCGGAGCCGACTTCCACAGACGCCATCCCGGCTTCGCGGTCACCAGATAGGCGTCCTCCGCCTGCTCGGTGCTGCCGCCCTGGGACGCCCCGATCGCCCACCCCTGGCCGAAGTCCGCCTGATACGGCAACGCCGACTCCCCCGCCGTACCGAACACGGCCCACCCACCGACCGACACACCCACCACCAGCGCAATCCCCCCGGCAACCCACGCCCACCGCCTGCCCGCGCCCCTCTTCCCGCGCTTCTCCCGCTCGGTCCCCAAAGCCGACGGCTGAGGCACCGCTTGCCCGGTTTCAGCCCGCAATGTCCACGGGCCTGGCTGGTCGACTCCGGCTCGCGACGGTCCGGAGTCTCGGTGCCCCGTGACCGGCGGCGGGGTGTGGTGTCCCCGCGCCTGGTGGAGTGCGGGGTCGGTGACCACCCAGGTGCGTTCGACGATCTGGCTGGCCGCGGCCGAGGTCGCCGGGCCGCCGACCAGCTCGCCCAGCAGCTCCTGGGCGGTCGGCCGGCGCGCGGGGTCCTTGGCCATCGCGCGCTCGACGATCGCCCGCATGCGCTCGTCGAGCCCGTCGAGGCGGGGTCCTTCGTTGACGATCCGGTACAGCACCTCGTGCGGCGCCCCGCCCCCGAACGGCAGCCGCCCCGTCCCGGCGTACGCGATCACACCGCCCCACGCGTACACATCGGCGGCGGGCGTCACCGCTGCCCCGCGCACCTGCTCGGGCGCCATGAACGCGGGCGTGCCCACGATCGCCTGGCTGGCCACGCTGTTGGTGTCGGCGAGCTGCGCGATGCCGAAGTCGATCACGCGCGGGCCGAGCGGGGACAGCAGCACGTTCGACGGCTTGAGGTCGCGGTGGACCACCCCGGCCCCGTGGATGGCGGTCAGCGCGGTCGCGATCCCGACCGCGAGCGCCTCCAGGTTCGCGCCGGACAGCGGCCCCTGTTCCTTGACGGCCTGCGCCAGGTCGGGCCCTTTCACGTACTCCGTGACCAGGTACGCCACGCCGCCGTCGAGCCCCGAGTCGAGCACGGGCGCCGTACAGAACCTGGCCACCCGGCGGGCCGCCGCCACCTCCCGGTCGAAGCGCCGCCTGAACGCCGGATCGCGGGCCAGATGCTCGTGGATCACCTTGACGGCGGCCAGACCGCCGGTCGGGGTGGCCGCGAGGTGCACCACGCCCATGCCGCCCCGGCCGAGCTCGCGCCGGAGCACGTATCCGCCGATAACCTGGTTCATCGCAGTCACCTTACGGGTCGGAAATCCGCTGCCACGACAAGGGCCTCGACCTCTGCGGGGGGCATCGCGGTGGCGCGGCCGGCCGCGTACTCGGAGGTGGCGATCACGAGGGTCGGCTCGGCAAGGCCGTCCTCGGCCCGGGCAAAGATCAAGGGCGGTCGGTCGGCGAAGTCGCCGACCGACCGCCCTTGGACGATCGTTGGTGGAGGTGGCGGGAATCGAACCCGCGTCCTTCAACCCCAAGACAGGGCTTCTCCGGGCGCAGCCTGTTGTGCTTTTCTCAGCCCCGGCAATCACACAGGCAAGATGCCGACAGGCTCAGCCACTGTGAGATTTCCCGCCAGTCCCCGTGGCCGGGTCTAGCGGTTGAGCCTTCTAGCGATGCCAGATCCCGAGCCGAAGGCGTGCTCGGGCTGACAGTGGTTTCTCGCTGCTTAGGCGGCGAGAGCCAGGGAACCCTGGCCCACAGTGCTCTTAGATTCGGCACTTATTGGTTTGCGGTCACAGGATTAACGAGGTTATGTCCGCAGTCCTCGGCCCGCTTCTCCTGACTTGCAAAGTCGAAGTCGAAACCAGTCACCCCCTGTGAAGTTGTCAACACGACTCCGAGGAGCCGAGCAAGACGACGATACTCCTGACAACACAGGGGATGCCAACTCAATTCCCAAACTTCCCGAACATGGCGAAACCCCCGGGGACGCGGCGCGGTGGCTCGCGTCCCCGGGGGCCGACCGGCAGGGTCTAGCCGGTCCGGACGGCAGGACTTCCCCCGAGAAGAAGTCCTGATCTCATCACGGCGACCAAGGCCCGCAACCCCCCGAGCGGACCCGGTCACTCAGTAAGACGCCACAGAACCCCACAATGGTTGCTCGCAGTCACGAAAAAATCACCGCGAGTTACGAATGGCTCCGAAGAAGCGGCCCGCGTAGACCGCGGGGTCGGCGTCCTCGGCGAGTACGGCGATCGCCACATCGCCCTGCCAGCCGACGAACCAGCTCAGGTTCTTCTCGCCGGCGACGCGGGCGGTCACGCCGTACACCTGGCCGCCGGGGGCCTGGGCGGCTCCCGCCGTACCCGAGCGCACGCCTGCCTTCATCATGGCCTGCAGGGTGGCGCGCACCGCGGGGTCGAGCTGGCGGGCCAGGGGCGGCGTCGTGGGCAGGGTCTCGGCGGCGGGGTCCGGCGACTGCGGCTTGGTCACCAGCGTGGGCGGTCGCCAGGTGCCGTCGGCCACGGCCGCGGCCACCAGCGCCATGGACAGCGGGCTCATCTCGACGTTCTGCCCCGCGATCGTCTTGGCCTTGGCGGCGTCGCCGTCCAGCTTGGGCATCTTGCCGCTGAAGGACTTCAGCGGCAGCTTCCACGGCGAGCCGACACCGAACGCCGCCGCGCTCTTGGCCAGTTCGTCGCCGGAGACGCGGCGGGCGAGCGAGGCCAGCGCGGTCACGCAACCGCGCGCGAAGTTGGTGGTGAACGTCGCGGCCCCCGAGGCGAGGCCGGGCTGCTCGAACACGGCGCCGCCCACCGACCGCTGGGCGGGGCAGGCCAGCCGCTGCCGGGGACTGACACCGCTCTTGATCAGCGCGTCGGCGGCCACGATCGAGAAGGCCGTGCCCGCCGGGAAGCGCCCGGCCAGGGCGTCCCCCACCTGGTCCATGTCGGCGGAGGAGCCGACCGCCCTGATCTCGCCCGTCGGCGCGTCGACGGCGACCATCGCCGCGCCCTTGGTGCCGCTCAGGGCCGTCTCGGCGGCGGCCTGGATTCCGGCGTCGAGCGTGGTGCGCACGGAGCCGTTGCTGCGTCCGGGCCAGCGCTTCAGCTCGGCCACCTGCTCGCCGGTCTTCACGTCGAGCGTGACGACGGACGTCCTGGTCGACCCGGTCAGGTGGTCCTGGTAGGCCTTCTGCAGCCCGCTCTGGCCGACGGAGTCGCCGGCTCGCTGCGGGCCGCCGAGCTTCTGCGTGGTCTCCGGGGTCAGCGCGCTGACCCGGCCCACGATCCCCTTGGGCGCGGCGGGGGCCACGGGATGCTTCTGGGTGTCCACCTTGATGCCGGGGATGGCGTCCAGCTTGGATTTGAGCTGCAGGTACTTGGTACGGCCGAAGGTGACCAGCGGCACCCAGGAGGTCGGCGGGGCCGACCTGACCCGGCTCAGCAGCCGGTCCTGCGCGAAGCCGGTGACGGCCGCGAGCTGCTCGCAGAACTTCTCCGCGTCCGCCCCGACCTGGGCGGGCGTCACGCCCGCGACATAGAGCAGGGCGTCCTCCTGCAGGGCGTCACCGCTGCGGTCCTCCACCGGCTGGCGGCCCGCCGGGTCGGTGTCGACCGCGAACCGCTGCCCCTCGCGCAACTGCGGGTGCAGCACGCTCGGCGACCAGCGCACCTTCCACAGGCCGTCGACCAGACGCAGCGGCAGCTTGCTGTCGTAGGCCCACAGCGGGCTGTTCTCCCCCAGGTCCACCTCGGCCCTGAAGGAGGCCACCGACTCCTCACCGGTACGGCTCACGCCGGTGATCCTGAAGCGGAACGAGGCCGCGTCCAGGTCGCGCCGGACGTCGTCCAGTGCCTTGGCCACCACCGCGGGATCGCCGTCGGTCCTGGTCGCGGCCAGGTCGTAGTCGGCCGACTGCCAGCCCACCAGGAAGTCGCGCACGGCCTCGTGCGCGGATGGCTCCTCGAAGCAGCCGGTCAGCGTCATGCTCGCGACCGCCAGGGTGACGGTCGCGGCCAGGGTTCTGCGAGCTCTCTTCATCGGTTGCGGTGGCGCAGCGCGCGGGCCATCTCTCGCTTGGCTTGCTGCTCGGCCAGCGTCTGACGCTTGTCCCAGTCCTTCTTGCCCCGGGCGAGCGCGATCTCGACCTTGGCCCTGCCGTCCTTGAAGTAGAGGGCCAGCGGCACGATCGTCAGCCCGCCCTCCTTCGTCTTGGCGGCGAGCTTGTCGATCTCCTTACGGTTGAGCAGGAGCTTGCGCTTGCGCCTCGCTGTGTGGTTCGTCCACGTCCCCTGGGCGTACTCGGGGATGTGCACGTTGAGCAGCCACGCTTCGCCGTCGTCGATGCTGGCATAGCCGTCGGCGAGGGAGGCCCGGCCCTCCCTGAGGGACTTGACCTCGGTGCCCTGCAGCACGATCCCCGCCTCGAAGGTGTCCTCGACGTGGTATTCGTGGCGAGCACGTTTGTTCTGGGCGATGACCTTCCGCCCGGTCTCACGTGGCATGCCTCGACCTTACCGGCCTGCTGAGCGACGAAGCACGGGGATAAAGCCGCCTACACCCGCAGGTACCGGCGGAGTGTGAAGAACGAGGCGAGCACACAGATAAGCACACCGATCACCATGGTCAGCGTGATCACCGAGGCCACCGAGTCCCAGCCGAGCTGACTGTTGGCCGCCAGGAAGTTCTGTACGCCCTCGAACAGGAAGACCTTGGCCACGATCAGCAAGACCGCCGCCATGACGCCGCCGATCAGGCCGGCGATCACGCCTTCCATCACGAACGGGAGCTGGATGTACAGGTTGGAGGCGCCCACCAGCCGCATGATGCCCGTCTCCCTGCGCCGGTTGAAGGCGGACAGGCGCACGGTGTTGCCGATCAGCAGGATGGCCGACAGGACCAGGATTCCCGCGATGGTGAGCGCGGCGTATCTCAGCTTCTCCAGCAGCCCGAAGAACTTCTCCAGGATGTCCTGCTGGTTGACCACCTGGGCGACGCCCTTGTATCCCTTGAGCGGGTTGATCACAGCCGGGTACTCGTCGGGGTTCTTCAGCTTGACCCTCAAGGACTCCGGCATGTCGGACTCCTCGGCCACCTGGCCCAGCACGGCGTCACCCGCGAACTGCTCCTTGAACAGCTTGTAGGCCGCCGCCTGGTCCTCGAAGTCGACCCTCTCGACCTGAGGCATCGCCTCGATCATGGCCTTCAGCTGAACGCGCTCGGCCTCCCTGACGCCGCCCGGACTGCTCTTACAGGTCGGGAACGGCGACTCCTTCTTGCACAGGAAGACCGACACCTCGACCCTGTCGGACCAGTAGTCCTTCATCAGCGAGACCTGGTAGTTGATCAGCAGACCGACGCCGAGCAGGGCCATGGCGACGGCCACGGTGACGATCACCGCGATCGTCATGGTCAGGTTGCGGCGGAGGCCGATCCAGACCTCGGAGAAGATGAAGTTCGCCCGCATGTTCTGCCTATAGCTCCCTGTCAGTACGCCTGGCCGTAGACGCCACGCGACTGGTCGCGGACGATCTTGCCGTCCTCCAGCTCCACGACGCGTTTGCGCATGGAGTCGACGATGGCCGCGTCGTGCGTGGCCATGACGACCGTGGTGCCGGTCCTGTTGATCCGGTCGAGCACCTTCATGATGCCGATGCTCGTCGCGGGGTCGATGTTTCCCGTGGGCTCGTCGGCCAGCAGGATCATCGGCCGGTTGACGAACGCGCGGGCCATCGCCACCCGCTGCTGCTCGCCACCCGAGAGTTCGTCGGGCATCCGGTGGGCCTTGCCCTCCAGGCCGACCAGCTCGATGACCTCGGGCACCACCTTACGGATGAACCGCCGGGGCTTGCCGATGACCTCGAGTGCGAACGCCACATTCTCGTAGACATTCTTGTTCGGGAGCAGCCGGAAGTCCTGGAAGACGCAGCCGATACGGCGGCGCAGGTGGGGCACCTTGAAGTTGGACAGCTTAGCGAGATCCTTCCCGGCGACGTGGATCGCGCCGGAGTTGGGCTTCTCCTCCTTGAGGACCAGCCGCAGGAAGGTGGACTTCCCGGATCCCGAGGGACCGACGAGGAACACGAACTCGCCCTTGTCCACGTCCACAGACACGTGGTCGAGAGCGGGCCTGTTCTGGTTCGCGTAGACCTTGGTGACATTATCGAAATGGATCACGAGCGCATCACGGCATGCCAGTCTAGGGGTCAGGACGGAAGCGAGGGTGGCACATGCCCACTTCCCGCCGCGCACCTACCGGGGGCGTCAATCTTTACCAATGATCGACGTTCCGATTGGCCAGAGCACAGTCTAGGGGGAAGACTGGCATGGAACGTCCATAACGGAAACAAAACGATTCCATGTATCTGAGCGGCTAGAGTGAGGGTGACATGAGTTGCGAACACCTCGTCTGCGCCCAGTGCGCCCACCCGGTCATCGAGGGGCGTTGCGCCCTGTGCCGCGCCAATCGAGAGCGCATGCACCAGCACGGATTCGCCGGGCTCTCGCCCGCGCTCGTGGTGCTGATCCTGCTCGCCCTGCTCTTCCTGACGGTGGCGCTGAAGCACCTAGGCGGTTTCTGACTCCTGCCGGCGCATCCAGCGGATCTCGCTCTCGATGAACTCGTCGAGGTCCCCGTCGAGCACCGCCGTCGGATTGCCGGCCTCCGTGCCCGTACGCAGGTCCTTGACGATCTGGTACGGGTGCAGCACGTAGTTGCGGATCTGGGTGCCCCACGAGGTCGTGGAGGCGCCGCGCAGCTCCGACATCTTCTCCGCCTCCTCCTGCCGCTTGCGCTCCAGCAGCTTGGCCTGCAGCACGTTCATCGCGGAGGCGCGGTTCTGGAGCTGGGAGCGCTCGTTCTGGCAGGAGACCACGATGCCGGTCGGCAGGTGGGTGATGCGCACCGCCGAGTCGGTGGTGTTGACGCCCTGGCCGCCGGGGCCCGAGGAACGGTAGACGTCGATGCGCAGGTCGTCCTCGACGATGTCGATGTGGTCGGTCTGCTCGACCACGGGGACGATGTCCACGCCGGCGAAGGAGGTCTGGCGGCGGCCCTGGTTGTCGAAGGGGCTGATGCGGACCAGCCGGTGGGTGCCGTGCTCGCCGCGGAGCGTGCCGTACGCGTAGGGGGTCTTGATGGCGAAGGTGGCGGACTTGATGCCGGCCTCCTCGGCGTAGGAGGTGTCGTAGACCTCGGTGCCGTAGCCCTTGCGCTCGGCCCAGCGCAGGTACATGCGCAGCAGCATCTCGGCCCAGTCGGCCGCGTCGACGCCGCCGGCCTGGGAGTTGATCGTGACGAGGGCCTCGCGCGCGTCGTAGGGCCCCGACAGCAGGGTGCGCACCTCCAGGGCGCCGATGTCGGACCTGAGCGAGCCCAGCTCCTTGTCGGCCTCGACCCTGGTGTCCTCGTCGTCCTCCTCGGCGGCCAGCTCGTAGAGGACCTTGAGGTCGTCGACCCGGCTGGCCAGCGCCTCGACCCTGTTGAGCTCGCTCTGCAGGTGGGAGAGCTTGCTGGTCACCTTCTGCGCCTGGTCGGGGTCGTCCCACAGATCAGGGGCAGCGACCTGCTCGCCCAGCTCCTCGATCTGCTTGCGCATCGCGTCGAGGTCGAGAACGTCCTGGATGCTGCGCAGGGTGCCCGCGAGCTCGTTGATCTCTTCTGCCGGATCGATGACTGCCACGTCTACAAAGGGTACGCGACCAGCGGGCACCCCATAACATGGCCAGGTGCGTGCATACGGGTGGCGGGGGACGCTGGCTGTCGCCGCCGGTCTGCTGGCCGCGGTGACCGCCTGTTCCGGCTCGGCCTCCGTGCCCTCCCACGTGGCCGCGACCGCCCCCGCCTCGCCGTCCTCTTCGGCCCCGGCGCCCGCGGTGACGAAGGAGGAGGCCGCCGCCGCCTTCGCGGAGTACATCGCCACCGACGACATGCTGCGCGCCGGCGGCGAGTTGTCCCACTTCCTGTCCACGCAACTCGTCCGCGACGGGCAGACGGAGCTGACCTCGGTCGCCTACCTGTCCACCCGCAGCCGCCCGCCCCGCTACACCTGGGGCGAGCCGACGCTGCTGGTGCCCAGGCTCAAGCCGGGCGAGCCGCTGTGGTTCTCCGCGATCGTCCGGCGCGACGACCGGACCGCGATCACCACCTTCGTCAAGGCCGCTGACTGGCGGCTGAGCGCGCTGTCGCTGCTGGAGCCCGGCCAGGAGCTGCCGGAGGTCCAGCTCGACGCCGACGGCTACGCGGCGACCGTGCCGACCGACGACCGCAACGTCCTGATCAGCCCGAAGTTCATGGCCCCGCTGCACGCCACGGTCGCCGAGCGCGGCTCCAGCGGCATCGCGGCGGGCCTGATCACTCCCGGCCCCTACACCACCGAGATCGCCGGCCAGATCGCCGATGACCGGGCCCGCTGGACACTCGCGGGCTTCAGCTACGACTCGATCCTCAGCGCGGGCGAGTTCCCCGTCTACGCGCTGCGCACCACCGGCAACGGCGCCCTGATCCAGTATTCGCTGACCAGGACGACCACGGTGACCAACGCGGTCACCAAGGACCCGCTGCCGGTGCCGGACAACGTGCGCTGGCTGATCAAGAAGCCGACGGTCCCCCGCTCCTTCAAGATCACCGAGCTGCGGCAGTACGCCACCGCGGTGCCCGCCTCGGCGATCGCCGGCCGCGCCGCCACGGTGATCGCCCAGGAAGGGGCGATCACCAGGGCGTCCGGCTTCTAGCCTTCGGTGTAGGGCAGGTTGCTGGTGGACACCAGCGTCCTGATCGCGCGCAGCGCCACCGACAGCGTCGCCAGGTCGAAGTTGTCGCTCTCCCAGATCTCCAGCAGCGTCTGGCGGGACCGGGCGACCGCCGCCGAGTTCGCCTCCGACCAGCGGGCCAGCCGCTCCTCGGGCGAGGTGCCGGGGGTGGTGTGGGCGAGCACGTCCCGGGTGAGCGAGGCGTGCGCGGCGTACAGGTCGTCGCGCAGCGCCGCCCTGGCCATCGCGTTCCACCGGTTGTCGCGCGGCAGCCTGATCACCCGCTCGCGCAGCCGGGCGAGCTGCAGCCGGTCGGCCAGGTCGAAGTAGACCTCGGCCACCTCGTTGACCGGGCGACCCGTCAGCGACGAGATCTCCACCAGGTCGAAGGTCGAGTAGGCGGGCACCATGGCCGCCACCCGCTCGGCCAGCTCCTGCGGCACGCCCCTGGCCACGAAGGAGTCGCGGCGCTCCTCGTAGGCGGTCAGGTCCGGGCCGGTGAGCAGCTTGGGCAGGTGGGCGAGCAGCCCGTTGACGCCCTTGTCGAAGAAGCTCACCGCACCGGCCAGCTCGAGCGGCGGCCGGCGGTTGCCCAGCAGCCAGCGGGTGCCGCGCTCGGCCAGCTTCCGGCTCTCCAGCACCATGGCGATCTGCGTGGCGGTGTCGACCTTGTTGTCCAGCTCCTCGACCGCCCGCTGGAAGCTGGGCAGGTCGAACACCTCGCGGGTGACCAACCAGGCGCGCACGATGTCGGGCGTGGAGGCGCCGACCTCCTCGCCGAAGCGGTACATGAACGTGGTGCCGGTGGAGTTGACCAGCTCGTTCACCACACCGGTGGTGATGATCTCCCGGCGCAGCGGGTGCGCGTCCATGTACGACCTGAAGCGCTCGCGCAGCGCCGAGGGGAAGTACGACACCAGCCACGAGGCCAGGTAGGGGTCGTCGGGCAGGTCCGAGCCGAGCAGCTCGGCGTCGGCCACCAGCTTGGTGTAGGCCAGCACCACCGAGAACTCCGGCGCGGTCAGCCCGAGCCCGCTCTGGCGGCGCTCGGCCAGCGTCTTGTCCGGGGGCAGGAACTCCAGCTCCCGGTTGACCAGCCCGTCGCGCTCCAGGCGCCGCAGGTAGCGGGCGTGGATGTGCAGCATGGCCGGCGCCTGCGCGGTGGCCGCGGCCAGCAGCGCGTTCTGCGCGTAGTTGTCGCGCAGCACGAGCTGGGCGACCTCGTCGGTCATCTCCATGAAGACCTGGTTGCGCTGCTTGTCGGTCAGCTCGCCGTCGCGGACGACCTGGTCGAGCAGGATCTTGATGTTGACCTCGTGGTCGGAGGTGTCCACCCCGGCGCTGTTGTCGATGAAGTCGGTGTTCACCAGCCCGCCGGCCAGCCCGAACTCGATGCGGGCGAGCTGGGTGAGGCCCAGGTTGCCGCCCTCGCCGACCACCTTGCAGCGCAGGTCCGCGCCGTTCACCCGGAGCGAGTCGTTGGCCTTGTCGCCGACGTCCGCGTTCGACTCCGACGACGCCTTGACGTAGGTGCCGATGCCGCCGTTCCACAGCAGGTCGACCGGGGCCTTCAGGATCGCGCTGATCAGGTCGCTGGGCGCCATCGAGGTGACGCCGGCGGGGATCTGCAGCGCGTCGCGCATCTGCGGGGTGATCTGGATGGACTTGGCGGTACGCGGGAAGACGCCGCCGCCCGCGGAGATCAGATCGGCGTCGTAGTCGGCCCACGAGCTGCGCGGCAGGGCGAACAGGCGCTGCCGCTCGGCGAAGGACCGCCCGGCGTCGGGCGTCGGGTCGATGAAGATGTGCCGGTGGTCGAAGGCCGCGACCAGGCGGATGTGCTGGGACAGCAGCATGCCGTTGCCGAAGACGTCACCGGACATGTCGCCGATGCCGGCCACGGTGAAGTCGGTGGTCTGGACGTCCACCCCCATCGTGCGGAAGTGGTACTTCACCGACTCCCACGCGCCGCGGGCGGTGATGCCCATCGCCTTGTGGTCGTAGCCGATCGAGCCGCCGGAGGCGAAGGCGTCGCCCAGCCAGAAGCCGTACTCCTTGCTGACGCTGTTGGCGATGTCGGAGAAGGTCGCGGTGCCCTTGTCGGCGGCCACCACCAGGTAGGTGTCGTCGCCGTCGAGCCTGACCACGTCCTCGGGCGGCACGACCTCGCCGTTGACCAGGTTGTCGGTGACGTCCAGCAGGCCGGAGATGAACATCCGGTAGCAGGCGATGCCCTCGGCCATGAGCTCCTCGCGGCCGCCGCCGACCGGCGGGCGCTTGACCACGAAGCCGCCCTTCGACCCGGTGGGCACGATGACGGTGTTCTTCACCATCTGCGCCTTGACCAGGCCGAGGACCTCGGTGCGGAAGTCCTCCATGCGGTCCGACCAGCGCAGGCCGCCGCGCGCGACCTTGCCGAAGCGCAGGTGCACACCCTCGACCCGCGGCGAGTACACGAAGATCTCGTACTTCGGCCGGGGCAGCGGCAGCACGCTGATCGCCTGCGGATCGACCTTCACCGCGATGTACGGCTTGCGCCTCCCGTCGACCGTCTGGAAGTAGTTGGTCCGCAGCGTGGCCTGGATCATCTCCAGGTAGGCCCGCAGGATCCGGTCCTCGTCGAGCGAGGCGACCTCGTCCAGCGCGCCGAGGATCTCCTCGGTGACCGCGTCGGACAGGTCGGTTCTGGCCTCGGCGGGCCGGCGCGGGTCGTGCCGCGCCTCGAAGAGCCTGACCAGCAGCCGGGAGAGCCGGACGTTGCCGGTCAGCACCCGCTCCATGTAGCGCTGGCTGAAGGTGGTCCCGGCCTGGCGCAGGTACTTGGCGTAGACCCGCAGGATCTCCACCTGCTCCCAGGTCAGCCCGGCCTGCAGGATCAGCGCGTTGAAGTTGTCGGACTGGACCTCGCCGCTCCACAGCGCGGCCAGACCGTCCTGGAACAGGTTCTTGAACTCGTCCCGGCCAACCTCGGCGGACGGCGTGTAGCGCAGCCCGAAGTCGTAGATCCAGGCGTTCTTGGTGGCCGGGTCGCTGTCGCGGTCGATCTCGTACGGCCGCTCGTCGACGACCTCGACGCCGAGGCGCTGGATCAGCGGCAGCACGTGGGAGAGCGAGATCGGCGAGCCGAGCTTGTAGATCTTGAGCCGCCGCTCGCCCTCGCCGGCGCCGTACGGCTCGTAGAGGTTGATGCCGATCTGCTCGTCACCGGCGCCGGCGAGCTGCTCCAGGCGGCGCACGTCGGCGACGGCAATCTTGGGCGGGAAGTCGGCCTTGTAGCCCTCGGGGAAGGCGGAGTGGTAGCGCTTGATGAGCGCGGGCGCCTCCTCCTCCGAGGTCATCTCGCCGACCGCCACGGCCAGGTCGTCCTCCCAGGACCTGGTGATCGCGGCCAGCCGCGACTCCAGTTCCTCCACGTCGACACCCGGCTGCGGCAGCGGGGTGCCGCGCTCGCCGCGCACGACCACGTGCAGCCGGGCCAGCGCGGACTCGCCGATCATGGCGCTGTAGTCGAGGGCGGTGCCGCCGAGCGCCCTGAGCAGGACCTCCTGCATGCGCAGCCGGACCTTGGTGGTGTAGCGGTCGCGCGGCAGGTAGATCAGGCAGGAGATGTAGCGGCCGTAGTCGTCGCGGCGCAGGAACAGCTTGACCTGCTTGCGCTCGCGCAGCCGCAGCACGCCGAGCGCGATCGGCAGCAGCTCCTCGACCGGGGTCTGGAACAGCTCGCCGCGCGGGAAGGTCTCCAGGATCTCGATGAGGTCCTTGCCGTCGTGGCTGTCGGCGGTCAGGCCCGCCTTGTCCAGCACCTCGGCCAGCTTGCGGCGCAGCACCGGGATCCTGGCGATCGACTCGTTGTAGGCGACGTGCGTGAACAGCCCGAGGAAGCGCCGCTCACCGACCACCTCGCCGTCGGGCGAGAACAGCTTCACGCCCACGTAGTCCAGGTAGGCGGGCCGGTGCACGGTGGCGCGCGAGTTGGCCTTGGTGATGATCAGCATCTGCTTCTCGCGCGCCTTGGCCCGCAGCTCCGGGGGCAGCGAGGAGAAACTGTCCGATCCCACCCGGTCGTCGCGCAGGATGCCGAAGGCGGCGCCGGCCACGGCCCGCAGCGTGTCGCCGTCGTCGGTGTGCTCCAGGCGGTACTCCCGGTAGCCGAGGAAGGTGAAGTGCCCGTCGGCGAGCCAGCGCAGCAGGTCGAGACTGTCCTCGACCTCCGCGGGCTCCAGCGGCGGCGGGTTGACCGACAGATCCTCGGCGGTCTGTACGGCGAGCGCCCGCATCTTCGCGAAGTCCTCGACCGCGTACCGCACGTCCTGCAGCACCCGCTGCAGATCGGCTTCGAGCTGCTTGAGCATGGCCGGGTCGGACTGCCGGTCGATCTCGATGTGCATCCACGACTCGACGATCGTCTGCCCGGTGATGTCCTCCTGGCCCTTGCCGAGGAGCTTGCCGGTCATGTCGCGGCGCACCCGCATCTGCGGATGGACGATCAGGTGGGTGCCGAGGCCGTGCCGGTCGAGCTCCATCGACACCGAGTCGACAAGGAACGGCATGTCGTCGGTGACGATCTCGAGCACGGAGTGGCCGGAGTCCCAGCCGTGCTCCTCCACCGTGGGGCTGAAGGCCCGGATCATCGCCCGGCCCTGGGGGCGCACCTCCGCGAGCTGGCGGTGCGACATGGCGGGGCCGTACACGTCGACCGGGTTGCGGTCGAGGAGGTCCTCTGGCGCGACGTGCCGGTAGTAGACCCGCAGGAAGTCCAGCGCCTCCTCGGGGCTCACATGATCACTGCTCACGGCGCATGTCTGTGCTGCGCTCTGGAGCAGCTCGTCCTTGGCCTCGTCGAGCGGCATTTCGCTCTCACTCCTTTGTGAGGGTTTGCCATATTCGCGGCTGGTCATCGCCAGCCTCTGAGTTCCCACAGCTTGGGGAAGCGTTGTGGGCGCGTCCTGCCCCTGAGGGAGGGCGCGCCGGTCGGGCCACCTGTGCCCGACTTGGTGCCGACCTGCCGCGCGGCCGTCTGCGCGTGCCGCGTCCGCCGCGGCGCGCGGGTCTCGTCGTGCGTCAGCAGGTCTCCGGCCAGTTGCCACCGGCCGTCGTACGGCCCGCGGTCCCTCGCCACGTCCGGCAGCGAACCCGTGGTCTCCTCTTCGGAGACCGGCAGGGCGCGCTGGGAGAGGGCGGTGAGACAAGCATCCCACAGCGCCGGTTCGGCGAGTCGCCAGGTCGGCCCGGCGAGTCCGGCGTCCCGCGTCCGCGGCTTGTGCCGGTCGCGCTTCAGGGGGTCGCTTGTAGCGCGCTTGTGCCGACCGTCGCCCTCAGGCGCGGTTGTCACCCCCACCTGGCACCTCCCCCAATCGCCCGCTCGTCACGGGCGGGCGCATGCTTCGCCGTACCCGATACCACCCGAAAAGCAGACGCACGTCAACGTGGCATCGTCATGGGGGGTGGTCTTCGGAGGCGGAAGGGTGCCGTTTCAGGTCATCCAGCAGTTCGGGGACCTCCTGCGGCTCCCGGCGGGATCCCCGCCTCACTGATCGTACGGTTTCGCGGATGAGTCTGTTCGATGGCTGCGGCGGCGGCCGTCGAGGACTATGCGGCGGGACACGGTGAGGAGCCACGCCCACACTCGAACCCGTCATGGAGATGACCTGGCACGGAGCACATCTTTGCACCTTCGTTATCACTCCGGTGGCCACTCCGATAACTCCAGTCATCTCTGACTATCTCGTCTCATGCGATGACGCCCGAGGTGGCGAGATGAGTGACGCGAATGTGACCAACCCGGTCGAATGATCGTCCGTCTCACTGACCATGGACCGCCGTGACTTTCTCCGCGCCTCCGCGCTCGCGCCGCTGACGACCACGTTCGGCGCGCCGCCACCCGACTGGGCAGAGCTCGGCCGAGGGCTGCGCGGGCGGCTGGTCCGTCCCGGCGACAGCGGCTACGACGCGGCCAGGCGCCTGTACAACCCGGCCTTCGACGGGATCAGGCCGTCGGGGGTGGCCTACTGCGCGACGCCCGCGGACGTGTCCGAGTGCCTGGCCTTCGCCCGGCGGTCGAACGTGGCGGTCACCGCGCGCTCCGGCGGCCACTCCTACGCGGGCTGGTCCACCGGCAAGGGCCTGGTGGTGGACGTGTCCAGGATGAACACCGTGGCCTACCGCGCGGGCCGGGCCACCGTGGGCGCCGGGGCCAAGCTGATCGACGTCTACGACAAGCTGGCGGCGCACGGGGTGAGCATCCCGGCGGGTTCGTGCCCGACCGTCGGCGTGAGCGGCCTGACACTGGGCGGCGGGATCGGGGTGGTGTCCAGGAAGTACGGCCTGACCTGCGACACCCTGGAGTCGGTCCGCGTCGTCACCGCCGACGGGCGGGTGCTCACCTGCGACGCCGACCACCACGCCGGGCTGTTCTGGGCGTGCCGGGGCGGGGGCGGCGGCAATGTCGGCGTGGCCGTCTCCTTCACCTTCCGCACCCATCCCGTCCAGGACGTGACCGTCTTCCTCCTGCGCTGGCCGTGGGCGAAGGCGGGCGCGGCCGTCCGCGCCTGGCAGTCGTGGGGACCGTCGGCGCCGGACGCCCTCTGGTCCACCCTGCGTCTGGGCCGCGAACGCGACACCCTGAACGTGGTGGTCAGCGGCCTCTACCTGGGCGGCAGGCAGGCGTGCGAACGGCTGCTCGCGCCGCTGGTGAGCAGGATCGGCCCGGCCTCCTCCCGCTCCGTGCGGACCATGTCCTACCGGTCGGCCATGCTGACCATGGCGGGCTGCTCGACGGTCGCCCAGTGCCGCCAGATCCCCCGCACCACCTTCAGCGCCAAGTCCCACCTCGGGTACGGCAAGCTGTCGGGCGAAGCGGTGCGGGCGCTGGTCGCCGGGGTGGGGCGGGCGGGGCGGCATGCCGTACTGCTCGACGCGCTCGGCGGCGCGGTGGGCCGGGTGGCCCCGGACGCGACCGCCTTCCCGCACCGCGAGGCCCTGTTCAGCGTGCAGTACTACGCCCAGGGCGCCGACCGCTCCTGGCTGCGCCGCATCCACGGCGACATGGCCCCCCACCTGGGCGACCACGCCTACGTCAACTACATCGACCCGGATCTGACCGGCTGGCGCGAGGCGTACTACGGCCGCAACGCCCCCCGCCTCGCCGCGATCAAGTCCGCCTACGATCCCGACCGCCTGTTCCGCCTCCCCCAGGGATTCTGAGGCGCTCAGCCGTAGAGGCGGTCAAGGTCGACGAGCAGCACGCGAGGATCCCGCCGAGCCTCCTGCCGCAGACGCTCGTCGAAGCCCGCCCCGCTGTAGCAGGCCAGTACGGTGTCGCGGGTGTCGTAGCCCTTCATATGGATGAGGTCGCGGGCGTCGCGCAGCCGGGCGAGGTGGCCCGGATCCATGACCTCACCCCACTTGCACTCGCCGAGGGAGAGCAGGCGGCGCTTCTCGTTCGCGTAGGAGGGGGACAGGACGACGACGTCGATCTCGATGGATCTCGCGACCGTTCCGGCGGAGACCTCACCGGCGAAACCGCCGAAGGTGCTCGCCTCCGCCCGCATCGCGAACTCCCGGCACAGGCTCTCGAAGTGCGGGCCCACGACCTGTGAGAGGAAACGCGAGCGGGAGTCGCGCCAGGTCTCGGCCGCGTGCCCGAGTTCCAGCCGCGTCCAGGAGGGCCGGATCACCGACTCGTAGAACGTGATCAGCGGCTCCACGATGCGGAAGTGCGGCTTTCCCTTGTTCAGGGCGTCGTCCTGCCGCTGGATCAGCCGGCAGTCCTCCAGGACGGCCAGTGGGTGGGCGATATCCGTGGATTTGCGCTCCATGTACGACGCGATGTTGCCCCTGCGGTTGTTCCCGGCCGCGATCGCTCCGAGGACCGCGTGGTACAGGGCCTCGTCCCGGACGTCACTCTCGTTCGAGAGCAGGTAGCGCGCCTCCCGCAGGAGGGGTGCGCGCCCGCTCAGCACCCGTCGAACCACCCAGTCGTCGAACGCCTCCAGCGAGGAAGGCGAGTCATCGTCGACGAAACGCTTCCGGTACGCGGGCGTGCCGCCCACGATCGCGTGGACGAGGACGGCGAGCCGTGGATCGCCGAGGTTCCAGAAACGCGCGGCGGTCCGGTAGTCGAAGGGCTGGACCACGAGTTCGAGCGACGCCCGTCCCCGCAACGGGGCCTGCCCGCCCAGCAGTCCGCCCATCACCGACATCGCCGACCCGCAGAGCAGCAGCCTCCCCCGGCCCCTGCCCTCCCCCCTCGCGTCGACCTCTCGCTGCAGGATCGAGGGAAGGGACGGCGAACTCCTGATCAGGTAGGGGAACTCGTCGATGATGACCACCCGGTCCGCGCATCGGTCCAGGGTGTACCCGATCGCCTCGTCCCAGTTGGCGAAGGTGAGCTGGCCGCCCACCTCGAGATGGGCCGCCAGCGCGATGCCGTACTGTCGCAGCGCGTCCCGCTCGGTCGCCTCCACCGCGACGAAGTGAAAGCCCCCGACGGCCTCGGCGAGATCCTGGAGCAGGAACGTCTTGCCCTGCCGGCGGCGCCCGCTGACGATGCCCAGTCGCAGTTCGTTCGCCGGGCTGGTGGCGAACTCCACCAGCGCGGCCCACTCCTCGTCGCGTGCGAAGACCCGCTCCGGCTTCTTGATCACAGAACGCCCCATGGAAGTATGGTTATAAGAAGTGGACTTCTTATAACCATACTTCTACGGCTTGAAGTGCTGCAGGACCTCTGGGTTCGACATGGCGTCCGGGTTGGCGGCCTGGTCGACGGGGGTGCCGAGGAGGATCTTGCGGACCGGGACCTCCAGTTTCTTGCCGGACAGGGTGCGGGGGATGCCGGGGACCTGGATGATCTCGTTCGGGACGTGGCGGGGGGAGAGTTCCTCGCGCAGTGCGGTGCGGAGTCTGCGCACCAGGTCGTCGTTGAGTTCCGCGTCGTCGGTCATGCTGATGTAGAGGAGCAGCCGACCCTCCTGGCCGAGTCGTCCGGTGTCGATCACCAGGCTGTCGGCGATCTCCTCGAAGCGTTCGACGACCCGGTAGAACTCGCTGGTGCCCATGCGGACGCCGCCGCGGTTCAGCGTGGAGTCGGAGCGGCCGTAGATGACACAGCTGCCGTCCTCGTTGATCTTGATCCAGTCGCCGTGCCGCCACACTCCCGGGTACTCGGCGAAGTAGCTGTCCTGGTAGCGGGAACCGCCGGGGTCGTTCCAGAACATGACCGGCATGGACGGCATCGGCTGGGTCAGCACCAGCTCGCCCACCTCGCCCACGACCGGCGCGCCCGCCGGGTCGAAGGACTCCACCCGGGCGCCCAGCGACCGGCACGGGATGACCCCGGCGCGGATCGGCAGCAGCGGCGCCGCCCCGACGAACCCGGTGCACACGTCGGTCCCGCCGGAGAACGACCCCAGCGGCACCCCCGGCAGCACCTCCGCCACCCATGCGAACCCCTCGGGCGGCAGCGGCGACCCGGTGGACCCGACCCCTCTGAGCGCGCCCAGCCCTTCCGTCCGCACCTTGGCCTTCATCGAGGCGATGATATACGGCGCGCCCGTACCGAAATAGGTGACCCCCTCCTCGGCCGCCATCCGCCACAGCGCGTCGGTCGTCGGATGCGTCGCCGCGCCGTCGTACAGCACGGGCGTGGCCCCCACCAGCAGCGCGCCGATGAGGTAGTTCCACATCATCCAGCCCGTGGTGGTGTACCAGAGGAACACGTCCCCTTCGCCGAGGTCCTGGTGGAAGGAGAGCGACTTGAGGTGTTCGAGCACGACGCCGCCGTGCCCGTGCACGATCGGCTTGGGCAGGCCGGTGGTGCCGCTGGAGTACAGGATCCACAGCGGATGGCCGAACGGCACCCGCTCGAACTCCAGCGGCGCCGCCTCGGCCCGCAGCTCCGCCCAGGAGTCCGCGCCGACCACCACGGTGGCCCGCAGCGTGGGCAGCTCGGCGGCGATCTCTTGCACGGCGGCCGACCTGTCGTAGGTCCTGCCGTTGTAGACGTACTCCTCGACCGCGATCAGGACCTTGGGCTCGATCTGCTTGAAGCGGTCGACGATGCTGGGCACCCCGAAGTCGGGCGAGCCCGCCGACCAGATCGCGCCGAGCGAGGCGGTGGCGAGGAAGGCGACCAGCGCCTGCGGGATGTTGGGCAGGTAGCCGGCCACCCGGTCGCCCTTGCCGACGCCGAGCCTGACCAGCCCCGCCCTGACCCTGGCGACCTCCTCGCGCAGCTCGGCGCGGGACATCGTGGTCCGGGTGCCGTCCTCGGACCTGAAGACCAGCGCGGTGCCCTCGGTACGCCGCAGCGCGTTCTCCGCGTAGTTGAGCCGCGCCCCGGCGAACCATTCGACGCCGGGCATCGTCCCCGTCATGACGGGCCCGTCGCCGCGCTCGCCCACCACGCCGAAGTAGTCCCAGATCGAGGCCCAGAACGCGGCGGGGTCGTCGACCGACCACTGCCACACCTCCTGGTAGCTCGCTCCGGCCCGGCCGAGCCACTCGAAGTATCGACTGATCTTCGCGTTCGCGACGTCCTCGGCGGACGGTTCCCACAGCAGCGCACCCTCAGCAACCATGTGCCCCATCCTTGCGCCGACCAGGTGGAAAGTCATCATCGCCGCCCACACAACCCGCTACCCGCGCAGGTGCTCCACCGCCATACGGGCGCTGGTGCCGATGACCGCGTCGGCGCGTGGCTGGTTCATGACGGTGCTGAAGGCGCGGGTGAAGACCGCGACCGCGTACCGGCCGCCGTCGGGGTACTCCACCACGCCCACCTCGTTGCGCAGCGTCGGCAGCGTGCCGGTCTTGCCGCTGACCTCGACGTCGTCGTACGGGAACCCGGAGGCCAGCCGGTGTGGCCACACCTGCAGCCCGAGCAGGCCGCGCATCCACGCGCAGGACTCGGGACGGGCGGCCTCGTCGCGCCAGATCAGGCCGAGCAGCCGGGTCATCTCCCCGGGCGTGCTGCGGTTGGTGCGGGCGGGGTCGAGCACGCGCAGCCGGGCGAGCTGCTCGGGCTCGGTGAACGGCCACTCGCCCCCGGCGTCCTCGGACATGCTGGTGTACAGGTCCCGGCAGTTCTGCGTCACGCGGCTGCCCTCCAGCCCGAAGTCCGCGAGCATCGCGTTGACCGCGGCCATCCCGACCCGAGCCAGCAGCACGTCGGCGGCGGTGTTGTCGCTCACCGAGATCATCAGGTAGGCCAGGTCGCGCAGGGACAGCGTCGCGTCGTCGGTCATCGCCGACACGCCGGTGGGGCCGAAGACCCGGTCCTCGGCGGTGACGGTGACCCGTTCGGCCAGGTCGACCAGCCCCGCGTCGGCCTGCCTGGCCAGCTCCACCAGCAGCGGCACCTTGAACACCGACGCGGTCGGCACCGGCTCGTCGGCGCCGTGGCCGACCTGCCGGCCGGAGTCGAGGTCGACGGCGTGCAGCCGGCCGGTGACGCCCGCCCACCTGAACACCGGCCCGAGGTCGAGCGTGCTCATGCCAGGAATCCCATCGCGGGGCGCCGGCTGACCCGCCGCGCGGGCGCGGCGCCCTCGTCCCTCATCCCTGCCCTCTCCTTCAGTTCGTGCGCGGCGACCGCGCAGAAGGTCTCCACCTCGGGCGTCGGCGTCCGCCACGCCGTGGACACCCGCCACTCGATCGGGGTCCCGAGCAGCGGTCGCAGGCGTACGCCCGGCAGCGACGGCTCACTGCCGAAGGCGACCGCCGACCCGGCGAGCACCAGCCCGAGGCCGATCCCATGATGCACCGCCGCCGGGACGAACCCGCCGGCGCGGCACTGTGCCAGCGTCTCGGCGTGCGCGCCCGGCTCGCCCTCCTTGGGGAAGAGCAGCAGCTCGCGGCCGATCAGGTCGGCGAGATGGACGGAGGGGCCGGCGGCCAAGGGGTCGTCCTCGGCCAGCAGCACGCCGGGCGTGTGCACGAGACTCTGCCCGAAGTGCAGCCCGGGGGCGGTGGCCGGGTGGCGTACGACGCCGGCGTCGATGGTGCCGTCGGTGAGCGCGCCGATCTGGTCGGCGGTCCAGATCTCGACCGGGAGCAGCCGGACGTCGGGCTCGCGTTCGCGGAAGCCGGAGAGCAGGGCGGCGATGACGGACGGGCCCAGGTCGGGTGGTACGCCGACCTTCAGGACGCGGGTGGCGCGCTGCCGTACCAGGTCGCGGAGCCGGTCGGATCGGGCGACGAGTTCGCGGGCCTCGCCGAGCAGCAGGCGGCCCGCCTCGGTGAGCCTGACCTGGCGGGCCGAGCGGTCGAACAGCCGCACGCCGAGCTCCTCCTCCAGTCGCTTGATCCGCTGGCTGAGGGGCGGCTGGGCCATGCCGAGGCGGATCGCGGCGTTGCCGAAGTGGAGCTCCTCGGCGACGACGGCGAAGTAGCGCAGGTGTCGGATCAGGTCCACGACCAGTAACTATATCCAGATTTATATGGATGATCTGGTGATATCCGTATTGGACATGGGTTGGTAGCCTCTGGTCTGCTCTTGGGGCATCTCAAGGGGGCACGAATGCATGACGAGTTCTCACATCTGCGCTCGGAACGGCCGGTTCGCCGCCGAGGACGGAAGAAGGGCCTGCTCATCGGGGCGGGCGTACTGGTTCCGGTGCTCGCCGCGGCCGGGGTGGTCTACCTGCTGCGTACCCCGGGGTCGGCCGAGGAGACCGCGGCCGACTACCTCGCCGCGTGGGGGCGGCGGGACTACGCGGCCATGCGGGCGCTGACCGTCGAACCGCCGAAGGACTTCGACAGTGTCCACGAACGCGTGCGCACCGGGCTCAAGCTGAGCGGCGCCTCCTTCGAGACGGGCGCGTCGGCCAGTGGCGACGACGCGACCGTGGTCAGGTTCGAGGCCAAGCTCACCGGACCCGTCGAGTGGTCGTACGAGGGCTCGCTACGGCTGGTCGAGCACGAGCGCACCTGGCGGGTCCGGTGGACGCCCGAGAGCATCCACCCCGACCTGCGCGCGAACCGCACACTGAAGCTGGTCACGGAGAAGCCGACGACGGCCGCGATCACGGCCGCCGACGGCACCCGCATCGACACCCCGGCCACTCCGGGCTCGGTGCAGCAGCTCGTGGAGGGACTGAAGGAGACCTACGCGGCCCGCCTGACCGGCGGCGCGTCCTCCAGGGTCAACCTGCTCGAAGGCGATCTGCTGATCAAGACGATGGCCCGCGAGGGCGCCACCGAGGGCAAGCCGCTGGAGACCACCATCGACCTGCGGGTGCACCAGGCGGGGGCCGCCGCGCTCGACCAGGTGAGCAAGCCCGCCTCGCTGGTCGCGCTGCGGCCGTCGACCGGCGAGATCCTGGCCGCCGTCAACAAGCCGGGCGGGTTCAACCGGGCGCTGCTCGGCAGCTACCCGCCGGGCTCCACCTTCAAGGTGGTGACCGCCTCGGCGCTGGTGGCCGACGGGGTGAAGCCGGGCCAGACGGTCACCTGCCCGGCCGAGCAGAACATCGGCGGCTTCCCCTTCCACAACGCCGGGTTCCACGACTACGGCACGCTGCCCTTCCGCGACGCCTTCGCGCACTCGTGCAACACCACGTTCGGCGCGATGGGCGTGGCGGAGCTGAGCGGCGGCAGGCTCGGTGAGGTGGCCGCGAGCTTCGGGTTCGGGGCGCCGATCATGCCGGGCGTGCCCGCCGTACGGGCGCAGTATCCCGATCCGAAGGACGACACCGACCTGGCCTCGGCCTCGATCGGGCAGGGCCGGGTGCTGGCCAGCCCGCTGAACATGGCGGCGGTGGCGGCGGCGATCTCCGACGGCACCTGGCGCCCGCCCCGGCTGGTCGCCGCCGACCTGGTGCCCGCGGGCGGCTCCAAGCCGCGCGAGCTGGAGGCGAACGTGGTCCGCGCGCTGCGCACACTCATGCCGGCCGTCGTCACCGACGGCACGGCCCACGCGGTCAGCTTCCCGCAGGGTACGGCGGGCAAGACCGGAACCGCGGAGTACGGCTCGGGCAAGGAACCCCCGGCGCACTCCTGGTTCATCGGCTACCGGGGCGACCTGGCCTTCGCCGTGATCGTGGAGGGCGGCGGCGCGGGCTCGGCCGTGGCGGCTCCGGTGGCCGCGCGCTTCCTAGCCGGCCTTGCGGCCGACCGGTGAGGTGAGACCGGCGACCGCCGCGACCACCTCGGAGGCGTTGGACAGGTCAGGCAGCACGATGTCGGCGCCCGCCTCGCGCAGCTCGGCCACCGTCGAGCGCCCCGAGGCCACCGCGATCATGCCTGCCCCGCCGATCCTGGCCGCCTGCACGTCGCGCGCGGAGTCGCCGATCAGCACGGTGTTGGCGGCGGTGAACGGGATGCCGTGCCGCTGCCTGGCCCGGCCCTGCGCCACCTGCAGCAGCGTCGCCTTCGGGTAGACCTCCTCGCCGTAGCCGCCGAGGTCGAAGTCGATGTGCTTGTCGAGCCCGAACGCCTTGAGCTTGTGCACGGCGTTGCCCTTGATCGTCCCGGTGAGCACGGACTGCACGACGCCGTCGAGCCTGGCGACCGCCTTGAGCGCGTCCTTGGCCCCGGCCATCATCCGGCCCTCGCCGGTCAGCCGCCTGCGCCGGTCGGCGAACGCGACGGCCAGCGCGGAAAGGAACCGGGGCAGATGGTCGTCCTCGGCCGGGATGCCGTTGACGGCGAGCGTCTCGAAGACGATCTCCGAGTCCGGCCGCCCCATGGCGGGCGCCAGCTTGACCAGCGGACGCCCGGTGACCAGGCGGAACGCCTCGGCGTAGGCGTCCCTGGTGACGATCGCGACATCGACGAGGGTGAGGTCGATGTTCCAGAGCACAAGGCGTTTGATGGCGGCCTCCCGACAGCTTCTGGGCCAGGGTACGGCTACCGCGCCCCGATCACCGAAAACCCGGGTGATTTAGGCATAATTGAGCGCTTCGGTCAGGGTGTCCACCACGGGCACCCCGACCGTCTCCAGCTCGGCTCTGGGAGTCATGCCACCGGCGTAGAGCACCGCCCTGGCCCCGACGTGCCTGGCCGCGAAGCCGTCGTCGACGCTGTCGCCGACCACCAGCACGGAGGCCGGATCGACGCCGAGCGCGGCCACATGCGCCGCCAGGTGCTCGGCCTTCTCCCCGCCGGGCAGGCCGACCAGCCCGTCGACCCGCGCGAAGTGACCGTCGATGCCGAAGCGGGCGACCACCGGCAGCAACTGGTCGTGCGGCGCCATGGAGCACAGGGACTGGGTGCCCGGCCAGGTCGCCAGCACCGTGCCCGCGTCGGCGGCCAGCGCGCAGGCGGCCATCAGGCGGTAGTAGCTGTCGTGGAAGCCCTCGTCGAGCCGCTCCCACTCGCCCTCGTGCAGGGCGCGGCCGAGCAGCCGCTCGTAGGCCAGCCAGATGGGCCTGGTGTAGACGGCACGGAAGTCGTCGGCGGTCAGCAGGGGCAGCTCGTACGGCTTGAACACCTCGTTGGTCGCGCCGACGACCGCGTCGATGTCGTGGAAGAGGGTGCCGTTCCAGTCCCACACGATGTGCTTTGTCATATCAGGGAAAGCGTAGCGAGCCGGCCGGTCATCCGGCGCGCCACGCCCCCCTGCCCTGGACGGCTGGGGTCAGCCGCAGGCCTTGCGGGTCGCGCCGCTGCCGTTCTGGCCGCCGTTGCCGCCACCCCACGACACATGGGTCACGGCGTGCGCGCAGATGCCGGGGGCGTACATCATGTTGCCCCAGTGCCGCCCGCCGTTGCCCGGCTTGAAGGAGAAGCGGTCGTAACCGCGGTCGGTGTAGACCGTGACGGTGCCGCGCACCGAGCTGGCCGTGGTGATCTCGGTCCAGTTGGTCTTGCACTTGCTCGACCACATGAGCTTGACGGTGCCCACCTGGCCGTTCGCGACGCTCTTGATCGGGGCACTGCGCACCGCGCGGGCGGAGTTGCCGCAGCCTTTGGAGTAGGGGTCCTTGTGGTCGTAGGCGTGCGCGTTCGCGGGGGTCGCCGTGAACAGGGCCAGTCCGATGGACGCGACCGCGGTCGCGACTACTCGGATCTTCACTGGAACCGACTCCTTCGGGTCTTGATCAGGTCCCGACGATCTTAGGAACGGTCTCCATGTCCCCGCTAGCGACTTAACCCGCTGTTAACATCAGCGTTGGCCGAGAATGTCAGGAATCTCCTGGGTGGCGAACCACATCAGCTCGTGCGCCTCGGCGCCGTCCACGGTGAACCTGGCGTCGTCGTCACCCGCGTCGGCCTGCGGCAGCGCGGCCAGCGCCGCCTCGATGTCGGCCGCGGCGTACTCGTCGTCGACGTGCACGGAGGCGACCTTGGCCAGCGGGACCGAGTCCGTCAGCCGTACCCTGGCCCGCTCGTCCAGGTCGGCGCTCATGATCAGCGCGTCGTCGGGCACCTCGGCGGCGACCACCACCCGGCGGGGGGCGGCCTCGACGCCGTCGGCGCGGTCGGCGGCCAGCATCCGCAGCGAGGCGCGGGCCGCCTCGGTCAGCGCGACGTACTCCAGTTCCTCGGTGTCACCCGAGGCGTACCACTCGACCAGCGCGGGGGTCACCGCGAAGCCGGTCAGCGGGGCCGGGCCCAGCTTTCCCGCGGAGACCGCCCGGGCCAGCAGGGGAAGCGTGGTCGGCAGATAGACGCGCATCAGGCACCTTTCACGGCAAACAAGAGCACCATCATGCCCGCCGCAGCGGCAGCCGGAGCAGAGACTCCAGCTCTGTGATGGTCGTGTCGGGGTCCTGGTGCAGGATTCCGGTGATGCCGAACTCGCCGGCGGCGGTGAGGTTGGCCTCGATGTCGTCGACGAACACGCACTGCTCGCCCGGCAGGCCGATCACCCCGAGGGCGTGGGCGAAGATGCGAGGCTCCGGCTTGCGCATGCCGATCTCGCCGGAGATGACGACGCCGTCGAAGACCTCGTCCCAGTCTTCGCGCGGGTACTCGTTGGCCCAGGAGTTGGAGAGCAGGCAGGTCCTGAGGCCGGCCGTACGGACGTCCCTGAGCATGTCGTACATCGCGTCGACGCGCTCGAACCCGGCGAACATCCGCACCAGCAGCCCGTCGGCGACCGGCGGCGCGCCGTCGACCGTGCGCAGCCTGGCGGCCAGGTCGCGCTCGAACGCGGCGGCGCTGATCTCGCCGCGCTCCAAGGCGTGGACGACGTTCTCCGTCTCCCCGCCGTAGGCGGCCCGCACCAGCTCGCGCATCACCTCGCGGTAGTGGGCGTCGTCGATGCGGTCGGCCGCGATCCACGCGGCGATCGAGTCCGACAGGTTGGTGGTGAGCACGCCACCCCAGTCGATCAGCAGACCCTTGACCATCCAGACACTCCTCACTAGGAACAGGTTCCAGATTAGAGGAGAGGGCGGTTGTCCCAGAATCTCATTATTGGCTCTGAAATAGCGGTCGATAGAGCGCCTTTCCGTGTTCACGGAGCCGGGCCACTAACGGCTCTCCCGCAGGATCCGGGCGGCCAGCCTGCGGTGCTCCGCCGAGCGCAGCACGCGGGCCGCCTCGGCCGCCGAGGCCACCGGCGCCTCGCGCAGGAAGCCCCGCCTGTCCCTCAGCTTCAGCAGGCGGGTCACCGACTGGTCGAGCCTGGCCTCGGAGATCCGGCCCGACTTCACCGCCGCCAGCACCGCGTCGTAGGCCTTGGGGAAGTCCTGCGGCATCAGCAGCAGATCCGCCCCCGCCAGTACGGCCCGCACCGCGACCTCGCCGTCGCTGTACTTCGTCCGCGCCCCGCCCATGTTCAGCGCGTCCGTCGAGATCACCCCGTCGAAGCCGAGCCGCTCGCGCAGCAGCCCGGTCAGGACGGTCCTGGACAGCGTGGCGGGGTCGCCCGAGGAGTCGAGCTTCGGCATCACGATGTGCGCGCTCATCACCGCGTCGACGCCCGCGCCGATGGCCGCCTTGAACGGCGGCGCGTCCAGCGTGTTCCACTGCTGCCGGGTGTGCTTGATCACCGGCAGCCCGGTGTGGCTGTCCACGCTGGTGTCGCCGTGGCCGGGGAAGTGCTTGGCGGTGCTGGCCACGCCCGCGTCGTGGAAGCCCTTCACCGACGCGGCGACCATCTTCGACACCTTGGCCGGGTCGTCGCCGAAGGCGCGCTTGCCGATGACCGGGTTCCTCGGGTTGATGTTGACGTCCGCGACGGGCGCGAAGTCGAGGTTGACGCCCAGCGCCTTCAGCTCGGCGCCGGTGGCCCTCGCCGCCGCGCGGGCCAGCGCCGGGTCGCGGGTGGCGCCGACGACCGAGGCGCCCGGCAGCGGGGTGACCAGCGCCGACATCCGCGACACCAGGCCGTTCTCCTGGTCGGTGGCGATGATCAGCGGCACCTTGGGGGACGCCTTCTGCAGGCCGTTGGTGAGGCCGACGACCTGGGCAGCGGTCTTGATGTTCTGCGGGAAGAGGATCACCCCGCCCAGGTGGTACTTCTCGACGACCTTGGCCGGGGTGTTCACGCCGAACCTGGCCTGGTTCTCGCCGGAGACGGTGGCGGCGGTCGTGCCGTACACGACGGGCATGAAGAGCTGGCCGACCTTCTCCTTGACGGTCAGCTTCGCCAGGACCTGGCGGACGCCGCCGCCCGGGACGGCGGAGGGCGGCTTGCTCGCCGGGGTGCTCGCCGGAGGTGGCGGGGCCGCGACGCCGGACGGCGCCGCCGCTCCTCCCGCCCCGCCGCCGCATGCCACCAGAGCGGTCGCCACCGCCAGAAGCCCTGCCGTACGAATGCCACGCGCCATGACACCCAAGTTATCCGTGCTCACGACCAAACGCTGCGATCTCGCGTCACAGCGCGAGGTCCGCGAGCCCCGGCAGGTGGGCGCGGGCCGCTTGCCTGGCCGTCGCCGCGTCCTTCGCCGACCTGGCCGCCGCCGCGGCGAGCCGGCACTGCTCAGTGGTGTGCCCGGCCAGCGCCGCCCGTACGGCAGGCAGCGCCGAAGCGCTCATCGACAGCGCCGTCGCCCCCAGCCCCACCAGCACGCACGCCAGCGCCGGATCGGCCGCCGCCTCCCCGCACACCCCGCACGGCCGCCCCGCCCCAGCCGCCGCGGCGACCAGGTCGAGCAGCGCGGGCTGCCAGGCGTCGTGCAGCGCGCTCAGCTCCGCCATCTCGCGGTCGGCGGCGAAGAGGTACTGGGCCAGGTCGTTGGTCCCGATGGAGAAGAAGTCGACGTGCTCGGCCAGATCCCGGGCCCGGATCGCCGCCGCGGGGATCTCGATCATCACCCCGGCCGCCGCCAGCCCCGCCGTACGGCACGCCTCCGTGAACCACGCGGCTTCCTCGGCGGTCGCCACCATCGGCGCCATCACGTGCAGCCGCGCGGCCGTGCCCGCCACCGCCCGTTCCAGCGCCGCGAGCTGGTCCGCCAGCACCTCGGGGAAGCGCCGGGACATCCGCAGCCCGCGCTCGCCCAGCGCCGGGTTCGGCTCCCGCTCCCGCGCGGGCAGGAAGGCCAGCGGCTTGTCCGCGCCCGCGTCGAGCGTGCGCACCACGACCGTCGCGCCGGGGAAGGCCTCCAGGACCGGGCGGTAGGCCGCGACCTGCTCGTCCTGCGTGGGCGCGGCCTTCCTGCCGAGGAAGAGGAACTCGGTGCGGAAGAGCCCGACGCCCTCGGCCCCGTGCGCCAGCGCCGCGTCCAGGTCGCCGGGGCCGCCGACGTTGGCCAGCAGCGGCACCGAGTGCCCGTCGGCGGTCCGCCCCGGGCCTCGCACCGCGGCGAGCTTCTCCTGCCTGGCCGCCTCGGCGCCCGTCGCGCCGGCCACCTCCGCGTCCGTCGGCCCGACCCGCACCTCGCCGGTGGAGCCGTCGACCAGGACGAGCGTGCCCGGCGCGAGCGAGGTCGCCCCCGCGCAGGCCACCACGGCGGGCACGCCCATGGCCCTGGCCAGGATCGCCGTGTGGCTGGTCGGCCCGCCCCGCTCGGTGACGAACGCGGTCACGACCTCCTTCGACAGCAGCGCGGTGTCGGCCGGCGCGAGATCCCTGGCCACCAGCACGAACGGCTCCGGCGCGTCCAGCGGCACGCCGTGCATCGGGTGACCGGTCAGCAGCGCCACCGTGCGGTCCCTGACGTCGTCGAGGTCCGCGGCGCGCTCGCCCATGTACCCGCCGGTTCCGACCAGCATGCTGCGATACCTGCCGAACGCCTCGTACACGGCCCGCTCGGCGGCCGTGCCGTGGTCGATCAGCGCCTCGACGCCCACCAGCAGGCCGGGGTCGCGGGCCATCATCGCCTGGGCGTTCAGCACGTCCTCGGCGGCGCCGCCCGCCTGACGCCCGCGGCCCTCCAGCACGCCCGCGACCTCGTCGAGCGCCGCCCGCGCGCGGGCCTTCTCCTGATCCGCGTCGCCGGTGTACGTGGCGCCCTCGGGGGGTTCGGGCACCTCGGCGGTCAGGACGAACACGGGGCCGTGGCCGACTCCCTGGCTGGCTCCCACCCCCCGCAGGCTCATGGCGCCGACGCGATCGCGGCGAGCTGGTCCAGGAGCTCCTCGGTGTTCTCGCCCTCGGCGGCGATCACGATCATCTCGCCTTTGCGGACGTCGAGCGCCATCACCTGCAGGATGCTCTTGGCGTTCACCGGCGTGCCGCCCGGCTTGGCCACCGTGACGTCGATCGGCGCCTTGGTCGCGGCCTGCACGAACGTGGCCGCCGGGCGGGCGTGCAGCCCGACCTCCGCCACGATGGTGACCTTGCGCTCGGCCATATGGGCTCCTCCTTGGATGACCGGTCCGGACCAGCCGGACCTAGGTGAAGGGCGGCCAGTCGACCCCGGTCAGATCTGCGACCACGAGATCGGCGCCCGCCAGTTCCTCGTCTGCGTGGGCCGTCGCCACGCCCACGCACCTCATACCCGCGGCCTTGGCCGCCACAATCCCCGGCAGTGAGTCTTCGAAGACGACGCAGTCGCCGGGGTCGGCGCGCAACCTGCTCGCGGCCAGCAGGAAGCCCGCGGGGTGCGGTTTGCCCTCGTCGACGTCCTCGGCGGCGACGATGGTCCGCACCAGGTGGCGGACGCCGACCTGGACCAGGCGCTCCTCGGCCCAGTCGCGCCAGGACGAGGTGACCACGGCGATCGGCGAGCCGTACGCGGCGACCTTGCGCACCAGCTCGGCCGCGCCGGGGACGGGCACGATCTCGGGCAGGTCCGGGTGGTCGTCGTAGCCGAACACCTCGGCGATCAGCTGCTCGACGTCCCGGCCCGGCATGAGGCCCGGCAGTACGTCCCGGCTCCGGCGGCCCATGAAGACCCGCACGTCGCAGTCGATCCCGTACTTGTCGAGCAGCATCTGCCACATGGCCAGACTGCGGTGCTCACTGTTGATCAATGTCCCGTCGAGGTCGAACAGCGCGGTGTCTACTCCCATTGGAACAGCTCGTCCCCCACGTGCACCGCGCCCATGACCACCTCGGTCACCGAACCGGCGGAGGCGTCGAGCGCGACGACGGGACAGACCGGCGAGCGTCCACCCGCCTCGATCGCCGCGGGATCCCAGGCCACGACCGGCTGACCGGCGCTGACCCGGTCCCCCTCGGCCGCCAGGAGCCGGAACCCCTCCCCTTTGAGCTGGACCGTGTCGATGCCCAAATGGACCAGCACCCCCTTGCCGTCGTCCCCCACGATGACATAGGCGTGCGGATGTAGCTTCATGATTTTTCCGGCTATCGGGGCCACTGCCTGGCCGGGTCCCCGCGACGGGTCGATCGCCGTGCCCGGACCGACCATCCCCGCCGAGAACACCGGATCGGGGACCGCCGACAACCCGACCGCGGCCCCCTCGACCGGGGCGAGAACGCTGGTCACCGTGTCCTGCCTCGGTCGCTGCGCTCGGTCATGATCCCCCCATACCGCGACAAGGCGCCGGCGGCGAGCACCCTCGCCACCGGCGCCTCAGCCGATGATGTCCTCGATGTCGCTGGCGATCGTGTCGGCTTCCGGACCCACGACGACCTGGACGACATTGCCCGTGGCCATCACCCCGTGCGCGCCCGCGGCCTTCAACGCCGCCTGGTCGACCTTCGCCGCGTCGTGCACCTCGGTACGCAACCGGGTGATGCAGGGCTCGATCTCGATGATGTTGTCCGCACCGCCCAGCCCCGCAATGAGCGCGTTGGCGTCAGCCGCCATGTCGTCCTCCCTTGTCGTCCTCTGACCAGGCTAAACGACCTGGTCCGATCAGTCCGTCTGGGTGACCTTGTTGAGACCGCGCGGGGCGTCCGGGTCGATGCCCAGGCGTCGGGCGAGGGCCTCGGTGAGGAGCTGGCCGGGCACGATCAGGCCCATGGGGGCGACCCACTCGGGCAGGTCGGGACCGTTCAGCGCGGCCGTACCCGCCCTGGCCAGAGCCGCGCCGCCGCCCACGGTGTAGGCCGCGGCGCCCGCGCCGGTGACCCGCTCGGCCAGCGCGACCGTGCCCTGCAGCGTCGGCCCCTCGCCGGCAGCGACCAGCAGCGCCGGGGTGTCGGCGTCGACGACGGCGATCGGGCCGTGCAGCAGGTCCGCGTACGACAGGCCCATGGCGTGCAGGTAGCAGGCCTCCTTGAGCTTGAGCGCGGTCTCCAGCGCGGTGGAGAAGGCCAGGCCGCGACCGGAGACCACGACGCCCGGCTTGTCGGCCAGTCCCTCGACGACCGCGTCCAGGTCACCGGGCTCGGCGATCAGCTTCTCCACCGCGTCCGGCACCCGGTCCAGGTCCGCGGCGTCCACGTCGGCGCCGAGCCCCAGCGCGAGTACGGCGAGCGCGGCGAGCTGCGTGGTGTACGTCTTGGTCGCGGGGACCGCCTTCTCCTCACCGGCCAGCGTGACCAGCGCCACGTCGGCGGCCTGGGCCAGCGGGCTGTCCTCGCCGCCGTTGGTGATGCCCACCGTCCTGGCGCCGCAGTCCTTCGCCCAGGCGAGGGTCTCGACGATCTCCTCGGTCCGGCCCGACTGGGAGATCGCGACCGCGAGGACTCCGTCGAGGTCGAGCTTGCGCTTGTAGGTGGTGGCGATCGAGGGGGCGGCCAGCGCGGCGAGCCGTCCCGCGTGCGCCTCGATCAGGTAGCGGCCGTAGACTGCGGCGTTGTCGGAGGTACCGCGCGCGATGAACAGGAGTTGCCTGGTCTGCTCGCCCAGCGCCTTCACCTCGCCGATCCTGGGAAGCAGGGCGTCGAGGGTGGCTCGCAGTGCGGCCGGCTGCTCGGCGATCTCGCTGCGCATCTTGGTCGTCATCTCGCGCTCATCCTTCAAATCGTTACCATCTGGACTTGACCCCGTTTTCCGGCGTGTGGTCTAGTCCGGACTAGACCAGTACGAACCATAGCTCATTGCCCAGGTCAGATCGAGGGGAGGATCTGTGGCGCACATCGATCCGGACAGCCCGGTGCCCAAGTACTTCCAGCTCCGCGAGATCCTGCTGGACCTCATCGACAGCGACGAGCTCAGCATCGGCGCGGCGATCCCGTCCGAGCGCGAGCTCTGCCAGCGTTTCGGCCTGTCCAGGATGACCGTCCGCCAGGCCGTCGACCACCTCGTCTCCGAAGGACGGCTGCACCGCGTACCGGGCAAGGGCACGTTCGTGGCCCGGCCCAAGATCGAGCTCGCGCTCCAGCTCACCTCCTTCACCGACGACATGCGGGCGCGCGGCATGACGCCCGGCTCGCGCGACCTCGACCGCAGGATCGTGCGCGCCAGCGCCCACCTGGCCAAGGAGCTGGGCATCCAGCCAGGCGAGGAAGTGCACTTCATCGAACGGCTGCGCACCGCCGACGGTGAGCCGCTGTCCATCGAGCGGGCGCACATCCCCGTGTCCCTCGCACCGGACCTGGCCGACCACGACCTGTCCGGCCGCTCCCTGTACCAGCTCCTCGAAGCCCGCTACGGGCTGGTCATGGACGCCGGCGAGCTGACTATCGACGGCGGCATCGCCGACCCCAGCGACGCCGACCTGCTCAAGCTCCCCCGCGGCGGCGCGGTCCTGCTCCTGCAGCGGCGCTCCTTCTCCGGCGGCGTCTGCGCCGAACTCGGCGTCTCCACCTACCGCGCCGACCGCTACCAGTTGCGCACCATCCTGGAGATGCCGGCCAGGCGCGGCTGATCGCTCCCGCCCCCCAGCCCCCCGGAGGACAGCCCCGGTGAACGAGACCACCTCGCTGCCCACGCGCGTGATGAGCGTGCTCCAGCGTCTGGGCCGCTCGCTCATGCTGCCCATCGCGGCCCTGCCCGCCGCCGCCCTGCTGGTGCGCATCGGCCAGCCCGACATGCTCGGCTCCAACGGCGCCGAGCACGGCGGCCTCGCCGACGTCGCCGGGTTCGCCTGGATGGCACAGGTCGCCGACGTGCTCGCCGCCGCCGGCGACGCCCTGTTCCAGAACCTGCCGCTGCTGTTCGCCGTCGGCGTCGCCATCGGCTTCGCCCGCAAGGCCGACGGCTCCACCGCGCTCGCCGCCGTGGTCGGGTACCTCGTGTTCGACCGGGTGACCAAGGTGATGTTCTTCGGCTCGGCCATCCGCGACACCGTGCTGCTGCGGGAGGTCGACCCCGACGGCGGATTCAAGGAGATCATCAACTACGGCCTGCAGAACCCCACGCGGGTGCTCGGCGGCATCCTCATCGGCCTGGTCACCGCCCTGCTCTGGCAGCGCTACCACCGCATCAAGCTGCCCACCTGGCTGGCGTTCTTCGGCGGACGCCGGTTCGTGCCCATCGTCACCTCCATCGTGGCGCTGGTCCTCGGCGTGCTCATCGGGTGGATCTGGCCCGTCCTCGGCGAGTGGATCGGGCACGCCGGGGAGGCCCTGGCCGGCGCCGGTCCGCTCGGCACCGGCCTCTACGGCCTGTTCAACCGGCTGCTCGTGCCGTTCGGGCTGCACCACTTCGTCAACTCCATCGTCTGGTACGTGGTGCCCGAATGCTCCGTCGGCGGGCGCACCCTCGGCGGCGACTGGAACTGCTACTTCGGCGGCGACCCCAACGCGGGCGAGTTCATGGCCGGGTTCTTCCCGGTGATGATGTTCGCGCTGCCCGCCGCCGCGCTGGCCATGTGGCGGGCCGCGCCCGAGCACCGGCGGCCCACCGTGGGCGGCATCATGCTGTCGGCGGCGCTGGCCTCGTTCGTCACCGGGATCACCGAGCCGATCGAGTTCGCGTTCATCTTCGTGGCGCCGGTGCTGTTCGTGGTGCACGCCGTACTCACCGGGCTGGCGATGGCGGTCACCATGCTGGTCGGGGGGCAGCTCGGGTTCGGGTTCTCGGCCGGGCTGCTCGACCTCGTGCTCAACGCCAGCAAGTCCAACACGCACAACCTGCTGGGCATCCTGCTCATCGGCGTCGTCTACGGGGCGATCTACTACGTCGTCTTCAGTTTCCTGATCAAACGGCTGAACATCATGACGCCGGGACGCGAGCCCGAGCCCGACCCGGACTCCGGCGAGGCCGTGCCCTGAGCGGTTTCGGTGGAGGAGGCCGTGGTAGATACCGAGCATCCCCCGTGAACTGATCACGGTTCGGGGGTCCGGCATGAGCGACGCCACGGTCGGCGGCGGGCCGTCCGTCTGGTCATCGACGCTGGCCGTGCTCCAGCGCGTCGGCCGGTCGCTGATGATGCCGATCGCCGTGCTGCCCGCCGCCGGTCTGCTGCTCCGCTTCGGCCAGGACGACCTGCTCGGGCGTACCGACAACGCCTTCCTCGACCGGGTGGCCGCGATCTTCGCCGCCGCCGGAGGGGCGCTGTTCGACAACCTGCCGCTGCTGTTCGCGGTCGGCGTCGCCATCGGCTTCGCGCGCAAGGCCGACGGCTCCACCGCGCTCGCCGCCGTGGTCGGGTACCTCGTGTTCGACCAGGTCACCCGGCGGATGTTCTTCGAGTCGTCCAGCGAGGCCGTCCACACCAAGGTCACCCAGACGCTCGCGGACGGCAGGGAGGTGATCAACCAGGCGGCCTCCGCCCAGCCGACGGGCGTGCTCGGCGGCATCCTGATCGGGTTGCTGGCGGCGACGCTGTGGCAGCGGTACTACCGGATCAAGTTGCCCACCTGGCTGGCGTTCTTCGGCGGTCGGCGGTTCGTCCCCATCGTCACGGCGGTGGCGGCACTGGCGCTCGGAGTACTCATCGGGATCATCTGGCCGCCCATCGGGCAGGCGCTGACCAGCTTCGGCGACTGGCTGGCCACCCACTCGACCATCGGAGCCGGCGTGTACGGCGTGGCCAACCGGCTGCTCATCCCGCTCGGGCTGCACCACTTCATCAACTCGATCGTGTGGACCGTCATCCCCGAGTGCACGGTGAACGGAGTGCACGCGGCGGGCGACCTCAAGTGCTACGCCATCGGCCAGCAAGGGGCCGGGATCTTCATGACCGGGTTCTTTCCCGCCCTGATGTTCGGGATCCCGGCGGCGGCGCTGGCCATCTGGCGGGCCGCGCCCAGCCCTCGGCGGGCGGCGGTGGGGAGCATCATGGTCGGAGGTGCTTTGACCGCGTTCGTCACCGGAATCACCGAACCGGTGGAATTCGCGTTCATCTTCGTGGCGCCGATGCTGTTCGTGGTGCACGCCCTGCTGACCGGGATCGCCATGGCACTGACGGCGGCACTGGGCACCCGCCTGGGCTTCAGCTTCTCAGCCGGCGGCATAGACATGCTCCTCAACGCCACCAAATCCAACACCCACGACCTATTCCTCCTCATCCTCATAGGAATCGCCTATTTCGCCGTCTATTACTTCCTCTTCACCTTCCTCATCCACAAACTCAACATCCTCACCCCCGGCCGCGAACCCGACCCCCCACCCACCTGACCTCACCCACCTGACCTCACCCATCGACCCACCCATCGCCGCCCCATCCATCGCGGGCCCCACCGGCGGATACCTCACCCGCCACGCTCGGCGTGTCGCGCGCCTCACCCAGCACGTCTTCACCGACTCTCGGTCTTGCCTCTCGTGCTCCTCAGACGTCTCACCACCTCATCCAGCGCCGGCCACGTGGCCTCGCCGTATGCGAAATCCCTCCGCCTTCCGGCCACTCACGCCATACATCTGGCCAGCGGGCATTAGCCCCTTCTGCCAGTTTCCGCCTTTCCGTAGCTGCGGTTTCGGTATGGAGCGAAGGGTGAGGGCGGGAGAGCCGGAACGTATTCGGGTGAGTCGACTGACATCACCCTCTGCCCGGAACTCGCCAAAAGTTGGGCACCAACCAATCCAACCGCCAACGATCTTCTTCGCTTAACCCCTCATACAGGCGGCACTTTCGAGAAAGTTGGCGGCCGATGTATCTAGAAGGGGGACCGGAAACTCCTTATAGCGATGTTGTTCACCTGATCAACGTGGAGGCTCCGTGTCATCCCCCCTGCGCTCCGTCCCCCTCCCCCGCCTCGCCACAGCCCCCATCCCCGACCCGCCCTACGACGACGAGCACACCCCCGAAATCGGCCAACTGCCCGCCCACTGCTCACGCCCCGCCCTGTGCGCGCTTCCCCTGACCAACACCACTCCGCCCCCAGCCACAATGCCCGAGCCATCCACTCACCCGACCAGTGAGCCATCCGCTCTCCCCACATGCGTGCCAGGCAGCCTGCTGCCCCTGCCCTCCCGAACCGCTCTCCCCCAGGCCCCGACCTGGATCCACGAGCCACCCTCGCAGTCCGTGCACACAGACGACTCGTCGCCCCAGAAGACCATGGCCAAGGCCCTCTCGGCCGTACGGCACGGGACTGCGCTGTCCGCGGTCCCCTCGGCCGAGAAAGCAGGGGACCCGCTGCCTCAGGAGTCCTCGGCCGAGTGCACGGACGACGCCCTACCTCCCGTCGGTCTCGCCGCGCGGACCTACGGCTCGCTGGCCCTGGTCTCGGACAGGGCGGTGCGGCGGGCGCTGGTCTGGGGGCCGCCTGGGGCGATTCCGGATGAGCGGCGGCTGCGGCACCTCGGGCAGGCGATGGCCGAGGTCCTCGCCGGGCGGCGGCCTCCGAAGTCGGTCTCGGACCGGCTCACCGAGCGCGCCTACCAGGAACTCGTCCGAGCCGGACGCATGATCGACACCCGCCGGCCACCGTTCGTCGGAGTACCGCACGTCACACAGCCGAACGACGCCGTGGTCGAGATGTGCCTCCTCGTCCACTGCGGCGAACGCAGCCACGTCCTGGCCCTCCGCCTGGAACGCCGCGGCGTCCAATGGCTCTGCACGGACTTCGAGACCGCCTGACCAGACACCGGCCCTCAGGCCCGGCCGCGAAGCCTACGGCACGCAACCGGGCCCCGAGGGGCGCGTGCGTGCAACCAGGCCTGCGCCAAGCAGATCCGAAGCGGGTGAGAGCGCAAGCCGACCCGAGGGCGCGACGGCGGGTGAGGGCGCAGGCCGTACAGGATCAAAGGTGAAGCCCCCAGCCGCTCCTTGGGGAGCGGCTGGGGGCTTCGGTGAAGGTTTTTAGGCTTCGACGTGCTTCGGGTCGCCGTGGCAGCGCTTGTACTTCTTGCCTGAGCCGCACGGGCATGGTGCGTTGCGCTCCACGTTGCCGTACGCGGCGCGTTCGGCGGAGGTGGTGCGGACGCGGGTGTGCTCGACCTCGCCCGCCTCGCCGGGAGCCGTGTACTCCAGCTCGGACGGACGGTCGGGGCCGCGCAGGCCGCGGGCGATGATGGAGCGGGTCTCCGCGAGGGCCGCGTCCTCCTCCTCGACGATCGGGTTCTCCTGCACCTCGACCTCAAGGTTGAACAGGTAGCCGACCGACTCCTCCTTGATGCCCTCGAGCATCGCGGTGAACATCTCGAAGCCCTCGCGCTGGTACTCGATCAGCGGGTCGCGCTGGGCCATGGCGCGCAGGCCGATGCCCTCCTGGAGGTAGTCCATCTCGTAGAGGTGCTCGCGCCACTTGCGGTCGAGGACCGACAGGATGACCCGGCGCTCCAGCTCGCGGGTGGCTTCGGAGCCGAGCTCCTCCTCGCGACGGGCGTAGGCGTCCAGCGCGTCGGCGGTGATCTTCTCGCGCAGCAGGTCGGCGCTGAGCTCCTCGCGGCTGCCGACCTCCTCGATGAGGTCGTCCAGCTTGAGCCGGATCGGGTAGAGCTCGCCGAACGCCTTCCACAGCTTGTCGAGGTCCCACTCCTCGGCGAAGCCCTCGGCGGTGGCGGCCGTGACGTACTCGTCGATGACGTCCTTGACGAAGCCGCGCACCTGCTCGTGCAGGTCGGCGCCTTCGAGGACGCGGTGGCGCTCGGCGTAGATCACCTTGCGCTGGCGGTTCATGACCTCGTCGTACTTCAGAACGTTCTTGCGGATCTCGAAGTTCTGCTGCTCGACCTGGTGCTGGGCGCTGGCGATCGCCTTGGAGACGATGCCCGACTCGATCGGCTGGTCCTCGGGGATGCTCAGGCGGGTCATGATCATCTCGACGCGGGCCGAGTTGAACAGGCGCATGAGGTCGTCGCCGAGGGAGAGGTAGAAGCGCGACTCGCCGGGGTCGCCCTGACGGCCGGAACGACCGCGGAGCTGGTTGTCGATACGGCGCGACTCGTGGCGCTCGGTGCCGAGCACGTAGAGGCCGCCGAGCTCGGTGACCTCGTCGTGCTCGGTCTTGACGGCCTGGCGGGCCTTCTCCAGCGCCTCGGGGTAGGCCTTCTCGTACTCCTCCGGCGTCTCGACCGGGTCGAGGCCGCGCTGGCGCAGCTCCACGTCGGCGCGGAACTCGGAGTTGCCGCCGAGCATGATGTCGGTGCCTCGACCGGCCATGTTGGTGGCGACGGTGACGGCGTGCTTACGGCCCGCCTCGGCGATGATCGCGGCCTCACGCGCGTGGTTCTTCGCGTTGAGGACCTCGTGCTGGACGCCGCGGCGCTTGAGCGCCTTGGACAGCTTCTCCGACTTCTCGACCGAGGTGGTGCCGACCAGGACCGGCTGGCCGGTGTCGAAGCGCTCCTTGATGTCCTCGACCACCGCGTTGAACTTGGCGTCCTCGGTCTTGTAGACCACGTCGGCCTGGTCCTTGCGGACCATCGGCCGGTTCGTCGGGATCGGCACGACGCCGAGCTTGTAGGTCTGGTGGAACTCGTTCGCCTCGGTGGTCGCGGTGCCGGTCATGCCGGAGAGCCGCTCGTAGAGGCGGAAGTAGTTCTGCAGGGTGATCGTGGCGAGAGTCTGGTTCTCGTCCTTGATCTTCACGCCTTCCTTGGCCTCGATGGCCTGGTGCATGCCCTCGTTGTAGCGACGGCCGTGCAGGATACGGCCGGTGAACTCGTCGACGATCAGGACCTCGCCGTCGGAGACGATGTAGTCCTTGTCGCGCTTGTACAGTTCCTTGGCCTTCAGCGCGTTGTTGAGGAAGCCGACCAGGTGGGTGTGCTCGGGCTTGTAGAGGTTGTCGACGCCGAGCCAGTCCTCGACCTTCTCGACACCGGCCTCCAGGATGCCGACCGTGCGCTTCTTCTCGTCGACGACGTAGTCGCCGGTGCTCTGCTCGCTCGGGTCCTTGGCCTCGACGCCCTTGCGCAGGCGCGGCACGATCTTGGCGAACTCCTGGTACCACTTGCCGGACTGCTCGCCGGGACCGGAGATGATCAGTGGCGTGCGGGCCTCGTCGATGAGGATCGAGTCGACCTCGTCGACGATCGCGAAGTTGTGGCCGCGCTGGACGCACTCCTCCAGCGACCAGGCCATGTTGTCGCGCAGGTAGTCGAAGCCGAACTCGTTGTTCGTGCCGTACGTGATGTCCGCGTTGTACTGCTTGCGGCGCTCTTCCGGCGACTGCCCCGCCAGGATCATGCCGACCTCGAGGCCGAGGAAGCGGTGCACGCGGCCCATGTTCTCCGCGCCGACCTTGACCAGGTAGTCGTTGACCGTGATGACGTGCACGCCCTTGCCGGACAGCGCGTTGAGGTAGCTCGGCAGCGTACAGGTCAGGGTCTTGCCCTCACCGGTCTTCATCTCCGAGATGTTGCCCATGTGCAGGTTGGCCCCGCCCATGATCTGCACGTCGAAGGGCCGCTGGCCCAGCACGCGGCGCGCGGCCTCACGCACTGTGGCGAACGCCTCGGGAAGCAGATCGTCGAGCGATTCGCCGTCGATGTGCCGCTGCTTGAATTCGTCCGTCAGGGCGCGCAACTCCGCGTCGGACAGGCTCTTGAAGTCGTCCTCGATGGAGTTGACCTGGTCGGCAATCCGCTTAAGCTTGCGCAGGATCTTGCCTTCACCGGCGCGCAGAATCTTGTCGAGAATGGCTGCCACTGTATGTAAAGCTCCTCGCAGGTCTACCCCGGCGGCGCCGCCAGGAGGAGAGGCCGAGACAAACTTCCCCGCTGCCATCGTAGGCGGTTCCGCCACCTGACACAGCCACTGCGGTGAGGAGGCCACCGCCCCACTCTGAGAGTATGTGTATAAGGCAAAGGGTATGCCGATCAGCACCGATCTCGCACCATTGACGTTGATGGGTCGAGTAAGACTTCAGGAGGGACAGGCCATGGCAGACGGGCAGCACCTGGGCAGCCACGCCGGACGCGCTTCATCGTGGCTCGCGGTCACCGTCATGCTGCTGGGATTCACCGTGGGCGGCGTCGCCATCACACTCGCCAACTGGATGCTCGTCTGGGTGGGCGTGGGGATCTTCGTCGTGGGCGGGATCCTCGCCCTCGTGTTCGACATCTTCTCCGACGTCGTCATCGACGCTCCACGCGCGGGCATGACCGCAGAGGACCATCGCTAGCAGCTCTCCGACGGCGGGCACCGGATCCATCCCGGTGCCCGCCGTCGGCGTTTCTGTCGGGGGCCGCCGCTAGCATGCGCGACATGCTTTGCCGTACGGATGACCTCAGATGACCGACCTGACCGCCGACGAGGCGCGCCGCGTCATCCTGCGCGCGCAGGGTTTCCTCGGGGCCGACGGCAGGCGGGGCGGGGTCGAGGGGATGCTGCGCAGGCTCGGGGCCGTGCAGCTCGACACGATCTCGGTGCTCGCCCGCTCCCACGAGCTGGTGGCGTACGCGCGGCTCGGCGCGGTCGGCAGGGCGCGGATCGAGAGCGCCTACTGGCACGAGCCCGCGCAGAGCTTCGAGTACTGGTGCCACGCGGCGTGCATCGTCCCGATCGAGCACTGGCCGCTCTACTCGTTCCGCCGCCGCGCCTACCGCGAGCGGAAGTACCGCTGGCACGACGTGCCGCCCGACTACGAGAAGCTCCTGCACCAGGTGCGCGACAGCGGCCCCGTGACCACCGCCGACATCGGCGGCGCCAAGAAGAGCGCCGAATGGTGGGACTGGTCCGACTCCAAGATCGCACTGGAGTGGCTGCTCGACATCGGCGAGCTCGTCTGCACACGCCGCATCGGCTGGCGCCGCGTCTACGACCTGGCCGAGCGCGCCATCCCGGCCGCCCTGCTAACCGAGGACATATCAGACGAAGAGGGCATCGTACGGCTGGCGCGGATCGCGGGCCGCTCGCTCGGCGTGGCCACCCGGGCGGACCTGGTCGACTTCCTCCGGCTGCGCGGCAAGCACGCCGCGATCCTGGACGAGGCCCTGCTGAGCGGCGCGGCCGGCCTGCTACCCGTCCACGTCACAGGCTGGCCCGTCGCCCGCGGAGGAAACGGCCCAGGCCGTACGGCGCTGCCCGCCGACACCGGGAGCCGTGTTTCTGAGGGCGAGGCCGATGTGGTCGGAGGCGGTGTCCAGGCGATTCGCGTAGGTCGGTCCGGGAGTGGGAAGGTGCCGAACGCGTGGGCCGATCCTGAGGCGCTGGCGTCAGAGCCCAGGGGGCGGCATCGCACCACGCTGCTGTCTCCGTTCGACTCGCTCATCTGGGACCGCTCGCGCACAGCGCGGGTCTTCGACTTCAACCATCGGCTTGAGGCTTATGTCCCCAAGGGGAAGCGGGTGCACGGCTACTTCACGATGCCGGTGCTGGCGGGCGGGCGCCTGGTCGCACGGGTCGACCCGGCGCGCGAGGGCACCACGCTGGTGGCCCGGCACGTGGTGTTCGAGTCCGAACGGGTACGGCCGTCCGACATGGCCGCGGTGCGCGAGGCTCTCTGGTCGGCGGCGGAATGGGTGGGCTGCACCGACATCAAGGTGGAACGCGTCAGCCCCACCGCCCACAGCCGGCCACTCCTCACGGCCCTCCTGACGTGACCACCGGCCGCGCTGATGACGAAAGCACGCCCGAGCGGCCACCCGACCGAGCAGGCGTGGTAGCGCGCCGGTACGGCCATCCGACCCTTCACCCGAGGTGAGCGCGCCTGGGTGGCCGTCTGGCCGTGCGGACGAGGTGAATGCGGCGGCTGACGACTTTGGGCACATCGTGCACGAGGTCCCGGAGATGGTCCTGCGACCGTCCTCGTCCGGGGAGGTGGCCGATGCGGTGCGGCACGCGGCGGCACGGGGCCTGGACGTGCGTGCTCGGGGATGCGGCCACTCGACCTACGGCCAAGCGCAGGTGGCCGGCGGCGCCGTGGTGGACATGACGGCCCTGTCCCATATAGGCGAAACAACCCCATCCAGGCCTGGTGAAACGCCCCCACCCCGCAGTGGCGCCGCAGTCCCCCAGTGGGTGACCGTGGGAGCGGGGGCGCGGTGGAGTGATGTGCTCTCGGTGGTGCTCGATTGCGGGTTCACGCCGCCTGTCCTCACCGACTACCCTCACCCCGCCCGCGCCGACGCCACGTCGGCCTGCGATGCGTTCCGGCGAAGAAGTTCGCCATCGCCTGCGCGAAATCCTTCAACGCCTGCTGCTGCACGACGACCGACCCACCGCGCAGCCACCCGAACTCCGCCCGCGCCTCGGTGAGCTGACGGCACTGCTCAGCGAAACCCGGCCCGGACTTCAGGCCCGGACGCCAGTGCGCGTGCTGCTCAACGGCGAGATTCCACACGTATCGGGCGTGCCCGCAGTGCTCCAGCAGCGCCGTCTCCTGAGCAGGCTTCGGTTGAAGCCGGTAACGGGACACGCTGAGCAAACTACCGAACGTTACCGACAGAATCAGAACAACACAGCGACCCGAAGCGCCGCGCTTCCTCCCCGCCCTGAAGGACGGGGCATCCACGCTGTAGGTGCTAGGTGATCTCCAGCATGCGTTCGCGTACCGCGTAGACCACGGCCTCCATCCTGGAGTGCAGTTGCAGCTTGTCCAGGATGTTGCGTACGTGGTTCTTCACGGTGTTCTCGGAGATGAACAGCTGCTTGGCGATCTCGCGGTTGTTCATGCCCTTGGCGACCAGCCGCAGGACCTCCATCTCCCGCTCGGTCAGCCGGGGGACGGGCAGTTGCGGCGGCCGTTCGGCCTCCTTGCGGCTCATGTTGGCGAACTCGGTGATCAGCTTCGCCGCCATGGCGGGGTTGATGAGGGACTGGCCCTCATGCACCCCGCGCACGGCGTCGGGCACCTCGTCGAGTTGCACGTCCTTGAGCAGGTAGCCGGTGGCGCCGGCCTTGATGGCCTCGAAGAGGTCCTCCTCCTCGTCGCTCACCGTCAGCATGATGATCCGGGTGCTCGGCACGGATGCCTTGATGCCCCGGGTCGCCTCGATGCCGCCCTGCCTGGGCATGCGCACGTCCATCAGGACGACGTCCGGCAGGAGGCGGTCCGCCAGTTCCACCGCCTCCTGGCCGTCGCTCGCCTCTCCGACCACCTCGATGTCCGCCTCAGCGGCCAGCGTTAACGCCAGGCTGCGCCTGATCAGCTCGTGATCGTCCACGATCAACACGCGGATCGGCTCGCCTCGTCCTGACACGCGGGCCTCGCCGGACTGTGTCACGCGCCCTCCTCATCCGGCCGCGCGACCGCACCGCTGGCGCGCTCGCTCACGGCGTCGCGGCATGGAACCGCGACGCGTTCGCTTCGCTCGCTCACGTCTCCTCCTCGTGGGGGGCCAGAGCCGTTGAACCGCCATGATGCCAGGGTTTTGCGGTCCTGGGGTGGTCGAGAGGATCTTCGTCGGCGTATGTCAGGGCTCTACGAGCCGCAACACGCCGTAGTTGTAGCCGCGCCGGCTGTACACGACGCTCGGCTGGCCGCTCTCCTTGTCACGGAACAGGTAGAAGTCGTGACCGACCAGTTCCATCTCGAGGAGGGCCTGGTCGATGGTCATCGGCTCCGCGTTGTGGAACTTCTCTCTGACGATGAGCGGCCCTTCGCCGTCCATCTCGATGGGGACGATGTCGTCGTACTGCTTGTCGTCCGGCAGGCTCTCCTCGGACGCGGTCTCTTCGGAAACGATCGTGGCCTTCTCCGGCGTCACGTCGTAGACGTCGGCGAGCGTCGCGGTCAGCTCCGCCACGGACGGGGTGGAGTGGTTGCCATGGTGTACCTTGCGCCGGTCGGCGATGCGCCTGAGCCGGCCTTCCAGTTTGTCGAGGGCGAGATCGAGGGCGGCGAACCGGTCGTCGGCCGAGGCTTCCGCGCGCACGGCGGGCCCCCGTGAGTGGATGGTCAACTCCACGCGTTCGCGCTGGTCGGCGAGGCGCGGGTTGCGCTCCTTCGACACCTCCACATCCACTCGAATGAGCTTGTTGTCCAGACGTTCGATCCTGGCCAGCTTGGTCGTCACGTGGTCGCGGAACCGGTCACTCACTCCTGTGTGCCGGCCCTTGACGATGATGTCCATGCAACAGCCCCCCTTCGTCTAACGACTGAGAAAGAGCGCCCAGCGACGGGCCCGCCGGGCGGGGTCTCTGCCTGCCTCTCTGTCACCGTTACCCTCTTGCGGCGCTTAGTCACCAGGAACTCCAATGGCACCCGCTCGGCCGACCTGGTCTTCGACCCCACATCCGCCTGCTGAGGGGTTCGCGGCTCTGTGCCACTACTGCCCTTCTCTTCTGGTCGAGGGACATCTGGACCCTCGGGAAGGCAGGACTTACCTCTAAGCCGCACCGTGATCGGTCGACAAAAAGTCGCCTTACGTGGACCGTTTTGCCTGCGGCTGGCATCGGCTAGCAGAACCGGGGACGCCGGTCCTGCGCAACCACGGACCCGAACGGGTGCCATGTCAGAACGCTATCCGTATCCCGCGTGAATGTCAGCCGAGCGATCGGCCAGTGGATCACTGTGGGTGATTTTCCGAAGGGTGACAACAGTCATAGCATGCCCGTTTTGGGTGCACTACACCCCTTATGTGCACGCCGCTTCAGCGCGCTGAGCTGGCCGGTCCGTCCAGCCTGGATAGACAGGTGTGGCCACAGGGTGAGACAGGACTCTTGGGGCGTTCTTTACCCTCCGTGACGAAACGACTTTCAAGATCTTCGGCGTGTCGCGGTGACGGTCGCCGCGAGCCGTACCGAGGCTCCCGCCGCGCGCAGCGCCCTGGCCGCCTCCGCGAGCGTCGCGCCCGTGGTGACGACGTCGTCCACGATGACCACAGGCGGCCCTGTGCGGCCATTCAGAGCGGATTTGCCCGCGCGCGTGAGTCCAAGGGAGGCGTGGAGGTTGGCGGCCCGCTCCGTCGAGCTCAGGCCCGCCTGATCGCCGACCTTGCGCACCTGGGTCAGGGCCCTGCACAGGACGGCGGGGCGGCCGAGCGCCCTGAGGTGGCGGGTGGCGAGCGCGGCCAGCCTGCCGACCGGATCATGGCCGCGAGCCCTGAGCGTCCCGCGCGCGCTGGGCACGGGCACTACCAGAACCGGGCCCTCGCGGCCGAGCGCGCGCGTCATGGTGAAGGCCAGCGCCAAGGCCAGCGGCCCCGCCAGCGAGGTACGGCCCTGCTCCTTGTAGGCCAGGACCGCCCGGCGCGCTGCCCCGCTGTAGTCACCCGCCGACCAGCACTCCGGCAGGCCGGCGGGAGCGGGGACGGGCATCCGGAGAGCGGGGCGGGAGGTCAGCTCCGCCGTACAGGAGGGGCAGAGGGGCGGGCCAGGGGTCTGGCAGCCCGCGCAGCGCTGGGGCAGGAACACGTCGAGCACGCGGCCCATCGAACAGGACCGCACCGACAGTCGATCTAGCCCAGCGAGAAGGCGGGCCACCTGCCGCCCTCGGCCTTGGTCTCCCACTCCCGCTTGGTGCCGTCGAACTCCAGCACCTCGGCCTCCTCGTCGTCCGCGGTGCCCGCCAGCATCCGCTCGCCGAGCGCGGTGATGGAGGTGATGCGCTTGTCGGAGGTCACCGGCGTCACCTTGCCGTCGCCGATGCTGACCTCCATCACGGTCGCCCCGGCCTTGCTGCCGACCAGGACGAGCAGGTGCGCGGCATCGCGCCAGGCCAGGTCCAGGACGCGCTCCTGCTTCTTCTCCACGGTCGTCAGCAGCGTCTGGAAGTGGTCGAGCCGCTGCGTGGCGCCCGTGCCGACGATCGCGCCGACCTGCACCGACATGCCGTCGTCGTGCCGGACGACCGCGGCCACCCGGACGCCGTCCCTGGCGACCTCGAACCGGTCCACCCAGGTCGACTCCAGGTCGGCGGCCTTGATCGGGGTCTGCGGGACCGGGTCGTCCTTGTCGTACCTGATGACCTGGGAGGCGTTGGGGGCGGTGCGGTCGACGACCCACAGGGAGCCGTCCATGTTCCAGGTGGGGCTGGTCAGGTCGGTGCCCTTGATCCATTCCTTCCAGGGGGCGTCGCTGCCCACCTGACTGCCCCAGATGCCGTTCTCGCCGGCCTTCACCGCGAGGAACCGGCCGCCCGCCGAGAGCGCGGGGTCGGTGTAGGTGTCGTTCTTCTTCTGGCCGGCGGTGCCGGCGACCGTGGCGCCGGTGCCCGCCTTGTTCATCATGTGCACCCGGCCGTCGGCGACGTAGTAGACCGTCTCGTCGGGGGCGGGCACCCAGTTGTCGAACTCCTTGGGTGAGATCTGCAGGGTGCCCGAGTCGTAGAACGGCTCGCCGTTGAGCTTGACCTCGATGGTCCTGCCCTTGGCCACGTCCCGTAGCGACCACTGGAGCTGGGCGGCGAGCGCGCTGTCGGCGGGGCGGTCGCTGAAGTCGCCGGCGAGGTTGATCACCACGACGTCTTCGAGCGGCTTGATCGACTCCACTCTGGTACCGGTGGGGAAGGCCGTGTTCACCGCGCCCTTCAGGGCGGTGGACGGGCCGCCGAGGAGCCGTTCGACGATGGTCTCGGCGAAGGTCCTGTGCGGGTCGATGCGCAGCCGTACCGGGTCGACGACCAGGCTGCCGACGCCGTCGGTGTCGGCCGTGCCGTTGAGGAAGTACAGGTTGACCGGGCGGTAGGCGCGGCGCACGTCGGCCGCGGTGAGCACCAGCCCGTTGTCGAGGCGCGACACCAGGTAGCCGCCGTCAGCCCCCTTGACCAGGTCGAACGACCTGATCGTCTTCTTCCTGGCGGGGACGTAGCGGCCGTCGTCGTCGATGACGGCGATCTCGGTGCCCTCCAGGACGACCGTGGCGGTCTTGCCGTCGCCCTTGGACGGCGAGACGAAGCGGACGCCGTCCTCCAGCACGGTCACCGGCCCGCCGGGCTTCCAGGTCCGCTGCGCCTCCGGCGTGAGGTACCGGCGCAGGATCTCCCGCCGGGGATCGTCGAAGCTGGCCATCGCGGCCTGCAACCCCTTGGCCACCTGTTCGGGCGTCCAGCTCGCCTGCGGCTCGATCGCCACCATCCGCTGGAACGGCACGCTCAGCGGATCACCCTCGCCCACCTCCAGCAGCGAGGCCGGGGACCCGCCCGTCGAGATCACCGCGCACCCCGAACCCGTACAGGCCAGCGTGACGACCGCCGCGAACGCCGCCGCGCCCGCCCACCTACTCCGCATACAGCGCCCCCTCACCGGTCGCCGGCGAGAGCACGGGCGTGATGTGCCCGCGCCAGGTGCGCCGCATCTCCACCTCGGGCGGGACCAGCGGCAGCGGCGACCCGCGCAGCTCGGCGCCCGCCTCCCTGGGCAGCGAGAGCCTGAACTGCGACCCGTCGCCGGGCGAGCCCCACGCCTGCAGCCAGCCGCCGTGCAGCATCGCGTCCTCACGCGAGATCGCCAGGCCCAGCCCCGTACCGCCGATCGTGCGCGCCCGGGACGGGTCGGCCCGCCAGAACCGGTCGAAGACCATGTGCTCCTCGCCGGGCTTCAACCCCACCCCGTAGTCCCGTACGGCGACCGCCACCGCGTCCCTGTCGGCCCCCACCGAGACCACGATCTCCCTGCCCTCACCGTGCTCGATCGCGTTGAACAGCAGGTTGCGCAGGATCCGCTCCACCCGGCGGCTGTCGATCTCGGCCATGCAGGGCTCGTTCGGCAGCCGCAGCTCCAGCCGGGTGCCGTGCCGCTCGGCGAGCGCCTCGGAGTCGGCCACCGCGCGCAGCACCACGTCCCGAAGGTCGGTCGGGTCCAGGTCGAGGGTGGCGGCGCCGGCGTCGTAGCGGCTGATCTCCAGCAGGTCGGCCAGCATCGACTCGAACCGCTCCAACTGGGCCTGCATGAGCTCGGCCGAGCGGCAGGCCATCGGGTCGAAGTCCTCGCGGCTGTCGTACAGCAGGTCGGCGGCCATCCGCACGGTGGTCAGCGGGGTGCGCAGCTCGTGCGAGACGTCGGAGACGAACTGCCGCTGCACCTGCGACAGCTCCTCCAACTGGTGGATCTTGAGTGCGAGGTTGGCGGCCATCTCGTTGAAGGAGGTGGCCAGGCGGGCCAGGTCGTCCTCGCCGCGTACCTTCAGGCGTTCGTCGAGGCGGCCCGCGGCCAGGCGTTCGGCGGCCTGGCGGGCGAGCCGTACCGGGATGACGACCTGGCGGGTGACCAGGAAGGCGATCGCGACCAGGAGCAGTACGAGGCCGAGGCCCACGACGAGCAGCACCTGCCTGACCCGGGAGAGCATCTCCTCCTCGGCGCTCAGCGGGAAGAAGTGGTAGATCTGGTAGCCACCCTCGACCGCGACACCGGTGACCAGCGTGAGCTGGGGTTTGGTCTCACCGATGAAGGTCACGTTCTCCCGGTACGCCTCCGGCTTGGTGTTGTACTCCTGCCGTTTCATGTCCCGCTCGACGTCACGGCGGAGCGGGGCCGGGATGCTCGCCGTGCCCGCCTTGCCGGTGGCCCGCGACTCGCCCGGCTCGGTGGGGTTCAGCACCAGCACGTCATAGCGCGCCTCGACGCCGCCGTCCTCGGTGCCGCCGAGCGCGTTCATCGCCTCGTCGAGCGGGCCCTCGCGGACGTCCTTCGCCGGGTCCGCGGACTTGACCTGCTCGCCGTCCTGCCGCTGGAGGGCGTCCACGATCTGCACCCGGTCGGCGATCGCGTCGTTGACCGCCGCGCGTACCCGCTCGTTCACGACCGACTGGTTGATCTGGTCGGTGAGGAAGGCGCCGAGCACCGCCACCACGGTCACCGAGATGACCAGGGTGCTGGTGACCACCTGGAGCTGGAGCGAGCGGCGCCAGGTCCTGCGCACCTGCCCGGCCGCACGCCGAGCCCGTCGGCGGAGCCCGCCGAGAAGCTGGCGGAGCGTCCGGCGGCGGGGCTTCTTGGGCGCGGACGGGGGCATGGGCGGCGGCTGCTAGGCCGGGCCGGCCTTGTAGCCCACGCCGCGGACCGTCACCACGATCTCGGGGTGCTCGGGGTCCTTCTCGATCTTGGCGCGGAGCCGCTGGACGTGCACGTTGACCAGCCGCGTGTCGGCGGCGTGCCGGTAGCCCCAGACCTGCTCCAGGAGCACCTCGCGGGTGAACACCTGGCGCGGCTTACGGGCCAGCGCGACGAGCAGGTCGAACTCGAGCGGGGTGAGGTTGATGGTCTCCTCGCCGCGCTTCACCGAGTGCCCGGCCACGTCGATCGTGATGTCGCCGATCTGCAGGATCTCGGGCGTCGGCTCATCGGTACGGCGCAGCCGCGCGCGCACCCTGGCGACGAGCTCCTTCGGCTTGAACGGCTTGACGATGTAGTCGTCGGCGCCCGACTCGAGCCCGAGGACGACGTCGATCGTGTCGCTCTTGGCGGTGAGCATCACGATGGGGACGCCCGACTCGGCCCTGATCCGCCGGGCGACGTCGATGCCGTCGGCGCCGGGCAGCATCAGGTCGAGCAGGACCAGATCCGGGCGAGTGTCCCGGAACGCGTCCAGGGCCTTGTCACCGTCGGAGACAAAGGATGGTTCAAAGCCTTCCCCGCGCAACACGATGCCCAGCATCTCGGCGAGAGCGGCGTCGTCGTCGACGACCAGCACGCGACCTTTCATGGCCCCTCATTCGTTCTACGCATTGTGGGACATTACCCGCACGATCGCTGAAGGTTACCCTTGCCCCCCTCATGGGTGGGACATGGCGCAACGATCAGAACATCGAAAGCCGAATTTTAGACTCGTCGCCTCGACCGCAAAGTCAGTCTGCGGTAAGTGACGCCCTTTCGGCCATCCCTGAGACCGCACCACCCCAATGAGTCGCCCACCATGCCAGGATTGGGATATGTCAGAAGGTCACGGCCCCATCCCTGAGACGCCAGAGACGCCGCCCGGCTGGGCTGCCGAACAACCCCCTCCCTATGGCGCCCAGGGCCCCTCCCCGTGGACCGCCCCCGGCTCCGAGGCCCCCGGACAACAGCCGCCGCCACCCCCCGCCTACGGTCCACCGCCCCAGCAACAGCAGCACCATCCCGGCCCCGGGTACGGCTACGCGCCGCCTCCCGCGCTGCGGCCGGGCATCATCCCGCTGCGCCCGCTCGGTCTCGGCGACATCTTCGACGGCACGATCAAGCTGATCAGGTCCAACCCGAGGGTCATGCTCGGGCTGTCGGCCGTCGTCGCGGCGTGCGCGGCCGTACCGGTGGCGATCGGGCAGGCGGTGCTGCTGCGCGACATGGGCAGCCTGATCGCCAACCCGGGGACCACCGAGGCCGACATCGACCGGATGGGCGGCGGCTTCCTCGGCCAGTACGGCGGGTCGATCATCTCGGTCTTCATCGGGCTGGTGGCGGTCACCGTGCTCACCGGAATGATCATGCGCGTCCTCGGGCGCGCGGTCTTCGGCGGGAAGATCACCGCGGGTGAGGCGTGGCAGCTCGTCAAGGGCCGGATGGGCGCGCTGTTCGGCGTCGCGGGGCTGACCCTGGCCCTGCTGCTGGCGCCGCTGGTGTTGATCATCCCGGTCTTCCTCCTGATGTCCGGGGTGGTGGCCGGCCAGGGCGCGGGAGGCGCGGCGATCGGCATCGGCATGGTCCTGCTGGTCTTCGTCCTCTACATCGCCTACGTCCTGTTCATCAACAGCCGCTTCTCCTTCGCCTCGGCCGCCGCGGTCCTGGAGGGACTCGGCCCGGTGGCCGCGATGCGGCGCTCCTGGGACCTGGTGACCGGCGACTTCTGGCGGGTGCTCGGCATCCTGCTGCTCACCTCGGTCCTGGCGAACATGATCAGCTCGCTCCTGCTGATCCCCTTCATGATCATCGGCTTCGTGGTGGCCATCGTGGGCGGCGGCTCGCTCGCCGCCGCCGTCATCAGCGCGGTGCTGATGGCGATCGGCAGCACGATCGGCGCGATGATCGCCTACCCGATCCAGTCGGGCGTGGCGGGCCTGCTCTACACCGACCGCAGGATGCGCAGCGAGGCGTTCGACCTGGTCCTGCAGACCGCGGCCATCGAGCAGCAGCGGCAGGGGTGGGTGCACGCCTCGGCCGACGAGCTCTGGCACCCGTCGAACGCCTCCAGGCCGTGACCCCTATAGGCAGGGACGAGGCCCGGCGCGAGGCCGACGACGAACTGCTCAGCCCGGAGTACGCCGACGAATCACTGCTCGACTGGATCTACCGGATCTTCCAGCAGTTCCTCGGCGACCTGTTCGACTTCGAGACCTCCGGCGACGGCTCGGTCGGCGGCATCCTGGCGGCGATCCTGATCGTGCTGCTCCTGGCCGGTCTCGTCCTCGTGGTGGTGTGGCAGTTGCGCAGGACCTCCCGCTCGGCCGCGCAGGCCAGGGGCGCGCTGTTCGGCGACCGGGCGATGAGCGCCGCCGAACATCGCGAGGAGGCCCGGCGGGCGGCCGGGGAGGGCCGCTGGAGCGAGGCGATCAGGGAACGGCTCCGGGCGATCGCACGTGACCTGGAGGAAAGGGCGCTGGTCGACGCGCTGCCCGGCCGTACCGCCGACGAGCTCGCCGCCGAGGCGGGGGTGGCGATGCCCGCCTTCGCGGGCGAGCTGGCGCACGCGGCGCGGGTGTTCGACGACGTCACCTACGGCGACGTGCCCGGCACCCCCGAGGCCTACGAGACGCTCAGCGAGCTCGACGAACGCGTGCGCGTGGCCAGGCCCGTGCTGCTGCGGGGAGGGCGGGCGTGAGCGTCTCCACCTCCCCCACCGCGGCGTCCATGTGGCGGCGCAACCGCGTGGCCGTGCTCGTGGGGCTGCTGATCGTGGCCACCGCCGTCTTCGGCGTCGTGCTCGGCGGCGCGGGCGGCCCCGGACGCCCCCTCGACCCCGCCGACGCGTCCCTGCGCGGCTCGAAGGCGCTGGCCGAGCTGCTGCGCGAGCGCGGCGTCACCGTGGAGCGGGTGACCTCCGTCGAGGCCGCCGCCGCGAGCGCCGGTGCCGACCGGCTCCTCGTGCTCACCTCCGAGGTCCCGCTGGGCGAGGAAGCGGCCGACCGGCTGGCCCTCACCGAGGCCGACCGACTCGTCGTCGGCCCGCAGAGCGAGCTGTCCACGCTCGCGCCCGGCGTGAGCGCCGAGCCCGGCGAACTGCGCACCCGCTCCCGCGAACCCGGCTGCGACCTGCCCGCCGCCCGCGCGGCCGGCAGCGCCTACCTGGGCCAGACCGCCTACAACGCGCCGACCGAGGCCGCCTCCTGCTACTTCGCCGCCGGCCGGCCGACCCTGGTCAGCTACGGCGGCGACGCCCAGCGGATCACCGTCGTGGGCAGCGGCGAGTTCATGACGAACCTGCGCCTGGACGAGGACGGCAACGCCGCGCTCGCGCTGAACCTGATGAGCGGCAAGCGCGCGATCACCTGGCTGGTGCCCGCACCGCCGGACGCGCAGGGCCAGGTCGCGGGCTCGGGCGGCAGGACGCTCGGCGAGCTCGTCCCGCCCGGTGTCCCCTGGGCGCTGCTGATGGCGTTCATCGCCCTCGTGGTGGTGGCGCTGTGGCGGGCCAGGCGGCTCGGGCCGGTGGTGACCGAGCGGCTGCCCGTGGTCGTCAGGGCCGCCGAGACCGTCGAGGGCAGGGGGCGCCTCTACCGCGCCCGGCGGGCTCGCGACCGGGCGGCGGGGGCGTTGCGAACGGGCACGCTCGAACGGCTGACACCGCGTCTCGGGCTCGGCTCGGGGGCGGCGGGGCAGGCTGTGGTGGCGGCGATAGCCGTACGAACTGGACAGGATGCCGGGCAGGTGTGGGCCGCGCTGTACGGCCCGCCGCCGGTCGACGACGCCGGGCTGGTGGCCCTGGCCGGATACTTGCGATACCTGGAAGGGCAGGTCATTGAACACTGACGAGACGACACGCGTGGCCGGGCGGGGCGACGCGGCGCGTGAGGCGCTCGGCGCGCTGCGGGCCGAGGTGTCCAAGGCCGTGGTCGGCCAGGACGCCGTGGTGACCGGGCTGGTCATCGCGCTGCTCTGCCGGGGGCACGTGCTGCTCGAAGGCGTGCCGGGCGTCGCCAAGACCCTGATGGTCCGCACGCTGTCGGCCGCGCTGGCGCTGGACTTCAAGCGGGTGCAGTTCACGCCCGACCTGATGCCGGGCGATGTGACCGGGTCCATGATCTACGACGCGAGGACCGCCGAGTTCGAGTTCCGGCAGGGGCCCGTCTTCACCAACCTGATGCTCGCCGACGAGATCAACAGGACGCCGCCCAAGACGCAGGCCGCCCTGCTGGAGGCGATGGAGGAGCGGCAGGTCAGCGTGGACGGCGACGCGCGCCCGCTGCCCGACCCGTTCATCGTGTGCGCCACCCAGAACCCGGTGGAGTACGAGGGCACCTACCAGCTCCCCGAGGCCCAGCTCGACCGGTTCCTGCTCAAGCTGACCGTGCCGCTGCCGCCGCGCGAGCAGGAGGTCGCGGTCCTCGAACGGCACGCGCGCGGCTTCGACCCGCGCGACCTGTCGGAGATCAAGCCGGTCGCCACCGCCGAGGACCTGGCCTCGGGCCGCGCCGCCGTCGCCCAGGTGCACGTGGCGCCCGAAGTGCTCGGCTACATCGTCGACGTGTGCCGGGCCACCCGCCAGTCCCCGTCCCTGCAGCTCGGCGTCTCGCCGCGAGGCGCGACCGCGCTGCTGGCCGCCGCGCGGGCGTGGGCCTGGCTGTCCGGCCGCACCTATGTCACGCCCGACGACGTCAAGGCGCTCGCCAGGCCCGCTCTGCGGCACCGCGTCCAGCTCAGGCCCGAGGCGGAGCTGGAGGGCGCGACCTCCGACGGCCTGCTCGACGGCATCCTGGCCTCGGTCCAGGTCCCGCGCTGATGGCCCTCACCGGACGCGCCGGACTGGTCGCGGCGCTCGGCGTCGTGGTCGTGCTGCTCGCCCCGCAGCCCGGACTCGCGGTGGCCGGGGTGTGCCTGCTGCTGGCCGCCGCGATCGCGCTCGACCTGTTCCTGGCCGGGGCCGTCCGGCCGCTCACGTTCCAGCGTTCCGGCGACCGGCTGGTACGGCTCGGCCAGGCGGCCACCATCGAGCTCGTGGTCGAGAACCCCGGGTCCCGGCGGGTGCGCGGGGTGCTGCGGGACGCCTGGGCGCCGTCGGCCGGGGCCACTCCCCGGGAGCAGCCCGTGGACGTGCCCGCCGGTGAGCGGCGCAGGCTCGTGATGACGCTCAGCCCCAGCCGGAGGGGCGATCGCGAGTCCGTGGGGGTGACCGTGCGGTCCGTGGGTCCGCTCGGGCTGGCCGCCCGGCAGGGGGGCCACAGCGTGCCGTGGACGCTGCGGGTGCTGCCGCCGTTCCTGTCGCGCAAGCATCTGCCGTCCCGGCTGGCGCGGCTGCGGGAGCTGGAGGGGCGACATCCGGCGCTGGTGCGCGGCCAGGGCACCGAGTTCGACTCGCTGCGGGAGTACGTGGTCGGGGACGACGTGCGGTCCATCGACTGGCGGGCCACCGCGCGGCGCCATGACGTCGTGGTGCGCACCTGGCGGCCCGAGCGGGACCGCCGGGTGCTGATCGTGCTCGACACCGGGCGTACCTCCGCCGGGCGGGTGGGGGCCGCCTCCGGTTCCGCCGCGATGCCCGAGTGGCCGCGGCTCGACTGGTCGATGGACGCCGCCCTGCTGCTCGCCGCCCTGGCCGCTCGGGCCGGTGACCGGGTGGACTTCCTCGCCTACGACCGCGCCGTACGGGCCTGGGTGGCCGGCGCCTCGCGGACCGAGCTGCTGTCGGCGCTGGTCAACGTCATGGCGCCGATCGAGGCCGAGCTCATCGAGGCCGACTCGTCCGGGATGGTCGCCGCCGTGCTCTCCCGCGCCAAACGGCGCTGCCTGGTCGTGCTGCTCACCGACCTGAACTCCTCCGCCCTGGAGGAAGGACTCATGCCGGTGCTGCCGCAGCTTTCGGCGCGGCACCTGGTGCTGGTCGCGGGCGTGACCGATCCGCTGGTGGAGGCCATGGCGGCGGCTCGGGACACGACGGAGCAGGTGTACGACGCGGCGTCGGCCGAGCAGACGCGGGCCGATCGGAAGCGGATCACCGCCAGGCTGCGACGGCACGGGGTGGAAGTGGTGGACGCGCCTCCCGAGGACCTCGCCCCCGCCTTGGCGGACGCCTACCTCGCCCTGAAGGCCGCGGGCCGCCTCTAACCCTTGGCGTCAGGCGCTCGGGGCCGTGTCGGGGGCTCGTTCGAGGTCGCCGGTCTCCTGGGCGCGCAGGGCACGGCGGCCGAAGAAGATCACATAGGCCAGGAAGGCCGCCTCGGCGACCACGCCGATGCCGACCCGCGCCCACGTGGGCAGGCCGGACGGGGTGACCAGGGCCTCGATGAGCCCGGACACGAACAGCACCACCACCAGCCCGAGTGCCACGCTCATCACGGCCCTGCCCTGCTCGGCCAGCACGTCCAGCCGCCTGCGCGGACCCGGATCGATGACCGTCCAGCCGAGCCGCATGCCGACGGCGGCGGCCAGGAAGATCGCGGTCAGCTCCAGCAGGCCGTGCGGGGTGATCAGGCCGAAGAAGACGTCAAGCTTGTCGCGCGAGGCCATCAGCCCGGCGGAGACGGCGACATTGGCGGCGTTCTGGAAGAGCACCCACGGGATCGGCAAACCCAGGAAAATGGCATAAATGATCACTTGCATGGCGACCCAGGCATTGTTGATCCATACCCGGCTCGCGAACGACGCCGCCGGATTCTCGGAGTAGTAGTCCGCGAAATCGTGCTCGACGAGTTGCCTGATCTCCTCGGGGGAGGCGATGGTCGCCTGTACGTCGGGATTGCCCGCCACCCAGGCGCCGATGACCCACGACACCGCCAGGAAGGCGAGCGTCGTCCCCAGCCACCACCAACGCGCCCGGTAGGCCACCACGGGGAAGGCGACGGTGAAGAACCTGACGAACTCCCGCCAGGCGGGCGCGTGCGCCCCCGTCACCGCGGACCTCGCCTTCGCCACCAGCGCCGACAGCCTGCCCACGAGCATCGCGTCGGTGGACCCCGAACGGACGATGGACAGGTGGGTCGCCACCCGCTGGTAGAGATCGACCAGTTCGTCGATCTCGGCACCGTTCAGCGAGTTCCGGTGCTTGACCAGATACTCCAATCGATCCCACGAGTGACGGTGTACGGCGACAAAGGCGTCTATGTCCACGCCCGCCATTCTCGCAGCCGCCCAAACCACCCCCGCCCCTCGCGGACCGCGCCCCGTCTCGGCGTTGACTAAGCTCCACTTATGTCCGAGGTGGTAACGGGCGACGCCGTCGTCGTCGAGGTACGGGTGGCCCAGCCACTGATCCGCGCGGTGGCACTGCTCATCGACGTCGTCGTCCAACTACTGCTCATGATGGGGACGACCTGGCTGGTCCTCTGGGTCGCCTTCGTCTCGGACCCCGCCCTGATCGCCGCGATGGCGATCCTGGCCAACGTCCTCGTGATCGTCGGCTATCCGGTGCTCTCCGAAACCCTCAGCAGGGGCCGCAGCCTGGGCAAGCTCGCCCTCGGCCTGCGCGTGGTCAGCGACGACGGCGGCCCCGAACGCTTCAGGCAGGCGCTGTTCCGGGGTCTGGCCGGGCTGGTGGAGTTCTGGATGCTGTTCGGCGCGCCCGCGCTGATCGCCTCACTGGGGTCACAGCACGGCAAGCGACTGGGCGACATGTTCGCCGGCACCATCGTGATCTCCGAACGACCGCCACGGGACCGCTCCCAGCCCATCATGATGCCCCCCGCACTGGCGGGCTGGGCTACCGGCCTGGAACTCTCCCAGCTACCGGCCGAGGTAACCACCACGGCCAGGCAGTACCTCTCCCGCTGGCACGACCTGTCCCCCCAGACGCAGTACGAGATGGGCGTACGCATCTCCACTCAGGTCGCCGCATACGTGACCCCGCCTCCGCCTCCCGGGGTTCCCCCGCACGCCTACCTGAGCGCGGTCCTAGCCGAACGCCGCAGACGCGACGAGGCCCGCCTGGCCCACCAGAACCCCGCCCCCACCGGCGGGAACGGCCCCTGGGGGCAGCCTCAGGCCGCGCCGTGGAGTCATCCGCGGCCGGACGCGCCTGGTTATCCACAAGCCGATCCCGCGGTGCCCGGTTATCCACAGGGTGGGCCGTACCCGCCACCGCCGCCGTCCGGCCCGCCGTACTCTCAGCCGGATGAACCGCAGATCACTCCCGGCGGGTTCGCGCCGCCGGCCTGATCGCTCAGGCCGGCGGCGCGGCCGCCGATCAGAACGGCAGCTGGGTCTGCGTGTTGAGCCTGCTCAGACGCACGCTCGACGCGGGGTCGGTGCGCTTGTCGGAGATCTTCAGGACGTCCAGGCCCTTCTGGATGTCACTGCTGTAGATGTGGCCGTTGTAGTAGTAGGCCGACCAGGAGCCGCCGATGTTGCGCGGCTTGAGGGCGCCACGGTCGAAGTAGCCGATCTCCTGGGGAGCGGCCGAGTCGGTGAAGTCCCAGACCGAGACACCGCCCTGGTACCACCCCTGGACCATGATGTCCTTGCCCTTGACGGGGATCAGCGAGCCGTTGTGCGCGACGCAGTTCTCCGAGTCGTCCTGGTGGCGCTTGATCTTGTAGTACGCCTTGTGCACCAGCTCGCTACCCTCGATGTCGAAGATGGCGTCCGCGCCGCGCTGGGCCCCGACCCTCGCGTTGCAGGTGGCCGCCCCACCGCCGCCGAGCTCGTCGGTGAAGACGACCTTGGTTCCGGCGTTGTTGAAGGTCGCCGAGTGCCAGAAGGCGAAGTTCTCGTCCGTGACCGTGGTGGTCACCTTGGGGTGCTCGCGGTCGGAGATGTCCATCAGCACGCCGTCGCCCATGCAGGCGCCCGCGGCGAGGTCCTTCGACGGGAAGACGGTGATGTCGTGGCAGCCGCTCGTCGGGACCAGCAGACCCGGCTGGGTCTCATTGCCGCCTTCGGGGAAGAGCACGGGCCGGGAGACGACCTTCGCCGCGGTGGGCTTGTTCAGCGGCACCTTGACGATCGAGATCCGGTCGTGCGGCGGCTTGCACTCGGGGAACATCGCCGCCGGGCCGTACGACGACACGTAGACATAGACGGCCTTGCCCTTCTTGTCGGGCACCAGCGTGTGCGTGTGCGAACCGCAGGCGGTCTCCACCGCCTTGACGTACTTCGGCTTCGCCTTGTCCTTGATGTCGAAGATCCGGATGCCCTCCCACGACTTCTTGCTCGTCGGGTTGCCGGGCTCGCTCTTACAGGAGCTGCTGTCACGCTGCTCGTCCACCGACAGCACCAGCAGGTCACCGTAGACGGAGACGTCGTTCTGCGCTCCCACGCAGGTCACCTGGCTGACCAGGGCGGGCTTGGCGGGGTTCTTGATGTTGTAGATCGAGAACCCGTTGTAGTTGCCCTGGTAGACGTAGTCCCCCTCGAAGGCCAGGTCGGAGTTGTAGGCGTCACCGTTGGCGAAGGGGCCCGTCTTGGGCGCGTTCGCGAGATGGGTGATGTTCTTGCTGGTGACTATCTTGTCGGCGGACTCCGCCTGAGCCGGCATCGCGGCGGCCACCAGGGCCAGGGCCGCTCCCGCCAGCGCAAGCACGCGGCCAAGTCGGGACGCCACAGAGGACCTCCTGTTGAGGGCGAAAGATCAGAGCGGACCCCACTATGTCAGCAGATATCCCACTCCGTCCTCCCGAATACCGACCCGATACCCATCCCAACCTCAACCACACCACGCCATCCCAGAACCCCCAAAACGCCACCCTCCAACCGAACACGCCCATTCCGAGCGGCGCTCCAGCCGAGCATCCTCGACGCCCCAGGAGACCCATTCCAGGGAGATCCGATTCGAGCACGCCCGAGAGTTCGAGCCAAGAGAAGGTCCGAGGGCCGGGTTCGGACGTCTACGAGCATCTCGCCCCCTTTGATGCCAGGTGTTCGCGCATCCCTGGAAAAGCCGCACGGTACGGCGGAGCGTGGGCTCTGCCGTACCGTGCGGGGTTGTCAAGGCAGGTCGGGGGGTGGAGTGGGCCTAAGGGACGGGCCCGCTCGGTGACCTGCTGACGATGGGGAATCAGTCGTCGTCGTGGTCGTGGTGGCCGCCCCGGTCGCGGTAGGACTCCTGGGTCTGGACGTTCAGGTGGTCCATCCGGACGCCGCGGGCGCTGTTCGTCAGGCGGTCGTTGATCTTGATGACGTCGAGGCCCTTGTGGAAGTCGGCCGCGTAGACGTACCCGTTGTAGTAGTACGCCGACCAGATGCCGCCGCCGCCGGGGATGCTCTCGGGGCCGCGCTCGAAGTAGCCGAACTCGCGCGGGTTGGCCGAGTCGGTGAAGTCGATGAACGAGACGCCGCCCTGGTACCAGGCCTGGACCATGATGTCCTTGCCCTTGACCGGGATCAGCGAGCCGTTGTGCGCGACGCAGTTCTCGTTGTCGGCCTGGTGCCTCGGGATCTTGAAGTAGCTCTTGAAGACGAGCTGGCCGCGCTTGACGTCGTAGTAGGCGTTGGCGCCACGGTTCGGGCCGATGACGGCGTTGCAGGTGGGCGCGCCGCCGCCGCCGAGCTCGTCGGTGAAGATGACCTTCTTGGCGTTGTTGCTGAAGGTCGCCGAGTGCCAGAAGGCGAAGTTCGGGTCGGTGACCCGCGCGGTGACCTTCGGGGCGAGCCGGTCGGAGATGTCGAAGAGCACGCCGTCACCCATGCACGCGCCGGCCGCGATGTCCTTCTCGGCGTAGGCGGTGATGTCGTGGCAGCCGCTCGTCGGCAGCAGCAGGCCGGGCTGGGTCTCGTTGCCGCCGTCGGGGAAGACGACGGGCGTCGCCGCGACGGCCGCCTCGGTGGGGCTGCGCAGCGGCACCTTGATGATGGAGATCTTGTCGTGCGGCGGCGCGCAGTCGGGGAAGTTCGCCGACGGCGAGTACGACGACACGTACACGTAGACGTTCTTGGACCTGTCCCGGCCCTTGCCCGGCACGACCGTCAGGGTGTGCGAGCCACAGTTGGTCTCAACCGACTTGATGTACTGCGGGTTGGACTTGTCGCGGATGTCGAAGATCCTGACGCCCTCCCACGAGTCCTTGTTCGTGGCAGTCTGTCCGGTGCTGCTGCACGAGTCGTTGTTGCGCGAGGAGTCGACCGCGGCGAAGAGCAGGTCACCGTAGACGGAGACGTCCATCTGGGCACCGGGGCAGACGACCGAGCTGACGACCTTCGCCTGCTTCGGGTTCCTGATGTCATAGATCGAGAACCCGCCATAGTTGCCGACATAGGCGTAGTGGCCCTGGAAGGCGATGTCGGTGTTGATCGTGGCGGCGATCGGGGCAGGCTTGGGCACGGTCGTCACGTGCGAGACGTTCGGGCTGGTGACGATGGTGTCGTTCGGCGGGATGTCCGCGGCGAGCACCGGCGTGGATGTGAGCAGGAGCGCGGCAGCGGCTCCCACGAAAACAAGAGCTCTGCGGGGGGATAACACTCGACGAACCTCCTTGATCACATATGTCGCCATAAAGCCGACATAAGTGAGAAAATCTTCGACGCTGGAAACCCCCTCAACTAGGGGTCATGTTGTCAAGAAATATCGCCATATGACACCTTGAGCTGTAACGGTCCAAGGCTGTAACATTCCCGCCTTCGGCCCTTCTCGCACGCCCACGGGCACCCGGCGAAGCGGCGACCCTCTGGCGCAACCCATTCGAATGCCCATAAAGTGCGACTTTCAGGGCCGAAAACGTCAGGAGGTCGGGTGCGCGTCGCGCTCATCGTCGTCGCAGGTGTCCTCGCCCTTACCGTGGCCGCGTGCACGGACAGCCCCGCGCCCGCCCCCAGGGCGGACTCCACCGCGCCGGTGCTCGCCCCGGGCCGCCCCGGTGAGGCGGCCAAGACGCTCAGCCCCTCCGAGGCCGCCGTCGCGGTGCCGACGCAGACCGCGAACGCCGCCGACGTGACCTACGTCAAGGACATGATCGTCCACCACCGGCAGGCACTCGACATGGCGGTCCTGGCCCCCACCCGAGCGGAATCCGCCCAGGTCAAGGGCATCGCCTCACGGATCAAGGACGCCCAGGGGCCGGAGATCCAGTTCATGACCGACTGGCTCACCGAGCAGGGCCAGAGCGCGCCCGAGCATCACGCCGCGCACCAGGGCATGGCGGGGATGGCGACGCCCGAGCAGATGGAGCGGCTCAAGGCGGCCTCGGGCAAGGACTTCGACCGGATGTTCCTGACCCTGATGATCGCCCACCACCAGGGCGCGATCCAGATGTCGGAGACGGTGCTGAGGGACGGCGCGCACATGCGGATCGAGGAACTGGCCGCGGACGTCAGCGTCACCCAGATGGCCGAGATCCGCCGCATGCAGGCGATGATGCCCGCCTAGGAACCCACCCGCCAGGAGTGCAGGTAGTCCTCCTGCTCGGGGGTCAGGGCGTCGATGCCGACACCCGCCGCGGCCAGTTTGAGCCTGGCCACCTCCACGTCGATCTCCGGCGGCACGTCGTACACCCCGGGCGCCAGCCCCGCCCGCTCCCGCGCCAGCCAGGCCACCGCCAGCGCCTGCGCGGAGAACGACATGTCCATCACCGCGGCCGGATGCCCCTCGGCCGCGGTCAGGTTGACCAGGCGGCCCTCGGCGAGCAGGAGCAGGCGGCGGCCGTCGGCCAGGACGTACTCATCGGTGTTCGGGCGGACGGAGGCGTGCGTCTCGACGGCCAGCTCGCCCAGCGCCCGCACATCGATCTCCACGTCGAAATGTCCGGCGTTGGCGAGGATCGCGCCGTCCTTCATGGTGGCCAGGTGCTCGCCCGTGATGACGTCGCGGTTGCCGGTGACGGTGATGAACACGTCCCCGTCCGGCGCGGCCAGCTCCATGGGGCGCACCTCGTAGCCGTGCAGCATCGCGTCGAGCGCCTTGACCGGGTCGATCTCGGTGACGATCACCCGCGCGCCCAGCCCCTTGGCCCGCTCGGCCACACCGCGCCCGCAGTAGCCGAACCCGGCGACCACGATGGTACGCCCGGCCAGCATGGTGTTGGTGGCCCGCATGATGCCGTCGAACGTCGACTGGCCCGTGCCGTACCGGTTGTCGAACATGCGCTTGGTTCGGGTGTCGTTGACCGCGACCATGGGGAAGCGCAGCGCGTTCTCGGCCGCCATCTGCCGCAGCCGGATGATCCCGGTGGTGGTCTCCTCACAACCGCCGCTGACACCGTCGAGCAGGTCGACGCGCTCGGTGTGCAGGATGTTGACCAGGTCGCACCCGTCGTCGAGCACCAGGTCGGGCCCGAGATCGAGCGCCTGGTGGATGTGCCGGTAGTAGGTGGCCCGGTCGACGCCCGCCCGCGCGTGCACCGCGATGCCGTAGGTCTCCAGAGCCGCGGCGACGTCGTCCTGCGTGGACAGCGGGTTGGACGCGGCCAGCGCGATCTCGGCGCCCCCGGCCCGCAGCGCGCCCATCAGCACGGCGGTCTCGGCGGTGACATGCAGGCACGCGGCGATCTTCAACCCGTCCAGCGGACGCTGCTCGGCGAACCGCGCGCCGATCGCCGCCAGCACGGGCATCGCCCGCCCGGCCCACGCAATCCGCCGCTCCCCCACCCTCTGACCTCATCTCTTGTACGGCTGCCGCCACCCTGCACTCGATCCCGATGTGACGGCGGCCCGCCCCCGCGCCGGAGTGGCGTCGGCGGACGGGCCCCGGCCCCGCGCCCACCGGAGAGGGCAGGGGCGCCAGCCGTACAGAAGGGGTGACTCAGTAGCGGTAGTGGTCGGGCTTGTACGGGCCCTCGATGTCCACGCCGATGTACTCGGCCTGGGCCTTCGTGAGGGTGGTGAGCTTGACGCCCAGGGCGTCGAGGTGCAGGCGGGCGACCTTCTCGTCGAGGTGCTTGGGCAGCACGTACACGCCGATCGGGTACTCCGCCGTCTTCGTGAAGAGTTCGATCTGCGCGATCACCTGGTTGGTGAAGGAGTTCGACATCACGAACGACGGGTGGCCGGTGGCGCAGCCCAGGTTCATCAGGCGGCCCTCGGCGAGCACCAGGATGGAGTGACCGTCAGGGAAGATCCACTCGTCGACCTGCGGCTTGATGTTGTTCTTGACGATGCCGGGGATGCGGCCCAGGCCGGCCATGTCGATCTCGTTGTCGAAGTGGCCGATGTTGGACACGATCGCCTGGTGCTTCATCTTCGCCATGTGGTCGGCGGTGATGATGTCGAAGTTGCCGGTCGTGGTCACGAAGATGTCCGCGATGCCGACGACCTCGTCCAGCGTGGTCACCTGGAAGCCGTCCATGGCGGCCTGCAGCGCGCAGATCGGGTCGATCTCGGTGACGATGACGCGGGCGCCCTGGCCGCGCAGCGCGTCGGCGCAGCCCTTGCCGACGTCGCCGTAGCCGCAGATGACCGCGACCTTGCCGCCGATGAGCACGTCGGTGGCGCGGTTGAGGCCGTCGATGACGGAGTGGCGGCAGCCGTACTTGTTGTCGAACTTCGACTTGGTGACCGAGTCGTTGACGTTGATCGCCGGGAAGAGCAGCGTGCCGGCCTTGAACATCTCGTACAGGCGGTGCACGCCCGTCGTGGTCTCCTCGGTGACGCCCTTGATCTGGTCGGCGACCTTGGTCCACTTCTGCTCGGGGCCGACGGTACGGCGCAGCAGGTCGAGGATGATGCCCCACTCCTCGGGGTCGTCCTCACCGGCGGACGGCACGGCGCCGGCCTGCTCGTACTCCTTGCCCTTGTGGACCAGGAGGGTGGCGTCGCCGCCGTCGTCGAGGATCATGTTGGGGCCCTCGCCGCCCGGCCAGGTGAGCGCCTGCTCGGTGCACCACCAGTACTCCTCCAGCGTCTCGCCCTTCCAGGCGAAGACCGGCACGCCCTGCGGGTTGTCGACGGTGCCCTCGGGGCCGACGGCGACGGCCGCGGCGGCGTGGTCCTGGGTGGAGAAGATGTTGCAGCTGACCCAGCGGACCTCGGCGCCGAGGGCGACGAGCGTCTCGATGAGGACGGCGGTCTGGATGGTCATGTGCAGCGAGCCCATGATCTTCGCGCCGCGAAGGGGCTGGGTGGCCGCGTACTCCTTACGGACCGCCATCAGGCCGGGCATCTCGTGCTCGGCGAGCCGGATCTCCTTGCGGCCGAAGTCGGCAAGTGAAAGGTCGGCGACCTTGAAGTCCATCTGTTTCCCCTCGCAAAACGAAGTTGTCGCCGTCGAGTTTAGGCCGCTGTCACGGCCTGACGCACACCCAGGACGGTGAAATTGACGCAAGAATGTCAGGATGCGCATTACTGAGGCCGCCAGGCGGCTGGGCATGTCCCCGCGAATGCTCCGATACCGCGAGGCTCTCGGCCTGCTGCCGCCCGTCCGGGACCACGGCGCGCATCGCCGGTTCGGCGCCGAGGAGCTGGCGGCGGTGGCGCAGGGGGTGGAGTTGGAGAAGCGGTTCGACATCTCGCCCGCCGAGCTGGCTTTCGCGCTGCGGGCGCTCAGCGAGCCCGCGGTGACGCAGGCAGTACGAGATCTGGGGTTGCGGATAGGTCGTATTCAGGCTCCGAGGCGGGCCCTTGACTTCGAGAAGGAGAAGGCGTTGCGGCTGCTGCAAACCAGGGCCGCCGATCGGCCGTCCAACAGGTCATGAAGGAAATCCTGCTCGCCGCGTCGCTGTTCCTCGCGCCGGCCGCTCCCGCGCACAACGTGAAGGTGTACTTCGTCGCACCCCCGCCCAACGACGGCATCCCGGCCAAGGTCGTCCCGGTCTCCAGGAAGGCGCCGGACAGCGGGGTCGCGAAGTTCGCGCTCCAGCAGCTCATTCTCGGGCCGACCAAGGCGGAGCGGCGCAAGGGGCTCACGTCGGATCTCGGCCGGCGCATCCGCGGCAGGTCCGACTGCGGCGCCGACTTCCAGCTCAAGATCAAGAAGGGCGTGGCGAAGGTGCGCTTCTGCCGTACCGTCTGGGGAACGGGGGTCGGCGGCGACGCGACGGTCCTGCACCAGATCGAGACCACGCTCAGGCAGTTCCCGTCGGTCCGCAAGGTCATCTCGCTGGACAAGGACGGGCGCTGCCTGTTCGAGCAGACCAACTCGGGGAGGGTGTGCCTCGGCGGGCGGGAATGACGAGGCCGGGTACGCCTAGCCCGCGTTGGCGCTGGAGCGGTCGAGGTCAGGTTCGAGATAGATCACCCGGGCCATCGGTACGGCCTCGCGGATGCGCTGCTCGGCCTCGTCGATGCCCCTGGCGATCTCCGCCGCCGTGTCGTTGTGCTCCACCGCGATCTTGGCCGCGACCAGCAGTTCCTCGGGCCCGAGGTGCAGCGTGCGCATGTGGATGATCCGGTTCACCTCGGACGAGCTCTCCAGCGCGGCCGCGATCTGGGCCTCCACGTCGGGCGCCGCGCTCTCGCCCAGCAGCAGCGACTTCGTCTCGATCGCCAGGATGATCGAGATGATGGCGAGCAGCACACCGATCATCAGGGTGCCGATGGCGTCCCAGACCGGGTCCCCGGTGACCATCGACATGGACACGCCGAACAGCGCGAACACCAGGCCGAACAGCGCGCCGAGGTCCTCCAGCAGGATGACCGGCAGCTCGGGCGACTTGGAGTGGCGCACGAACGCCCACCACGACTGCGTCCCGCGGACCGCGTTCGACTCCTTGATCGCGGTACGGAAGGAGAACGACTCGGCGATGATCGCGAAGACCAGCACGCCGACCGCCCACCAGGGATCCCGCAGCCCCTCGTCGGAGCTCAGCTTGTGCCAGCCCTCGTACAGGGAGAACAGCGCGCCGATCGCGAACAGCACCACGGCCACCACGAACGCGTAGAAGTAGCGCTCGCGGCCATAGCCGAAGGGGTGCTTCTTGTCGCGCTCGCGCAGCGCCCGCTTGCCGCCGAGCAGCAGCAGGGCCTGGTTGCCCGAGTCCGCCACCGAGTGGATGCCCTCGGCGAGCATCGATGACGACCCGGTAACTGCGGCCGCGACGAATTTCGCCACCGCGATCGATAGGTTCGCCACCAAAGCCGCGACGATCGCCTTAGTTCCACCACCCGCGCTCACAGGCCGTCTCCACTCATAGAAATCAAAATCCCGACTGGGATCTTAGGGGGAAATCCTTGCCTTGAGTTCTGTGATCGCCGACACAGGGGTCGGGTCGATGCCGTAACCAAGGGCCAGATAGACGCTGGCGTAGTCGCCCAGCACGATCAGCGAGGCCAGCCGTTCCAGCGGCTGCGCGCCCTCGGCGACCAGTTCGGTGACCGGTACCCCGCGGTCGGCGGCCATCCGCGCCGAGACCTCGCGCCGCCGCGCCACCTGCGGATGCTCCTCGGTGTCGCGCATCATCACCAGTCTGAGCGTACGCGAGGCGGTGTCGGCGAAGATGTCGCGCTCGGCCAGCGGCCCGTCGAGGGCGACCACCTGGTTGTGGGCGGCCTCGGGCAGCTCGCCCCAGATCGCCGGGTACTTCGCGTTCTCGTGAAGCTGGTCGGCCAGCCGGTGCGCGGCGACAGCCGCCAGCGGGGAGGAGCCCCAGATCATCGGCACGCTCTCGGCCAGCTCCATGGCCAGCGTCTTACCGGGGTTGATGAACGACTCGCTGGACGGCCGGCAGCGGTGCGCGATGTCCTCCAGCGACTTGGCCACGTTCTCGTACAGGTCGGGCCCCGCCTGCGTGAGCCCCAGTTCGGCCGCGGCGGCGACCAGCGGAATCGCCAGCGCCCACAGGTTGGCCCTCGGCTGCCCACCGGAGGTGACGGGCACGAACAGCGCCGAGGCCTGCCGGGCGATCGCCTCCAGCGGCGACCCGGCCGTCCCGACCGCGAGCAGCGAACTCCCCCGCCGTACGGCCTGCGCCGCCACCTCCAGCGTCTCCTCGGTCTCCCCGGAGTGCGACACCGCGATCACCAGGTCGGCCGCCCCCACCCAGCCGGGCAGCCGGTAGCCCCTGACGGTCACGATCGGCAGCGGCGAGCCGGGCCCGCAGACGACGTTGAGGATGTCGCCGGCGACCGACGAGGCGCCCATCCCCGCCACCACGATGGCGCGCGGGCGGCCGAACCCGGCCAGCCGGGAGATGCCCGCCTCGACGGCAGACCTGTGCGCGGTGCGCACCTGGGCCGCGGACGAGGCGACCGCGGGCAGCATGCCGCCCGGGTCCCCCTCGCGGAGCAGGGCCTGGTCGTCGAGCCGCTCGGGCTCCCAGGTCACGGTTTCCGCGCCTCGTCCACGAGTAGCACCGGGATGTCGTCCCGCACCGGGTAGACGAGACCGCAGGAGGTGCAGGCCAGTTCGTCGGCCTCGAGCTCGGCGCGCAGTGGTGACTTGCACGCGGGGCAGGCGAGGATCTCCAGCAACCAGTCGTCGATCTTCACTTCTCGCTCCTTACGACAGCGAGGACCTCGTCCCTGATCGCTGCCATCTGGCTGGGGTCGGCTGCTTCGGCGTTGAGCCTGAGCAGCGGCTCGGTGTTGGACGGTCGGAGATTGAACCACCAGTCCCGCCCGGCCACGGTCAGCCCGTCGAGCTCGTCGAAGGCGCCGCGCCCCTCGAACGTCTCGCGGACCTGGCGGACGGCCTCGGCCTGGTCGTGGACGGTGCTGTTGATCTCGCCGGAGGCGTGGTAGCGCGCGTAGGCGGCCAGCACCTGCGACAGCGGCCGGGCCTGCTCCCCCAGCGCGGCCAGCACGTGCAGCGCCGCCAGCATGCCGGAGTCGGCGTACCAGAAGTCGCGGAAGTAGTAGTGGGCGGAGTGCTCGCCGCCGAAGACCGCGCCGGTGCGGGCCATCTCCGCCTTGATGATGGAGTGGCCGACCCGGGTGCGCACGGGGACGCCGCCGTGCTCGGTGACGATCTCCGGCACGCCCCGCGAGGTGATCAGGTTGTGGATGATCGTCGAGCCTGGGTGCTTGGCCAGCTCCCGCGTCGCGACCAGGGCGGTGATCGTCGAGGGCGAGACGGACTCGCCGCGCTCGTCGATCACCCAGCAGCGGTCGGCGTCGCCGTCGAAGGCCAGGCCGAGGTCGGCCCTCGTGGCCAGGACGGCCCGCTGCAGGTCGCGCAGGTTCGCCGGCTCGATCGGGTTGGCCTCGTGGTTGGGGAAGGACCCGTCGAGCTCGAAGTAGAGCGGGGTCAGCTCAATCGGCAGGCCCCCGAACACGGCGGGCACGGTGTGACCGGCCATCGCGTTACCGGCGTCGACGACGACCTTCAGCGGCCGGATCGCGGACAGGTCGACGAGCGTGCGCAGGTGCTCGGCATAGCCCTGGAGCAGGTCCTTCTCGATCACAGAGCCCGTGCGCCCGGTCTCGCCGAGCCCGGCGGCGAGCAGCTCGGCCGCCCGGTCGCGGATGGCGGTCAGGCCGGTGTCGGTGCCGACGGGGACGGCTCCCGCGTGGCACATCTTCATGCCGTTGTAGCGGGCGGGGTTGTGACTGGCGGTGAACATCACGCCCGGGAGCCCCAGGCTGCCGCTGGCGTAGTAGAGCAGGTCGGTGGAGCCGAGCCCGGCGTCGATCACGTCGGCGCCCCGGCTGGTCGCGCCGCGGACGAAGGCGTCGGACAGCGGCTCGGACGACAGCCGCATGTCGCGGGCGACCACGGCCGAGGTGGCTCCGGTCACCTCCACGAAGGCCGCGCCCACGGCTTCGGCGGTGCGCTCGTCGAACTCATCGGGTACGACGCCGCGCACATCGTACGCTTTGAAGATCTTGGCGAGGTCGCCCACTCCAGCTCCGCCCCTAGGTCGCTTACGTCTGAAACGAGCCTACTGTGCCCAGGAGCCTCAGCGATCGCCACGGGGTTGGGCGGACCGCAGAACACGCAGATGCCCGCGGCGGCCGACCTCGACCCCTTGGCCGACTGGTTCGGTGCCGCTGGACGGGGTCGGCCTGGCCGCCTCGCGCACGGCGTTGGCGAGCGCCTCCAGGTCGTCTGAACTGGGAGAACCGCCGTCCGTCGGCAGGCGGACGACCTCCCACCCGCGGGGGGCGGTCAGTCGCTCGGCGTGTTCGGCGCACAGGTCGTAACAGTGTGGCTCGGCGTACGTCGCCAGAGGGCCGAGAACAGCGGTCGAGTCGGCGTAAACGTACGTGAGCGTGAAGACGGCAGGCTGACTGCAAGCAGTGCGGGAACAGCGGCGGACGGGGCTCACGGAGGGACCGTATCTGGTAAGAGTGCGGGGCGCCACTATCTGAGCACTCTTAACGAGCGTGTCGCCACAATTCGGACACCTGTCACAGTGTTTCCACCCACCTGTACCGATGTCCGGCCGACTACACTCGGTCAGGTGAATCCGAAGCGCGGTCCTCGACGCCGCGACCGGCATGGTCGCGGGCTGCGCGGCCCACTGGCCCCCTCGCACGTGCCCATCGCCCGCTCGCGCAGCGAGCGTTTCGACGATCTCGTGCTGGACGCCGTCGACCGGCTCAAGCCGCAGTGGGGCAAGCAACTGGCCGCGGTGGAGTTCGCCGTGGAGGAGGTGCCTCCGGCCGGTGAGCTGGGGGACGGTCCCGGCAGGCTCGGCTCCGACCCCATTCCGTTCGGCCGTGCCGACGCCGCCTCCGGCCAGGACCCCGCGGCCGTGGTGATCTACCGGCGCCCGCTCGAAGCCCGCGCCCGGGACCGCGACACGCTGGGCGCCCTGGTGCACGACGCCGTGGTCGAGCAGGTCGCCACCCTGCTGGGGGTGTCCCCGGACACCGTCGACCCCGGCTACGACGAGCGCGGCTGACCCTCAGGGCAGCACGACCGCCGGGGAGCCGGTCAGCGTGGGGAGCATCGCCCACGTTCTGGCGGGGGCCAGCGGCCTGGCCGTGATGAGCAGGCCGCTCTTCAGCCGTTCCGCGGTGACGCGGCCGCCGTACACCTGGCCGGACACCGGTGTGACCACCACGGCGAACGGGCCCTTGGCCTTGAGCTTGACGTTCCTGGTGCGGGAGGCGGGCAGGTCGACGGTGAACGCGGCCGGGGGTTTGCCCTTGTCCGGCATGATCTGCACCCTTACCGAGCCTGGGCCGTTCAGGGCGGTGAGGACGAGCTTGGAGCCCTTGCCGTTGTCGGCGACGGTGCTGCCCAGGTCGAGGGGGGCGGTTCCGGCGGTGAAGGCGACGTCCTGCCGCTCCCCCGGGCCGGCGATGATCACTCCGGCGACCACCGGGACCTCCGAGGTGAGGACGAGCGCCGCCGCCTGGCCGTCGAGTCCGCTCGTCAACTCCAGTACGGCGACGCTGCCCGCCGGGACCTCGACGGTCTCGCGGCCCTTCATCGCGTAGGCGCCGTCCTCGGTCACCGCCTGGACGCGGACCACGGCGTCGGTCTCGCCCGGAGCCGCCACCAGCAGGTCCCGGCGTCCGCCGCCGGCCGGGATGCCCGGCACCACCACGCGGGTGGCGGGCGGGGTGGAGGCCGGGAGCCAGTCGACGCCCCGGCCGTCGAGCGAGGCTCGGGCGGCGACGGCCAGCCTGCCGCCGGTGGTGGTGACGCCGACGGCGAGGACGGTGGCCGACGGGGCCAGCGTCTTGAGGTCGATGTCGCGGTGCTCGCCCGGTTTGATCACGATGCCGGTGGCCGCGTCGGTGGCGACGGTTCCCTCGCCCGAGTACAGCAGGATCTCGGCGACGGCGGGGGCGCTGTCGGCGTTGGCCAGGTGCAGGACGACCTTCGCGGCCGAGGGTCCGGGGCCGACGAGCCAGGTGGTCGCGGCGGGCTCGGTGCAGCGCACCCCGCTCAGGCCGCGTTCGTCCCCCTTCGTCACCCGCGCGCCGTGCCCGGCTTCGAGGCCGCCCGCGCCGGAGACCACCAGCGGCCCGGTGTCCTTGACGGTCTTGCGCCAGAGAGTGCCCCGCCCGTCCACGGTGGCCGAGCCGACCTTCGTCGGGCCTGTGCCCAGCACGCTGACCTTGTCGCCGCGCGGGGCCGGGCACACGGTGCGGACCGACTCGACGGCGACCTTGCGCGGCTGCGCGACCGGGGGCCGGGCGGGGGCGGGCCTGGTCATGTGGGCAACGCCGTACAGCGCGCCCAGGGCGATGAGGACCAGCAGGACCAGGCCGAACCTGCTCTCGACGAACGCCTTCATCGGGCACCGGCCGGCTGCGGCCCGGCGATCACCGGGACGTCGGCGTGCGCGTCGGCGGCGTCGGCCGTACGGCTGCCCGGCGCGGCCAGCAGGGCCACCAGCAGCACCAGCGCGGCCTGCCCCCACAGCAGCGGCGCGTGCAGCGGGTCCGCCGGCGGCGCCTGGATCCTGGCCGGAGGCATGGCCAGCCGCCACAGCCCCGACGTCTCCGACAGGCTGACCTGCACCAGGTCGGGCTGGGCGACCAGGGCCTTGCTGAGCTCGGGGTCGACGGGCCCGGCCAGCGCCACATAGGCGACGCCCAGCCCGGCGAGCTTGGCCGCGTCCGCGCCGCCGCGCCCCGCGACCAGCCCGGCCGCCGCCGTCGCCACCTCGCGCACGCCGCCGGCCGCGGGCAGCTCGGACTCCCCGAGCAACGGGGTACGGCGCCGCAACACGGTGAACCCGATCCCCTCGGCGGTACGGCGCAGCAACACCGTCCGTTCCCCGGCCCTCGACTCCACCACGGCCAGCGCGGGCACCGGATCGGGCGCCGAACCGCGCAACGGCCCCTGCACACCGAACGCCATCCAGTGCCCGGCCGCCAGCAGCGGCGTGGTGAAGGCGACCGCCGCCACCCCCATGGCGCCCGCCTTGCGCAGCCCTCCCGCGGCCCGCAGCTCGGGCAGCCGGTGCGCGGTCAGCGCCGCCAGCACCAGCAGGCCGGTGGCGGCGAACGCGAGCGGCACCCCCGGCCAGGCACGGGCCGCCTGGCCGCCCGCGAGCGGGGTGACGGTGACCCGGCTGACCAGGATCGCGGCCAGCACGCCGTACAGGGCGACGCCCCAGCCGATCGCCACGATCATCCGCTGGCGGCGCATCAGCAGTGCGGCCAGCGCCGCCGCGATCAGCCCCGCGGTGATCCAGAACGGCGGCAGCCCCGGTCCACCGGGACTGAAGGTGAGCAGCGCCTCAGGGGCGAGCGCGGAGTCGACCAGCGACGGCTGGTGCAGCCCGGCCTCCAGCAGCACCTGCCCCGGATCGGCGACGAACCCCTGCAACCAGGGAAACAACACCACAAGAGGTACGGCAAGCGCGATCCCCATCGACACCACCACGCCCCGCCGTACCCCGCCGAAAGCCACCACGGCCAGCACGCCGAGCAGCGCGAACAGCGGGTAGACCAGCGGCACGAACGCCGTGCCCACGGCCAGCAGCAGCCCGAGCCCCCAGGCCGCGCGGCGGGCGCGGCGGCGCTCGCCGGACAGCACCCGGATGCCCAGTGCCGCGTACACCGGCAGCAGCACGAAGACCACGGCCGTGCCGAGCCGCCCCGAGGCGACGGCCCCGGTCGCGACGGGCAGCAGCGCGTAGGTGGCGGCCAGCCAGATCCGCGGCGGAACAGCCGGAATGATCGCCCGAGTAGCCAGATAAGCGGACATGCCCGCCAGCGGCACCGCGCCGAGCAGCAGCACCGACACCGCCAGCCAGGTCTTCCCCAGGAACACCGTGGACAGCCCGGCCAGCACCGCGACGTACGGCGGCGCCCAGGCGGCCGAGCCGAGCCCGGTGTCGTGGAAGGGCTCGGTGTAGAAGCGCCACAGGTCGGCGGCCCCGCCCTCGACCGGCACCAGCGCGCCGCCGCCGAGCCGCTCGCCGCCCAGCAGCGAACGCTCGGCGACCAGCGCGACCACCGTCAGCGCGAGCACCAGCAGCACGCCGGGACGGCTGAGGAAGCGCTTGACGAAGCCGGACTCGTCGACCAGCAGGACCTCGTCCGCCTCGCCGGGCCCAGCCAGCACGGCGTGGTGGCGGCCCGCGGACTCCACCGGCCCCTCGCCCGACAGGAAGCTCTGCACCAGGTCGGCCAGTCGGCGGTAGGCGATCCCGCGCGGCGCGAGCAGCTTCCTGACCGCGGCGTACCCCTTCTTGCGCCCGGGTCTTCGCCGCCTGCGGGCCCTGATCAGCCGTCCGGGGTGCAGCAGGATCGAGCCGAGCGCGGCCACCTCGTCGTAGGCGTTGGCCGGCTGCTTGGCCAGCAGGAGCAGCAGCGTCCTCAGCACCGAGGCGACCACGTTGCGCAGCAGCGCCCACGGCAGCGCGCGGAACGGCAGGTTCGCCATGATCACGAACATCGCGTTGCGCCGGTCGAGGCGGCGCGGGTGGTCGCCGCTGGCGGTGATGCGCCGCCTCCTGCGGGCCGCCGCCTCCGCGTGCCAGGCGACCGCGCTCCGCACGTTCACCACCCGGTGGCCGGCGTTGCGCACCCGCCAGCACAGGTCGAGGTCGTCGCGGAAGAGCGCGAGGGTGGGGTCGAGGCCGCCCACCTCGTCCCAGACGTCGCGGCGGACCAGCATGCCCGCGGTCGAGACCGCCAGCACGTCCCGGTCGCCGTCGTACTGCCCCTGGTCGAACTCCCTGGCCTCCAGGCCGGTGTCGCGCCGGCCGGTCCCGTCGACGGTCACGCCCACTTCGAGCAGCAGCCGCCGGTCCAGCCAGTCGCGCAGCTTCGGGCCGAGCACCGCGGCCCTGGGATCGCGCTTGGCGGCGGCCAGCAGCGCGGCCAGCGCGTGCCGGTCGGGCGCGCAGTCGTCGTGCACCAGCCACACCCACTCACCGGGTACGGCGGGCAGCTTGCCGAGCGCCTCGGCGACCGCCGCGCCGAACCCCGTCGAGCGCGGCATGGCGAGCACGTTGCCCGCGCCGAGAGCGTCCCTGAGCACGTCGGCCGAGCCGTCCCTGCTGCCGTTGTCGACCCCCACCACCCGGTCGGCCGGACGCGTCTGCGTGAGGACGGCCTGCAGCGACTCCCCCAGCCAGCGAGCGCCGTCATGAGTGACCACGATCGCGGTGACAGGGGGGCGGGTCATCGGTGTCGGCTCCTGGGGGGACGATCAGCGCCAACACCATATAAGGAAAAAAGGGTCACGCGGTCGGCTCTTCGCCGCCGCGTGACCCTGTGTCTAGTTGCTATCTCCTACACGGCCTGCTTCTTGATCCGTCGGCGTTCCCGTTCGGACAGTCCACCCCAGATGCCGAACCGCTCATCGTGTTCGAGCGCGTATTCCAGGCACTCGGCACGCACCTCACACGAGCGGCATACCTTCTTGGCCTCTCTGGTGGAGCCACCCTTCTCCGGGAAGAACGCCTCCGGGTCAGTCTGCGCACAGAGTGCGCGTTCCTGCCAGCCGAGTTCTTCAGCGTCAAGCTGATCCTGTGCGATGACCAGATCGGTCACTGCACACCTCCCTGCCGCCCGCCCGCAATGGAGCCCCCCATGGACGCCTCCCTCTTACCCACCCTCTGAGAGGCGTAACAACATGGCTGTAATTACACGCGCGTGCCGTAGGTGACGTCAAGCGGCATGCCGGTATCCGGGGAAAGACCTGCTCGCCCCGGTGTGCTTGCCATGTGATGTTCGAGACGGGCCGGAACCGGTGTCCATGGTTTCGGCTTGTCCTGTTCAACGCTGTCAGCGGTCGGAACCGTACCAGGGCAAGACTTGACGCCCGCCCGAGGCCCACCTTCTCTCTGGTCGCCCTTTAAGAGAGCATTACCTGCGGGGTTCGTTCGGTGTGTATATGGCCGTGGGGTCGATCGGCTCGTCGCCTCGGGGGGCCGGGCCGCCCAGAGCGTCGCCCTGGTACATCGACGCGTCGAACCTCATGGTCGACTCCCCCTGCGGCTCCTGCGGCTGGTAAGCCGGAGCCTGCGGGTGGCCGAACGGGTCGTCGTACGGCCTCGGCTGGCCCTGGTGGGGCTGGCCCGTGGTCGGCTGGCCCGTGTAGTCGGGCACGCGCAGGTCGGGCTCGTAGTTCATCTGCGGCTGGGTGCCCGCGGTGGACTGCTGGTAGCTCTCCGCCTGCTGGTAGGCGTGGTGGATCTGCTGGGAGCGGGGATCCACCGGCGGGTCGGGCTCCTGGTACAGGGGCTGCTGGCCGTACTCCTGGCCGGAGTACCCGCTGAACGGCTGGCCGCCGCCGCGCTGGTCGAAGGCAGGGGGCTGCTCGTAGTACGGCTGCTCGACCGGCGGGTACGGCACGCTCGGCGCGGTCTCGCCCTGGGGGTAGGGCTGCTGGTCGTAGACCGGTGCGGGGTGCGGCTGCTCGCCCTGCCTGCCGTAGCCCGGCTGGTTGTCGGCGGGCGGCGGCGCGTAGGAGTGCTGGCTCTCCACCGGAGGCGCGTACGGGTCCGGCTGGGGGGTGTAGGAGTTCTGGCCGGTCTGCGGGAGGTAGGCGCCCGGCTGGTCGGCCGGGGTGCCGTACATGCTCGGCTGGCTCTCCGCCGGGGTGTTGTAGACGCTCGGCTGGTCCGCCGGAGTGTTGTAGACGCTCGGCTGGCTCTCCGCCGGGGGGGCGTAGGCGTTGGGGAGGCTGTCGGCCGGGGTGTTGTAGGCGTTCGGAAGGCTGTCGGCCGGGACGTACGGCGCGGGCTGGTAGTCCTGCTGGGGAGCCTGCTGCGGCGGCGCGTAGGCGTTCGGCAGGGTGCCCGACGGCGCGTAGTTCGAGTCCGTGTAGGACGGCTCGGTGTAGCCGAAGTCCTGGCGCTCGGCCGGGGCGGCGGCGCTGGGGCCCGCGGGCAGGGCGGGCATCTCGTGCTGCACCGGCGGCTGGTAGGCCTGCTGCTGGGGCGGCTGGGCCTGGCTCTGCGGCTGCTGGGCGTAGCCGGGCTGGCCCGCGTAGCTCTGCGGCTGCTGGCCGTATCCCTGGTCCTGCTGGCCGAAGCCCTGGTCCTGGGCCGGGTAGCCCTGCTGGACCTGCTCCTGCTGGCCGAAGCCCTGCTGGGAGTAGGGCTGCTGGGCCTGCTCCGGCTGCTGGCCGTAGGAGTGCTGGGCGGAGTCCGGCTGCTGGCCGTAAGGCTGCTGGGCGGAGTCCGGCTGCTGCGCGTAGCCCTGCTGGCCGTAGCTCTGCTGGGCGGGCTCGGGCTGCTGCTGCTGCTGCTGGGCGTAGCCCTGGTGCTCCTGCTGCTGGCCGTACCCCTGGGGGGACTGGTCCTGGTGGCCGAAGCTCTGCTGGTTGTACTGCGGCTGGCCGTACTGCTGCTGGCCGAAGCCGGGGGCCGCGCCGTAGGCGGGGGTCGCGGGGCGCTCGGGCAGCACCTGCGGGAGCAGGTAGACCAGCGCGATCGCGGTCAGCGCCAGCCTCGGCAGGCCGGAGAGCAGGAACTCCAGCAGCGAGCCGAAGCCGAAGCCGGAGAAGAGGCCGAGCAGCAGGCAGATCGCGCCGAAGAGCGTCGCGACCGCCAGGGTGGCCCCCGCGAGGACGGTGACCTGCTTGGCCTTGGGCGACGGCTGGCCGAGCTTGGTCATCAGCACGACGGCCCCGATGACCAGCGCGGTGTTGACCGGGCTCGTCAGGCTGCCCAGCGCGATCGCGGCGCGGGCGGGGAACGAGCCGACCCCGAGGCTGCCACCGGTCAGCAGCCCGCCGAGCGCGACGAGAACGTCGATCGCCGCGACGGCCAGCATGATCCAGGCAGCGGGCTCTCTAAGCCTGCTGACGTCAATTTTGCTCACTGCTACCCCCAGGTGGGTCCTTCTGGCCCGACTGGAGTTTGCCACATAGCCGACTTTGCTGCCCCGAGTCCCAGCAACATCATCTGTCCCAATAGCCCTACATCCTGCTAGAAACCCGGAAATATCGTTACTTGAAGTCATGGAAAGCTCGCTCCCCAGACAGGGCTGTCAGAGCGGAATGACAGACTGGCCACATGCGAATCGTGTCCCTCGCCGGCGGAATCGGCGGCGCCCGCTTCCTGCGCGGACTCCGTGCCACCGCCCCGGAAGCAGAGATCACCGTCATCGGCAACACCGGTGACGACATCACCCTGTTCGGCCTGCGCGTCTGCCCCGACCTCGACACCGTGATGTACACGCTGGGCGGCGGCATCGACGAGGTGCAGGGCTGGGGGCGCGAGAAGGAGTCGCACACCGTCAAGGAGGAGCTGGCCGCCTACGGCGTCGAGCCGCAGTGGTTCGGCCTCGGCGACCGCGACTTCGCCACGCACATCGTCCGCTCCCAGATGCTGGAGGCCGGCTACCCGCTCTCCCAGGTCACCGAGGCTTTGTGCGCCCGCTGGCAGCCGGGCGTGCGCCTGCTGCCGATGAGCGACGACCGCTGCGAGACCCACGTCGTGATCACCGACGAGAAGGGCCGCCGCGCGATCCACTTCCAGGAGTGGTGGGTTCGGCTCCGCGCCGCCGTCCCCGCCGAATCGATCGCCCTGATCGGCGCCGACAGCGCCACCCCGGCCCCCGGCGTCCTGGAGGCGATCGCCGAGGCGGACGCGGTGATCCTGCCGCCGTCCAACCCGGTGGTCAGCATCGGCACGATCCTCCAGATCCCGGGCATCCGGGACGCGCTCGTCGCCAAGACCGTCGTGGGCGTCTCCCCGATCATCGGCGGCGCCCCGGTGCGCGGCATGGCCGACGCCTGCCTGACCGCGATCGGCGTCGAGACCTCCGCCCAGGCCGTCCTGGAGCTCTACGGCGGCGACCTGGTCAACGGCTGGCTGGTGGCCCCCGAGGACTCCGGCGTGGCCCTGGAGGGCGTCCGCGTCGAGCCGCGCCCGCTGATCATGCACGACACCGAAGCGGCGTCCGCGATCGCCCGCGCCGCGCTCGACCTGGCCGAGGAGCTGTCCCGATGACCGCCGACCCGCGCTCCACCCCGCACGAGGAGCCGCCCGCTCGGATCGAGATCCTTCCGGTCACCGGCCTGCCCGAGGTCCGCCCCGGTGACGACCTGGCCGCCCTGCTCGCCGGCGCCGGGCTGCGCGACGGCGACATCCTGGTGATCACCTCGAAGATCGTCAGCAAGGCCGAGGGCCGGATCCGGCAGGCCGACGACCGCACCGACGCCATCGCCGCGGAGACCGAGCGCGTGGTCGCCCGCCGCGGCGACACGGTGATCTCGCAGACCAGGCACGGTTTCGTGATGGCCGCCGCCGGAGTCGACGCCTCCAACACCGAGCCGGGCACCGTGCTCCTGCTGCCCGAGGACTCCGACGCCACGGCCCGCAGGGTCCGCGCCGCCCTGGCCCCCGCCAAGGTCGGGGTGATCATCTCCGACACGTTCGGCCGCCCGTGGCGTCACGGGCTGACCGACCTGGCGATCGGCGCCGCCGGGGTCCAGCCGCTCGAAGACTTCCGGGGCGGCGTGGACACCCACGGCAACCCGCTCAGCGCCACCGTCACCGCCCTCATCGACGAGATCGCCGCCGCCGCCGAACTGGTCAAGGGCAAGCTGTCCGGCGTCCCCGTGGCCGTCGTCCGCGGCCTGTCCCACCTGGTCACCGACGAGGCGGGCCCCGGCGTGCGCGCCCTGCTCCGCCCCGCCGACGAGGACCTCTTCCGGTACGGCTCCCGCGACGTCGTCTTCGCCCGCCGTACCATCAGGGAGTTCTCCGCCGAGCCCGTCGACCCCGAGGCGGTGCGGAAGGCGGTCGCCGCGGGCATCGCGGCGCCCGCGCCGCACCACACGACGCCGTGGCGCTTCGTCCTGGTGGAGTCGGCGGCCACGCGGGTGAAGCTGCTGGACGCCATGCGCGACGCCTGGATCGCCGACCTGCGCGGCGACGGCTTCTCCGAGGAGTCGATCGCCAAGCGGATCAGGCGCGGCGAAGTACTGCGCAACGCGCCCTATCTGGCCGTGCCGTGCCTGGTGATGGAGGGCTCGCACACCTACCGCGACGAGCGGCGCAACGCCGCCGAGCGCGAGATGTTCGTGGTGGCGACGGGGGCCGGAGTGGAGAACTTCCTGATCCAGCTCGCGGTCGAGGGGCTGGGGTCGGCGTGGGTGTCGTCCACGATGTTCTGCCGCCCGGCCGTCCGCGAGCTCCTCGGCCTGCCCGAGTCCTGGGACCCGATGGGCGCCGTGGCGATCGGGCACGGCGCCGCTCCGCCACGGGATCGCGCTCCGCGGGATCCGGGGGACTTCATCCTCGTTCGCTGATCTGACATCCTATGGCGTTTCCTGTCAGATGGCCATTTACCGTTAGGAAACTTTCCTTTATGTTTGGACTATCCCCCCACGTAGAGGAGCAGTTTCATGCGAAAGGTGCTCACGTTACTCGCCGCGACAGTCGTCGCGATGAGCACTACGATCTTCGTCGCCTCTCCGGCCCTGGCCCACGGGTACGTCTCGCAACCACCCAGCAGGCAGGCGCACTGCAAGGCCGGACGGGTGGCCAACTGCGGCCCCATCGTCTGGGAGCCGCAGAGCGTCGAGGGCCCCAAGGGCCAGCGCAACTGCCACGCCGGTGACTCCCGCTGGGCGCCGCTCAGCGACGAGAGCAAGGCCTGGCCCGTCACCAGCGTCGGCACCAGCGTCAACTTCACCTGGACCCTGACCGCCAGGCACGCCACCAGCACCTGGGAGTACTACATCGGCGGCACCAGGGTCGCGGTGATCAACGACAACGGCCGCCAGCCCCCGGCCACGGTCTCCCACCAGGTGAACCTGTCCGGCTACACCGGCAGGCAGAAGGTCCTGGCCATCTGGAACGTCGCGGACACCCAGAACGCCTTCTACGCCTGCATCGACCTCCAGGTCGGCGGCGGCAACCCGAACCCCACCCCGACTCCCACCCCCACACCCACTCCCACCTCGACTCCCACGCCCACCCCGACGCCGACGGTCCCCGGCGGCACCTGGTCCGCGGGTACCGCCTACTCGGTGGGCGCGGTGGTCACCTACGGCGGGCAGTCCTACCGCTGCGTCCAGCCGCACACCGCCATCCCCGGTTGGGAGCCGCCGAACGTCCCGGCGCTCTGGCAGCGGGTCTGACCTGTGCAGCGCATCCGTGACGCGGTGGTGTCGATGTTCCGCATCGTGGTCGGGCTGCTGTTCGCCTGCCATGGGGCCGCCGCCCTGTTCGGCGTCCTCGGCGGTCCCCGCGGCGGCACGCCTCCGGCGCTCGGCGCCTGGCCGGAGTGGTGGGCGGCGGTCATCGAACTGGGCGGCGGCGGGCTGGTGATGATCGGCCTGGGCACGAGAGTCGCCGCGCTGGTCTGCTCCGGCACGATGGCCTACGCCTACTTCACCGTCCACCTGCCCAAGGGACTGTTCCCGCTGATCAACGGGGGCGAGGCGGCGGCGTTGTTCTGCTGGTCGTTCCTGGTGGTGGTGCTGTTCGGGAGCGGGCCCTGGGCCCTGGACACGGTGGTGAACCGGGCCTATCGCCGGATACGGACTCCACGGAGTTCGTGACCGACACGCGACCGCCCGATCGGGTGCCGGAGCGACGGCGCCCGATCGGGCTGGGAACGAAGGTCAGGCCAGTGGCAGCACTCGGCGCACGCTGCCGCAGACGCCGTCACTGGCCTGCGCGGCCGCCAGGCGCTCGGCGGACGGCGTGCCGTACTCGGTGGTGCGCTGGCGGAGCGGGCGGCCGGTGGGGGTGACCATCTCGGCGATCTCGCTGATCGTCTTGTAGGAGCCGTTCTCCGAGCCGGCCATGCGGCTGATCGTCTCCTCCATCAGCGTGCCGCCCAGGTCGTTGACCCCGCCGCGCAGCACCTGGCGGCACAGGTCATCCCTGAGCTTGACCCAGGAGCACTGGATGTTCGCGATCGCGCCGTGCAGCAGGATCCTGGCCATGGCGTGCACCGCGCGGTTCTCCTGCGCGGTCGGCCCCGGCCTGGCCACGCCCGCCAGGTAGATCGGCGCGCTGTGGTGCACGAACGGCAGCAGCACGAACTCCGAGAACCCGCCCGTCCGCTCCTGCAGGCTCCTGATCAGCCGGATGTGCCGCACCCAGTGCAGATGCGTGTCGACGTGCCCGTACATCATGGTCGAGGTGGTCGGGATGCCCACCCGGTGCGCGGTGGTGATCACGTCGATCCACTCATCGGCGGGCAGCTTGCCTTTGGTCAGCACCCACCGCACCTCGTCGTCGAGGATCTCCGCGGCGGTCCCCGGCAGCGAGTCGACCCCGGCCTCCTTGGCCGCCGTCAGCCAGTCCTCGACGGACAGGTTGGTACGGCTGGCGCCGTTCACCACCTCCATCGGCGAGAACGCGTGCACATGCATGCCGGGCGTACGCGCCTTGACGGCCTTGGCGATGTCGAAGTAGGCGGTGCCGGGCAGGTCGGGGTGGATGCCCCCCTGCATGCACACCTCGGTGGCCCCCGCCTCCCACCCTTCGGCGGCACGGTCGGCCACCTGGTCGAGGGAGAGGGTGTAGGCGTCGGCGTCGGTCCGCCGCTGGGCGAAGGCGCAGAACCGGCAGCCGGTGTAGCAGACGTTGGTGAAGTTGATGTTGCGGTTGACCACGTAGGTGACGTCGTCCCCGGCCGCCTCCTTCCGCAACGCGTCGGCGAGCCCGGCCAGCGCCTCAAGGGCGTCGCCTTCGGCGCCCATCAGCGCGGCGGCCTGCTCGTCGCTCAGCCCGCCGGGATCGCGTTCCGCCTGCCGCAGCGCCTCGGCCACATCCCCCAGCACCCCGACCGCCGGGGCGGCCAGGCGCTCGCGCAGGGCGTCCCAGTCGCCGTAGACGTTGTCGAAGTCGTCGCGGCGGTCCCCGGTCCTGCCCGTGGTGTCCACCTCGACGTGCAGGTCCACCCGTCCCGACGCCGCGAACCCGCCGTCGGGCTCCTGCCAGGGACGCCCCTGGAGCACCGCGTCCTCCCGTGCCAGCCCGGTGGCCGGGTCCGCCAGTGCGGAGACGTGCGCGAACAGGCGGGGGTCGAGCCAGGGCTCACCGGCCCTGACGTACTCGGGGTAGATCGTCAGCCGCTCGCGCAGCGCGAATCCGGCCTCCGCCGTACGCGAGGCCAGGTCGTCGATCTGCGGCCACGGGCGTTCGGGGTTGACGTGGTCGGGCGTCAGCGGCGACACCCCGCCCCAGTCGTCGATTCCGGCACGGATCATCAGCGCGTACTCGGCGTCGACCAGGTTGGGCGGGGCCTGGACGCGGATCCGGGGGCCGAGCAGGAGCCGGGTGACCGCGATGGTGGCGGCCAGTTCCTGCAGGTCGGCGTCCGGCAGGCCGCGCATGGCGGTGTCCGGCTTGGCGCGGAAGTTCTGCACGATGACCTCCTGGACACCGCCGTACTCCCTGGCCACCCGCCGGATCGCGAAGATCGACTCGGCCCGGTCCTCGATGGTCTCGCCGATGCCGATGAGGATGCCGGTGGTGAACGGCACGTTGGAGCGCCCGGCGTCCTCCAGCACGCGCAGCCGTACGGCGGGGTCCTTGTCGGGCGAGCCGTAGTGGGCGGCGCCCTTCTCCTCGAACAGCCGCCGCGAGGTGGTCTCCAGCATCATGCCCATCGACGGCGCGACGGGCTTGAGCCGCTGCAGGTCTCGCCAGCTCAGCACGCCGGGGTTCAGGTGCGGCAGCAGCCCGGTCTCCTCCAGCACCCGGATCGCCATGGCCCGCACATAGGAGAGCGTGTCGTCGTAGCCGTGCGCGTCGAGCCACTCGCGGGCCTGGTGCCAGCGGTCCTCGGGCCGGTCGCCCAGCGTGAACAGAGCCTCCTTGCACCCCATGGCGGCGCCCTGGCGGGCGATCTCCAGGACCTCGTCGGGGCCGAGGAAGGGGGCGGGCAGTTTGTGCGGCGCGGTGGCGAACGTACAGTAGCCGCAGCGGTCCCGGCACAGCCTGGTCAGCGGGATGAAGACCTTCCTGCTGTAGGTGATCACCCCGGGCCGGCCGGCCGCCTCCAGTCCGGCGTCGCGAACCCTCGCGGCGTGGGCGAGGAGGGCGTCCAAGTGGTCGCCACGGGCCTGCAGCAGGACCACGGCCTCGGTGAGGTCGAGGGCCTTGCCGTCGCGGGCGCGGGCGAGGGCGCGGCGGAGGGCGGAATCGCTGACGAGACTCATACCGGAAACCCTACGACTTTGGATACTGGATACGCATCACCGCCTCCCATGGTTTAACAACGCTGAAGCGTTGACGATAGAAAGTCTCGATAGACATAAATAGATGCACAGGCAAATAATGGAGGCACAGCAACGAACCAAGGAGACACACACCATGAGCTGGCTCATCGTCCTCGCCTTCCTCGCCGCCCTCGCGATCCTCGGCCCGAGGTACGGCGCCGACACCCGAGACGGCCGTGACTGGAGCAGCGCGAGCGCCCGCAGGCGCAACGCTAGAAGGAGCGGTAGTCGCGAGCGGGCACACGGGGTCCGCGCGCGGGCGGCCTCAGCCCACTGAGCCCGATGAGAACCGTGGCCCGGTGCCGATGCCCCCGGTACGGCTCCAGCAGCTGCATCATCCCCGCGTCGTCGGCCCGCTCCCCCGTCAGCGCCCACCCGACGATCTTGGCCAGGTGGAAGTCGCCCACGCTCACCGCGTCGGGATCGCCGTGGACGCGCTGGCGGACCTCGGCCGACGTCCACACCCCGATCCCCGGCAGCGCGCGCAGCAGCCGATCGGCCTCCGCGCTGGTGACGGCCGCCTCCAGCTTCCCGGCATGCCAGGCGGCAATCGCGATCGTCCGCGCCCGGACCGCCTCCGCCCCCGCCCGGTGCCAGTCCCAGGCCGGAATCTGACGCCAGACCGCGGGCTCGGGAACCACCCTCATCCCCTCCGGAGCGGGCCCGGGAGCCGGTTCACCGTAGCGGCGCAGCAGCCACCCCCACGCCCGCCAGGCCTCCTGCCCCACCACCTTCTGCTCCAGTACGGCCGGCACCAGCGCCTCCAACAGCCGCCCGGTCCGCCCGATGCGCAGCCCGGGATGCCGCCTGGCCACGTCCTTCAGCACGTCGTGCCGTACCTCGAAGCCTGACGGGTCGTCATCCACGCCCAGCAGGGCGGGCAGCGTGTCGAGCAGCCACCGCGCCCCGGGCCCCCACGCCTCGCCGAGCACGACCGGCGGCCGCACCGAGACCCTGAGGGTGCCGGGCCCGTCAGGAGTACGGCAGGCGCGCCAGACCGAGCCGTCGGTGCCGGTGCGCCACGTGGGGTCGTGGCCGCCGTGCTGGTGCGGCCCGAGAACGAGCCGCACGTCCAGCGGTCCCGGCGGAACCCACGCGCGCTCCATCACCACTCAGACGTCGCTGGAGAACCGCACCGCGCACTCGGGCAGTTCCACGCCGGGCCACACGCGCGAGCCCGCGAGCAGTTCGTTGCCAGGGCCGACCACCGCGCGGTCGCCGATCACGGCGTCCCGCAGCACGGTGCCGGAGCGCACGTGCGCGCCGCGGCCCACCACGGAGTCGGTCACCGAGGCGCCCTCGCCGATCACGCAGTCGTCGCCGAGCACGCTGCCCGCGACCGAGGCGCCCGCCTCGACCACGGCCCGCGCGCCCACCGCGGTGCCGCCGGTGACCTTGGCCTCGGCCGACACCCGCGCGCCCGGCAGCGTGAGGAACTCGCCCGCCGGTCCGGGCAGCGCGGGCGAGGCCAGGCGCCCGAGCACCAGGTCGCGCGAGCCGCGCACGAAGGCGGCGGGGGTCCCGACGTCCAGCCAGTAGGTGCGGTCGGGGTAGCCGAGCACCAGCTCGCCCGAGGCGATCAGCCCGGGGAACGTCTGCCGCTCCACCGAGACCACCTCACCGGCCGGGATCGTGTCGATCACCGAGCGGGTGAAGACGTAGCAGCCGGCGTTGATCCGGTTGGTGACGGGAGTGGGCGTCTTCTCCAGGAAGGCGGTGACGCGGTCCTCGTCGTCGGTCGGCACGCAGCCGAAACGGGTGGGGTCGTCCACCTCGGTCAGGTGCAGCGTCACCGCGGCCTCGCGGGCGACATGCCGGCGAACCTGGTCGCCGATGTCGTGCCCGGACAGGATGTCGCCGTTGAGCACGAGCACCGGGTCGGCGGGACCGGCGGTGAGCCCCTGCGCGGCGTTGCGGATCGCCCCGCCGGTGCCGAGCGGCTCCTCCTCGGTCATGTAGACGAGCTCCAGCCCGAGCGCCGCCCCGTCACCGAAGACGGGCTCGAACATCGAGGCCTTGTAGGAGGTGGCGAACACGATCCTGCGCACCCCGAACGAGCGGGCGCGCGCGAGCTGGTGGGCCAGGAACGGCACACCCGCGGTCGGCAGCAGCGGCTTGGGCGTGCCCAGTGTCAGCGGACGCAGGCGCGTGCCCTGGCCCCCCACCAGGAGGATCGCCTCGAGGTCCGGCAAAGAGCTCTCCATCACCCCGAGAGGCTACCCAACTATTCGACCGCCCGTTGATAGGACAGCGAATGCGCCTCGGCCGAGGCGTCCCAGGTGAACTCGCGTGCCCTGGCCAGCCCGGCGCCCGCCAGTTCCTTGCGCCGCTCGCCCGAGGCCAGCAGCCGGCCCAGCGCCGCGGCGATGCTGTCGGCGTCCGGCTCGGTGTAGGCCACCGCGTCGCCGCCCACCTCCGGCAGCGAGGTGCGGTGCGTGGTCAGCACCGGCGCGCCGCAGGCCATCGCCTCCAGCACCGGCATGCCGAAGCCCTCGCCCCTGGACGGGAAGGCCACCACGAGCGCCCCGCCGAGGAAGCCCGGCAGGTCGGCGAAGGACAGGTAGCCCGGCCTGATCACCCGGACGGTGGCCGCCACCTCGTTGACCGCCGCGTCCACGTCGTCCTCGTAGATGCCGCCGCCGAGCACCAGCGCGGGCGGCTCGGGCAGCCCCTCGACGGCCCTGGCGAAGCCCCTGATCAGATTCGGCACGTTCTTACGCGGCTCCAGCGCCCCGAGGAAGGCCACGTACGGCTGGCCGTGCAGCCCGCACCGCCCCGCCACCCTGGCCACCTCCGCGTCGCTGGGCGGGTGGAAGATCGCCAGGTCGACGCCGTGGTAGGCGACGTCGATCCGGGTCGGGTCCGCCGCCAGCACCCTGACCAGCTCGTCCCTGGTCGCCTTCGACGGCACGATCACCCGCCTGGCGTGCCGTACGGCGGTGCGGGTCGCCGAGCGGAAGAAGGCGGCCCTGACCGCGTCGTGCTGCTCGGGCTCGGTGAACCAGGTGACGTCGTGGACGGTGACGACGGTCGGCAGCCCGGAGCCGAGCGGCATCGAGTAGTGCGGGGCGTGGATCACCTGGGCGCCCGCCTGCCGGGCGAGCAGCGGCAGGCTGCTCTGCTCCCAGGCCAGCCGCGCGGCCCTGTTGGTGATCGACACCGGCCCCGCCATGATCCTCGCCGAGGGCGCCAGCGCGGAGTACCGCTCGGCGTCCGCCCGCTGGCAGACCACCACCAGGTCGGCGCCCGCCCGCTGCAGGCCGGCGATCAGCCCGTCCACGTATCTCATCTGCGCGCCACGGTCCGCAGGGACCGCCGCGGCGTCGATGAGCACTCGAGGTGTCACGTAGATCTCTCCCCTCAAGATCGACGTGGGACCTTGCGGCCCCCTCCGTCGTCCACCTTACGACCAGACGCTCCGGAAAACGTGGGCTGAATCACACGGAGTGGCGATCGACCGATCGACGGGCGGCGGCGCCCGCGGTTCCGGCGCAGATCAGGTCGCCGGCGATGATGACGATGCGGGAGCAGAGGGCCACGGCGATGGCCGGACCGGCGTCGAGGACGGGCGCGAGCACGACGACCATGGCCGCCTCGCGCACCCCCGCCCCGGCGGGGACGACGAACGTCATGATGCCCAGGCACCACGACAGGGCGAACGCGCCGACGGCGAACATCAGATCGGCGCTCGTGCCCATGTCGGCGAGGATGAAGTACAGGTGCACGCCGTAGGCGAGCCAGCCGACCAGGGCCCAGCCGAGGGCGGTGAGCATGCCGCGCCTGGTCAGCGGGCGTTCCAGCGGCTCGCGCTTGAGCTTGCGCAGCCCGAACCCGATCAGCCCGTTGATCACCTTGGGTTCGAGCAGGACGGCCAGCACGGGGATGACCAGCAGCAGCCAGCCGTACCTGTCCCAGCCGAGGGTGACCAGCGTGACGAGCAGACCGCTGGCCAGTTGGATCGGCATCATCAGGAAGAACGCGGCGGCGCTGCGCGAGCGCGGCACGCCCAGGTCCTTGCCCATCTCCATCTGCGCGAGCAGCGGCCACACCGCGCCGGGGATGTACTTGCCGAGCTGGCCGACGAAGAACACCTTGGCGGCCGGGCGGAGCGGGAGCGGCGAGCCGAGGTCGGCCAGCAGGGTGCGCCAGGTGAGCATGGCGCCCAGCAGCGCGGCGATCACCGCGACCAGCGACCCGGCCAGCATCGGCCAGGTCAGCCGGGCGAAACCGGCCGTCACCGCGTCCCACTGCCTGGCCACCGCCCAGGCTCCGAAGCCGAGCGCGACCAGCAGGAAGACGATCCTGACGGCGCGCTTCACACGCGTTCCGGCGGCTGCGGCAAGGACGGGCCCGCCGGGCGGCGCGGGCGCTTGGTGGCGACCCACAGGTAGGTGGGCACCAGCGGCAGCACGAGCTTGAGCACGGCCCGCGGCGTGCGGGCGAGCACCGACTGGGCGATCCTGCCCAGGGCGCCGGGGAACAGCTCGCCGCCCGCGAACCTGGCCGGGGTGGCCAGCACGGGCAGCGTGTAGTCCCACACCTCGAAGGCGCGGGTCATCCTGCGCAGCCCGCCCCGGGTGCGGAAGCGCTCGTAGTAGTGGTCGGCCCTGCCGAAGGCGCGCACGTAGCGGTCGGCGAGCACGGGCGTCAGGTAGGACAGGAAGGGCAGCTTGTAGTGCGGCTCCATGATGCCCAGCCGGTTGCCGAGCCCCAGGTAGAGCACGCCGTCCTCGGACAGCACCCGGTGCATCTCGGCTACCACCGCATCAGGGTCGACGACGTGCTCGTAGATGTGGTTGAACACCAGCACGTCGATCGAGCCGTCGGGGAAGGGCAGCGCGGTGCCGTCGCCGCAGACGAACGCCACCCGCTCGCCGAACCGGTCGGCCGCCTTGCGCAGCCCCGGCACGTCGATGTCGATGCCCAGCGTGCGGGCCGCGCCCGCCCCTGCCAGCTCGTCGGCGATGAACCCGGCCGAGCAGCCCACGTCGCCGACGGTCTTCCCGCCGAGCGGCCCGTGGAAGTGCTCCAGCACCGCGATGATCTTCGCGGCCTTGCGCCGCCGCTTCGCCTCGTCCAGCATCGCCGACTGGAATTCGGAGTACTCCAGCTGTGCGACGCGCTGCCTGCCCATGGCCCACAACAGTACCCACCCCTGGCACGTCCCGGTGGTCACGAGGTCGTGTTCGGCGTACTTTGAGCGAGTGCTCCGCCGGTCGCTGCGTGTACTCCTCGCCCTCATCGCCCTCGGCTTCCTCGGCTACGGCCTCGCCCGCAACTGGACGGAGACCACGGCCGCGCTGGCCCGGCTGTCGCCCTGGTCCATCGCTGGGGCGCTGGCGGCCGTGCTGGCCGGGCAGCTCTGCATGCTGCTGGCCTGGCGCCGGGTGCTGGCCGGGCTCGGCTCGCCGCTGCCGCTCAGGACCGCCGGGCGGGTGATGTTCGTCGGCCAGCTCGGCAAGTACATCCCGGGTTCGGTCTGGGCGTACGCGGCGATGATGGAGCTGGGCCGCGACCACGGCAGCCCGCCCCGCCGTACCTTCGCCTGCATCTCGTTGTCCCTGGTGATCAACCTGGGCGCGGCGCTGTCCGTCGCCGCCGCGACGCTCGCGGGCCAGCAGGTGCTCCGGCAGGCCTGGTACCTGCTGCTGCTCATCCCCGTGATCATCGTCTGCCTGCACCCGAAGGTGCTCACCTGGGGCCTCAACCTGGCCCTGCGGATCGCCCGCAAGGACCCGCTGGACGGCGTGCTGCCCGGCAGGACCGTGCTGGTCGCCGCCGCCTGGTCCGTGCTCGGCTGGCTGGTGTACGGCCTGCACCTCTGGCTCGTCGCCGGGGACCCCGCGCCGTACCTGGTCGCGACCGGCGCCTACGCCTTCGCCTGGGCGTCGGGCCTGCTCACCTTCGTGGTCCCGGCCGGCGTGGGAGTCCGCGAGGGGGCGATCGTGCTGGTGCTCGGCCCGCTGGTCGGCGTCCCGCAGGCGCTGGTCGCGGCGATCGTGTCCCGGCTGGCGTTCACCCTCGCCGACCTGGCGCTGGCGGGCGCCGCGTTCGCCTTCGGCCGCACGCCCGCTCAGGCGCCGAGCAACGTCTCCGCGTAGGCCGCCCAGTGCGGCTCCGGGTCCACGGCCTTCACTCCCGCGCGCAGCCGCTCGGGCTCACCGGGCGCGTAGAACCTCACCAGCGCCTCGCGCAGCGCCTCCACCTCACCCGGCTCGACCAGCAGCCCGTCGACGCCGTCGGTCACATGGTCGGCCAGCGCGCCCACCCGGGTGGCGATCACCGGCACCCCGTGCTCGTGGCCGAGCCAGACGTTCTGGCTGGCGGTGGCGTTCCGGTAGGGCAGCACCAGCGCGTCGGCCGCCGCGAACAGCTCCGGCACGTCCTCCGCCGCGACATACCCCGGCCTGAGCTCCACCCGATCGCCGATGCCGAGCTCCCCGACCAGCGCCTCGGTCGCCTCAAGCCCGCCCCAGAACTCCCCCGCCACGGTCAGCGAAACCCCGTCGGGCAGAGCGCGCAACAGCAGGTCGAGCCCCTTGTACGGGCGCACGATCCCGAAGAACAGCAGCCTCCGGCGCACCTCGGCCGACCCCGTGGAGCCGTTGGTCGAGGGCAGGTGCGGCGGCAGCGCCGCCACCCGCACCGGCCGGTCCGCCAGCCCGCGCGCCAACTCGGCCTGCTGCGCCGAATGCGTCAGCACCTCGTCGACCCGCTTCAGCAGAGCCTTCATGAGCGGCCGGTCGTACGGCTTGCGTTCGTGCGGCAGCACGTTGTGGCAGAGGGCGATCGTCCTGGTTCTGCGGCCGAGGCCGTACAGGATGCCGAGATAGGCGGGGACCTGCACCGGGCTGAGCACGGCCAGGATCACCAGGTCGGCCGAGCGGAGCCGGCGGCCGCAGGCGAGCCACCCGTCCGGCCGCCGCCAGTCGAGTACGCGCCGCGTGCCCGGGAACGGGACGCCTTCCGGGGCGGAGATCGTCTGCTGGCCCGGGTACAGGAACGAGGGGTACTGCGCCTTCCACGACTCGATCACCACCTCGTGCCCGGCCGCGCTCAGGCGGTGCGCCAGCTCCGTGGTGTGCTGGGCGCCGCCACCCTTGTACGGGAAGGTCGGGCCGACGACGGCGATCCGCACGTCAGGAGTCCCTCGACCGGACGATGAGGTCGGCGAGCAGCGCGACCGAGCCGATCAGCAGACCGGACAGGAAGATCACGATGGTGTTGCTGGTGAGGTAGAACCCGTACCGGACGATGTCCACCACGCCCTTGACCAGGCCGATCACCACGAGCCAGATGGCCGGCGGCATCAGCACCTTGAGCGGGTTGAAGTACATCACCATCCGCAGCACCTGCAGGATGTACCGGTAGGCGTCGGAGACGAAGCTGAACTTCGACTTGCCCGCCCGCTTGGCATAGTCGATCGGCAGGTAGTAGACGTCGTGCTGGTTCGACAGGAACGACAGCGTGATCGTCGTCACACAGGAGAACCCGGGCGGCAGCAGCCTCAGGTACGGCCTGGCCACCGACTTGCGGAACGCGCGCAGCCCCGAGTTCAGGTCCGGGATCTTCTGCCCCGCCAGCCGCTCGGCCACCTTCCGGATGAACCACTTGGCCGGCACCCTGAGCAGCTTGTGCGACCCCTCCTCGGTGGTGCGAGCGCCCACCACCTGGTCGATCGTGGCGTCCTTCTCCAGGATCTGGACCAGCTCGGGGATGCGCTCGTTCGGGTACGTCATGTCGGCGTCGGTCCACACGACGATCTCGCCGCGCGCCTCCTGAGTACCGATCCTGCGTACCGTGCCCGAGCCGCCGTTGCGGTGGAACGCCCTGATCCGCATGTGCGGGAACCGCGGCGCGGCCTCCTCCAGGCGGGCGAGGGTCTCGTCGCCGGAACAGTCGTCCACCGCGACGAGCTCGTAGCTGTAGCCGCTCGAATCCATCGCCTTGCAGATGCGTTCGACCTCGTCGATCACATGATCCTGCTCGTTGTAACAGGGCAGGACGATCGTGACGTACGGCGTAGCTTCCACAGTGCTTCCAGTCTCGGGGGGCTCAGGCATGCTCACGTCGGTCGAGGGTACTCTGCCCCGCCACACCCTGAACCCACATCGCCATGGGCCGGTCTGATCCGCCGGTGGCGCATCCCGCTACCACTGCCGCTCATCGACGACATCCTCCACCCCCGGCATCCGCGCCAGACCAGCCTTGACGACCTGCGCGGCGGCGCGATCATCCAGGACGACATGGAACGCTGTGGCTCCTGTGCCGGACGGGCTCCGCCTTGCCTCGAACGAGAAGAAAATGCCCTGGTGTTTCGCGTAGTGCGCGGCATCCTGAAAGTAGATCGAGCCGACGCCGTCGATGGAACGCAGCCGCTGGTACACGGCAGTCCTCTCCGACTCGCTCGGCACACCACGCCCTCGGCACTTCGACTCCTCGGCCTCCGTCTTCCTCGCACACAGCAAGATCATCAAGTCCGCCTTCCCCTTCCAGAAATTGCGGCGGTAGGTCAAGACCTGACTGACTCCCGGCAGTGCCTTCATCTGCTCGATCATGCCCTTGGTCACCTCCCGGCTCTCCCCTCGGAAGGACTCCGGCATGTCGCTCTCTTCCGCGACGGTCCCCAACGTGAGGTCGGACTTGAACTGCTCGAGGAAGGTCGCGTACGCCTCGGCCCTGGACTCGAACTCGAACGAGGTCACCTCAGGCATCGCCCTGATCGCGGCTTCGACGGCCCGCCGCTGCTCGTCCGTGATCCCCTTGCCGTCACAGTGCTCGAAGGGACTGTCGGCGGCGCACAGAAACGCGGTGAAGCCTCCGGCATTGGGCCAAGGCTCGGGCGGCGGCGGCAACGGCCCGCGGAAACGGTCGTAGACAATCCATCCCCCGGTCCCCGCGGCGGCGAGCAGAACCACGCCCACGAGGGCGGGCACCCACCACCTCCGCCTTCGCAGCCGCTTCTCCTCGACTGCGAGCGCCGACGGTTCCATCAGTTCGAGCTGCCGGCGCTGACGCTGTCCGCGCCGGGCATCTTGCGCAGTTCCGTCTTGACGACCTGCTCGGCGGCCGAGTCGTCGAGTGTGATGTGCAAGCGCGTCAGCGCCTCGTCCCTGGACACGAATCTGAGTGACTTCACCTCGGGCATGGCCCGCATCCTGGCTCCCGCCGCCCGTCGCTGCGCGGGAGTGATCCCCTTGTTCCCGCAAGCCTTCGAAGAGCCGTCGCCCTTGCACAGGTATACCGAGAAGATCCCCTCCGTCGGCCACGGAGCTTTCGGCGGCGGAAGCGGCCCGCCCCGTTCGCCGGCGAACCCCGATCCGGCCGCCGCGACGGTCGTCACCACGGCCATCCCCGCCACCAACAGCACACGCCGCATTCCCGCGCCTAAATTCACGGGCAAACTATCTCGATCACCACTTCACCCGGTCAACTCGCCTGCTCAGTCCGGGATCGTCATCCACACGTTCGCCTTGAGGGTCCAGGTGCCGTCCGGGGGGGTGGTCAGGGAGCGTTCGTCCTGGCGGGTGACGAGGGCCAGGATGTGGTCGGGGGTGCCGTAGGGGGTGAGCTGGGAGGACTCGGCGGCCAGGAGGACCGGGATGCGGCCGGTTTCGCGGATCTTGCTGATCAGGCGGTCGACGTCCACCTCGGCCGGGGTGTCGGTGCCGGTGCCGTGGCGGACCTGGGCGGTGGGGGTGGCGCACATGCCGCGGACGACCTGGGTGAAGCGGTCGCCGGTGACCCGCTCGACGATCAGGACCGACGCGTTCGGCGGGATCTTCTCGCACATCGCCTCGACCGCCGCGCTCTCGCCGCGTTCGATCGGGGTGAAGGCCGTGCCGATGGAGGTGACGGCCGGGGGGATGAGGATCAGGACGGTGCCGAGGGCCGCGAGGGCGGTCTGGAGGCGCGGGCCGTACCTGAGGCGGCGGGTCTTGTCGTGGAGCCAGCCGAGGAACCAGGCGGCGAGCATGATCAGGCCGGGGATGACCAGGGGGACCAGGCGGCGGGAGGCCCAGGGCTGGTCGGGGGTGATCTCGGGGCGCAGCAGGGTGGTGACGGTGGTCCAGCCGATCATCGCCAGCGGCAGCAGCCAGCCGAGCTCGCCGCCCCGCAGCATCCTCCTGACCAGCAGCGCCGCCGCGACCGTGGCGAAGATCACGACGGGCAGGCCGACGTACCAGATCACCCAGTACAGGGAGTCCTCGAAGTACAGGCTGGTGCCGTCGAGGGGCAGGCCGTTGCTGCGTTCGACCTGGCGGATGAACTCGTAGGTGCGCACGTCATCCGGGGTCACCGGCTGACGCGTGACGTCCTGCACCCACGGCCGTACGGCGAGACCCACCATGACCAGCACCACGAGCCCGGCGCCGATCTCGGGCAGCCGCCGGGGCAGGCGCAGCGTGGCCAGGCGGGGGGCGAGAGCCGTACCGGCCAGGGTGAGTGCGAGCACGGCGGCGCAGATCAGCAGCAGCGGGCGCACCGAACCGGACAGATACTTCAGGTACGGCGCGGCCAGCAGCCCCGCCGCGGCGAAGCCCAGCCCGCCGCCCACGACCAGCCCCGCCAGCAGCGGCACCCCAGCGCGCCCCTCCACCCGCCCGAATCGGCGCAGCGCGACCAGCACCCCCGCGAAGGCCAGCACCGGCAGGACGTCGCGCAGGCCGTCGATCCTGACCAGGACGGCCAGCCCGAACACGAGCCCGGCCAGCCCGGCCACCAGCGGCCCGGCGGCGGCGACGCGGGCGCGCGGGTCACGCAGCCTGGCCAGCGCGTCGTGGATCAGGCTGATGCCGCCGAACAGCAGGATCAGCGACGGAATCTCGCTGAACGTGGTCCGCGAGGTGTAGAGGATCGGCAGGCTCACCGCGAACGCCAGCGCGGCGACGGTCGCCCAGCGCGCCCCGGCCAGGCGGGCGGTCGCGCCGCCGACGGTCAGCACGGCCAGCGCGCCGAGCACGGCGGGGGCCACCAGCAGCCCACCCAGCCAGTCCCCGGCCGCGAACAGCAGCGGCGGCCCCGGCATGAACTGCGGCACGACCGCGCCCTGCCAGTCGAAGGTTCCCACGCTGTCGAACCGCAGCACCGCTTCGGCGCCGCCGAAGGCCGCCTCCTGCCGGGGGATCGGCAGCGAGCCATGCTCGGCGATCCAGATGGCGTACTGCGCGTAGGTGGCGGGGTCGCGGCGGACGATGAGCTGCTCGGAGTGGAAGAGCACGTTGAAGACGCCCGAGCCGGCCGCGACCGCGACCACCCCGCCCACCTGCCACCCGCTCGCGTCGAGGCTCTCCGGCAGGTGGCGCAGCGCGACCACGCAGAGCAGCGCGATCACCGCCCCGCCGAGCAGCACGGCCGGCAGCGGCGCGTAGACGCCGAACAGCAGCAGCGGCAGCCCGGCCAGCAGCCAGCCCGCCACCAGGAGCACGGGCAGCAGTGAGAGCACGGCGAGCACCATGCCCGCCGAGGGCCTGCGCGTCCGATCGAGCCACGGCACGGTCGTGAGCGTATCCAAGGAGCCCGGTAGCGTACCCGCTGATGTCCAACAGGGATGGAGCACGGGTGAAGGCGGCGGTACGCGAAGGAGCCAGGAGGCATCGCTGGTTCCTGGGGGTGCTGGCCGCGGGAGCGCTGCTGCGGCTGGTCACGATGCTCGGCTACCAGCCGGCGCTGTGGTTCCCCGACTCCTACACCTATGTCGTCACGGTCCTGCACCCGCGCCCCGACCTGGTGCGGCCGGCGGGCTACTCGATGTTCATGAAGCTGTTCGAGCCGTTCCACAGCTTCGCGCTGATCGTGGGGGTCCAGCATCTGCTCGGGCTGGCGACCGGCGTCCTGGTCTACCTGGCCGCGCAACGCGCCCCCAGGTGGGCGGCGACGCTGGCGACCGTGCCCGTGCTGCTCGACGCGTACCAGATCGAGCTGGAGCACCTGCTGGTCTCCGACACGCTGTTCATGTTCCTGGTGGTCGCGGCGGTGGTGCTGGGCCTGCGCAAGGATCTCACCTGGCGTACGGCGGTCGCGATCGGCCTGCTGCTCGCCGCGGCCACCCTGACCAGGACCGTCGGCCAGCCGCTGCTGGTGATCCTCGGCGCCTGGCTGCTGCTGCGCGGGCGCATCGCCCTGGCCGGAATCCTGGCGGCGGCGGCGCTGGTCCCGGTGATCGCCTACGGCGCCTGGTTCTACTCGACGTACCAGCGGGTCGGCATCGTCGGCGCGAACGGCGTCTTCCTCTACGCCCGCACGATGTCCTTCGCCGACTGCGCCGAGATGGATCCACCACCTGACCTGGCCGTGCTCTGCGACCCGACGCCGCCGGAGCGGCGGCCCCCCTCGCAGGAGTACGTCTGGAGCCGCGACTCCCCGCTGGTCCTGCTGCCCGGCATCACCTTCTCCCGGCAGAACGACGAGCTGGCCGGGCGGTTCGCGATGCTGGCCATCAGGAGCCAGCCGCTCGACTTCGCGGGCTCGGCGCTGTCGGAGTTCGTGCGCTCGTTCACCTGGGGCCGTCCGGTCTATCCCGACCACGAGGTCTACGCCTACTACCAGTTCCCCTCGGTCCCGCCGGGCCCTCCCGGGCGCTATCCGGCGCAGGCGGGCGCGGCGTCCGCGGTGCGGTACGAGCGGGGGGCGATCGGCACCGAGATCGTCGAGCCGTTCGCCGGGGTGATGCGCGGCTACCAGGACGTGGTCAGGTTGCCGGGCACGGTGCTGCTGGTCGTGCTGCTGGTCCCGCCGGTGGTGGCGATCCGGCGGCGCACCTGGCGGGGGGACTGGCTGCTGCCCTGGACCACGGCGGTCACGCTGCTCGTCGTGCCGCCGGCCGTGGCCGAGTTCGACTACCGGTACGTGCTGCCGGCCGTGCCGCTGGCCTGCCTCGCGGCGGCTCTGAGTTCCGGACGTAAAGTTTTGAACGAGAATATTCCATGAAATGTCCGGTTCTGAGTATGCTCTGAGGCTGGATCATCACGCCCGGGTCACGGCAGAAAACGCCGATCATGGTGCCAAGCACACTTGACGTGACTTAGTCTCGTGGCGCGATGAGCGATCGTCAGAGTCGGCCTGCGGCGGGCTCCGAATCTCCGGACGAGGAGGCCGCGATGAGCCCGACCATGATGTATGCGCAGGGCCGTCATGGTGGGGGTATCGAATGAGCGAGCACCGCAGTGTGCCCTCGCATGGCCGCCGCGCCGCCAAGGGCGGCGACGGCCAGAAGAAGTCCAGGGTCCTCGCCTGGGTCAGCATCGCGGTCACCGGCGTCTTCGTGATCGTCTCGCTCACCGGCTACACGCTGTTCCGCAGCGCGCTCAGCAACGTCCGCACCGAGGATCCGAACAAGGACATCGTCAACGCCCGCCCCGCGAACCTGACCGGCGCGCTCAACGTGCTGATCGTCGGCTCCGACACCCGCGACGGCAAGGGCAACGCGAAGTACGGCCAGGAGCTCGCCCGCCAGAAGGCCGGCAAGCGCACCGACACCATCATCCTCATGCACATCTCGCCGACCCGCGACAAGGCGACGCTCATCAGCTTCCCGCGCGACTCGATGGTCGACATCCCGCAGTGCAAGAACGAGACGAACAAGACCCAGATCATGCCGCCCCGGCGGGACATGATCAACGCCGCCTACAACGCCGGCGGCATCGCCTGCACGATGACCACCATCGAGACACTCACCGACATCCGCATCGACCACTTCGTCGAGGTCGACTTCAGCGGGTTCAAGAACATCGTCGACGCGCTCGGCGGCATCCAGATCTGCCTCAAGAACCCCGTCAACGACAAGGCGTCCAAGCTCCAGCTCCCCCGCGGCCGCCAGACCCTCGACGGCGAGAAGGCCCTCGGCTACGTACGGCTGCGCCACTACGGCGACGGCAGCGACATCCAGCGGATCAAGCGCCAGCAGATCTTCCTCAGTCAGGTGGTGAAGAAGGCCACCAGCGGCGACCTGCTCGGCAACCCCATCAAGCTGGTCGACTTCATCAACTCCGCGGCGGCCTCCGTCACCATGGACAAGGACCTGGCCGGCAACTCGAGCAAGCTCCTGGACATCGCGCAGAGCGCCAAGTCGCTGACCGCCAGCGGCGTCAAGTTCATCACCGTGCCGTGGATCCCGGACCCGGAGAAGCCCGAGGCCAGGGTCGTCTGGAACCCGACGCTCGCCCCCAAGCTCTTCCAGGCGATCAAGAGCGACGTCGACATCCCCACGCCGTCCCCCAGCGCCTCGGCCTCCACCAAGCCCAAGGTGGCGCTCAAGCCCCACCAGGTGAAGGTCCAGGTGCTCAACGGCACCACGACGCAGGGCAAGGCCAAGCAGGTCGCCGACGCGCTGAGCGAGCAGGGCTTCCAGGTGGTCGGCGTGGGCAACGCGCCCCCACCCGCCGCCGGCGCGGCCAAGACCAAGCTGCTGTACGCCAAGAAGGCGACCGACGCCCTCGACTACACCGACGTGGTGAACGGCAAGCTGCTGACCAAGGTCACCCCGGGCGCCGGGAAGCTCAAGCCGAGCAGCACCGAGGTCTACACCTGGACCGGCGCCTCCGCGACGCCCCCGCCCGCCGAGGGAGGAGACGGCCAGCCGCCGGTGCTGCAGCTCATCGTGGGCGACGACTTCAAGGGCGTGAAGGCCTCGACCGAGATTCCCGAGGCCATCAAGGACTCGGCCGTCACCGCCGACACCAAGAACATCTGCTCCTAGACAAACTCTGAATTCCCTGTGTAAACCGCCCTTTCCCCCGTCCCCGCCGCGACATCGGTCCCAATCGGGGCTAGGGTTGTCGCGTCGGCGACGCGGCTGGCCACGCGCGCGGGGTCCGACGATCCCCAGCCCCGAGAGTTAGCTGAGCGTCTCCCATCGTGAGTGACACCCGATCTTCTTTCCCGGCATCGGCCTCGACGGGCAGCGATGGACTCAGCCCCGACGCGGACAGACAGGCCGCCGGGACGACGGGGGCCGAGGACGGGCAGCACCCGCCCGCGGCGCAGACGGACTCACAGACCTACCCGAACCTGCGGTCGCCCGGCGATGCCCAGACCTACCCGGCGCTGCAGCCGCCCGGCGACGCGCAGACCTATCCCAGCCTGCGCCCCCAGACGGACACTCAGACGCGTCCGACCCTCCGCCCCGAGACGGGCACCGGGACCGAGCCGAGCCTGCGAAGCCCGGCCGCCGACGCCGTCCCGCCCGTGGAACAGGCGGAGAAGGCACCTGCGTCGCCGCCGAAGAAGAAGCGCGAGCCGTATCTCGACAACGTCAAGTTCGTGCTGATCGCGCTCGTGCCGATCGGGCACGCGCTGGTGCCGACGCTCAACGCCGACTCCAACCGGGCGCTCTACATCTTCATCTACACCTTCCACATGCCGCTGTTCGTGGTCATCAGCGGCTACCTGTCCAGGAACTTCTGGAACTCCAACGCCAAGACCAACAAGCTCGTCGACACGTTCGTCGTGCCGTACATCATCGTCGAGGTGGGTTACGCCGCGCTCCGCTCCGCCCTGGGGCAGAAGTGGAGCCTCACGATCATCGACCCGTCCTGGCTCAACTGGTATCTGCTGGCGCTGCTGTTCTGGCGGCTGTCGGCGCCGGTGTGGAAGCGGATGAAGTATCCGGTGCCGGTGGCGATCGCCGCCTACCTGTTCGCCGGGTTCTCGCAGATCTCCGGCGACTTCAGCATGGACCGCTTCTTCGGCCTGCTCCCGTTCTTCGTCATCGGCCTGGTCCTGCAGCCCGAGCACTTCGAGCTGCTCAACCGGGTGTGGGTCAAGGTCCTGGCGGTCCTGACGCTGGTCGGCGCCGCCGGAGTCGCCATCTTCATCGCGCCCAAGGCGCCGCTGGACCCGTTCTACTTCAAGGCCAGCTACGCCGACATGGACCTGTCCTGGTGGATGGGCCTGGGGCTGCGCACGGCGCTGCTGCTCGCCTCGCTGGCGATGTGCGCGGCGGTGATGGCGCTGATCCCGCGCGGCGAGACCTGGTACTCCGACCTCGGCACCCGCACCCTGTACGCCTACCTGCTGCACGGCATCCCCGTCCTGATCGCCAAGGACCAGGGATGGCTCGACTTCCCGTGGCTGCACGGCCCGCTCGGCGCGCTGGCGATCGCGTCCGGCGGCTTCGCGCTGGCGATCGTCCTGTGCCTGCCCGAGACCCGCACGATCTTCAAGTGGGTCCTCGAACCGCGCCTCACCTGGCTCTACCGGCGGCCTTCGGGAAGTTAAGCGGTAGTTTCGCCCGCATTCACGCCGCCGACGGACACGCCGCGCAGCATCGAGGACATGCGGGTATGCGTCGCCACCACCGTCCACCACCCCGAGGACGCCCGGATTCTGCACCGGCAGATCCGGGCGCTGCTCGACGCGGGCCACGAGGTGACCTACGTCGCGCCGTTCACACACTGCAACGTCACCCCGGCCCCGCCGATCACCCCGATCGACGTGCCACGCGCCGCCGGCCTCGGCCGCTCCCTCCGAGCGGCCCGTACGGCACTGCGCCGCGCCTCCGGTGACTCCGACCTGCTCCTGCTGCACGACCTCGGTCTGCTGCTCGCGCTGCCCTTCCGGCATCCGCCGGTCGTGCTGGACCTCCCCGCCCCGTCGACCGACCCTCTCGGCCGCATCCTGGAATCCCGCGCCCTCTGCCACCACCATGTGATCCGCCGCCACGCGACAGGGGCGGCGACGCATGCGGTGGTGCCCGACGGGACGCTGGTGAGCGGGGCCCCGGTCGCGCCGGGGCAGGGGCGGGTGGTGCACCTCGGGCGGCTGACGGCCCAGCACGGAGTCAACGAGCTGATCGACCTGGCGCAGCGGCTGGTGCCGTACGGGGTCAGGCTCGATCTGCTCGGTGAGGCCGACGCGGAGGCCAGGACGCTGCTGCGGGACGCCCAGCGGGTGGGGTTGCTCGACTGGTACGGGTACGTGCCGCACCGGCACGCCGTGCGGATGGCCGAAGGCGCGCTCGCCGGTCTGTCGCTCGGTCATCCGGGCGGCCTGGGACCGCCGGCCAAGATCCTCGACTACATGGGGCGCGGCCTGCCCGTCGTCACCACTCCCGGCGGGGCCGGGCTGGTCGAGGAGGCGGGCTGCGGGGTCGTCGTGCCGTACGGGGACGTGGACGCGGCCCTGCGGGCCGTCCTGGACCTGAAGAACGATCCGGTACGGCGGGCGGCTCTCGGCGGGCGGGGGCACGCCGAGGCTCGGCTCAGCCACCACTGGCCCGACCACGCGCCCCGGTTCGTGGCGCTCCTGGAGGGGTGGGCCGCCGCCCCCGAGGGCCGGGGGCAGCGCGGGCGGCGGCCGGAGTACGTGGTCAGGGACGCTCCAGGTCGTAGCTGAGGTCGGCCACCCGCACGGTGCGCACCAGCGGGTCCTCGATCAGCTCGCGCAGCTTCTTGACGGTGACCAGCTCGTCGACGTACGCGTAGGCCAGCCCGTCCGCCGCAACCTTGCGCAACCTGGCCAGGTCCAGGCCGAACGGCCGCAGGTTCGCCTCGTCGTAGTCCCGCAGCGTCGCCACCCAGCCGCGCAGCCCCTTCAGCTCAAGAGCGAAGTCCGCGGCTACCTCCGATTCATCCTTCGGCATCGGGGTCGGGAAGTCGCCCACGCCCCACGTGATCGGCGTCGCCCTGGGCCGGTTCTCGTAGACCACCCGGGTGGGCGAGACCTGGTGGCGCAGGCGGAACGCCTGGGCCTCCTCCACCGTCAGCGGCTTGGCGAACTCCACCACCGCCAGCGCGTTCATGTCCTCGGGCAACCGGGCCAGGACCTTGCGGCTCTGCTCCTTGGGCTGGTTGCCCGTCCCCACGTTGTACAGGCCGTAGGTGAGGCTCGTCTCGGTCGCGTAGCCCATCGGCGGCGACTTCACCCGGCCGAACAGGCTCTGCTCGACGTCGAAGGTCCGGTCGGCGAACGAGCCGCCGACGAAGAACCCGCCGTGAGCCCGCAGCGGCCTGATCGCGACCTTGAACCCCATCGAGGTCAGCGAGGTGTCGCAGCACTCGTCCTGGACGATCACGTAGCCGGGGTTGGCGATCTGCAGGGCCTGGCCGAGCACGTCGAGCATCCGGTCCTCACGGTCGCCGCGCTGCTGGATCCAGCGGGAGCCCAGGGTGGAGAGCACGGTCACCGCGACGAGGATCGCGATCACCAGGGTGGCGGTGCGCAGGAGGCCGCGCCGTACCGCCCAGCGGGTCCTGCGCTCGTCGAAGTCGGGCAGGTCGGGCAGGTCGTCGGTCATCGGTGCGCTCCATAGAGGTCGGCGAACGCGGCGCGCGCCCGCCATACGGCGGTCTTGATCGACGCGGGCGAGCGTCCGGTCATCGCGGACACCTCCACCAGCGAGAAGCCCTCGAAGTAGACGAGCCTGAGCAGCTTGCGGTGCTGCGCGGGCAGCCGTTCCAGCGTCTCGCGTACGGCGATCGCGTCGACGTCCAGCGAGGGCACGCCCAGTTCGTCGGGGTCGGGCAGCGGCAGTTCGGCTCGGCCGCGCCGGACGTGGTCGATGAGGGTGTTGCGGGCGATGGTGAGCAGCCAGGCGGCCGCGTTCTCGCCGCGCCAGCCGAGCAGCGCCCGGGTCGCCTTGACGAAGGTCTCCTGGGCGAGGTCCTCGGCGAGATGCGGGTCGCGGGTCCGGCGGAGCAGGAATCCGCACACCAGTCGCCAGTGCTCGCGGTAGAGGTCCTCGATCCGGCCGGCGATGGTCCCCTCCGTGCATATCGAACGGTCATATCCCACCAGACGGTGCGGGGATGCCGGAGGTCACATCGACGTTCGCGTCACGGGTTGATGTACTGGGGGGCATGGCAGCGCATCTGATCCAGGGGCGGGAGATCATCCTGCCCGTGCGGGTGAGACAGGCCACCGTCGGCGGCGCCATGTACGCCGTCAGGGCCGACGCGGCCCGCGCGGTGATCGCCTACTCGGGTCTCGACGTGGCCGAGGCGATTCCCGGCAAGGCTGTCTGCGCGCTGGTGTTCATCGACTACACCGACAGCGACCTGGACGCCTACCACGAGTTCGGCGTCGCCTTCCTGGTCCGCCCGCCGGAGATGTCCGGCCCCGCCTCGGTGTCGGAGCTGTGGCGGGCGGGGGTGTTCGTGCACTGGCTGCCCGTGGACCAGGGGTTCACCATGGAGGCGGGGCGCGCGATCTGGGGGTTTCCCAAGGAGCTGGCGGACATCGAGCTGCGGCTCGGCTCGCCGTACAAGCGGTGTCTGCTGCGCAAGGACGACCGTCTGGTGATCGACCTGCTGACCCGGCCGGGTGTCCCCCTGCCCGGGGCCACGCGCATCCCCGCCGAGGCGTACACGCACCGGGACGGCGTGACCCGCCGGATCCCCTGGACGATGACCACGCGCTCGCTGAGGGCCCGCCCGGGCGGGAGCATGATCCGCCTGGGCAACCATCCGATCGCGAAGGAGCTCAGCGAGCTGGGCCTGCCCAAGCGGCCGCTGCTCACCGTCACCTGCCAGGCGGCGATGAGTTTCGGTCCGGCGACGGCGCTCTGAGCAGGCGTCAGACGATCGGCGGGCGGCCCAGCTTGACCATGCGCCAGGCGGTGCGCCAGGCCATGGGACGGCGCTCTCCGGCGGGGTTGCGCAGACCCTCGACGAAGCCCTGGAACCAGGCCTTCAGCGCCACCCCGGACCGCTCCCTGACCAAGGTCAGCACCACCCAGTTGACCAGATACAGGGCGGCCAGCGGCCACGGCAGATTGCGGCGGGCCAGCCACACCCGGTTACGCGCGTTGAGCCGGTAGAACTGCGCGTGCCGGGTCGGCGGCACCTGCGGGTGGTACATGACGGTGTTGGCGTCGTACTCGATCCGGTAGCCCTCACCGAGCAGCCGCCAGGCCAGGTCGGTCTCCTCATGAGCGTAGAAGAACTGCTCAGGGAGCCCGCCGACCTGCAGGAACGCCGAGCGCCTGATCGCGCTGGCGCCGCCCAGGAACGTCGTCACCGGCGAGGACCGCTGCGGGTCCCCGGCGCGCAGGCGCGGGACGTGCCGCCGCTGCCCGATGCCGCCCTCCGGGTCCATCACCCGGAAGGAGATCACCGCGAGGTCCGGCTCGGTGGCGAAGCGGTCGCGGACGTGCGCGACCACCTTCTGGTTGGCGTACCAGCCGTCGTCGTCGAGGAACAGCACGACGTCGCCCGAGCACTCCTCGACGCCGCGGTTACGCCCCGCGGGAATGCCGGTATTGTGCTCCAGGCGTATCGTCTTCACGGTCGCCGCCGAGCCTGCGGGTGGCGTCGCCGACACCCCGGGCACGTCGGCCCCATTGCCCACGATCACCACCTCGACGTCGCCGTCGATCTGGTGAAGCGCGGACTCGACCGCCCGGTTCAGCTCCGCGACCCGGTTCCCCATGGTGAGGATGACGCACGAGATCTTCAACGGGTCATCGCCTTGACGCGTCGAGAGCACGGGCGGAGCATTCTTTCATGATCACCGAGTCTGCTGGATTGCATATTTCCTGATATTGGGTGAGCCAAGCGTATCGGAACCGATGGTGAACCCCCACCGAACGGCGGACGTCCCACCAATACGACGACAGCCGAGCCCTGCCGGTTCCGACATGAGATCACGCAAGCCGCCTCGATGCCAGGATGCTCACCAGGTGCAGCACCATCTGGAGCCCGGCGGCCACCAGGCAGGCGACCACGAGCACCCTGGTGGCGACCAGGTCACCGGTGATCAGGTCGATGACGGCCGTCACGAGGGCGAGCAGGGACAGCTCGATCGGCTGCACGATCCGGTGGAACCTCGTCGCGCCCAGGATCCGCCGCCCCAGCCCGAGGAGACCGGAGCGGAACTGCACGGCCGACTCCTCGGTGGCGGCCAACCGGCCCCCCTTGGCCCTCGCGACGTCGACCAGGTCGGTCTCGGCCTTGATGAGGATCGCGCCGAGCGCGGCGGCGAAGCCCATCACGGTGTACCAGTCGGGAAGGACGGCGGAAGCCCGCCAGCCCAGCCCGGCCAGCAGCGCGGCCTCGGTGAAGTAGGCGCCCACGCGGTCGAGGTAGACCCCGGCCAGCGAGGTCTTGCCCGTCCACCGAGCCAGCTCACCGTCGGAGCAGTCGAGCAGGAGGTAGACCTGGATGAGCAGCACGGCGCCCAGCACGGCCCACAGGCCGGGCAGGGCCAGCACGAAACCGGCCGCGATCCCGGCCAGCGTCATCAGCCAGGTGAGCTGGTTGGGCGTGACCCGCGTCTTGGTCATCGCCCAGGTGACGTAGATCGAGACCCTGCGCATGTAGAGCGCGCCGGCCCAGTGCTCGCCGTTGCGGCGCTCAAGGTGCCCCTCGGGCTGAGCGACCGCCCTCAGCTCAGCTACCGAAGGCCCGGACATAGTCCGCCACCCGCCCACGAACCTCGTTCTCCGAAAGACGCAGGTGCTCGAGGATCGTGAAGCGCCCTGGCCGGGTGGAGGGCGCCAGGACGACGGCCTCGGTGAACTGCTCGTTGCTCAGCCCGATGTCACCTGGAGTGACCGGCAGCTTGTGCTGCCGCAGGCAGTCGACGATCCGGGTCGTCTTCGAGGAGTCCTCCCTCAGGAAGAAACAGAAGGCGGCACCGATCCCGGCGAGCTCGCCGTGGTTGGAGGTGCCGGGAAAGAGCTGATCCACGGCATGAAGGATCTCATGGTCTCCACCGCTCGCGGGCCGAGACGAGCCGGCGATCACCATCGACATTCCGGACAGGATCAGCGACTCGGCCAGCACGGTGAGGAAGGCGTCGGACTCGATGGAGTCGTTCCTGCCGATCAGCGCCTCGGCGGCGGTCCGCGACATCGAGCAGGCCAGCCCGTCGAACGGCTCGCCCCGCTCGATGTTGCCGAGCTGCCAGTCGTCGATCGCCGACAGATTGCTCACCACGTCGCCCACCCCGGCCCGCACCAGCGACTCCGGCGCGGCGTGCACGAAGTCCAGGTCGACCAGGATCGCCAGCGGCATCGGCACCCCGAAGGTGCCCTTGCCGCCGTCGTAGACCAGGGACGCGGTCGGCGAGCAGATCCCGTCGTGCGACAGGTTGGTGGCCACGGCCACCATCGGTATGCCGGCCAGCGACGCGGCGTACTTGGTGGCGTCGATGGTGCGGCCTCCGCCCACCCCCACGACCACCTCGTAGGCGCCCTTGCGCAGCTGGCCGCCGAGGGCGACGGCCGCGTCGACCGAGCCGTCGGCGACCCGGAACACCTCGGCCTCGCGCAGGGTCGGCGCGATGAGGTCGGTGATGAGGTCACCCTGGCCGGGGCCCACCGCCACGGCCACGCGACCCGAGGTCGCCACCCTGCTGTCGGCCAGGAGGACGCCGAGCTGGGCGACGGCGCCCCGGCGTACCTCCATGGTCAGGGGGGCGGGCAGCATCCTCGCAAGTAGCGGCATCCGCCCTCCTCAGTAGCGGGCGGCGATGTCGCGGGCCTTGGCCAGGTCGTCGTGGTTGTCGACTTCGACCCACTCGACCTTGCCGATCGGCGCGACATGGATCCTCTCGCCGCGGGCGACCATCTCCTGGTAGCCGTCCTCGTAGTAGAGCTGGGGGTCACGCTCGAAGGTCGCCTGGAGCGCGTCGGCCAGCCGCTCGGCGGCGCCGGGACGGATGAGCGTGGCGCCGATGTACTCGCCGTAGGCGTCGGCCGGGTCCATCAGCTTGGTGATGCGCTTGAGGTCGCCGCCGTTCAGGGTCACCTTCATCTCCTCGTCGGCCAGCGACTTCACGTCGTCGACGGCGAGCAGGATGTCGCTGGTCGCGGGCGCCGACAGCAGCGTCTCCTCGACCGAGACCGGGTGCACGGTGTCGCCGTTGACCAGCAGCGCGCCCTGCGCGAAGTAGTCGCGCGCGCACCACAGGGAGTAGGCGTTGTTCCACTCCTCGGCCTTGTCGTTGTGCACCAGGGTCAGCTTCACACCGTGCCGGCGCTCCAGCTCGTCCTTGCGCTCGTGTACGGCCTGCTCGGCATACCCGACGATGACCACCACGTCACGAAGGTCGACCGCGGCGAGGTTGCGCAGCGAGATGTCCATGATCGTCGTGTCTCCGTCGACCGGCACGAGTGCCTTGGGCAACGTGTCGGTATAGGGCCGCAGACGTCGTCCGGCCCCGGCGGCCAGCACCATTCCCAGCAACGTGCACTCCTAGGTCGAGCATGACTATGTAGAACCCAAAGGTTAGTTGCCTTTGGGTCCTGATCGTGTAATCCGTAGTCAGTCCCGTGTTCCCGGAGCGGCCATCTCCGTGCCGGATCGGGGCGCGGCCAGCCAGCAGGTGCTGCTCTCCCAGCCGAACAGCCCCCACAGGTACACCGCCAGCAGCAGGCACACCAGGTCGGGCCACCCGATGATGACGCCCAGCGACACCGCGAGCATCCGGCCGTCCCAGCCGAGCCCCGCCGTGGCCAGCCACAGCGGCGGGTAGACGCGCTGGCGCAGGCGGTAGACGACGTCGTAGTGGTGGAAGGCCATGGCGCCGAGCAGCACGAAGATGAGCACCGGGTGCACGTCGTGGCCGAAGCAGACCGCGGCGACGAAGCCGTACTCGGTCAGTCGCAGGATCGGTGGGACCAGCCAGTCCAGGCGCCCGTCATGCGGGTGCGAGCTGCCCGGCCCGGCCAGCAGCAGCGCCACGGCGGGGGCGAAGACCGCGAGCCCGTCGGTGCCGCCCACGCCCACGATCAGCAGGATGCCGGTGACGAACGCCCCGGCGATCGCGGGCGGCAGCGGCGGCAACTGACCGGCCACGAGCCTGCCCATGCCGCGGGAGAGCGTGCCGTCGTCGCGGTAGGCGACGACCCTGCTGCGTGGGATGGGCGTCATCTGCGTGGATGTCACTGGGTCGACCTCGCGATCCTGCCGATGAGCTGGTACAGCAGGGCGACGCCGCCCCAGGCGATCAGCGCCAGGAAGGTGACCCTGGCGTTGAACACCGCCGCGGTGATGGCGATCAGCGCCATCCGCTCGCCGATGGGCAGCGGGATGATCCTCTTGAGCCAGCGGGTGAACGTCTCGCGTTCCAGCCGCCGCGCCAGTCTGAGCACGCCCCGCTGGGGGCGGGCGTACCGGGCGCCGTCGGCGGCTTCGAGCAGGGAGCGCGAGGGCCTGGCCCAGGAGGCGCCGACGCGGCGCGCGTCGGCCAGGCCGCCGCCGTAGGAGAAGTCGAGCGTGTGCTTGAGCACCTGGACGATCATCGCGGCCACGGCGAGCCGCCAGATGCCGTCGGGGCCGCCGTCGGTCGTCGCCAGGCTCGCGCTGTAGCCGAAGGCCAGGCCCACGTAGACGGTGTACTCCTTGAGCCGGTCGGCCATCGCGTCCACCCAGGCGCCCAGCGGGGAGAAGGCGCGGGTGTAGCGGGCGAGCTGCCCGTCGACGCAGTCGAGCACGAACGACAGCAGGAGCAGCACCGAGCCGATGATCTGCGCGCTCCTGGTCCCCTCCGAGTACCACACCGCGGACAGGACGGCCATGCCGATGGAGATGCCGGTCACGGTGTTCGGCGTGAGCCGCAGCCTGGCCGCCAGGCGGACCAGGTGGGTCGACCAGGAGCTGACGAAGAACGTGGCGAAGAAGCCGTCGTTGCTCTTCACCGCCGTGTCCAGCCGTACCTTGACCTCGTCCACGTCGGCCAGCCTGGTGACGGCGGCGTCGGCGGCGCTCTGCCCGGTCACCCGGTCGCAGTGCAGCGGCCCGAGCTTGGCCGCGCGCACGCCGACCCCCGAGCGCACCAGCCCGACCAGCAGCAGGTCGACGGTCTCCATCGCGGTCACCGGGCCGAGCCGCCCCGCGTCGGCCAGCTCGGCCAGCTCGTCGGCGATGTCGGCGAGCGTGGCGAGGTCGGCGGCGCCGACCTGCAGCACGCCGCGGAAGGTGGCGTTGGCCTCGGGCACCTGGTGGAACGAGCTGCCCGCGGTCACGATCTTGCCGCCGGACACCTGGACCGGCGGGCGCAGCGGCCCGAGGACCCCGTCCGCGCAGACCAGCGCGCCGGTGCCGTAGGAGGGATGCTCCAGCAGGACGGCCAGCGCCTCGGTGTGCGCGACGAGGTCGGCGGGCAGCACCACGACCGCCCCCGGCGAGATGCGGGCGATATGGGCCACGCTCCGCAGGTCGTCGCCCAGGCCGCGACCGGGCGGGACCACGTGCGTGTCGCGTACGGGCAGCGTGACGAGTTGGTCGGTGATGCGGTCCAGCAGGGTGCCATCGGCGCAGGCCAGTTTCGCGGCCGGTGTGGTCGCCAGCACCACGGCCGCGGTCGTGAGGCCGTCGCGCATCGTCGTGGTCTCGGTCAAGGGCGCAGACCTCCTTCGGGTCGCGAGGGAGTGCGGACACCGCTCGGATCCCGAGCGCGACCATGAGCACAGCGTAGCGACCCGTTGACGGCAAATCACGGCTGCGCGGCCGCGACGCGCGAGACCATTACGCTCGGCTCATGGAATCTCGACTGCGTTCGGTGGGGGTGCTCCTCGCCGGGGGCGTGGGCCAGCGGGTCGGTCACAGCACGCCCAAGCAGCTCATCAAGATCGCCGGTCGGACGATTCTGGAGCACACGCTGGCCCTGTTCGACAACGCTCCCGAGATCGACGAGATCATCGTGATGATGACGCCCGGCTTCACCCGCGACGTCGAGGAGATCGTCGCCAGGGGCGGCTACGGCAAGGTGAGCCAGATCCTGGAGGGCGGCGCGAGCCGTCCGGAGACCACCTGGCGGGCGCTGAAGGCGCTGGGCCAGCAGGAGTGCGACGTGCTCCTGCACGACGCCGTGCGCCCGCTGCTGGAGCCCCGGATCATCACGGAGTGTTTCGAGGCGCTGAAGGTCTACTCGGCGGTCGAGGTGGCCATCCCGAGCTCGGACACGCTTCTGGTGGCGATGCCGGGTCCGCGCGGCGAGATCGTCCGCGACATTCCCGACCGCTCGATGCTGAGGCGGGGCCAGACCCCGCAGTGCTTCCGCCTGTCGGTCGTCCGCGAGGCGTACGAGCGGGCGTTCGCCGATCCCGGCTTCGACCGGCGGCCGGCCACCGACGACTGCGGCGTCGTGCTGCGCTACCTGCCGGAGGTGCCGATCGCGATCGTGCCGGGCAGCGAGCACAACATGAAGGTCACCCATCCGGTGGACGTCGCCATCGCCGACAAGCTCTTCCAGCTCGCCGCGTCCTCGCCGCCGTCGCCGTCGCCGATGGCGCTCCGCAAGGCTCTGGCGGGCCGGAGCGTGGTCGTCTTCGGCGGCGGCTACGGCGTCGGCGCCGACATCGTGGAGCTGGCCGCCGCGCACGGCGCCGAGGTCCACTCCTTCTCCCGCACCCAGAACGGCGTGCGGGTGGAGGACTTCGACACCGTCGGCAAGGCCCTGGCTCAGGTCGGCCGGGTCGACTACGTGGTCAACACCGCGGGCGTGCTGCACATGGGCAAGCTCGCGGAGGTGACCGACGAGACCGTCGCCGACACCGTCGGCGTCAACTACCTGGGCCCGATCAACGTCGCCCGCGCCGCCTTCCCGTACCTCCGGGAGAGCCGCGGCGGCCTGCTGCTCCACACCTCCGGCTCCTATGCCAGGGGCCGCGCCGACTACAGCCTGTACTCCTCCACCAAGGCGGCCGTGGTCAACCTGACGCAGGCACTGGCCGACGAGTGGGCGGCCGACGGGGTACGGGTCAACTGCGTCAATCCCGAACCGACCGGCACGCCGATGCCCGAGCGGGCGTTCGGCGAGGAGCCCGCGCACACGCTGCCGTCCCCGCACGCGGTCGCCAGGACCTCGCTCGACGTGCTGATCTCCGACCTGACGGGCCAGGTGGTCGACGTGCGCCTCGGCGATGCGTGACGTGGGGTTTGCAAGAGCACCCGCTCGGGCTCGGCCGCCCCGGCGCGCTCACGCGCTTCGAGGCGGCCGTGCAGGGCTCCTTCACGGCCGCGAAAGCCGCCTCGGGCTCGTGATGAAGCCCAGCCCCCAGCTCATGTGCATGGTGACGTAGACGAGCGGCAGCCTGATCTTGGCGGCCGACGGCAGGCCGCTGCCGGTCAGCACCGAGCCGGCCAGGATGGCGGCGGCGTAGCCGCCCGGCAGGATCAGCGCGAGCGGGAAGAACGGCGCGGCGACCAGCCCGGCCACGATGCCCGCCACCGCCGCCGGCGGCGCCAGGTAGCGGAAGTTCATCGTGCCCTCGTGGGTGCGGGCGACGACCCGGCGCCAGCGGCCGTAGTGGAAGTACTGCTTGGCCAGGGCCTTGACGTTGGGGCGCGGCCGGTAGGAGACGCGCATCCGCGGCTGGAACCACACCAGGCCGCCGGACTGGCGGATGCGGTGGTTCATCTCCCAGTCCTGGGCACGCTGGAAGTGCTCGTCGTAGCCGCCGACCCGGATCAGCGCCTCACGGCGGAAGACCCCCAGGTAGACGGTGTCGGCCGGGCCCGCGGTGCCGCCCACGTGGAACGTGGCCGCGCCGACGCCGATCTTGGAGGTCATCGCGCGGGCGACGGCCTGCTCGAAGGGGGTGATCCCTTCGGCGGCCATGACGCCGCCGACGTTGTCGGCGCCCGTCTCCTCCAGCGTCTCCACCGCGACCTTGAGGTAGTCGTCGGGGAGCATCGCATGGCCGTCCACCCTGGCGATGATGCTGTTGCGCGACGCGCCGATGGCGGCGTTGAGCGCGTTGGGTGTACGGCCCGTCGGATTGGGCACGACGGTGACCCGCGGATCGGACGCCGCTATGGCGTCGGCGACCTCCTGGGTCCGGTCATGGGAGGGCCCGATGGCGAGGACGAGCTCGATGGGGCCTGGATAGCGCTGGGCGAGGACCTGCTCGACGGCCTCGCGGAGGTGCCGTTCCTCGTTGAGGACCGGCATGACGACGGAGATCGGCGGCCAGGCGCGCGTCTCTGCGGACGCGGGCTGCGCGGGCGAGTCGGGGAACTGCTTCATGGCGGCCCTCACGCTACTGTACGACCAGGGGAGGAAGGCAATCGAAAGCCTGATCCGCCGGTTGCACAGAGGGGGCCACGGCATGCGCGACCCGGACGAGCAGGACGCGGGAGTGCACGTGGGCGGGGACGCCTACGGCGGCGTCAAGCTCCAGGGACGGCGCACGCGCAGGCCCGGCCGCGGGGCGCGGACCCGGCGGCGCAACCTGGTCGTCGCGGGCACGCTGTCGAGCCTGGTGCTGGCCGGCTCCGGCGTGGTCTGGGCGGGCACCACCTTCGCCACCGGCAAGATCGCCGCGGTCGACGCGGGCGTGGCCGGCTCCGCGTCGCGCGGTGCGATGAACATCCTGCTGGTCGGCGTGGACAAGCGCGACGACCTGTCCCGCAAGGAGCAGAACAAGCTCAAGCTGGGCCGCGAGGTCGGCGAGCGCACCGACACGATGATGGTGGTGCACCTGTCGGAGGACCACCGCAAGGTGACCGTGGTCAGCCTGCCCCGCGACACCTGGACGACCATCCCGGGCCAGGGCATGCACAAGATCAACTCAGCCTACCAGTTCGGCAAGGCCAAGCTGGCCGTCAAGACCGTCGAGCAGGCGACCGGCCTGCGCATCAACCACTACATCGAGGTCAACGTCCTCGGTTTCATCGACGTGATCGACTCCCTCGGCGGCATCACGGTCTGCACGCCCGTACCGATCAACGACTCCAAGATCGCGCTCACCCTGGCGGCCGGCACCCACGAGCTCAAGGGCCCCGAGGCGCTCGGCTACGCCCGCACCCGGGCCACCGCGCGCTCCGACCTCGACCGGATCGACCGGCAGCAGCAGGTCATCTCCGCGCTGCTGGACAAGGCGCTCAGCTCGGGCACGCTGGCCAGCCCCGCGCGGCTGTCCGGGCTCATCGACAGCTCGCTGCGCACCATCACGGTCGACAAGGAGCTGAAGAGCGACCTCCTCGGCCTGGCCGGGCAGCTCAAGGACGTCTCGCTGAACGACGTCAGGTTCGCCACCGTGCCGCTGGCCGACGTCGACTTCAAGACGCCGACGGGCGAGTCGGCGGTGCTGTGGGACAAGAAGGGCGCCGAGGACCTGTTCCGCCGCATCTCCGCCGACGAGGACCTGGCCAAGCCGAGCGCCAAGCCGACGCCCACGGTGAAGGCCACTCCGACGACGACCGCCACCGCCGTACCGCCGGAGCGGGTGACGCTGACGGTGCTCAACGGCACGCTGATCACCGGGCTCGGCGCGCGCACCAAGAACGCCCTGGTCGAGGCCGGCTTCAAGGTGCCGGACGAGCCGGGCAACACCGCACGCAAGGACCACACCAAGACCATCGTCCGGTACGGCCCCGGCCTGAAGGACTCGGCGAGGACGGTCGCCGCCGCCATCCCCGGCGCCGATCTCCGGGAGGTCGACATCAAGGGCATCGAGGTGGTCATCGGCAGCGACCAGCCGAAGATCCGCAAGGCGAAGGACGCCACGAAGCCCACCCCCTCGCCGTCGCCCAGCGCGACCCCGACGACCCGGACGGCCACCCAGAACATCTGTAAGAAATAGGTATAACGCCTCGGTGTCAGGGCAGGTAGACAGCCAAGGCGGAGGTGAGCCACATGGTCGTCAGGTCCTGGCAGGAGGGGCGCTCCACAATCGTCGAGGCGTCGGGCGAGCTCGACATGGCGGTGGCCCCACGGCTCCGCGACGAACTCGACCGGGCGCTGGCCATCGCCGGAAGGCCACTGCTGGTGATCGATCTGACCGCGGTGCCGTTCTGTGACTCCGTGGGGCTCGGCGTGCTGGTGTCGGCGCTGAACAGGGTGCGCGGCGCGCACGGTCGGCTGATCCTGGTGCTCGGTCCCGGGATGATCGCCCACCTGCTGACCATCACGAACCTGGACCGCCACTTCGAGATCTGCTCCTCGGCGAATGAGGCCCGCGCCCTGCTCGGCGCGGCGGCCTGACGCCGGGCCGGTGATCAGCCTCGCGCGATCTAAGGTAGGCGCATGAGGCTTGGCGTGATGTTCGACCGTGACCTGCCGCCGGAGCAGCTCGTGCCCTTCGCCCGCGAGCTCGACCAGAGCACGGTCGACGACCTGTGGGTCATCGAGGACCTGGGCTGGACCGGCGGGATCTCCTCGGCCGCCACCGCGCTCGCCGTGACCTCGCGGCTGCGCGTCGGCATCGGCATCACGCCCGCGCCGCTGCGCAATCCCATGCTGCTGGCAATGGAGCTCGGCAACCTGGCCAGGCTTCATCCCGGCCGCCTGGTCGCCGGGATCGGGCACGGTGTCCAGGCCTGGATGCGGCAGGTCGGCGCGGCCGTACCCTCGCCGCTGGCGCTGCTGGAGGAGACCGTCACGGCGGTGCGCGCGCTGCTGCGCGGCGAGACCGTGACCCTGCACGGCAAGGCCGTGCACCTGGACGGCGTGCGCCTGGTGCACCCGCCCGCCGAGGTGCCGCCGGTGGTGACCGGCGTGGTGAGCCCGAAGTCGCTGGCGCTGTCGGGGCGGGTGGCGCAGGGGACGATCGTGCCCGAAGGCTACGGGCCGGTACAGATCGCGGCGGCGCTGGAGCACATCGGCGAAGCCTCGTCACACGAGCTGATCGTCTTCACCTGGCTGTTCGTCGGCGAGTCCGCCGCCGTCACCGACCCCGTCAGGGCCGAGTCGGCCGCCTTCCTGAAGGTGCCGCCCGCCGAGGTGACGCTGGCCACGGGCTCGCCCGCCGAGGCCGCGGCCACGATCAGGACGCTGTGGGAGTCGGGGGCCGAGACCGTGGTGCTGCGCCCGGTCGGCGACGGCCCGCTCACCCAGGTACGCGAGGTCCTGCGCGCCCTCTGAACACCGTTTGGCCGAATGGCCGATGCGCGCTCGGCCACATGGCCGATGGCCGGGTCGGCGCCGCGGGCGACGATCAGCGGTATGAAGCGGACAGCGGTAGCGGCGGCGGTGCTGTTGAGCCTGACGGCCTGCGGCATCGAACTCGAAGCGACTCCCCAGCACTCGAACCAGACCTTCCCCTTCACCGGCGGCGCGCTCACGATCAAGGTGCCGCTCGGTGGCCTTCGCGTCACCCAGGGGACGGGCCCGCAGGTCGTGGTGGACCGGTGGCTGCGCGGCAAGGCGGCCAAGGACGGCAACTCCGCCTGGACGCTGCGCGACGGCACCCTGGCGCTGACGGCGCGCTGCACCCTGAACTTCGGCGACTGCGGCGCGCGCTACACCGTCGCGGTGCCGTCCGGCGTACCGGTCCTCGTCGAGGGGGGCGACGATGGGGTGATCGTCTCCGGGCTCGCCCAGAACGTCACGCTGGTGACGACCGGCGGGTCGATCAAGGTGGACGGCCTGTCGGGCATCCTGCGCCTGCGCAGCGACGACGGCTCGATCACCGCGGTGCGTACCCGGTCGGCGGACGTGCGGGCGCGGACGAACTCCGGGGCGATCAGGCTGGGGTTCGACACCGCGCCCACGAAGGTGGACGCGGCCTCCGACGACGGCCGGGTGGTGGCGACGGTGCCGGCGGGAGAGTACTCCGTCAGGGTGGAGAGCAAGGACGGCCGGGCGCGCTCGACCGTCAAGGACGCGGGGCCGGGCGCGACCAAGAAGATCATCGCGAGAAGCTTCACCGGAAACGTGACGGTCACCGCGAACTGACCACGCCGTGGGCTCTGGCCTCCTCGATCAGTTCTGCTTCCATGCGGTCGAGGTCGGAGCGGAGGGTGCGGGCCAGGAGGAGGGCGTCGATCCCAGTTCTGGCGCCTCGGCGAAAAGCCCAACAAGCAGCACCCTGGCCACCAGGCCCGGCGCAGGATCGAACTACGAGCACGCGACAACGGGGCCGGCGCGCGAAAGGCTCCGGAGCAGAAGACGAACCGTCCCGCTGTTCCGCTGGAGCTCATTTTCGTCGGGCAGACATTCTTCTTCCTTGGCCTGTTCTGGTACGCCAACCCCAAGATCTTCGACGACTTCTTCAGTTTCGCCGCCGGTGACAACCTGCCGCCCCTGGCCCATTTCCTGGTGCCCGTGATCTTCGGCCCTCTCGTCTTCCTCGCGGTCCGCGGCCTCTGGCGCCTGATCGCCCCCGCGTCGAAGCGCCTCCTACGCCGCGTGAGCCGCTCCACCTTCGACGAACTCCCCTGAGAGTCCCTTCGTGGGGTCAAGTACAGCATCTGGCCCAGGAGGAGCTGGCCTGACACACCCGAAGGAGTGCTGCTCGACGAGACCACCAGCAGCCTTGACAGCCTCACCGAGGCCAACCTGTGCCGGCTCTCAGACCAGGATCGTCATCGCCCATCGGCTGAGCACGATCAGGGACGCCTTCGTCACGGTATAAATGCGGAAATAGGTGAAGGGCCAGGATCGAAGGGAAAGGTCATCCGTGGACGCTACGGGGGCTGGGCTTGACTTTTCCGTACTCGGCCCGCTGACGGTGCGGCGAGCTGGGGCGGAGCTCGAGGTCGGCGGGACACGGGTCAAGGCGTTACTCGCGACCCTGCTCATCGCGCAAGGAAGGGTCGTCACCGTCGATCGGATCGTCGAGGCGATCTGGGACGGGCGGTCACCCCGATCCGCGGTCGGCACTCTGCACTCCTACGTCACCAAGCTGCGCCGTACCATCGAGCCGGACCGGCCGTTGCGCGCCGCGCACGGGCTTCTGGACCGGCAGGGGCCCGGCTACGCACTGCGGGTGCGGCCGGAGTCGGTGGACGCGGAGCGGTTCACCGCGCTCGCCGAACTCGGTGCCCGCCTGCTGAACGACGATCCCGCGGTGGCGGCGGAGCACCTGTCGGCCGCCCTCGCTCTGTGGCGCGGCCCCGCGTACGCCGACCTGCGGGACAGCGAGGTGGCGGCGGCCGAGATCGCCCGCCTGGAGAGCACCCGCCTCGACGCCCGCCAGGCTCACGCGGCGGCCCGGCTCGCCATGGGCGTGGACGCCACGGTGCTCAGCGACCTGGAGGTGCTGGTCCGCGAGCACCCGCTGGCCGAACGCGCCTGGGAGCTCCTCGCGCTCGCCCACTACCGGAGCGGGCGGCAGGGGAGCGCGCTGGAGGCGCTGCGCACGGCCCGCGAGCGCCTGCGGGAGGAACTGGGCGTCGACCCGGGCCCCGGGCTGCGGGCCATGGAGATGGCGGTCCTCAACCAGGACCCGGAGCTGGACGGAGCCGCCGCACGGCCGGGCGTGCCGTCCGCCCCCACCGCCTCTCCCGCCCCCGCGGATCACCTCTCGCCGCTCCCCGCCGGATCCGCGGACCCCTCGTCGATCCCGGCCCCGCTGACCAGGCTGATCGGCCGCGACGACGACGTGGCCGCGATCAGGCGCCTGCTGGCCTCCCATCGGCTCGTGACGATCACCGGGCCCGGCGGTTCCGGGAAGACGCGCGCCGCGTTCGAGGTGGCCAGGGAGTACGGCGCGGGTGAGGGCCCATGGGCCGCGCTCCTCGCCGACGTGACCGACCCCGGCCTGCTCCCCGAGCTGGTCGGCGCGGCCATGGGCGCGTCGTACGTCAGGGGCGCCGCGGAGCTGGCCACCGCGATCGGCGACCGCGAGATCCTCCTCGTCCTCGACAACTGCGAGCACCTGGTGGGCGACATCGCCACCCTGGCGGAGGAACTCCTGTCGCGCTGCCCTCGCCTGCGGCTGCTGGCCACGAGCCGGGAGCCCCTCGCGATCACGGGAGAGGTCACCTGGGAGATCCCGCCGCTGGCCCCGGACGGCGCCGGCGTCGAACTGTTCGTCGAACGCGCCCTCGCCCTGCGACCCGGCTGGCGGCCCCGCCGCTCGGAACAGGAACTCATGGCCGGGATCTGCCGCGACCTCGACGGGCTTCCGCTGGCGATCGAACTGGCCGCCGCCCAGACACGGATCCTGTCGCTGGAACAGATCTCCGACGGCCTCACCGACCGCTTCGGCCTGCTCTCCTCAGGATCCCGTACGGCCCCCGCACGGCACCGCGACCTGGAGGCGGTGATCGAATCGAGCGTCCGCCTCCTCACCGGCGAAGAGCGGGAACTCCTGGGCCGCCTCGCCCTGTTCGAGGGAGGCTTCGACCTGGAAGCGGCCCAATGGCTGACCGACCGGCCGAAGGTGCTGCCGAACCTGGCGGCGCTGGTCTCCAAGTCGCTGGTCACCACCGAGGTCACGGGCACACCCCGCCGCTACCGCCTGCTGGAGACGATCAGACAGTACGCGCAGCGCCTGCTGACCGCCGATGAGCGCCACCACTGGGCGAACCGGCACCTCGCCTGGGCCATCGAACTGGCCGACACCGCGAACCGGCGGCTGAGATCGTTCGACGGCGAGATCTGGATGCGACGGCTCCAGCACGAGCAGGCCAACATGCGCGCGGCGCTGGGCCACGCCATGACCACGGGCGACATCGACTCCGCGCTGCGGCTCGCCTGGGCGCTGTCGTGGTACTGGTTCCGCACCGGGCACGCGCACGAGGGCATCGGCTGGCTGACCAGGGCACTCGACGCCGCCGGGCCGGACCATCCGGAACGCGGGCAGGCCCTGGTGGGCCGGGCGATGCTGCGCTACCTCGTGGGAGACGCCTTAGGCGGCAACGACGACGTCATCCTCGCCTCGGAAGAAGCGGAGCGGTCGGGTGAGATCGAGGTCCTCGCCCGCGCCCTGCCGTACCGGGCCTACTTCCAGCAGCTCACCGGCGACCCGGGACACTCGCAGGAACTGATCCGGGAGGCGGCCCGGCTGGTCCCGACCGTCGGCCTGCCGTGGATCGAGGCGGAGATGATGATGATCCGCGGCCAGATCACCCGGGCGACAGGAGACTTCCAGCTCGCGTCCGCGCAACTCATCCAGGCCGCCGACATCGCCGACCTGTGCGGCCACGACTGGGCGTCCGTCTCGGCGTGGTGGATCGGCGCCAAGGTGTCCATGGACCTGGGCGACGCGGAACGGGCGATCCGCCAGGCGGCGCACACCGTCATCCTGCTTGACCGGAGACTGGACGTCACGAGCTGGCTCGCGGGCGTACACGTGCTGGCCGGGGCACTCGGCATGGCGGGACAGGCGATGGAGGGCGCGGTACTACTCGGCGCGGTGGAGGCCATCGGCGGCCGAATCGGCTACTCCCCCGAGGCCATGGACCCACTGGACGGCACCCGCAACGTGTCGGCCGTACGCTCCGCCCTGGCGGAGCAGACCTACGCGGAGGCGGTCGCCATGGGCGCTTCCCTAACCCGCGACGACGTGACGGCAACGGCCCGACGCCTGCTCCCACCGGCCCGAGGGAAGTGGGGTGGCGGGGCTGATCAGCGCCTGCGTGGTAGTTGATCCGTCCCGCGATGCGCTGGTATAAGTCGCCGCTGTCGACCTCTGCGCCCGGGGCGCCGAGCCTGTACCGCCCACGGGGAATCCCTACTCGGGTTCGGCGATCTCAATGAAGAAGAGCTGCCCGTCCAGGGCGTCAGAAGCCTCAGCCCAGCGCCTCTGGTCGAGGGTGAGGATCGGGCACACCGCCACCCCCGCGATGGCGGCTACGTGGGCATCCCAGGGCGACAGTCCTGTCCTGGTGATCACGTCGGCCAGTGTGCTGGCCTGTTCCACGCCTCCCAGCGGAGCCACCTCCACGACCTCGAATGCTGACAGGCCGACCATGAGCGCCTCCGCGTCCTCGCTCCGCGTGTCCAACAGGGCGCCGGTGACGGCGAGGGAAGGGACGACCAGAGGCTGGCCGGTCTGGTCGTAGTGCTGCATGAAGCCGATCAGATCGGAGTCACCGCGGGCGATCTCGATGAGTACTCCGGTGTCGAGAACGTAGGGGGTGGGGGTGAAATCACTCACCAGGGTCCACCTGGAAGCCTTGAGCGCGGGCCTGGTCTTCGACGTGCTTAGTCATCCGGGCGACGCGGACAGGGTCGGCTTGGGCGGCCTTTTCCCGGAGGAGCGCCAAGCCGCGCCGCTCCTGGCGGCGCCTGGCGGCCATCGCCGCGTTGAAGGCGGCAGAAACCGACTCGGCTTTCCCTGTCGCCACGAGCTTTTCCGCGTATTCCGCCAGTTGAGGGTCCACGGTGATGGTGATCCGCTTCTTACTGTCGCTCATACCCGGATCATACTCGGCCGCTAGCTGGCGGGTATCACCTTGCACACAGAAGAGGCGCGAACTCCTCACGGCACACGGGCCCGCCGAGTGGACCCACGGCACTGCAGAACGCCGTCGTCATGGGCGACTAAGAGGCGGGCCTTGGCCCGCCTGGAAGAGCAGCCCTCTACTTGAGGAGTTGCCTGGCCATCACCATGCGCTGGATCTGGTTCGTCCCCTCGTAGATCTGGGTGATCTTGGCGTCGCGCATCATGCGTTCTACCGGGTAGTCGCGCGTGTAGCCGTACCCGCCGAGGAGTTGCACCGCGTCCGTCGTGATCTCCATAGCCGCGTCCGAGGCCGCGCACTTGGCCGCGCTGGACAGGAAGGTCAGGTCCTTCTGCGGCTTGCCGTGCATGGCGAGTTCTGACTTGGCCGCCGCCACGTACGTCAGCTGCCGGGCCGCCTCCAGCTTCATCGCCATGTCGGCGATCATGAACTGCAGCCCCTGGAACTCGGCGATGGCCTTGCCGAACTGCTTGCGCTCCTTCACATACCCGATCGCGTAGTCCAACGCCCCCTGCGCGATCCCCAGTGCCTGAGCCGCGATGGTCACCCGGGTGTGGTCGAGGGTGGCCAGTGCAGTCTTGAACCCGGTCCCAGGCTCTCCCACCAGGCGGCTGACCGGAATGCGCACGTTCTCCAGGATGACCTGGCGAGTAGGCGAGGCCCGGATGCCCAGCTTCCGCTCCTTGGCTCCGAAGCTGACCCCTTCGTCCCCCTTCTCCACCACAAATGCGGAGATTCCCCGCGCCCCGGCGGACGGGTCGGTGACGGCCATCACGGTGTAGTACTCGGACAGGCCCGCGTTGGTGATCCACATCTTGGTCCCGTTGAGGACGTAGTGGTCTCCGTCGAGCACGGCCCGGGTCTTCATGGCCGCCGCGTCGGACCCGGCTTCGGGCTCGGAGAGTGCATAGGAGAACATGGCCTCCCCAGAGGCCACCGCCGGCAGGTACCGCTGCTTGACTTCAGCGGAGGCGGACAGCAGCAGAGGTACGGTCCCCAGCTTGTTCACAGCCGGAATGAGGGAGGACGACGCGCAGGCGCGCGCGACCTCCTCGATGACGATGACCGCGGCGAGAGCGTCACCTCCGGCGCCGCCGTACTCCTCAGGGACGTGGATGGCGTGCAGGTCAGAGGCCACGAGCGCCTTGTACACGTCCCACGGGAACTCCTCGCGCTCGTCGGCCTCGGCGGCTCGGGGCGCGATCTTCTCCTCCGCCAGCGCGCGGACGGTCTCGCGGAGCATCTCGTGCTCCTCACTGAGGGCGTAGGTCATACCTGAATACTAGGACGTCCAAGCATCTTGTTACCAGTCGGTACCATTTCCCGGTTTGCCCAGGTGGCACAGTGGAAGACATGGGGGGCCGGTAACATGCCTTGGCGGAGAAAGGAGCTCACACGTGCCATATCGCCTTACGGTGATCGGAACCGGATACCTGGGCATCACCCACGCGGCGTGCATGGCGGATCTGGGATTCGACGTCCTCGGCCTCGACATCGACGCCGACAAGATCCGCCGCCTGCAAGCCGGTGAGCTTCCCATCCACGAGCCTGGGCTGGAACCGGTGCTGCGGCGCGGGCTCGAATCCGGCCGGTTGCGCTTCACCACCTCCTACGAGGAGGCCGCGGCATTCGGCGACGTGCACTTCCTGTGCCTGGGCACGCCCCAGAAGGCCGGCGAGTACGCCGCCGACGTCTCCTACCTCGACCGCGCCGTCGAGTCGCTGGCCCCGCACCTGACGCGCGACTGCCTGGTGGTCGGCAAGTCCACGGTCCCCGTCGGCACGGCGGCCCGCCTGGCCGAGAAGCTCACCCTTCTGGCCCCGGTGGGGTTGGGGGCCGAGCTGGCCTGGAACCCGGAGTTCCTGCGCGAGGGCTTCGCGGTCAAGGACACCATGCACCCGGACCGCATCGTGATCGGCGTGACCTCCGAGCGCGCGGAGAAGATCCTGCGTGACGTGTACGAGCCGCTCGGCGAGGTGCCGATGGTGGTGACCGACTTCCCGACCGCCGAGCTGGTCAAGTCGGCCGCCAACGCGTTCCTGGCCACCAAGATCTCCTTCATCAACGCGATGGCCGAGGTGTGCGAGGCGTCCCACGCGGACGTCAAACAGCTCTCAGAGGCCCTGTCCTACGACGACCGCATCGGCGGTCGTTATCTCAACCCGGGCCTCGGGTTCGGCGGCGGCTGCCTGCCGAAGGACATCCGGGCGTTCATGGCCCGCGCGGGCGAGCTGGGCGCCGACCAGGCGCTGACCTTCCTGCGCGAGGTCGACGCGATCAACAAGCGCCGCCGCGCGCGCATGGTCGACCTGGCCCGCGAGCTGGCCGGCGGTTCCTTCCACGGCTGTACGGTCGGGGTCCTCGGCGCGGCCTTCAAGCCCAACTCCGACGACATCCGCGACTCCCCCGCGCTCGACGTGGCCGCGACGATCGGCCACCAGGGCGGCCAGGTCACGGTCTACGACCCGATCGCCCTGGACAACGCCCGCAAGGCGCACCCCCACCTGTCCTACGCGATCTCCGCCCTGGACGCGGCCCGCGGCGCGAACGTGGTGCTGCTGCTGACCGAGTGGCAGGAGTTCATCGACCTCGACCCGGAGGAGCTCGGCGGCGTCGTCGCCACCCGCAAGATCGTCGACGGCCGCAACGCCCTGAACGCCGAAACCTGGCGCTCAGCGGGCTGGCACTACCGCGCCCTCGGCCGCCCCTAGAGGCAGGCCCGCCCGTACGGCAAGCCCAACCTCCCTCACCTCGCCGCCCCCACGCGCGCCCGCCGCTCGACGCCACTCGTGCGCGCGCGGCGGGCCGCCGTTACGTCGTCTCGTCCAGGAGTTGCCCGGCTTCCGCCCGCAGCCGCTCGCCCTTGGCGTACGCCTGCTCCTTGAGCAGTTCCTGGAAGCGTTCCATCCTCGCCCGCAGCGTCTCGTCCGCGGTCGCCAGGATGCGCACCGCCAGCAGCCCGGCGTTCCGCGCGCCGCCCACTGCGACGGTGGCCACCGGCACCCCTGCGGGCATCTGCACGATGGACAACAGCGAGTCCATCCCGTCGAGGTACTTCAGCGGCACCGGCACCCCGATCACCGGCAGCGGCGTCACCGAGGCCAGCATGCCGGGCAGATGCGCGGCCCCGCCGGCCCCGGCGATGATGACCTTGAGGCCGCGGCCGGCGGCCTGCCTGCCGTACTCGATCATTTCCACCGGCATGCGGTGCGCGGAGACCACGTCGGCCTCGAACGGGACCGAGAACTCGGCGAGCGCCTCGGCGGCCAGCCGCATGACCGGCCAGTCGGAGTCGCTGCCCATGACGATGCCGACGCTCATGTGTACTCCCCGGTGGTGAGGTAGACGGCGGCGTGCCTGGCGCGGGCGCGCACGGTGTCAAGGTCGGTGCCGAGGGCGGTGACATGCCCGATCTTGCGACCGGGACGCACCTCCTTGCCATAGAAATGCAGCTTGATGCCCGGATCGTGGGCCATCACGTGCTCGTACCGCTTGAAGAGGTCGGGGTCGGCGCCGCCAAGCAGGTTGGCCATGACGACGTACGGCGCGGTGGGGGCCGGGGAGCCGAGCGGCAGGTCGAGGACGGCTCGCAGGTGCTGCTCGAACTGGGAGGTGGCGGCGCCCTCGATGGTCCAGTGGCCGCTGTTGTGCGGGCGCATGGCCAGTTCGTTGACGACGAGGCCGTACTCGGTCTCGAACATCTCCACGGCGAGCAGCCCGGTCACGCCCAGCTCGTCGGCGATCTTCAGGGCGATGCGCTGGGCCTCGGCGGCGTCCTCGGGGTCGAGGCCGGGGGCGGGGGCCAGCACCTCGACGCAGATGCCGTTCTCCTGGACGGTCTCCACCACGGGGTAGCTGACGCCCTGCCCGTGCGGGGAGCGGGCGACCAGCACGGCCAGCTCGCGCCTGAAGGGGACGAACACCTCGGCCATGAGCGACACGCCGGTGGCGAGCGCCTCGGCGGCCTCGGCGGCGTCGCGGCAGACCCACACGCCCCGCCCGTCGTAGCCGCCTCTGATCGCCTTGAGCACCACGGGCCAGCCGTGCTCGGCGGCGAACCGCTCGACGTCGGCGAGGTCGTCGACGCGGGCCCACGCGGGGCACGGCGCGCCGAACCCGGTGAGCCGCTCGCGCATCACCGCCTTGTCCTGGGCGTGCACGAGCGCGCCGGCCCCGGGATGTACGGCCAGGCCGTCGGCGGCCAGCGCCCTGATGTGCTCGGTGGGCACGTGCTCGTGGTCGAAGGTGATCGCGTCGCAGCCCTGGCCGAACTCGCGCAGGACCTCCAGGTCGCGGTAGTCGCCGAGGCGGGTGTCGACGATCACCCGGGCGGCGCTCTCGCCGGGGTCGTTGGCCAGGACCCTGAGCTCGACGCCGAGCGCGATGGCCGGCTGCTGCATCATGCGGGCCAGCTGGCCCGCTCCGACCACGCCGACGACGGGCCCGATGGGACTGAAGGAAGTGGGGCTGCTCACGTGAGCTGAGCATACCTTCGGACTCGGCTTGACCTGGAGCGGGTGGTGAAGAGTGCGATATGAGGGAATGTTCCGACCTGCGCACGGCGGCCGAGGTGACGCCGGTAGCCTGGAAAGGCCGGGCAAGGGTGCCGCTCGGTCGGGGTGCCGAAACCGAGAGGACCGTGCAGGAATCGTGCAGTTGCTGAGACGTGCGTACCAGCGAGTCGGCCACCTGGTTCACGAGCTGGCGAAGTTCGGCACGATCGGCGGCATCGCGTTCGTCATCGACACCGGCCTGCTCAACCTGTTCAAGCTGGTCGTGGGGGAGGGCCCACTGACCTCCAAGGTGCTGGCCACGGTCATCTCCACGACGTTCGCCTACCTCGGCAACCGCTTCTGGACCTTCCGGCACCGCGAGCAGAGCGGCCTGGCCCGGGAGTACTTCCTGTTCTTCCTGCTCAACGGTATCGCGCTGCTGATCGGCCTGCTGGTGATCGGCTTCACCACGTACACGCTGGAGCTGCACGACCCGTTGAGCTACAACATCGCCAACATCGTGGGCGTGGGCCTGGGCACGCTGTTCCGCTACTGGTCCTACAAGAAGTGGGTGTTCCTGTCGGCGACCGAGGACATCCCGCAGGAGCTGCCCGGCTCCTCTACGCGGGTCCGCTGACCACCCGGGTCCTGCCCTGGTCGTCGTCCGCGGGGCGCAGGAAGAGGGCGAAGACCGCGGGGCGGCGCCGTACCAGCTCCAGGCGGCCGCCGTCGGCGGCGGCCAGTGCGCGGGCGAGCGTCAGCCCCAGGCCGGTGCCGCCGCCTCCGCTCACGTTGCGTTCGAAGATCTTGGGCGCTATCTCGTCGGAGATACCGGGACCCTGGTCGGCGACCTCCACGACGATGTAGTTGTCGCTGCGGCTGGTGGTGACCGTGACGGGGCCTCCTCCGTGGCGTAGGGAGTTCTCCAGTAGCGAGGCGATCACCTGGCCGAGGCCGCCGGTGGTGGCGAGGGCCTTCAGCCCCCTGGCGCCGTCCAGGACGAGCGCCCTGCCCGCCCTGCGGAAGGCGGGGTCCCACTCGGTCACCTGTTGGATGAGCACCTCGTCGAGGGCGATCGGCTCGGCCTGGGCGTGGCGCTGGCGGCGGGCGGCGGCCAGCAGTTCGTCGATCACCGCGGTGAGTCGTTCGGCCTGGACGATCGCCGCCTCGCCCTCCTCCCTGACGATGGCGGGCTCGTGGGAGGCCGCGACGATCTCCTCCAAGCGCATGGTGAGCCCGGTGAGCGGCGTGCGGAGCTGGTGGGAGGCGTCGGTGGCGAATTCGCGTTCGCGGGTGAGCAGGTCGGAGATGCGGGTGGCGCTGCGGTCGAGCACCTCCGCCACGCGGTCGAGCTCGGGGATCCCGTAGCGGTGTTTGCTGGGCCGGGCGTCTCCCGAGCCCAGCCGTTCCGCGATCTTGGCCAGATCTTGCAGGGGCAGCGTCAACCGGCGGGACTGCACGATCGCCAGTCCCACCGCCACGGCGAGAGCCGCGACCGCGAGGGCCACGATGAGCAGCAACCGCGCGCGGACGTCCTGCTCGACCTGGGCCCGGTCGCGGCTCACCACGACGTAGATGCCGCTGTCGGACTGCGCCTTCTCCTCCATCCGCTGGCCGGTCGGCGACGGCGTGCCGACGATGGTCGCCTTCGGCGGGTTGCCGCCTTCGTAGATCTGGATGTACCTGTCCGGGTACTTCTGCTCCAGCTGTTGCGGGTCGAGCGGCGTCTCCTGGATGCGGGCGTATTCCACCTCACCCACCAGACGCGTCGCCTCCCCTCTGAGCTCCTGGGCCGCTTCGTCATAGATCAGTCTGCTGACCACGATGCCCAGCGGGACGCCGAGCAGCAGCACCGCGATGACCGCGACGACCAGGGTGGAGGAGAGCAGGCGGCGGCGCATCGCCTACTCTCGCTCGAACCGGAAGCCGACTCCGCGAACGGTGGTGATGTAGCGCGGCTTCGCGGCGTCGTCGCCGAGCTTTCGGCGGAGCCAGGAGATGTGCATGTCGAGCGTCTTGGTCGAGCCCCACCAGTTGGTGTCCCACACCTCGCGCATGATCTGCTCGCGGGTGACGACCTTTCCGGCGTCGCGCACGAGCACGCGCAGCAGGTCGAACTCCTTGGTGGTCAGGTGCAGCTCCTTCTCCCCCATCCAGGCGCGCCGGGAGTCGGCGTCGATGCGCACGCCCTGGACGACAGGGGTCTCTGAGGTGCCGCGCCGCAGTAGCGCCCGCACGCGGGCCAGCAGCTCGGCGAGCCTGAACGGCTTGGTGACGTAGTCGTCGGCCCCGGCGTCGAGGCCGACGACGGTGTCGACCTCGTCGACGCGGGCGGTGAGGATCAGCACCGGTGTGCCGTGCCCCTCCGCGCGGATCCGGCGGGCTACTTCGAGCCCGTCCATCTCCGGCAGGCCTAGGTCGAGAACGATGAGGTCGATGCCCCCCGACAGAGCCCTCTCAAGGGCCTGCGGGCCGTCGGGGCTCACCTCAACCTGATAGCCCTCTCGGCGCAGGGCGCGCGCGAGTGGCTCGGAAATCGAGGTGTCATCCTCGGCGAGAAGTACGCAGGTCATAAAGCGATCGTAGGACCTTAGGCGATCGTTTCCCGGGCACAGCGCGCGGTTTGACTCGTCGTTGACCTATCCATTGACCTGGGCAAACGCTGATAAATGGCGGCTAGTGGGGGTTTAATGACCGCGTTTTCCCTGCGCCCACGGGCAAGCGGCGTGAAACAAGATCAAGCGTAAATGAGGACACGCCCGCCGGAACGGATTCCGATGGGCGTGTCGCATGAAGTCAGCGCTTAGTCCGCGGACGGCGGCTCGGCGTAGCGAGCGAGGTAGAGCTGCTCGCCGAGGCTCTGGATGAGCGCGAGCTCGGTTTCGAGGTAGTCGATGTGCTTCTCCTCGTCCTCCAGGATCTCCTCGAACAGCCGGGCCGAGGTGACGTCGCCCTTCTCACGCATCAGCGTGATGCCGGGCCTGAGTCGCTCGACCACCGCCACCTCCACCTCCAGGTCGGCCCGGAGCTGCTCCGGGACGGTCTGGCCGATGTGCAGCGTGCCGAGACGCTGGTAGTTGGGCAGGCCCTCAAGAAAGAGGATGCGGTCGGTGAGTCGCTCCGCGTGGCGCATCTCGTCGATGGACTCTTCGCGGGTGTACTTCGCAAGCTTGGTATATCCCCAGTGCTCCTGCATCTTGGCGTGCAGGAAGTACTGATTGATGGCGGTGAGCTCCGCGGTGAGCTGCTCGTTGAGCAGTTCGATGATCTGCTTGTCGCCCTGCATGTACGGGCCCCTCGTGCTATGCGGTCGGAATCAGGTCCTCGGACCTTTTCAGGATCGCACAGATCTTCCGCACGCAAGAGGCGCAGTCCCCACCGGCGCCCGTGGTGTCGCGGATCTGACGCGCACTCTTGGCGCCGGCCGCGATGCAGTCGTGCACCTCGTGTTCGGTCACGGCACGACAGACACAGACGTACATCTGGGGGACAGCCTCTCACAGGAGCAAGGTCATTAGGTTAGGCACACCTAAGATAACCCATGATGGTTAGGCTTGCCTACGTGTGATAGGCCACATCCTTGCTCCTGTGCGAAAACTTGGTCAGTGGCCGCGGGCCAGCCATTCCTCCAGGTGGGGGGCCTCCGCGCCGATGGACGTCGAGGCGCCGTGCCCGGTGTGCACCACCGTCTCGGGCGGCAGCGGCAGCAGTCGCGTCCTGATCGACTCGATGATCGTGTCGAACGACGAGTAGGACCGGCCGGTCGCGCCCGGCCCGCCGTTGAACAGGGTGTCGCCACTGAACAGCACGCCCAGGTCGGGCGCGTGCAAACAGACCGCGCCGGGCGCGTGACCGGGCGTGTGCAGCACCCGCAGCCCGATCTCCCCGACCCGCAGCTCGTCGCCGTCCGCCAGCGGCGTGTACGGCACCGCCTCGCCGTACACCGCCTCCCAGAGCACCTGGTCGGCCGGGTGCAGCATGATCGGCGCGCCGGTCAGCTCCGACAGTTCGGCGGCGGCGTTGATGTGGTCGTTGTGCGCGTGCGTGCACACGATCGCCCGCACGATCCGGTCGCCCACCCGCTCGGCGATCGCCGCCGCGTCGTGCGCGGCGTCGATGACGACGACCTCGCGCGCGGAGCCGACCAGCCAGACGTTGTTGTCGACCTCCCAGGTGCCGCCGTCGAGCGAGAACGTGCCCGACGTCACCACCTTGTCGATCATGGTCGTCCGCTCTCCCACCATTACCAGACCACCACCGAGCGCAGCACGTCGCCGGTGTGCATCTTGGCGAAGGCCTCCTCGACCTCGTCCAGCGCGATCGTCTCGGTGACGAACCTGTCCAGGGGCAGGCGGCCCTGCAGGAACAGGTCGATGAGCATCGGGAAGTCGCGGGAGGGCAGGCAGTCGCCGTACCAGGAGGACTTGAGCGAGCCGCCGCGGCCGAACACGTCGAGCAGCGGGAGCTCCAGCGTCATCTCCGGGGTCGGCACGCCGACCAGGACGACGGTCCCGGCCAGGTCGCGGGCGTAGAACGCCTGCTTGTACGTCTCGGGGCGGCCGACCGCCTCGATCACCACGTCGGCGCCGAAGCCGCCGGTCAGCTCGCGGATCGCGTCGACCGGGTCGCTCTCGCGGGAGTTCACCGTGTGCGTGGCGCCGAAGTCCTTGGCCCAGGTGAGCTTGCGCTCGTCGACGTCGACGGCGATGATCCGGGCCGCGCCGGCCAGCGAGGCGCCGAGGATCGCCGCGTCGCCGACGCCGCCGCAGCCGATGACGGCCACGGTGTCGCCGCGCATGACGTTGCCGGTGTTCAGCGCGGCGCCGATGCCCGCCATCACGCCGCAGCCGAGCAGCCCGGCGACCTGCGGCGCGGCGGCCGGGTCGACCTTGGTGCACTGTCCGGCGGCGACCAGCGTCTTGTCGGCGAAGGCGCCGATGCCGAGCGCGGGCGACAGCTCGGTGCCGTCGGCCAGCGTCATCTTCTGGGTGGCGTTGTGGGTGTTGAAGCAGTACCAGGGACGGCCGCGCAGGCAGGCCCGGCACTCGCCGCAGACCGCCCGCCAGTTGAGGATCACGTAGTCGCCCGGCGCGACGGACGTCACCCCCTCGCCCACGGCCTCCACCACGCCGGCGGCCTCATGGCCCAGCAGGAACGGGAATTCGTCGTTGATGCCCCCCTCGCGGTAGTGCAGGTCGGTGTGGCAGACCCCGCAGGCCTGCACGTCCACCACCGCCTCACCGGGCCCGGGGTCGGGCACGAGCACGGTCTCCAGCGAAACGGGCAGCCCCTTGCCCCTGGCGATCACACCTTGCACTTCGTACGGCATGCGAACCTCATTTCCAGAACTTTCGTGAAACGTACACCTGTCAACCGGACGGCTTGCGCAGCACGAACGGCTGCACCAGCCCCAGCCCGCGCGCCGGCCTGCGGCGGATCCGCTGCACCTCGACGCCGGACACGTCGCCGAGCCCCTCGGCCAGCCCCTCGTCGACGACGACCGTGCCGGGCCTGGCCATGGCGGTGAGCCTGGCCGCCAGGTTGACCGTGGTCCCGAAGACGTCACCCAGCACCGGCAGGACCGGGCCGAAGGCCATGCCGATGCGCACCTCGGGGCCATCGCGCTCGCCGTCGAACACCTCGGTCAGGTCGAGCGCGATCGCGGCGGCCTGCCGGGCCGTGGGCGCGGTGAACAGCACCTCGTCGCCGAGCGTCTTGACCAGCCTGGCGCCGTGCGCGGCCACCACGTCCGACGCCTTGGCCTCGAAGCCCTCGACCAGCTCGGCCAGCGCCACCTCGTCCAGCTCGCGGGCCCGGCGGGTGAAGGAGACCAGGTCGGCGAAGCCCACCGCGATCGACACCCGGACCGCGCCGGTCTCGTCGTTGACGTCGGCCATGGTCAGCAGTCGGGTGCCCGCAGCGGCCAGTTGCTTGCGCCAGACGTGCACGAGGACCTGTTCGAAGTCGGGGAGCAGGTGCTCGGTGAGGGCGAGGACGCGGGCCAGGTCGGCGTCGGACGGGGTGTCCGAGCCGAGCATCGCGCCGATCATGATCTCGGTCTGCCACTGGGCGAGCCGCGCGGTGGTCTGGCCGAGCGCCCGGGTCATCCGGATGATCGTCGCCTCGTCGAGCCCCCCGCCGTCCAGCATCGTGCGCACCCGGCCGAGCGCGGCCACGTCGGCGTCGGTGAAGGCCACCGCGTCGTCGCCGAGCGTGGCGAAGCCCAGCGCCCGCCAGATCCGCTCGGCCAGCGCCTGCGACACTCCGGCTTTCTCGGCCACCTGCGCCCTGGTGTACCGGGCCGGCGGTCCGACGAACAGCCGCTCGACCTGCTCGGCCGTCGGCCGGCTCACCGGTCGCTCCTCGTCCACGTCATCCCCCCGTCCCAGGAGGGTACGCCACGTCACCGGCCGTCTACTTCTCCGTCCGAGGCGTCCTCCACCAGCCGGAACAACTCGGCCCGGACATCCTGGATGTGCGGGATGTCCTTGAGCTCGATCTGGCCCTTCTCCCCGGCGGACTCGACGGTCAGCGTGCCGCAGCCGAGCATCCGCTCCGCGAACGTCTGATCCGAGCTGACCGTGTTGACCTTGGTCATCGGGATCTCGTCGGTGGACTTGTTCAGCACGCCGGTGCTGATGGTGAAGCGGTGCGTGGTCAGCACGTAGCCGGTGTTCTTCCACTGCAGGTACGGCACGAACGCCCACACCGTCAGCAGGATCAGCGCCACGGCGATGACGGCGATCCTGCCGTACAGCGCGAACTCCCAGTCGCCCGGGATGAGGAACAGCCCGGCGCCGGAGGCGGCGACGATGAGGACGAGCGCGAGGAAGGGGACGATGAGCCGCTTCCAGTGGGGCTGGAACGAGCGGATGCGCCGCTCGCCCTGAGTCAGATGATGATCCGGGAGAGCCATGCGCAAATCGTGGCACGGCGCCCCTGCGGCCGCTAGGAACTTGGTCGAACGTGGACCACGTCCCCGGCGCTCAGCGTGTGCTCGCCGTCCGGCGCGCTCACCTGGAGCTGCCCTGAGGCGTCCACGCCCGTGGCGGTGCCGGTCAGCGTCCGGTCGCCGGGCAGTTCGACGCGCACCTCGCGGCCGATCGTCGCGCTGGCCGCCTGGTAGGCCGCGCGCAGCCCGCTGGCGTCGGCGTCGCCGTCCGCCGCCGTCCAGTCGCGGTAGTGCTGTTCCAGCTCCCGCAGGATCGCCCTGAGCAGCGGGTCGCGGTCGGTGCCCGCGACGCGTTCCAGATCGTGGCCCTGGGCGGGCCGTCCGGCGCGGGCCAGTTCGATCGCCAGCGAGGTGGCGGTCGGCACCGGCAGTTCGGCCTCGCGCAGCGTCACGTTCAGCCCCATGCCGATGATGACCGCGTCCTCGACCCGCTCGGCCAGCACGCCGGCCAGCTTGAGCTCCCCGGCCAGCAGGTCGTTCGGCCACTTGAGCCGGACGTCGACCTCGGCGACCCGGCGCACGGCCGAGGCGGCGGCGACCCCGAACAGCAGCGGCAGCCAGCCGTGCCGGGCGGGCGGCACGGTGGGCCGCAGCAGCACTGAGAACGTCAGCCCCGACCTGGCGGGCGCCGACCAGCTACGGCCGAGCCTGCCGCGGCCGGTGACCTGCTCCTCGGCGACCAGCACCGCGCCCTCCGGAGCGCCCTGCCCGGCGGCGGCCGCCAGGTCGGCGTTCGTGGATCCGGTGCTGTCGACGACGGTGACGGACGACCACAGGCTGCCGGGGCGCACCAGCGCGCGGGTCAGCGCCGCCTGCTGCAGCGGCGGGCGGTCGAGGTTGGTGAAAGGCGAGTCGGGCACCTCTCCATCTTCCTCGCCCGGTCCGGCGAGCCGCTCACCGGGAGTTCCCTGTGAGCCTCACGGCCTGCGTGGCGCGGCTTTCCGGGTCCTGCTCCTGGCGCGCGACCTCTGATCTTCCGTATCGCGGAACTCGACTGTCGCTTCGGGGCGCTGAAGTGGGAAAATAGGTGCATGAGCCGACGTCTCGATCCTCGCAACTGGGCCAGCCTGCGGCCGTTCGGCATCGGGCTGCGCAAGCCGAACAACTACCTGGAGTTGTGGAAGGCATTCAAATCCGTCAAAGGCAACAGACGATACGCGCTGCGCATCCTCAATCAGGGCACGTGTGACGGCTGTGCGCTCGGCACGCAGGGCATGCGTGACTGGACGATGGACGAGATCCATCTGTGCAACATCCGGCTGCGGCTGCTGCCGCTGAACACGATGCCCGCCCTGGACATCTCGGTGCTGGACGACGTGTCGAAGCTGGAGCGGAAGAAGAGCGCGGAGCTGCGGGAGCTGGGGCGGCTGCCGTACCCGATGATCCGGCGGGCCGGGGAGCCCGGGTTCACCCGGGTGAGCTGGGACGAGGCGTTGCGCGTGGCGGCGGACGCGGTGCGCGGCAGCCGGTTCGGGGCGTACCTGACCAGCAGGGGGATGCCGAACGAGAACTACTACGCCGCGCAGAAGGCGATTCGGGCGCTCGGCTCGAACAACATCGACAACGCCGCGCGCATCTGCCACTCGCCGTCCACGGTCGCGCTGAAGCAGACCATCGGGGCGGCGGCCACGACCTGCTCCTACACCGACTGGATCGGGTCGGACCTGATCGTGTTCATCGGGTCGAACCCGTCGAACAACCAGCCGGTGGCGATGAAGTACCTCTACCACGCCAAGAAGGCCGGGACCCGGATCGCGATGGTGAACGCCTACCGCGAGCCTGGCATGGACAAGTACTGGGTGCCGTCGAACGCCGAGTCCGCGCTGTTCGGCACGAAGATCACCGATGATTTCTTCGGTGTGAACATCGGCGGCGACATCGGCTTCCTCAACGGCCTGCTCAAGCACCTCATCGAGAACGACTGGCTGGACGAGGCGTTCATCGAGGCGCACACCAAGGACTTCGAGAAGGTACGGCAGACGGTGGCCGGGCAGACCTGGGAGGAGTTGGAGGCGCTGTCCGGCTCCACCCGCGCGGAGATGCTGCGCCTGGCCGAGATGCTCGGGCAGGCACGCACGGCGGTGCTGGTCTGGTCCATGGGGGTCACCCAGCACGCCTTCGGCGAGGACAACATCCGCGCGATCGTCAACCTGGGGCTGGCCAGGGGGTTCGTCGGGCGGGACAAGTGCGGGCTGATGCCCATTCGCGGGCACAGCGGCGTGCAGGGCGGCGCCGAGATGGGCGCCTACGCCACTGGCCTGCCCGGCGGCCTGCCGGTCACCCCACAAAATGCCGCAAAATTTACGGACATGTGGGGATTCAAGGTGCCGGGTGAGCCCGGACTCACCGTCACCGACATGATCGACGCGGCGCACGCGGGCGACCTCGACGTGCTCATCTCCTCCGGCGGCAACTTCCTCGAAGTGCTGCCCGACCCCCGCTACAGCCGGGAGGCACTGGCCCGGTTGAAGCTGCGGGTGCACATCGACATCGTGCTGTCGTCGCAGATGCTCGTCGAACCCACGGACGGCGACGTGCTCTTGCTGCCCGCGCAGACCCGCTACGAGATGGTCGGCGGGATCACCGAGACCTCCACCGAGCGGCGCATCATCTTCTCCCCCGAGGTCGAGGGGCCGCGCATCGGCGAGGCCTGGCCCGAGTGGAAGATCTTCACCGAGCTGGCCGCCCGCACCCGGCCGGAGATCGCGGCCGGCGTCCACTTCACCGGGACCCCGCAGATCCGCGCGGAGATCGAGCGGGCCGTACCGTTCTACGAGGGCATCGCCGCACTCCACAAGTTCGGCGACAACGTGCAGTACGGCGGGCCCCACCTGTTCGCCCAGGGGCGCTTCCAGACCCCCGACGGGCGCGGCCTGTTCACCGCCGTGACCCTGCCCGACGTGGTGCGGCCGGACGGGTCGTTCATGGTCGCCACCCGGCGGGGCAAGCAGTTCAACAGCATGGTCCACGAGCGCATCGACCGGTTCAACGGCGCTCCGCGCGAGGCCGTGCTGATCAGCGCCTTCGACGCCGACCGCCTCGGCCTGCCCGACGGGACGCCCGTGGAGCTGCGCTCCGGCGAGCGCACCTACAACGGGAAGGTGCTGCGGGCGCCGCTCATGCCCGGCAACCTGCAGATCCACTGGCCCGAGGGCAACATCCTGCTCGACGAGTCCCGCCGCTCCCCGGACGCGCACATGCCCGACTTCAACGCCGCGGTCACCCTCCGGAGGCTCACCCCATGACCAGCCCGCCCGACCCCGGCTCCGGGGTACTCCCCCGCCCGGGGCCCACGACTCGGGTGCGCATCCGGGAGATCTCCGGCTCGGCCGTCCGCGACCGGCGGGACGACCTCGCCACCGAGGAGCCCCTGGAGGTCCGCCTCACCGGCGCCGACTCGGGACGCAGGACGGTGGCGATCACCATGCGCACCCCAGGCCACGATTTCGAGCTGGCCGCGGGCTTCCTGCACGGCGAGGGGATCGCCGGGCCGCACGACATCGCCGCGATCAGCTACTGCACCGACGACGACGTCCTGCCCGAGGCCCGCTACAACACCGTCACCGTCCGCCTCGAAGGCCCCATCCCCGACCTGCCCGCCCTCGAACGCCACTTCCTCACCTCCAGCGCGTGCGGCGTCTGCGGCTCGGCCAGCCTCGAAGTCCTCCGCGACCGCTGCTCCCCCCTCCTCCCGGACGACATCACGATCAGCCCCGCCGTCCTGTACGGCCTGCCGGACACCCTCAGAAAGGCGCAGGGCGTCTTCGGCAAGACCGGCGGCCTGCACGCGGCGGGCCTGTTCACCGCCGAAGGCGAGCTGCTGGCCCTGCGAGAGGACGTGGGCAGGCACAACGCCGTCGACAAGCTGGTCGGCTGGGCCTCCATGACCGGCCACCTGCCGCTGGCCGGGCACGTGCTGATGGTGAGCGGCAGGGCCAGCTACGAGATCATGCAGAAGGCCCTGACCGCCGGGATCCCGGCGGTGTGCGCGGTGAGCGCCCCGTCGTCCCTGGCGGTCGACCTGGCGCGGGAGTTCGGCATGACCCTGATCGGCTTCCTGCGGGGCGAGCGCTGCAACGTGTACGCGGGCGAGGAACGCATCCCGCGCCCACCCCTGTAGGCTCCGCGTCCTGCCTACCGGAGCCGACTTTGGTTGGGGGTGCAGGCGGCCAACGGGCGATGTTTCCGGAGCCCGACGGCCCTAGCTTCGGGGCATGACGCAGATCGAGGCGCCCGCAGTGGGAGGGCGCGTTCATGAGGTCGATGCCATCCGGGGGCTGGCATTAGCCGGGATCCTCATCGCGAACATCGGGTACTTCGCCGACCCGGGGAGCTCGATCGGGGGCAACGGGCCCGTCCCGGATGATCCGGTCACCTTCCTGATCAGCACGCTGGTGCTGACGAAGTTCTATGTCATCTTCTCGTTCCTGTTCGGCTACTCCTTTACGCTGCAGATGCGGTCCGCCGAGCGGGCGGGAGTGAGCGTGCGGGCCAGGACGCTGCGGCGGTGCCTGGGGCTGTTCGCGATCGGGGTGCTCCACGGGTACCTGCTGTGGATCGGTGACATCCTCACGCTGTACGCGGTGCTCGGGCTACTCCTGCTGGCCATGCGCGGCTTCAGCCCCAGGAAGGCCCTCATCACCGGCACGGCGATCATCGGTGTCACGTCGCTGATCTGGCTGGCGCTCGCCGGGTTGCTCTCCCGCTTCCCCGGCCGCGGCGGCGCGCCCGCCACGGACCCGGACGCGGTCGCCAGAGTGCTGGCGCTCGCCACCGGCAGCCCGCTCGACGTCCTGACCCTGCAGGCGGAGCTGTACCCGCCGATGGCGAACTTCGTCTGGATCGTCCAGGGGCCGACGGCGGTGGCGCTGTTCCTGTTCGGGCTGGCCGCGGGCAAGTCGAAGCTGCTGGAGAAGCCGGACGGGTGGGCGCACCTGCTGCCCCGCATCCAGTGGATCGGCTTCGGCGTCGGGCTGCCCGCCGCGGTCTTCTTCACCTGGGCCAGCACCCAAGGCTCGGCGATGTCGGTGGTCGCGACGGCGGTGAACAATGTGACCTCGCTGCCGCTCGCCGCCGCGTACGTCGCGACGCTGCTCAGGCTGGTCAGGCGCTACCCGGTGATCGGCGGCGCGCTGACCCCGGCGGGGCGCGTCGCCGCCTCCAACTACGTCGGCCAGTCCTTGCTCGCCGCCCTGGTCTTCACCGGGTACGGCCTCGGCCTCGCCGGGCAGGTCTCCCCACTCGGCATGCTGGCCGTGGCCGCCGCCATCTACACGCTGCTGCTCCTGCTCAGCGCCTGGTGGCTGCGGAATCACCGCTACGGCCCCGTCGAGTACGGCCTGCGCCGCCTCACCAACTGGAACTGATCACCCGGTGTTCTGCAGCCCGGCCGCGACGCCGTTCACCGACAGCAGCAGCAGCGTGGACAACCGTTCCGCCTCGTGCTCGGACACCTCCTGGGTGCGCAGCGCGGTGAGCGCCCGCAACTGCAGGTGCGAGAGCGCGTCCACGTAGGGATCGCGGAGCTGGACGGCCCGGGAGAGCACCTTGCGGTTCTCCAGCAGCCTGGTGTGCCCGGTCACCTGCAGCACCAGGCTGCGCGTCCGGTCGTACTCCGCCAGCACCTGCCCGGCGAAGTCGGCCCGCCCGCCGAGCGCGAGATAGCGTTCGGCGATCGACCGGTCGGTCTTGGCCAGCGACATCTCCGCGTTGTCGAGCAGGGCGTTGAACAGCGGCCATTCCGCGTAGGCGGCCTTCAGCTCGTCGAGGGAGTCGGCGGAGGCGAGGCCGCTGCCCAGGCCGTACCAGCCGGGGAGGTTGACCCTGGTCTGGGCCCAGGCGAACACCCAGGGGATGGCCCGCAGGTCGTCGAGCGAGCGGGGCGCGCCGAGGCCGCGCCGCGCGGGGCGCGAGCCGAGGCGCAGCGAGCCGATCTCCTCCAGCGGGCTGACCAGCGCGAACCACTCGGGGAAGCCGGGGGCCTCGGTGAGCGCGCGGTAGGCGCGTTCGGAGGCGGAGGCCACCTGCTCGGCCAGGCCGCGGAAGCGTTCGGCGGCCGCGGCGGTGCGTTCGCCGATCGTGGGCGAGGAGGCGAGCAGGACGGCGTTGGTGACCTGTTCCATGTGGCGGCGGGCGATGGCGGCGTGGCCGTACCTGGCGAAGATGACCTCGCCCTGTTCGGTCACCTTGAAGCGGCCCGCGACCGAGCCGGGGGCCTGGGCGAGCACGGCCCGGTTGGCGGGGCCGCCGCCCCGGCCGAGCGCGCCGCCCCGGCCGTGGAAGAGGCGGAGCTTGACGTCGTTGGCCGCGGCCCAGGCGGTGAGCCGCTCCTGCGCCTCGTACAGCTTGAGGGTCGCGGCGGCGGGGCCGAGTTCCTTGGCCGAGTCGGAGTAGCCGAGCATGACCTCGACGCGGCGGTCGTTGTCGTCGAGGCGCCTGCGCACCTGGGGCAGTTCGAGCATGCCGGCCAGGACGGCGGGCGAGTTGTCCAGGTCCGCGCCGGACTCGAACAGCGGCACCACGTCCAGGACGGGCGCGCGCTCGCCGAGGGCGTGCGCGGCCAGTTCGTAGACGGCGGCGATGTCGTCGGCGGTGCGGGTGAAGGAGACGACATAGCGGGAGCAGGCGCGCACCCCGAAACGTTCCTGGATCCAGCCGATCACCCTGATCGTGGAGAGCACCTCCTCGGTGCGCTCGGACAGCGCGCCGCCCCCGCGGATCTCCTTCAGCGCCGCCGCGTGCACCTCGGAGTGCTGGCGCACCTCCAGCTCGGCCAGGTGGAAGCCGAACGTCTCGACCTGCCAGATGAGGTGCTGCAGCTCACCGTACGCCTGGCGGTGGGCGTCCGCGGCGACCAGGGAGTCCTGGGCCAGGCGCAGGTCGGCCAGCAGGTCGTCGGGCGAGCGGTAGGCCAGGTCGACGTTGCGCCGGTGGGTGGCGGTGATGCGGGCGGCGACGAAGAGCAGCCACTGGCGGTGCGGCTCCTGCGGCGAGCGGGTGTCCAGCTCGGAGACCAGCTCGGGGTGGGCGTCCTCGGCGGCGGCCAGCACGGTCCTGAGCTCGGGCGTCGCGGGGGTGAACTGGGCGGCCGCGGTGAGCGTGCGGGCGATGCGGGTGCAGGCCGCCTCCAGCGCGGCCAGCACGTGCTCGGAGTGGATGAGCACGGCGCCGCGGGTGACCTTGGCGGTGACGTTCGGGTTGCCGTCGCGGTCGCCGCCGATCCAGCTTCCGTAGCGGATGAACGACCTGGCCAGCGGCGGGCGGGTTCCGGTGCCCTCGCCGAGTGCGGCGTCGAGCGAGCGGTAGACCTGGGGCACGACGCGGAAGAGGGTCTCGTCGAAGGCGGCCATCGCGGTGCGCACCTCGTCGAGCGGGTCGAGCTTGGTGCTGCGGAGCTGGGCCGTACGCCAGAGCAGGTCGATCTCCTCCAGCAGGCGGCGCCTGCTCTCCTCGCGGTCGGAGGCGCCGCTGCCGGGCATGTTGTACTCGGTGAGCCGGCCGCTGATCCGCTGGATCGCGGTGACCACCGCGCGGCGGCGCGCCTCGGTGGGGTGCGCGGTCAGCACGGGGTGCAGCTCCAAGCCCTCGACCAGCTCGGCGACGCGCTCGTGGCCGAGCTCCTCGACGGCGTGCGCGAGCGACTCGCGCTGCGTCTTGTCCTCGGCGTCGCGGCGGCGCAGCGTCCTGATCCGGTAGTGCTCCTCGGCCAGGTTGGCCAGATGGAAGTAACAGGTGAACGCGCGCGCGATCAGCACCGCGCGCTCGATCTCCCACTCGCCGACCATGGTGGCGACCTCGTCGGCCGACACCTCGCGGCGGCGCGCGCCGATGACCGCCTTGCGCAGTCTCTCGACGTCGTCGAGCAGGTCGGAACCTCCCTGCTCGGCGATCACCTGACCTAGCAGCTCGCCGAGAAACCGCACGTCACGGCGGAGTTCGTCGGGCATCTCGATGACGGCACTGTGACGCTCAACGGCCTGGTCAATCATGTGTCGAAGGTTACAGAGTCACCTTGAGCGAGCGACGACCGGTCTCACCTAATGGACTAGACCATTAGGTGGACTTCGACACCGCGGCCAGCAGGTCGGGCAGGCGCGGGTAGCCGATGCTCCCGGCCAGCCGCCGCCCACCCCAGGCCACCAGCAGGCCGTACGGCACCGCCACCGCGCTCACCCAGGTGAGGCCGAGCAGCACCGGCAGCACCAGCGGCACCCCGAGCAGCCCGGTGCCGATCATCGCGCCGAACGACCCGGCGAAGGCCAGCCCGCCCTGCCCGGGGGCCGCGCCGGTGAAGGCATTGAGCCGCTCGGGCACCGTGTAGGGCACCACCACGCTGGTCACCGCGCCCACCCCGAGCCCCACGCCGAGCAGGCCCCAGGCGGCCAGCATCGCGGGCACGCCGGCGGCGAGGTCGCCGGCGAACAGGCCGAGGGCGATCGCCAGCAGCCCGAGCAGCGGGACGGCCAGCGAGGCCGTGGCCAGGTGCCGTCCGGCCAGGTCGGTGCGCAGGTCGCGCTCGGAGCCGAAGACGACCGCGTTCATCCACAGCGAGCGGCCGTCGATGCCGAACGAGTTGCCCGACTGCAGGGAGATCATCAGCGCGCCCATCGCGGTCAGGCCGATCACCAGCGGCGGGCCGCTGAGCCCGCTGTCCCCGGTGCCGCTGAGGGAGAACCCCAGGACGACGGTGACCACGATCGCGGCGAACCAGCCGACCCGGAAGCGGGGGTCGCGCCGGATGTACTTGAACTCCTTGGCCACCACGGCGGCCAGCGGCCCGTCCGGCAGGAACCGCTCGGCCAGGCCGGAGGACCTGCGGACCGAGGCGGCCTGGGTGGAGGCGTCGGAGGTGACCAGGGCCCGCGCCAGCGCCTTGATCCACAGCCAGCCCGCCAGCAGCACGACTAGCGCGACCACGGCGAGGTCGGCGAGTCCGGCCAGGCCGCCGTCGGCGATGGCGTGCGCGGCCAGGCCGGGCGGGGTCCAGCGCAGCACGTCGGCGGTGGCGGCCAGCATGGCGGGCAGGTCGCCGACGCCGCGGTTGACGATCAGGTTGGGGAGCTGGGCGAGCAGCACCACGAAGACGACCGCCACGGCCATCAGGTCGCGGCCCCGCCTGCTGCGCAGGGCGCCCGACAGCGAGGTGGTGACGAGCCGGGAGACGACCAGGCAGAGGGCGAACTGCAGGAGCACGGCGAGCACGCCGAGCAGGATCCCGCCCGCCCCGCCGGCCAGCCCGACGATCGCGCCCGCGGTGACGACCAGCGTCGCCAGCGGCCAGACGCCGGTGGCCGAGGAGGTGAACAGGCCGATCGCCAGCTCGCGGGTGGACAGCGGGAACAGCGACAGCCTGGACGGGTCGAGCGTGTCGTCGAGGCCGAAGGCGAGCAGCGGCACCACGGCCCAGCCGACGAGCAGGACGGTGAAGGCGACGACGCCGATGTCGGCGGCCACGTCGGCGGGGGCGAGCCGGATCAGCGTCATCAGCAGGAAGCCGCCCGCCGCGATCACGGACGCGGCGAGCAGGGTGAAGACGAAGCCCAGCTTGCGGGTGGCGTCCCCGCGTAGGTTTCCGGCGATGAGCTGGATCTTGAGCTGGGCGAACAGGCGCGCCGTCTGGCCCGCGCCGAGGCTCACCGGCCGTCCTCGGCCTTGGCGCCGAGCCAGCTCAGCCCCTCGTCACCGCTGCCGCGCGACCCACCGACCAACTCCAGGAACGCCTGGTTGAGGGTACGGCCGGCGCGCACCTCGTCCAGCGCACCTTGGGCGACGATGTGGCCGCCGCTCATCACCGACACCCAGTCGCACAGCCGCTCGACCAGGTCCATGACATGGCTGGAGAAGATCACCGTGGAGCCGGAGGCGGTGTAGCGCCTGAGCACCTCGGTGAGCGTGTTGGCGCTGACCGGGTCGACCCCCTCGAACGGCTCGTCGAGAAAGAGCACGTCGGGGTTGTGCAGCAGCGCGGCGGCCAGGCCGATCTTCTTGCGCATGCCGGTGGAGTAGTCGACGACCAGCTTGTCGGCGGACTTGACCAGGTCCATGACCCGCAGCAGCTCCTCGGCGCGCTGCTCGACGTCGGCCTTGGGGATACCGCGCAGGCGGCCGTTGTAGTGCAGCAGTTCGCGGCCGGACAGCCGCTCGAACAGCCGCAGCCCTTCGGGCAGCACGCCGATCCGGGCCTTGACCTGGACCGGGTCACGCCAGACGTTGAAGCCGCCGATCTCGGCGAGACCCCCGTCGGGGCGGAGCAGACCGGTGATCATACTGAGGGTGGTGGTCTTGCCCGCTCCGTTCGGGCCGACCAGCCCCGCGAAGCTCCCTGCCGGGACGACCAGATCCACCCCTGCGACCGCTACCTGCTGACCGAATCTCTTGTATAGGGCGTCTGTTCGTACCGCTTCAACCATGTGTCCACCCTACGAGAATCGGCTGTCAGCAGACGGTTACTCTGTGGGGCATGAGTGCGCAGCCCTCCGAACCCGAGATCGACATCCACACCACCGCGGGCAAGCTGGCCGACCTGGAGCGCCGCCTGGACGAGGCGATGCACGCGGGCTCCGCGCGCGCGGTGGAGAAGCAGCACGCCAAGGGCAAGATGACCGCGCGGGAAAGGGTTCTGGCCCTGCTCGACGAGGGCTCGTTCGTGGAGTTCGACGAGTTCGCCCGGCACCGCTCGACCATGTTCGGCCTGGAGGAGCGACGGCCGTACGGCGACGGCGTGATCACCGGCCACGGCACGATCGACGGACGCCAGGTGTGCGTCTTCTCACAGGACGTCACCGTGTTCGGCGGCTCGCTCGGCGAGGTGTACGGCGAGAAGATCGTCAAGATCCTGGACCTGGCGGTGAAGACCGGCTGCCCGATCATCGGGATCAACGAGGGCGGCGGCGCGCGCATCCAGGAGGGCGTGGTGGCGCTCGGCCTGTACGCGGAGATCTTCAAGCGGAACGTGCGCGCCTCGGGCGTGATCCCGCAGATCTCGCTCATCATGGGCGCGGCGGCGGGCGGGCACGTCTACTCCCCCGCGCTGACCGACTTCGTGGTCATGGTCGACCAGACCTCGCAGATGTTCATCACCGGCCCAGACGTGATCAAGACGGTCACCGGGGAGGAGGTGACCTTCGAGGAGCTGGGCGGGGCGCGCACGCACAACACCAAGTCGGGCGTCGCCCACTACCTGGCGAGCGACGAGGACGACGCGCTGGAGTACGTCAAGGCGCTGCTGTCCTACCTGCCGTCGAACAACCTCGACGAGGCGCCGCTCTTCGACGCCGCCACCGACCTGGAGCCGGACGCCGGGCTCGACACGCTCATCCCCGACTCCCCCAACCAGCCGTACGACATGCACCGGGTGATCGAGCACGTCCTGGACGAGGGCGAGTTCCTGGAGGTGCACGCGCTGTTCGCGCCGAACATCGTGGTGGGTTTCGGTCGGGTCGACGGACAGCCGGTGGGCGTCGTCGCCAACCAGCCGATGCATTTCGCAGGATGTCTTGATATCGACGCTTCTGAGAAGGCAGCTCGATTTATCCGCACTTGTGATGCTTTCAATATCCCAATCCTGACATTTGTAGATGTCCCGGGATTCCTGCCCGGAACTGATCAGGAGTGGAACGGAATCATCCGCCGCGGCGCCAAGCTGCTGTACGCCTACGCCGAGGCGACGGTGCCGCTGATCACGGTGATCACCCGAAAGGCGTACGGCGGCGCCTACGACGTCATGGGGTCCAAGCACCTGGGCGCCGACATCAATCTGGCCTGGCCGACCGCGCAGGTCGCGGTCATGGGGGCGCAGGGCGCGGTGAATATCCTCTACCGGCGCGAGCTGGCCGGGGCCGGGGACCCGGACGCCGAGCGGGCCCGGCTGGTGACCGAGTACGAGGACACGCTGGCCAACCCGTACATCGCGGCCGAGCGCGGGTACGTCGACGCGGTGATCCGGCCATCCGAAACCCGAGCTCAAGTGGTCCGATCCCTGCGGGCACTGCGAAACAAGAGGGCCTCGCTCCCGCCGAAGAAGCATGGGAACATCCCGCTGTGAAGTCATACTTGCGAGTGGTGCGTGGAGAGGCGACCGCAGAGGAGATCGCCGCGTTGGTGGCCGTGCTGGCCGCGCGGGAATCCGAAGCGGAGCGCCCTGCCGTACAAAAGGTCGAATCGTGGCGAAACCCGGCGAGAGGCATGCGTAAGCCCCTCGCTCCCGGGAAGCTTGGATGGCGTAACAGTGCTCTGCCGTAGATAGATCCCGGGAAACGGGTGTCAACTTCTCCGGGACTTGGGAGGATTTAGAAAAGTAGGGCTATATAGTCAGCCGATCAACTAGCGCCGCGGCCTGGAGGACGACATGGCCATCCCAGACCTCACGCCGCATCCTGTGGCAGCGAAGTACGCCGTCCTGGTGGACGTCGGTTATCTCTACGCAGCCGCAGGTGAAGTGCTGCTGGGTGCGAAGGAGCGCAAGGAATACCGGGTTGCCGCCGACGAACTGATCCAGAGTCTGCAGAAACACGCGGAGCAACGCATTTCTGGAGAGCTGCTGCGGATCTATTGGTATGACGCCGCCCGTGACCGTGTGCCCACCGTCGACCAGCGCGTCATCGCCCAACTGCCCTGGGTCAAGGTGCGGCTGGGCAACCTGAACGCCCGCGGCCAGCAGAAGGGCGTGGACGCCCAGATCAGAAGTGACCTGGAGGCCCTGGCCAGGCATCACGCGGTGACCGACACCATCCTGCTGGCGGGCGATGAGGACATGGTGCCCGCCGTGGAGGCCGCGCAGGCCTACGGTGTGCGGATCCACCTGTGGGGCGTCGAGCCGCCTTATGGCACGAACCAGGCAGAGCGCCTCGTATGGGAGTCCGACACCGTTGAGGTGATCAAGGCCGAGTTCCTCAGCCCCTACTTCAGCCGGGCGCCGCAGCCCGTTCCGGTCACCCCGCCGAGCAGTGTCGCGCCCTCTCCGGCGCAGGTCTTCGCCGGGCGTACCGCGGTCACCCCGAAACCGCACGTCAAGCCCGGCCAGGTGGCCAAGCTCGGGCCAAGCAGGCCGCGGGTGGAGGACGTGGGCGAGCACGTGGCGCAGAAGTGGATCCTCACCCGTGGCCGGGACAACATCCGCGACCTGCTGCCGGGGCCGATACTGCCGACGGTCATCGACACCGAGTTGCTCATCGAGGCCGAGAAGGAGCTGGGGCACTCGCTGCGGCCCTACCCCGAGGCCAGGGTGTGGCTGCGGGACGGGTTCTGGGCGCGGGTGTACCGCGAGTTCGACCTAGGTGTCGGCGTCTCGTCCAAGTAGCGCCTCGGCGATGGCCGTACGCGCGTAGAGCACCTGGCGGCCGGTGCGGTGCGCGGTGCACAGGCCCGCCCGGCGGAGCGCGGTGAGGTGCTGGTTCGCGCCCGGCGCGGACAGGCCGGTGCGCAGCGCCAGGTCGCGGGTGGAGGCGGGCTGGTCGAGTTCGGCCAGCAGTATCGCCCGCGTCCGGCCGAGGACCGCCGCCAGCGCCTCGGGCGGTTCGGCGCCCGAGCGCTCCCACAGCGTCGCGATGCCGCGCGGCGGATAGCGGACCGTGGGCTGCCAGGGCGGCACGGTGACGGAGAGGATCCGCGGCCAGGCGAACACCGACGGCACCAGCAGCAGCCCGAGCCCGCGCAGCGGGCGCACGCCGGAGAAGTACGCGTTCGGCAGCCGCAGCGTCTGGTCCTCCCAGGTCACCTGCGGGTCCAGGTCGGCGAGCATGCTGCGCAGGCCGCCCTCGACCAGCCGCCTGGCGCGGTAGAGCACGTCGCCGCCGAGCAGACCGCCGATCCTCGGCCAGTACGGCTCGATCGCCGCCGCCCAGTAGCGCCTGATCTCCTCGGCCAGGCGTTCCAGCCCCCGCTCGGGATCGGCGTACAGGGCGTCGAGGCGCTTGGAGCGCGGCACGCCCCACGCGTCCAGGTCGGTCCTGACCAGGTGGGCCAGCGAGCGCATGGTGGCCAGCTCCACCTCCAGGTCGGGTACGGCGATCGACGGCGGCGGGCAGACGAAGCCGACGATCGACACCGTGGGCACCGGCACGAGGTCGGACAGCAGCTCCCAGTGGACGCCGGCCAGCCGTTCGCGCGCCTGCTCGGCCCACGGTCTGAGCAGGGCGTGCGCCGCCGGGTTCTTCACCACCCTGACGCTGGCGACGACCTCGCCGAGCGGGGAGATCGCGAACCTGGTGTTGGCGACGTCCTGGGCGGTGAAGGTGAGTTCGAGGCCGATCGGATTCACTCCTCACTTAATCAATACGGGCTGATCCCGATATTTCAGGATTGTGGCCTGCATGACAACTGTGACGCTGCGGAACGGGGACTTCCGCAACCTGTACCTCTCGGCGGCGGTGAGCGCGTTCGGCAGCCAGATCAGCTACGTGGCGCTCCCCCTGATCGCCGTCACCGTCCTGAACGCGGGAGCGGGAGAGGTCGGTCTGCTCAGCGGGCTCGGCACCCTGGCCGTGCTGGTGGTCGGCCTGCCCGCCGGAGCCTGGGTGGACCGGGTCAAGCGGCGGCCCCTCATGGTCGCCGCCGATCTGGCGCGCGCCGCCGTACTCGCCTCCGTGCCGCTGATGTGGTGGCTCGGCGGGCTCAGCATGATCCAGCTCTACCTGGTCGCCATGCTCACCGGGATCGGCACGCTCCTCTTCGACGTGGCCGCGCAGAGCATCGTGCCCCAGGTGGTCGGCAGGGACCGGCTCACCGCCGCCAACTCCCTGTTCGTGAGCACGAACGCGGCCATGGACATCTCGGGCCGCAGCTTCGCCGGCGTGCTGGTGAGCGCGGTGGGAGCGCCGGTGGCCATCGCGCTGGACGCGCTCACCTACCTGTGGTCGGCCGCACTGATCGGAAGACTGCGCCCGGCCTCCACGCCGCCCGCCGCCGGCGAGCGGAAGATCGCCGAAGGGCTCCGGTTCGTCTTCGGACACGAGGTGCTGCGGCCGATCCTGATCATGGGGACGCTGGCCAACCTGGGCTTCCCGCTGTTCTCGGCGCTGCTGCCGGTGCTGGTCGTGGGGCAGCTCGGATTCCCGCCCTGGGTGCTCGGCCTCTACCTCGCCGTGGGCGGCGCCGGGGTGCTGGCCGGGTCGGCGACGGCGCACCTCGTCGGGACCTGGCTCGGCAGAGGGCGGGGCGTCTGGATCGTCAGCCTGGCGACCACTCCCGCCGCGCTGATCGTGCCGGTGCTCGGTGAGGGACCGTGGATCTGGGTGTCGGCACTCGCCTGGTTCGCCCTGACGTACCGGACGGGGATCAACAACGTGCTGCTGGTCAGCTTCCGGCAGGAGGTCACGCCCGACGCGATGCTCGGGCGGATGACGGCCACCATGCGGCTGCTGCTGATGGGCGCGGTCGGGATCGGCGGGCTGCTCGCCGGGCTGCTCGGTGAGGCGTGGGGGGTCAGGGCGGCCATGTGGGCGGGCGCGGCCTGCGCGGTGGCGAGCCTCGTCCCGCTGTACTTCTCCCCGCTCACCCGCAAGGTCTGATTCCCGCTACTTGATACCTTTGACCTGCTGACCTATGGTTTCACGGCAAGGTCCGATTCCCGCCAGTCGAGGGTACGGCGACCCGCATAGGCTCGAAACCATGACGACCACCGGTGATCTCGACTTCGACGCCTGCTACCGCGCGGTGTCCGCCAGGGACGCCAGGTTCGACGGGCGTTTCTACACGGCGGTGACCTCCACCGGAGTCTACTGCCGCCCCATCTGTCCCGCCCGCACCCCGGCCTCCCGCAATGTCCGCTTCTACCGGCTCGCCGCCTCCGCCGAGGCGGCCGGGTTCCGGCCGTGCAAGCGGTGCCGCCCCGAGCTGTCGCCCGGCGATCCCGGCTGGGACCTGCGCGGCGACCTCATCGGGCGGGCGCTGCGGCTGATCGACGACGGCGCGGCGGACGACACGGGCGTGGCGGGGCTGGCGCGGCGGCTGCACATCACCGAGCGGCACCTGCACCGGCTGTTCGTCACCGAGCTGGGCGTCGGGCCGCTGGCGGTGGCCAGGACCAAGCGGCTGCTGCTGGCCAAGCAACTGCTGACCGAGACGGCGCTGTCGGTGACGGACGTGGCGTTCGCGGCCGGGTTCGGGAGCGTACGGCAGTTCAACGCGACCATGCGGGAGACGTACGGCTTCACGCCGAGCGAGCTTCGCGCCACGGCGGGCGGGCTCCGGCTCGAACGGAAGAACGGCCGCGTCTCCGCCACCGTGTCCTCGCTCAGCTCCACCCTGAGTTCCGTTTCGGGTTCCGGCCCGGACCTCCCGGGCGCCCCCGCGACGCTCAGGTTGCGGCTGCACCGGCGGGAGCCGTACGACGTCGGCGGGGTTCTCGCGTTCCTCGCCGCGCGGGCCATCCCGGGGCTGGAGCAGGCCGGGCCTGAGCAGTACAGCAGGGCCGTGCCCGGGGGGACGATCACGCTGACGCCGCAGCGCGACCACATCGCGCTCGACGTCTCGGTGGCCGACACCCGGCAGCTCGCCAGGATCGTCGCCCGCTGCAGGCGGCTGCTCGACCTCGACGCCGACCCGTCGGCGATCGCCGAGGCGCTCGGCGAGACGTCGCTGGCCCCGCTGGTCGCGGCCAGGCCGGGGCTGCGGGTGCCGGGCACGTTCGACGGGTTCGAGCTGGCCGTGCGCGCGGTCGTCGGGCAGCAGATCTCGGTGGCGGGCGCGCGCACCCTGCTCGGGCGGATCACCACGCGGGCCGGACGCCTCGTACAACCGGACGGCGGGCCGCTCACCCACCTGTTCCCCACCCCCGAGGAACTCGCCGAGGCCGACCTCGACGGGCTCGGACTGACCACCCGCAGGATCGCGACGCTGAAGGACGTGGCGGCGCGGATCGTGGCGGGCACCATCGACCTCGACGGCGGCCAGGACCCCGCCGGAGCCGTTGCGGGACTGCTGGAGGTCCCCGGGATCGGCCCGTGGACCGCCAGCTACATCGCCCTGCGCGCGCTCCGGGACCCGGACGCCTGGCCGGACGGCGACCTCGTGCTCACCAAGCGCATGGCCGGCCTCGGCATCCCGCACGACCACATCGACCGGTGGCGGCCCTGGCGGGCCTACGCCGCCCTACACCTCTGGAGTGCATCATGATCGACGCCCAGATCATCCCGACCCCGATCGGCCCCCTGTCCGTGCTCGTCCGCGAGGGCGTCCTGGTCGCCGCCGGCTTCACCGCCGACCCCAAGGAGATGTTCGTACGGCTCACGCCGCACCTGCAGGCCGAGGGCCTGAGCGTGGTGGACGACCTCGGCCTGGTGTCGAAGGCCGTCAACGCCTACTTCGCCGGAGACCTCGACGCCCTGGACGCCGTACCCGTGGAACAGCCGGGCACGGCCACCAGGAAGCGGCTGCACCAGACGTTGCGCGAGGTCAAGGCGGGCACCACGGTGTCGTACGCCGAACTGGCGGAGCGCGCGGGAATGCCGCGAACGGCGGCACGGGCCGCGGGCTCGGCCTGCGCCCAGAACCTGATCGCACCGTTCGTCCCGTGCCATCGCGTGCTGCCGAGCACGGGCGGGTACGGCGGCTACTACTACGGCGTACCGGTCAAGGAGTGGCTGCTCGCCCACGAAGCCGGGACCTTGTGAAACTCTCCGTCATCGCTTGGCAACTGTTGGTAATGTTCCGAACATGCCTTCGGTTGATCACGAACTATTGATTCAAGCGTTCCGCGACTCCCCGTCCTTCGCTGCCGCCCTGCTGGGCGATGTGCTCGGTCTGCCGGTGCCGCCGTACAAAGAGGCGCGCCTGGAGTCGGGCGAGTTCACCGACAGCATTCCGACGGAGTACCGGGCGGACGCGGTGGTGGTGCTGGCGGCGGACCATCCTTTGCTGGCCGTCGTCGTGGAAGTGCAACTGGGGCGGGACCCGGGCAAGCACTGGAGCTGGCCGGTCTACCTGAGCACGCTGCGCGCGCGCAAGAGGTGCCCGGCCGTGCTCCTGGTGCTCTGCCTGGACTCACCGACCGCCAACTGGTGCTCGACACCGATCGACCTCGGACACCCCGACTGGGTGCTGAAGCCGATGGTCGTCGGGCCGGACATGGTGCCCCTGGTGCTGGACAGCGACCAGGCCAAGCAGGAACCGGGCCTCGCCATGCTCTCGGCGATCGCCCACGGAGACTCCCCGGCCGGAACCAAGGTGGTGGAGGCGTTCTACAACGCCCTCTCCGCCCTGCCCGAGGACCAGGTGCCAATGTACGCTGATTACGTACTCAAGAAACTACGCACGGTTGCCGCCCGCACGCTCTTGGAGGAACTGATGGCCACCGGGACCTACGAATACCAGAGCGACTTCGCCCGCAGGTATTACGGCGAAGGGAAGGCCGAAGGTGAGGCCGAGGGGAAGGCCGCAGGGAAGGCTGAGGCAGTTCTCACGATCCTGGAGGATCGCTCTGTCCCTGTGTCGGAAGAAGCGCGAGCGCGCATCGTCACCTGCACGGACCTCGATCAGCTCGACGCCTGGCTGCACAAGGTGATCAAGGTATCGAACGCCGACGAGCTCTTCGACTGACAATGGGCGACTTTCGCAGCGATTTCGCTCGCAACGACTACTATCACGGCTACGCCGCCGCACTTGCCGCCATCCTCGCCATCCAGCACGCCGAGAACATGTCGAAAGCCATCTTCCTCGTCCTGCGTGACCGGCTCATTCGCGTCCCGCCGGAGGCCGCGAGAGAGATCTTCGAGTGCAGGGATCTCGAGCGGCTCAGGTGCTGGCTCGAACTGTCCGCCTGCGTGGAAAAGGCCGAAGAACTCTTCCACTGATCCCAGGCGGTCACACCACCGCGAACCCGTCAAGAGGAGGCGGGTTTGCGGTGCTAAGCCATGACCTGTCGTACCCGGGCGTGGTGTTTGGTGTGGAGGGTGGTCAGGGTGGTGAAGGCGAGGGCGGTCAGGCCGAGGAGGGTGGCGGTCCAGGCGGGGGCGGTGAAGCCGAGGCCCGCGTTGATGGCGAGGCCGGCGAGGTAGGAGCCGAGGGCGTTGCCCAGGTTGAAGGCGCCGATGTTGACGGCCGAGGCCAGGGTGGGGGCGCCGGCGGCGGCGTCGAGGACGCGGGTCTGCAGGGGAGGCACCAGGGCGAACCCTGCCAGGCCGAACAGGAAGATCGTGATGACGAACGCGATCTGGTGCGCGGCGACCAGCGCCAGGACGGCGGCGGAGACGGTGAGCAGGCCGAGTGAAGCGTAGATGGCGGGCATCACCGCGCGGTCGGCCAGTTTGCCGCCGAGCAGGTTCCCGGCCACCAGGCCCACGCCGAACAGACCCATAACCAGCGGCACCGCCCCGGCGGAGAAACCGCCCACCTGCGTCATCATCGGCGCTACGAAGGTGATCACGGTGAAGACAGGCGCGAACCCGAGCACGGTCATGCCGAGCGCGAGCCATACGACGCCCTGCTTGAAGGTGGCCAGTTCGCGCAGCATGCTCTGCCCTGAGGGGCGCGGCTGGCGCGGCACCAGGAAGGCCACTCCGGCGAGCCCGACGACCCCGATCACCACGACGGCCCAGAACGCCGACCGCCACCCGAACGCCTGCCCGAGCGCGGTCCCGAACGGCACGCCGAGCACGTTGGCCAGGGTCAGCCCGGTGAACATGAGCGCGATCGCGCTGGCCCGCTTCTGCGGGGCGACCAGCCCGGCCGCGACGACGGCGCCGACGCCGAAATAGGCGCCGTGCGAGAAGGCGGCGATGATCCTGCCCCCCATGAGCAGGCCGTAGTCGGCCGCGAGCGCGGACATCAGGTTGCCCACGATGAACAGGACCATCAGGCCCAGCAGCATGGTCTTGCGTTCCAGCCGCCCGCCGAGCAGGGTCAGCAGGGGCGCGCCGACGAACACGCCGAGGGCGTACCCGGAGACGAGCAGGCCCGCGGTGGGGATGCTGACACCGAGGTCGCCCGCCATTTCGGGTAGGAGACCGTTGATGATGAACTCGGTGGTGCCGATGCCGAAGGCGCTGATCGCGAGTGCGAACAGGGCTAGAGGCATGGGAAGTCTCCTCGAGTAGGATAGGAAGCCGATAGACAGCGTAAGCATTAATTGCGCACGCCGACTATGTGACCATACATGCATGTCGAGGAAGGTGTCACATGCCCCTGCCCGATGACGCCGTCGAGGCGCGCGCCCAGGGCTGGCGCACGCTCGCGGCTCTGCACTCGAAGATCGAGGACAGGCTGGAGAAGGCCCTGCAGTCCGGATACGACCTGAGCGTGAGCGAGTACTCGGTGCTCGACGTGCTGGTCCGGCAGGACGGCTGGCACATGCGCATGCAGCAGCTCGCCCGCGCGGTGGTGCTCAGCCAGAGCGCCACGACCCGCCTGGTCACCAGGCTGGAGTCACGCGGGCTGCTGTCGCGCTACCTGTGCGAGGACGACCGCAGGGGCATCTACACCGAGGTCACCCCGGCCGGGCGCGGCCTGCTCGACCAGGCCAAGCCGGTGCACGACACCGCGCTGAAGGAGGCACTGGCCGAGGCGGCCGAGATCCCCGAGCTGGCCCCGCTGGCGGCGACGATCGAGGCTAGGGTCTGACGTTGCTCTGCACCTCGCCCACGGGCACGTCCCTGGTGGCGCCGACCTCCACCGGGTCGTAGGCGAACGGCACCACGTCGTCCTCCACCTCGACCGGCCAGACGGTGGTCACGGTCAGCACGTACACCTCGCGCGGCTGGTCCGCGGACGCCCGCAGGTACCGCACACCACAGGTGAACTGCCCGCCCTTGGTGTACGGCCTGCCGCCGGCGCCGCACTGCTCGCGCACCTCGGCCCGGTCCGCGGTGGTACCCGCGTCGATCTTGATCTCGTCGAGCCTCGCGGTCACCGTGGCGCTCATCACCCCAGGGATGGAGGCCGTGACCGAGCGCCTGGTCTGCCCGGTGCCGTCGAGCCAGACCCAGGTGGGCAGGTTGACGTAGCTCTTGGCGTCGGGGTTCAGCTTGATCCTGGGCTCCGGGACGGTCAGCGCGGCGCGGGCGATCTCGGCCAGTTCGGTCAGGGTGATCCCGGCCGGGGGGGTGGTGCCCGGCGGTACCCAGACGAACAGGTCCAGGTCGCTCCAGCAGGCCGTGCCGTTCGGGTCGGCCTCGTTGTACGCCGGGGTCCACCAGCGGCCCGGCTTGCCCACCTTGTCCTTGAACTGCTTGAGGAACGCCTGGAACTGCTCCTCGGTGCCGTTCGGGTTCATCCGGAACCAGTAGGCCCTGACGTCCTCCTGCGTCTTGAGCATCTCGGCGGCCTCGGGCCCCGGCTCGTACCAGCAGGGGCGTTTGAGGCGGTAGCCGTCGGTCTTGCCGCCCTTGAGCCCGTTGCCGGTGATCACGATCTTGGAGTTCTCCAGTCGCACGCCTGCCGTACGGCCGTCCTGGAAGCCCTCGCCGCGCGGGCCGCCCGGGTCGAGCAGCAGCAGGCCGGCGGTCACAACCGAGATCAGGCGGTTCATCGGGCGCATCCCTTCGCGCGTTCGTCTGTCAGGGTCGCGTGGCGCAGACCCTTGACCCGCCACACGCCGTCGTCACCACGACGGACGACCATGGCCTGGAGGTACGGCTCCCGCGTCCACACCGGCTGGCTCGGCACCGCCTCGCCCGTCCGCGTCGAGACCAGCACCAGCCCCGACTCGTCGACACAGGCGTCCACCTGGGCTCCATCACCCACGACCGCGCTCACCGTCATCGCGTAGACCCTCGCCGAGCCGCGCACCGTACGGCCCTGGCTCACGAACCCGCGTACCCAGGTGTACGCCTGCCTGCCCGCCGGGTCCTCCACACCGGCCAGGTAGCCGTCGTCATCCCCCTTGGTGACGACCGCCTTCCACGACTTGATGTACAGGTCGGTGAAGACCTTCAGCAGTTCGGCGTCCTGCCCCACCGGCCGTTCGACCAGCACGTTCAGCCGTGAGCCCACGCGGATGGTCTCCACGACCGGCGAGGGCGCGGCCGTCGGGGCGCTCGGCCCGGCCGACGCCCCCTGGCGCGGGGTGAAGGGCCGATCGGCGCCGGTGGCCGCGCACCCCGCGACCAGCACGAGCGCGGCCACCGGTGCGATCAGCCCTCGCATGCGGGTCACGCTAGGGCTCGCACTCTCACCGAAGCCAGCGATAGCCGCTTTTCGGTATGAATCATGCGGAAGTCTTCCTAACCACGTGGATGCGCCACGATGGGAGCAACTCATCGATGAGGGCTTCGGTCTCGGGTGCCATGCCGCCGCCGTACGGGTGCGAGGCCGACCTGCGGCTCAGGCCCTCGACCACCGCGCGCAGCCGTACCAGATCGCCGGTCGCGTGTGTCGCGCGCAGCAGGTCGCGCCAGAGGCCCTCGTCGTCGGCGGCCAGCAGCAACCCCGCGCGCACCGCGGCGACCGCGCCGTCCGCGTCGTCGTGCGCCAACCGGATCTCGCACAACCGGTGCGCGGCGTCCGCGACGCTCGCCATCACGTCGTACTCCAGCTCGTCGGCGGCCAGCCACGAGTACCGCCCGCGCGGCCGCCCGCTCAGCAACGGCCCCCGCACCAGACCGAGAGCCTTCTCCAGCAGTACGGCCCGCGCCGTCACATCGTCGTGGGAGCGGCGGACCAGCTCGCGGAAGAGCGTCCAGTCCGTCCGCACCTCCGGCCCCAGCCGCAGCCGCCCGGCCTCGTCGACGGACAGGTGCGGCGTGCCGTCCGCGCTCGCGCCGAGCCACTCGGCGACCCTGGCGATCGTCGCGTCCCGCACCACCGCCTGCACGCCGCGCGGCCACAGCACGCCGCCGAGCACCACCGGGTGGACGCCGCCGGGATGCGTGGCCAGGTAGACCAGCAGCTCCGTGGCCAGGGTCAGGCGGCCCTCCTCCAGCTTGTGCGCCTGCTCCTCGCCCTCGTGCCAGACGAGCTCGATCGGCCCGAGCAGCCTGATCTCGATCGCTGGGGGGCGCAGGTCGGCGAGCGGCACCGGCTCCGGCATCGCCTCGCCCTCGTGCCGCTCCGTCGTGCCGAACAGGTCCATCAGCGCGTGGTAGTGGCGGCGGGGCAGCAACTGGGCGGTCACCTCGAAGCCCAGCTCGCCCACCCGCGCCTTGCCGTCTTCGGTGATCTCCAGCGTCCAGGTGGCGTGCGGAACCTCGCCGGTCACCACGAACCCCGCCGCCCTGCCCCTCGCGAGCAGCGCCAGCCTGCGGGCCTCCTCCTGGGTGGGAGCCACAGCGGACAGCACATAGTGCGGTTCGTACGGCTTGCCGCGAATCCGGCCGGTGAGGACTTCCTCGCGGGGTTCCTGCCTGCGTTCCAGCTCGGGGAGCACCTCGGCGAGGCTGCCGACCGCCCTGACCCGGTCGGGGGCGATGGCGATCAGCTCCTCGCCGAAGCCGACCAGCGTGATGCGCATCTTGTCCGACCACAGATTCGTGGCCAGCTCGACGGCCAGCGCGGCCAGCGCCGCCGTGGTCTGCGGGCCGCGAATGTTGATCAGCCCCTGCGCCGCCTCCAGATCCACCAGCACCCTGCCGGAGGCGTCCGCCCCCAACGACACCAGCCCCGGGTACGGCGCGCCGCCCTGCTGCTCCTCCAACAGCCGTCCCTCGTGCGCGGCCAGCCGCCACACCTGACCGCCGTCGGCGGCCGTCCACGGGAGCGGGGCGTCGGGGTCCGAGGGGTGGATCCACAGATCGAGGTGGCGAGGGGAGAGGTGGGCGGCGTACACGGTGGGCGGGGTGCGGTCCTGGGCGGCCAAGGCGGAGCCCAGGAGGCGGAGGCCGATGTCGAGCATGCGGGCTCCCGGGGCGTCGGCGCCCAGCCGCAGTGCCACTTCGGCGTTGGCGGCGTCGTCGCGGGGGCGCACCACGCGGTGGCCGAAGGCCCGCTGCCAGAGCTGCTCCCGCCTGCGCCGCCCCAGAACCACCAGCAGCCCCGCGGCACCCAGCGCGAGCCCGCCCAGGTAGTCGACCAGATCCAGCCCGGACTCTTCCGCGCTCCCGGACTCCTCCGGCTGGGCAGGAGCCGCTTGCTGCGATGCGTCCTGTCCGGGCGATTCCTTTTTCGGGAGTTCGGCCTTGGGCAGTTCGGCCTTCGGGAGTTCGGCCTTCGGGAGTTCGGTCTTCGGCATCTCTCTCGGGGCGGCCTTGTCCTTCTGGGCGTCGTCCTTCTGGGTGCCCTTCTGCGGGTCTTTCTTGTCGCTGCTCTCTGCCTGCGGGGGTGTCGCGCGTTCGGTGCTGGGGCGTTCGCCCGGGTTTTCGCGGGTCGTGTCCTTGCCCGCCGTCTTGTGGTCCGCCGTGCCCTTCCGCTCCTGATGGGCCCCCGCGCGGTCGTGTGCGTCGGTGCCCGGGAGTCCCGGGTGCTCCTTCAGCGTCTCGACCCGCCCCTGCCCGGCAGGCACGACGTGGACGTTCTTCGCGTCGTCCGGCATGTCGAGCACCCACCCCGGCCTGATCAGGTCGGCCATGTGCAACCGGCTGCCGTCGGGCTGCTCCTTGTGCCGGTTCAGCTCGTAGATCTCCGGGTACCGCCGCCCCTCCCCCAGGCACTTCTCCGCGATCTCCCACAGGCTCTCGTGGTGCCGGCCGTGCGGCGGCTGCACCACGTACACCTTCTTGGCCTTGTAGGTCTCGACCTCCTGCTCGGCCACGATCGGCGTCGCGTAGGCGACCGCGGTCATCGCGGGCCGCGCCTGCGGGGCGGACCCGAACGCGGCCATCGGTACGGCCACCGCCCCCGCCGTGAACAGCAGCAGCACCGCCGACACCAGCCGGTTGGCCAGCGCCTGCGTCCCCCCGGAGAACGGCACCCGCGCCGGCATCCCCACCCGGCGAATCCCCCCGTACACCTCCACGGCCACGCACACGACCAGTTGCAGCCAGGCCAGCCACACCAGCAGCACGAGGATCGCGACGATCGTGCTCGTCCCGACCTGACTGGTCAGCAGATCAAGATCAAGCAGCTCGGCCGAGACCGGCGGCCCCGCCAGACTGAGCAGCCCGTACGGCACACCCCCCACCAGCAGGACCAGCACCACCAGCGCCCCGAGCCCGGCGAACACATCCCCCACAGTCCGCTTCCCGGAGATCCGCACAGGCCCCCTCCCCCGCCCAGGGTTCGGGACACGCGGAGGTGCACCCGGGCGTTCAGGTGCCGGGTTCGGGGCGCGCGGAGGTGCACCCGGGCGTTCGGGTGCCGGGTTCGGGGCGCGCGGGGGTCGCTCCGGTCGTCCGTGTTCGGGCGTGCGCGCAGGGTCTCGCGTGGGCATCGCCTCTCCCTCCTCAGCCAAGCGTGTTCCGCCGTCGCCGCCTCATCCACCGACCCAGCGATTTCGGTCTGACTCTCGCCCCGTACAACCCGCCCACATCTCCTCGGACCGGATGAATCACCGGGCATCAGGCCCTGCGGTGGCCTCGCCCGTCATGTCCGAGCCGGAGAAGCCGATCGCCCCCAGGAAGAACGCGTCCCAGTGCACGCTCACCTCGACCGACACCGCGGTCTGCCCCTGCTCCACCACGCAGGCGCCCGCCTTCACCCCGTCGTCGCCGTGCGCCTGGATCACCTCGACGGCCCGCGCGCACACCTCGTCCTGCCCGAGCAGCCGCGCCTGCCCGCTGGTACGCAGGTACTCGACGTCGATGCGATCGGCCCCCGCCCTGGCCCCCTGCTCGGCGATGTCGGCCGCCCGCAACCGGGCGTTGATCGCCGCCCCACCGTCCACCAGCAGCCCGGCCAGCAGGAACACCACCACGGAGAACAGCACGGTGAACACCGACATGCTCCCCCGCTCCCGGCTCACTCCACCCTCCGGAACTGTTCCAACGGCACGACGGAAATGCCTGACATCTGCTTCGAGCCACTGAATCCGAGGAATTCCAGGTCGAGCTCACAGGTCACCTCAGCGCGCACCTGACCGCCTTCCTCCCACTTCGTCCCCGCCAGCGACACGGCCGCCCCTTGGCACTGGCCGTCGAGCGCACTCTCGGTGGTCGTTTTGGCCGCGGACTCGGCGGTGTCGAGAGTCCGCTGCACCGAAGCCGCCCGCGCCGCGTCCCTGGCCGCCCCACTGACCTCCCCCTGCGCCTCCACCACCCGCCCCGCCCCCACAAGAAACATGAGAAACAACAGAAAGACGGGCGCCAGAATCACCGCCTCCACCGCCATTGACCCCCGCTCCCTCCGCCCCCCACCACGCGAAGAACCCGACCTCGGGTACAGCCGAGCAGTCACACTCCCGGCAGGCCCCAATGACCAACACGACGCAGCACTGGAAACGCCCTCACGCCCGACCTGGCCGACCTGGACTGGCTGGGCGAGAGATGAAGCACCTGTGGAGTGAGACCTCAAGGGAAGTCCTTCCTGACGGGCGACAGGTGACGAAGCGGGATTGACCGCCATGCGGGAGGAGAAGATGTCACGAGCAGTCGTCGCCTCCGTTGTCCGGGCGGAAGCACTCGACGGGACCGCCGGACTTCGCGGTGACCGTGAACGTCAGCTCCGGCAGCAGCGGAATGACCTGCACGGCGCTGCCGGTGACGGTGACCCATCGCTCGTCAACCCCTTCCGATGTCGCCTTGGCCGAGGCGTCGGACAGCAACCGAGGCCCGATCGCCTGCACCACATCCTTGGCCCGGGCCTCCGCCTCCCCCTCCCATCCCGACGAGTCGAACGACGCCGCCCTCGCCACCCGCGCCCCTTCCCTGGCCGCGGCATCAGCCACCTGCCGACCGTGGAACCAGAGCGCCATCTGCACGATGAGCAACACCACGGCCAGCACCACCGGCATGATCATCGCCAACTCGATCACGGTCGCCCCCCGCTCCACCCGCTTCCCAGGCATGGAGGAATGCGCCAGGCGGGTGACGCCCCAGCGTGCGATGTGACGGCGGGACGGCCCGCGCACGAGTGGCGTCGACCGGAGGACGGGAAGCGGGCGCAGTGAGGAGAGCCCTTGTTGGCTGTGCCGTATGGACGGGACAGAACCGAGGGCGGGCGGAGGAGTGGGGGTCACTCGTCGCCGCCGGGTTTGGTGCCGCCTCCGCCGCCGCCGCCGAAGCTGTTCTCGATGTCGCCCTGCTTCTGTTCGACCAGGGTTTTGATGAGGGTCGCGAGGCCCAGGGCGACCCCGGCGATGATCGCGGTGATGATCACCCACTCCACCGCCGACGCGCCGCGCGACGGCGCGGTGCGGGCGCGGTGGACGCGGATGCTCAGGTACGCGCTCAGGTAGACGATCCACGGGTGGTTCATCAGGACCCCAACATCTTCATAGCGGCCGGAAAACTGAGAAAGATCACGAAACCCGCGCAGAGCAGGAGCTGGGCGACGAGCATCGACTGGGAGCGTTCGCCCGCGCGGCCTTCGATCTCGGCGAGTTCGCGGCGCCGCAGGGTGGCGGCGCGGGCGGTGAGCGAGGCGCGTACCTTGGCGCCGTCGTCGGCGACGAGGCCGAGCGCCGCCGACAGGTCGCGCAGCTCGTCGACGTTGATCTCCTCGCCGAGCCGTCCGAGCGCCTGCCAGGGGGTGATGCCGACGATCCGGGCGCCGCTGAGCGCTTCGCGGATGCGGGACATGGCCCAGTTGGGGTCGTCGCCGCTGACCGAGACGGCCATCATGAGCGCTTCGGGGACGCCGCGCCCGCCGGCCAGGTTCATCGAGACGAGGTCGAGGAACGCGCCGACGACGTGCCGGAAGTCGCGCCGTTTGGCGGCGGCGTCCCGGCGGATCTGCAGGTCGGGCAGCAGGAAGAAGACCACGGAGACGGCCAGCGCGGCCCACAGCGGGATGGTCGGGGACGTGCCCCACCCCATCAGCGCCAGCCAGCCGAACAGCAGTGGGAAGGCGAGCAGGCCGGAGGCGGCGAGCAGCGCCTTGGTCGCCAGGAAGCCCTCGAAGGAGCGGCCGACGAGCGCCAGGTCGGCTTTGGTGGAACGGGCCTCCCAGCCTCGGTCGGCGTAGAAGCGGGCCAGCCGTGAGCCGAGGCCCCGGCGGAACGCGCTCACCTCCTCCTCGGGCAGGACGAGTGGGACCTCGGAGTCCCTGGCCGCGTCGAGCGCGAGGAGCCGGGCGACGAGGCCGGGCCTGGCCGGGAAGAGCGCGCGGGTCAGCAGGAAGACGCCGAGTCCGAGCACCCCGCCGGCGAGTACGGCCTCAACCATGGTCGCCTCCGGACAGCGAGAGCAGGCGGGTGGGTTTGTCGAACCGGGCCAGCCGCCGCATCCAGGCGAATCCGGCCCCGAACAGCCCGGCCACCACGACGAGTACGGCCTGCCCCAGCCAGGAGCGGTACTCGGCCACGTACGACGGGTTGAACACGACGAGGGCGGCGGCGAACCCGAGCGCGGTGAGCACGACGATCTGCACGCTGCGCCGGGTGGAGCGGCGTTCGGCTTCGACGCGGCGGCGCATGTCGAGTTCCTCGCGGGCCGAGACGGCGAGCGCGCCGAGCACGTCGCGCAGGCCGGGGCCGCGCAGCCGGGAGTTCAGGATGAGCGCGGCGACGACCAGGTCGGCGGACGGGTCGTCGAGTTCGTCGGCGAAGAGCCTGAGCGCGTCGGGCAGCGCCATGCGGGTGTGCATGCGGTCGACGAGGGCGCGCAGGTGCGGCCGGAGCGTGGGGGCGGCGGCCCTGATGGAGGAGGGGATGGCCTGTTCGAGTCCGGCGGCGCCGGCGATGGTGTCGCGCAGGGACTCGGTCCAGGCGGCCAGCCCTTCGAGGCGGCGCATGGCGGCGCGTTCCTCGGCGGCGCCGCCGGACAGGCCGCGCCAGGCGAACACGAGCAGGACGCAGCCGGCCGCCATGACGGGCCACTGGGTGACGACCAGGACGAGGGTGGCGAGGATGGCGGCGATCGCGGTTCTGGTGGACAGGACCTTGACGAGTTCGCGGCGGCGGTCGCTGGGCCGCCTGGGGCGGGGGCGCATGCCGTACAGGGACAGGAAGAGGAGGTAGAGGCCGCCGCCGGTGGCGGCGCCGGAGAGCAGCACGAGCGGGTCGAGTGTGATCATCACCAGCCTCCGGGGGTGTAGCCGTGGGCGATGAGCTCTTCCAGGCAGGAGACCGGCGCGTGGGGCAGCGCGGCGCCTTCGGGGCCCGGCGCGAACACCTCGCTGGACAGGACCCGGCCGTCGCAGCCGTTGACCTCGCGGACGCTGGAGACGTATCGGCGCAGGGTGCCGCCCTGCTCGTAGTCGTTGCGCTTCTCGATGAAGACGACGAAGTCGATCGCGCCGGCGATGAGCATGTGGGTGGCCTCGATCGGCAGGCGCTCGTTGGCCTGCAGCGCGTAGGTGGCGATGCGGTTGAAGACCTCCATGCTGGAGTTGGCGTGGATGGTGGACAGGGAGCCGTCGTTGCCCTGGGTCATCGCGTTGAGCATGGTGACGATCTCGTCGCCGAGGACCTCGCCGACGATGACCCGGGACGGGTTCATCCGGAGCGACCGGCGGACCAGCTCGGCCATGGTGATCTCGCCCTGGCCTTCGGAGTTGGGCAGGCGCTGCTCGAAGGCGACCACGTTGGGGTGCAGTTCGGGGAACTGGTCGAGGCCCAGTTCCAGGGCGCGTTCGACGGTGATCAGGCGTTCGCTCGCGGGGATCTCGTTGGCCAGGGCGCGCAGCAGGGTGGTCTTCCCGGCGTTCGTCGATCCGGCGATCATCAGGTTCTTGCGGGCGGCGACGGCGGCGGACAGGAAGCGGCCCAGTTCGGGGCCGAGCGTGCCATTGCCGACCAGGTCGCTGAGGAACACCTTGCCGAGGCGGGCGCGGCGGATGGAGACGACCGGCCGTACCGTCACGTCCATCACGGCCGAGAGCCGGGAGCCGTCGGGCAGGCGCAGGTCGAGGGTGGGGTTGGCGGTGTCGAACGGCCTGCTGGACAGGCCCGAGTAGGCGGCGAGGATCTGGATCAGCTCGATCAGCTCCTCGTCGGACTCGGCGACGGGGTCGTGGGTGAGCTCCTGGCCGTCGGCGTAGCCGACGAAGACGCGGTCGCAGCCGTTGATGTCGATGTTCTCGACCTCGGTGTCGTCGAGCAGCGGCTGCAGGCGGCCGACGCCGAACAGCGCGGCGTGGATCCCGGCCGCCAGCGCCTCCTCCTCCTCGACGGTCGGGGGGGTACGGCCGGAGCCGATCTCGATCCGCGCGTGCTCCTCCAGCACCTGCGAGATGAGCGCCCTGGCGAACTGCCGCTCGTCCTCGCCGGTCATCGCGGCCAGCCCGTTGGCCTGGTCGAGGCGGCGCTGATGGGCCAGCCGGTCGCCGACCTCCTGGCGGAAGCGTTTCACCAGCGAGTGGTCGATCATGGCACCCTCACCCGGGACGACAGCTTCCCCGCGAGCTCGCGGGCGGTCCTGATGAGCAGGGATCGGTCGAGCCGCCCGCCCCACTGGCCGCGCAGCAGCTCGGCGCCCTTGGGGTCGTGGGCCAGCCCGGCGACGAAGGCGGTCTCCCCGCCGACGATCCTGCGCACGTCGTCGATGGAGGAGCGGTACTGCCGGGGGTCGGCGATCACCACCACCCCCAGCTCCGGGCCCTTGGGCATGATGGCCAGCCGTTCGCGCAGGTGGGCGACGTGGTCGAGGCTCGCCCTGGTGAAGAGCACGACCAGTTCGGCCTCGCCGATCAGGTCGCCGAGTTGGGGGTGCGCGCCGAGCCGCCCGCAGTCGGCGATCACGTCCGCGCGGGGCACGGCGGCCAGTGCCCGGCCGAGCGGCCCCCACATCCAGGTCAGCCCGGCCGCCTGCTCGCCGTGGGTGAGCCCGGCCAGCACGTCCAGCCCGCCGATGATCTTCTGGGTGTGCTCGTGCACCTGCTCGGGGGAGATGCCGCGCCGGGCGGTCGCACCGAGCGTGAGCAGGCCCCGGCCGGGGTTGAGCATGCCGCCGTCGGCGGCGGGCAGCCGGTAGGCGAGGTCGCCGCCCGCCGGGTCGCATTCGGCCAGCAGGACGGGACGCGGCCAGACCGCGGCCAGGGCGGTCGCGGCGGTGGTGACGCCCGGCGCGCCCTTGTCGGCCGCCAGCACGATCAGCGCCACGTCAGCGTGCCCCCGGGAGTTCGGCCACCGCGATCTCGCCGCTGGAGGCGTAGCCGACGATCGCCGGTGACGCGCTGGAGTCGACGATGACGGTGATCAGGCCGGTGGAGCCGGTCCTGCCGGGTGCGCCGACGCTGTGCACGAGCGCGCTCTGCGCGAGCACCCGGCTCTGCGACTGGGTGGTGCGTCCGGGCACGTAGACGATCTGGACCCGGTCGCCCTTCGCCAGTCCGGCGGGCGCCTGTCCCGGTTTGAGCGCCAGGCCGACCTTGGCCTTGCCCGGCCCGAGTTCCTGGCTGGCGGTGGTGGTCATCTGCTCGGTGAGCAGGGTGCCCGGCAGCAGAGTGACGGCGGCGTAGGTCTCGGCGACGGCGACCCGGTGCTTCCAGGCGACGTAGCCGATGCCGGTGTCGGCGATCTGCACTTCTTCCATCGCCTGTTCACTGATCGGCTGACCCGCTCCGACCTGCTGGGTAATCCTGATCGCGGAAATACGATCACCACTGCGCAGCACGAGCAGCGTACTGGCCAGCGCACCGCCGAGAATGAGGAGTACGGCGAGCGCCGCCAGCGCGGGTTTGCGCTCGCGGGGCGGCACGGGCAGTTTGCGCGACGCCGCGCCGGAGAGCGTGCCGGGTAGGCCCGACGCGTTGGCGGCGGGCTTTTCGCTGGTCCTCATGGGTGGGGGGCTCCCATTACGAAATTATGGAATTCACGCCATTATGTGCACCAATGAGAAAGCTTTGGTGCCCAAATCCGAAGTCCCATGCTCGTTTCGCAGACGGGAGGCTGTCAACAGGAACGGAATGAAACCCATTCATTCAAGAGACTTGATGATCATGATTTGTCGTGATAGCGACCCCAGAAGTAACTCCTTTCTCACCAGTCACATGAATCCAGAGAATCATGCCAGTGACGCCATCCCGCCCGCCTGATCGGGCGCGGAACGCTACCTTGGCGCCGGGTGCGACCCGAGGAGACGACACATGAGGATCATGCTCACCGTGCTCGACGAGCGCGGCGACCGTGACGTCGTCGTCGAGGGCGAGCCCGGCACCACCGTCACCCGCCTCGCCGAAGCACTGAGCAGAGACACCGACGAACCACTCGCCAAGGTGGTACGGCTCTCGCGGACCCGCGCCCCCTACGGCCTGGAGCCGCACTCCGTCCGCTCCCTGTCACCCGCGCAGCAGACCGGCCCCAAGGGGCACCCGCACCTCTGGCGGGACGGCAGGCCGCTGGACCCGCGCGCCCAGGCCAGGGCGGTGCTGCGGGACGGCGACCGGGTGACCCTCGACGCCGAACTCGCCCGCGCCACCGTGATCGAGGAGCCCCAAGGGGTGGTCGAGGTACGCGTCGTGGGCGGCCCCCGGGCAGGGTCGGTGCATCGGCTCGGGCTCGGCACGCACGTCATCGGGTCGGCGGCGGCTTGCGCGATAGCCGTACCGGATCCGGCGTTGCCGCCTGAGGCGGCCGTGGTCAGGGTCACCCCTGAGGCGATCACCGTCGAGCCCGCGCCCACGCGGCGGCCGGACGTCGTCCGGCCGCCCAAACGCAAGCACAAGGGACGCTACGACGACGAGGTCGCCGAGCTGGCCGAGCGGCAGGCCGCGCGCAACGCCGAGGAGGTCCGCAACGCCACCCTCGACGGCCGGACGCTCGGTGAGGCCGCCGACTGGCCCGAGCACGCGCTGCTGGCCTGCGGCTCCTCGCTGTTCACGCTGGCCGCGATCGAGCCGCCGGACGCGCACCTGGCGCCGCAGCCCGACGGCGGCGTCGCCTACAACCGGCCGCCCAGGCTCAGGCAGCCGGAGCCGGGGCGCGCGTTCGAGGCGCCGGTCGAGCCCAGGCGCGCCGAGACCATGCGGCTGCAGGCGCTGGCCGCGTTCCTGCCCGCCGTGCTCGGCGTCACGATGGTGCTGGTCACCGGGTCCTGGTATTTCCTGCTGATCGCGTTCATGACCCCGCTCATCATGGTCGGCCAGTGGTGGAGCGACCGCCGTCACGGGCGCAAGCAGCACCGGCTGGCCGCGAAGGAGTACAAGGAGCGGCTCGCCGCGTTCGAGGCGGACGTCGAGCGGGCCAGGCGGCAGGACGAGCTGGCCCGCAGGGCCGCCACCCCCGACCCGGCCGAGGTGCTGCTGACCGCGACCGGCCCGCGCAGGCGGCTGTGGGAGCGCAGGATCCACGACCAGGACGCGCTGCGGCTGCGCGTCGGGCTCGCCGACCTGCCCGCCGACCTGGAGCTGAAGGCGGGCTCGGAGCCGCTGGAGCCGCCGCTGTGCCGGAACGTGCCGGTCGCGCTGCCGCTGCGCCGCCTCGGCGTCGCGGGTGTGACCGGCGCGCGCGAGACGGCGACGGCGCTGACCGGCTGGCTGGTCGGGCAGGCCGCCGCCCTGCACAGCCCGCGCGACCTGGCCATCGTGGTGATCTCCGCGCACGCCGACGGGCACCAGCGCTGGGGCTGGGTCCGCTGGCTGCCGCATGTGACGCCGCGCGCGGGCGAGGAGTGCGTCGTCCTGGTCGGGTCCGACCCCGAGGGGGCCGCCCGCCGGGTGGCCGAGCTCACCGCGCTGATCGACGGGCGGCTGAACACCTCGATCCCCGACCTCGGCAAGGTCCCCTCCGGCTGGGACGACCTCGGCGGGCCCGACGAGACGGGCTTCACCGGCTACGACGCCCGGCCGTACGACGTGCTCGTGGTGCTCGACGGTGCCCAGGTGCTGCGCGGGCTGCCCGGCATGCCGCAGGTGCTGCGCCAGGGGCCGAGGGCAGGGGTGTACACGCTGGCCGTGGACGACGACCAGCGGCTGCTGCCCGAGGAGTGCGAGACGGTCGCCACCTGCGACGACAAGGGTGGGCTGCGGCTGCGCGGCGGCGGGCTCGACGCGCTGGGCGTGATCCTGGCCGACGGCGTGTCGCCCTCGTGGTGCGAGCGGCTGGCCAGGGCGCTCGCCCCGCTGCGCGACGTCAGCCGCGACGACCCCGCCGCCCAGTTGCCCGACGCGGTACGCCTGCTCGACCTGCTGAACCTGCCGCAGCCGACCGGCGAGCTGCTGGCCGGGCACTGGACCGGCCACGGCTCGACCGAGGCCCTGATCGGCGTCGGCCCCGACGGGCCGTACCCGGTCGACCTGCGCCTGGACGGCCCGCACGCGCTGGTCGCCGGCACCACCGGCGCCGGCAAGTCGGAGCTGCTGCAGGCGCTCATCTGCTCGCTGGCGGTCCGCAACCGCCCCGACGAGCTCACCTTCGTGCTCATCGACTACAAGGGCGGCGCCGCGTTCAAGGAGTGTGTACGGCTCCCGCACACTGTCGGCATGGTCAGCGACCTGGACGGCCACCTCACCCAGCGCGCCCTCGCCTCGCTGGCCGCCGAGATCAGGCGCCGGGAGCGGCTGCTGCTCGACGCGGGCGCCAAGGACATCGAGGACTACCAGGGCACGCTCCCCCGCCTCGTCCTGATCATCGACGAGTTCGCGGCGCTGGTCGCCGAGCTGCCCGACTTCGTCGCCGGGCTGGTGGACATCGCGCGCCGGGGCCGCTCGCTGGGCATCCACCTGATCCTGGCCACCCAGCGGCCGGCCGGGGTGGTGACCGCCGACATCCAGGCGAACACGTCGCTGCGGATCGCGCTGCGGGTGACCGAGGCGGGCGAGTCGGCCGACGTGATCGACCTGCCCGACGCGGCGCACATCTCCAAGGCCACTCCCGGACGCTGCTACGTCAAGTCGGGGGCGGGCGCGGCCGTGGCCGTACAGACGGCCTGGGTCGGCGGGCGGGCGGCGGGCGGCGCGCCGGGGCAGGTACGGGTCGTCGAGGTGGGCTGGCCGGAGCTGGGCAGGCCGCTGCCCGCCGCGCCGGAGCCGGAGGGCGCGGCCGCGGTCACCGATCTGACCGTGCTGGCCGACGCGCTCGTCGAGGCCGCCCGCCTGGCCGGGGTGCCCGAGCAGGCCAGCCCGTGGCTGCCGCCGCTGCCCGCGCGGGTGGTCGCGCCCGAGTCGGGCGACTCACTGGAGTACGGCGTGACGGACCTGCCGTGGGCGCAGGACCGGCGCCCGCTGGCCCTCGACCTGGAGCGCGGCGGGCACCTGCTGATCGCGGGCGCTTCGCGCAGCGGCAGGTCCACGGCGCTGCGCACGATCGCGGGCGCCATCGCGGCCGGGGCCTCCCCCGCCGACGTGCACCTGCACGCCATCGACTGCGGTTCGGGCGCGCTGCTGCCGCTCGTCGCGCTGCCGCACTGCGGCGCGGTCGTCACCCGCGACCAGCTCGACCGGGTGGAGCGGCTGCTGACCAGGCTCCGCCAGGAGGTGGGCCGCAGGCAGCAGTTGCTGGCCGAGGCGGGTCACGCGTCGCTGGCGGAGTACCGGCAGGCGGGGCACGCGCTGCCGTGGCTGGTGCTGATGCTCGACCGCTGGGAGGGCTACGTCGCCGCGTTCGAGGGCTACGACTACGGGCGGCTGACCGAGGCGCTGCTGCAGTTGCTGCGCGAGGGGCCCGCGGTCGGACTGCGGGCGATCGTCACCGGCGACCGCTCGGCGCTGATCGGCCAGGTGTCGACGGTGTTCGACGAGCGGCTGATCCTGCGGCTGGCCGACCCGTCCGACTACGGGCTCGCGGGCCTGTCCCTCAAGGATCTGCCCTCCTCGATGCCGCCGGGGCGGGCCGTGTCGGCGGGTGAGCACGGGCTGGTGGAGAGCCAGATCGCGCTGCTCGACGCCGATCCGTCCGGTCCCGCCCAAGTCGCGGCGCTGCAGGCGCGCGCCCGCCGCCGCCGGCCGGAGGGCGAGCCGCCGATGCGGGTCGACGCGCTGCCCACCCGGATCACCGCGGGCCAGGCGCTGGATCTGGTGCCCGGCTTCAGCGCGCCCTCCCCGCTGTGGGCGCTGCTGGGCGCGGGCGGCGACTCCCTGGAGCCGCTGGGAGTGGACCTGCTCGCCCAGGGGCCCGGCGCGGTCATCGCGGGCCCGGCCAGGTCGGGACGGTCGTCGGCGCTGCTCACCGCGGCCCGGTCATTGCTCGCCGCCGGCACGCCCGTGGTGGCGGTGGTGCCGCGCCGCAGCCCGCTGCGTGAGCTGGAGGGGGCGCTGGCGGTGCTCGACGGCAACGGCGCGGGCCTGCGCGAACTGCTGGACGAGCACGAGCGGTATGTGGTGATCGTCGACGACGCCGAGCTGATCAACCCGGACGCGCCGCTCGGGCTGCTGCTCGACGAGGTGCTCAAGTCCGGCAGGGACGGCGAGCACGGCCTGATCATCGCGGGCGCGACCGGCGACCTGGCCACCTCCTACCGCGGCTTCGTGGCCGAGACCCGCAAGGCGCGCACCGGCCTGCTGCTGTCAGTACAGAGCCCGGCCGACGGCGACCTCTTCACCGTACGGCTCCCGCGCGGCGCGGTCGGCGGCCCGCCTGGCCGCGGCCTGCTGGTGACGCTGGGCACCGTGACCCCCATCCAGACGGCCCTCCCGGACTTCACCCGCCAGAACGGCATCAAGAACACCTCATGACCCGACGCCGCCGCTGGCGCGGGCCTACGACAGGCGGGTCGGGCTTCGTCCGTGATCCACCGTTCTATGCTGATCCCCGTTCCCTGACGCGGGCGAGGTGACGTGCAGACCAAGAAGGATCTCTATCAGGCGCACCGGTTGATGCAGCAGCGGCTCGGTATGGCCCTGCTCCAGGCCGAGCCCGACGTGCCCGAGACGCCGATGCGCAGGCAGAACGTCGCCTTCTTCTGCGGGATCCTGATCGGCGTGCTGATCATGGCCGCCTTCGGCATCTGGGGCCTGCTCAAGCCCGGCGGGGCGACCAAGCTGGAGGAGCCCGGCCAGTTGCTGGTCGAGGAGGAGAGCGGCGCCAAGTACATCTACAGCCAGCGGGAGCGCAAGCTGCTGCCGGTGGCCAACTACGTCTCCGCCCGCCTGCTGCTCGACAGCCCCGAGGTCAAGGTGCGCAACGTCTCGGCCAACTCCCTCGACGACTACGACCGCGGGCCGCTGATCGGCATCCAGGGCGCGCCGGACTCGCTGCCGGTGCGGGAGAAGCTGGTCAAGGCGCCCTGGTCGGTCTGCGTCGTGGAGGGGCCGGACAGGACCGGCGGGCGCAGGCAGTACACCACGCTGGTCGGCGGCATCGACGTCGGTGGCGCGGCGGTGGATAGGGACGCGATGGTCGTCGACGACGGGCGGCAGAAGTGGGTGATCTGGGCCGACCAGCGGATGCGGGTGAGCGAGAAGGCCGCCCGCGGGCTGAGCGCCCAGCCGCGCACGGTGCCGTCGTCCTGGCTGAACGCGATCCCGGAGGGGAAGGACTTCCGCGGCCCCAAGGTGCCGGGCCTCGGCCACAAGGTCCGCGGGCCCGACGGCAAGGTGGCCGCGACCGTCGGGCAGGTCTTCACCGTGCCGCCGGTCTCCGGCGGGGCGGCCCGCTGGTATGTCCTGATGAACGACGGACTCGCCCAGATCACCCTCACGCAGGCGACCCTGCTGCTGGAGGACCCGGCCATCAAGCGGGCGTACGGCAGGCGCGCGGCCGTGCCGATCCCGATCGACGCGGCGTCGGCCAACGCCTCGCCCTCCAAGCAGTCGGTGATGGGCGGCGGGCTGCCCGCGACCATGCCGAGGGTTGTCAACCCGCCGGTTTCGGCCCCCCTCTGCTCCGTCTACGCCGACACCCTGAAAGGGTCGGTCAAGGCGAAGGTCACGGCCGGCGGCGCCGTACGGCTGGCCCCTCCGGCGAGCGCGCCGAGTCAGGAGCGCTTCGATCAGGTGATCCTCCCGGCCGGTGGCGCGGCGATCGCGGGACAGCTCCCGGGTGAGAACCAGCTCGGCGCGATCAGCACGTATTTCCTGATCAGCGACCAGGGTCGGCGCTTCGCGATCCAGCCGGCCGCCGAACTCGCCAAGCTGGGCTACGAGGCCACGGACGTCACCCCGATCCCGGCGAGCCTGGTACGCCTGATCCCCGAAGGCCCCGCGCTGAACTCCGCCACCGCCCTCCAGCCCATACAAATCGGTCCATAAGCCCCAACTTCTCCCGTCAATGGACTGGACCGTAAATACAGGTAAATATTAGGATCTTGACTCGGTCGGTCAACGGCGCGAGGGGGATCACTGTGGGCAACGACCAGCCAGACGTGCAGGCCATTCACCAGGACCTGCGGGCGGCGATGGAGAAATGCGCGGAGTACGCCGACGATGTGGCCGCCATGACGGCCCGTTTCGGTCCGGCACAACTGTCCAGAGGCGACTTCAGCCTCGCACCCGGAAGCGACGAGGTGGCCACGGCCTACGTCAGCGGCACCAAGGACAGCGGCAACCAGGGCCGCTACACCGCCATCATGGGCTACCTCGAAGAACTGCGGGCCGCCCTGGGCTTCGTCGGCGTGACCATCGCGCAGAGCACCCGCAACTACCAGGCGGGCCACGACGCCAGCACGCTGCGGACGACACCGTGAGCGCCACCGCCGAGCGGCAGCCCAGTCTCAACCCGCTCAACTGGAACTGGTCGCCCACCACCTGGGGCTGGGACATCAACCTGGGCAGCGCGCTGGACCCGACGCCCCTCATCGAGACCATCCTCGCCCTGGCCAGGGCCCTGCCCACGCTGTTCGGCGACGACGGGAGCGAAGGGCGGCTCAGGCAGGCCGCGGCGGCGCACAACCGGCTGGCCGAAGACCTCCAGGTCCTCGAGGACGCCATCGACGGCCCGATGGAGCAGGTGCTCAAGTCCTGGACCGGGCCCGCCGCCGGCCAGTTCCGCGACGTCTGGGGCCAGATCGTCAACAAGGAGAACCGCCACGCGCTCCGGACCAACTGCACCGAGTGCGCCAAGGTCCTGACCGCGGTCGCCGACTCCGTCAAGCTCACCAAGGACGCCCTGGTAGAGATCATCAAGACGGCTCTGATCTGGGCCGGCGCGTTCTACGCGATCAGGTTCGCCGCCCTCTACTGGGCCCAGGTCGTCGCGGCCTTCGGCATCTACGCGCGGGCCACCCAGCTCGTCGTCATGGCCGCGCAGTTGCTGTCCAAGCTGGCCGGGCTCTTCCGCTTCTTCGGCCGGATGCTCAAGGCGCTCCCCCTGATCGGCAAGCTCAAGTTCAGCCCCAAGCTCACCGCGCTGGCCGGGCGCGTCGGCCCCGCGATGAGGGCGGGCGCGCTCAAGCCGTTCGACCACACCTTCCTCACCGGGCTCACCAAGGCCTCCTTCGGCGCCTACGCCAAGACCTCCGGCTGGGTGTTCGCGGGCGTGCTCGGCACCCAGATGACCGCGCAGGTCTTCCGCGGCAACAGCTTCTTCAACATCAGTCCCGCCACCCTCGTGCAGTCCATGCGGATCACCACCGCCGCCACGCTCGTCGGTACCTTCGCCCCGCTGGGCCTGTTCTGGAAGAGCACCGCCCAGGGCGGGGCCGCCGCCTCGTGGGCGGCCTCCATGACCAAGTCGGGCCTCGCCGTCGGCGAGGGCGGTCTGGCCTTCGCCCAGTTCGTCGGCGCGCGGAACTGGACGATCGGCCTGTCCAAGTGGGCCCCCACCGGGAAGGTCATCGGGCCGGACGCCGCCAAGCAGATCCTCGGCTTCGCGCCCACGTCCGTCTTCCGGGTGTGGCGCCCGCTGCACACCACCGAAGAGCCCCGGCTCGACCCCTACAAGCCCCCCGCCGCGACCGTCCCCCCGGGCACCCCCGCTCCCCAGAACCCGTCGGCGAAGATGGGCATCTGGCCGTACGCGAACGGCTCCCTGAAGGACATCGCCGAGAAGGTGTACGGCGACCGCGACCGCTGGCAGGAGATCTACGCCACCAACCGCGACCAGATCGGCCCGGACCCCAGGAAGATCCCGCCGGGGACGATCCTGCGCTACCCGCTGGACGAGCCAAGCTAAATGATCTTCTCTATGAGGCCCCCCAGGCCGCCCTGCTTGGGAAGGTCGTCCATGTCCGGGACTCCCGACTCCGGCGGCTTGGTGACTCTGAGCTTGGTGGGGTCGAACACCGCGTTGGCCGGGGTGAACTTGGGCGCCTTGCCGGTGATCGGCTGCATGCCGGGGAACTTGTCGTTCACCGCTCCGGCGGCGTAGGTGATACCGGCCAGGATCAGCATGATCCGGAATTTGACCTTGATCACCACGTCCACGATCGACTTGGCGGCCTTGTAGAGGCGGCCGACCACGATCGTGGCCTGACCTTCGGCTGTCAGCGCGGTCGACGGGTTGAACCGGGCAAGGGTCACATACTGCGCAAGGCCGTAAACGAAAGCGGAGATGGCCAGGCACACCATCGCGGCGGACTGGAAGAGGCTGGCCGCCGACTCAAGGCTGCCCTTGACCCCGTTGCGCAGGTCCTTGAGCCTGAGAAGCTGGCCGTCGAACTCGGTGACGAGTGTCTTGAACGACTCGAACGCCTGGCCCTCCCAGACCTTGTTCGTCTGCGCGTCCTTCAGCAGCTTGCCCAGCTCGGCGCGCAGGAACTCGATGTCGTCGCCGGTCGGGAGGGCGTCCCCGGGCTGCTGCTTGTCGGTGAGGCCGGCAGGGTGCGCATTGCCCCATTTCCCCGCGGCGGCACGCATCTGCTCAGGGTCGGCCACCATCGACCAGAACAGCAGGGCCAGCGGGCCCGCCGCGCGCAGGATCAACGCCGACCCGGACACGGTGGAGGCGGCGAGCATGAAGGCGTGTCTCCAGGTAAGGATTTCCACCGCTACTCCTTACCGATGACGGGCGGGGCGATGTCGATGTCGTCCTCCCAGACCTCGGGGTCCTCAGCCAGGCCGTTGTTGCCCTGCTGGTCCCTGTCGTGCTCGCCGGTGCCGCCCCCGGCCATGGGGGCGAAGGGCATCATCGGCATGCCCGTGCCGCCCAGGCCGCGCATTCCCGCGCCGAGCCCGCCGGGGGCGCCGGCGCCGTTCGCACCCCCGATGCCGCCCCCTCCGACGCCGCCGCCTCCGCTGGTGACGCCTCTGGGGTCGACGGTGGTCATCGGGCTCTTGCCGAGGTCGCCGAGGGACGGCGTTCTGGTGGTCAGGTCCTGACCGGACAGCGAGGGGTCGTAGCCGGCGAGCTTGCTCTCGATCGGGTTGTCCAGCTTGGGGTTGCTGAGCGCGCCGGTGTCGAGGTCGGGCCGGTCGAGGTCGCGAGGGTCGCGAGGGTTGAGGGGATCGAGATCGCGAGGATTGAGAGGGTCGAGATCGCGGGGGTTGAGGGGGTCGAGATCTCTGGGCTTGGGAGTGGTCAGGTCGGGGTTCTTCAGGTCACCGGGACTCTTGATATCGGAGGGGTCCGGGAGCTTGGAGTCCAGGCCCGAGAGCTTGCTCTGGTCTCCGAGACCGCCCAACTCGGGGCCGGGCACATCCGTCGGCAGTCCGTCCAGCTTCGGGCCCTTGATGCCCTTGGGCGGGTTTGGGCCGCCACCGCCAGGAGGAGGAGGCGTCTCGTCGCCGGGGGGCGCCTTGCTGGCGTCGTCGGCGGCCTGCACGAAGTCCGCGGCCTCGGTGACCGCGACCTTCCACGAGTCCAGGACGTCCTTGCCCTTGCCCAGCGCGTCGGCGGTCTTGTCGCGGACCTCGTCATGGGCGGCGGCCAGCCCGTAGCCGACGACCCCGAAGGTGTCCCAGTACATGTCGATGCTGCGGGTGGCCGAGCTGAGCGCGGTCATGGACTGGCCCCGCTGGGCGAAGCCGTCGCCGAGGCTACGGACCTTGTCGTACTCCATCTTGAGCTGGGGGTCGAGCTTCTTGGGGTCGGGCGTCGCCATGCCCGGGATCCCCCCCATGTTGGGTATCGGGAACTGGCCGCCGCTGGGCGCGTCGCTCACCTAGGCCTCCACACTGGGGTGCACCCCGCGAAAGCTGATCACGTCAAAGCACGCAGGTTACAAGATTCCTTGCGAACCGTACAGAGCACTTACGGACAAAAGGCACAAAAGACTCAAATATCCCAGCATTGCGGACAATCACATCGGGAGATTTGGTTGAATCCGCAAACATCGCATTTGAGCTGCATATATAGAAAATTTCCACAAAAATGTAACCAAAATTTAACCTCGAGTCAGGTCGGCTGTGGGACGTCTGATCATTACTGTGACTTGAGTGGGTCATCGCCCGACTGTCCCGAAGCGGGCGCGGATGACCGGATCACTTGGAGGTGACCATGGCGGATCAGGCACAAGTAAGCCGCGCCGACCTTGAGCAGGCGGTCAGCTGGATTCTGAACTCCCAGACCAACATCCTGAACATCCAGCGCAACCTGGACACGGCCAACCTGGACCTGAAGGTCCACTGGGTAGGCGCCTCGCGCCAGGCGTTCGAGGGCGTGCACAAGCTGTGGCACGAGCGGATGGACCTCATCCTCACCAGCCTCGCCAACCTGGCCCAGACGATCCAGGACAACAACAAGAACTACGACCTGTTCAACCAGGAGGAAGAGCAGCGGATCAACAAGATCGCCCAGTTGATCGCGGCCGACCCGTCGCAGTTCGTCAAGCAGTAGGCAGGGGGAGATCACCATGGTGTACGACGGCGACGTCACAAAGATCGGTTTCGCGGGCCTGGACCAGGGCGAGATCGCCTTCAAGAAGGCGTTCGACGCGCTCGTCATCGAGCTGAACGACCTGGAGAAGAACCTCAACTCCAAGACCGCCATCTGGCAGGGTGGCGCCAAGGAGGCCTACGAGAACACCCGTCTGCTCTGGCAGAACGAGGCCAAGGGCCTGGCCGACATCGTGCAGCTCCTCGCACAGAACATCAACATCACCAACATGAACATGCGCGACGTCGAGAGGATCAACGCCTCGATGTTCGACGGTAAGTAAGTCGATGGCCAGCGACGGTGGGATCGAGGTCAGTCGCAGTGCGATCGAGAGGGCCAGGGCTGACCTCCAGAAAGCCCTGGACCTGCTGGCCCCCGGCGCGGATCCGGCCAGGGTGCAGGCGGTCGCCTTCCCGGCGGACAAGCCGGTGTACTCGCTGACGAGCGACTTCACGGCGTTCGGGATGTGGAGTTCCGCGCACAGCGTGAGGGACAGCTTCGGCAACTCGGCCCGCGCCGTGAGCCTCACCTACACAATGGTCGGCCAGGCTGTCGCCGACACGATCACGCTGCTCACGGTGGCGCTGGGGAACCTCGACATCTCCGAGGGCAAGGGCCCCGAGCACCTCGGCGGGATCCAGGCCTGACATGACGAAGTACACGGCGCCTATCCAGGATGCGTACACCCCGGAGAAGGACGAGGAACTCCCGCTTGACCTCCTCAGGACCGCGCTGGCGAACACCAAGCCCGGCCTGATCCGCCAGGCGGCCGAGGAGTTCGCGTCGGTCCGGTTCAAGCTGGGCAAGCTGGTCGAGGTCCTCGACCTGCATCTGGTCGAGCTCGACAAGTCGTGGCCCACGGGCGCCGACGCCCAGCAGGTGAAGGGTGAGTTCCGCCGCCTCAGGGACTCCACCGCGGCGATCATGGAGGTCATCGCCAACGACGGTCACGGCCAGCCTTCCACCAACGGCATCGCCCCCGCGCTCGCCGCCTACTCCGACACGCTGAGCCTCTTCAGAGGCGACCACGTTCCCGGCAACGCCGGCCAGGACGTCTCGGTCACCGAAGGCGCCTTCGAGTGGGGCATGGGCGGCGCGGGCATCGGGCTGTTCGTCGGCGGACCGCCCGGCGCGGTCATCGGCGGCGTCCTCGGTTCGGTCGCCGGCGGCATCACCTCCCTGTTCAGCGAGGTCCCCTTCCTGGACATGTTCGGCGAGTCCAAGGAGGAGAAGGACCGCAAGGCGGCCAAGAAGCACCTGAAGAATCTGAACCAGGTGACCTCAGACGAGGTCATCCGTCGCTTCCCACCCAAACTCGATACCGACATTCCCGAATTCGACGTGCCGATGCCGAAGATCGGTGATCCCAAACCCCCGGGCGGCACGATGCCGAGCGGAGACCTGCCGGACACGTTCACCGCGGCCTACGATCCGAACAGGACGATCGGCGGGCTCCCCGGAACGCCGGGCATCGACGGCCTCGACCTGCCCGGCGGCGGCTACGGCGACACCGGCGGCTTCAACCTCAACGGCCCGAAAGGGCCCGGCGGGATCACCCCGGTGGACCCCGGCGATCTGAGCGGGAACACCGATCCCGGCAGCATCGACGGATCGACGAGCACCGACGGGAACGGCCTGGGCGACGACGGCACGATCGGATCCGGCACGGGCGCCGGTACCGGCGACGGCCGGGGCAACGGCGACACCACCACGACCCTGGCCGGTCACAACCCCTGGAACACCGGCACGTCCCCCTACACGCAGACGGGGTTCGGCACCACGGACGGCGGCACCGGTGCCGGAACCGGCGGCGGCTACGGCGGGAGTGCGGGGGGATCCGTACCCGGTAGTGGCCGGGGGTCCGGGCGGGGCGGCCTGGGCGGTGCCTCGATGCTGCCGATCATGCCGCAGAGCGGTGCCGGGTCAGGAAACGAGGAGTCCGAGCGGACCACCTGGCTGCTGGAGGACGACGACGTGTTCACCAGCGACGCCAAGGTCACCCAGCATCTCATCGACGACTCATCGAAAGGCAAGGCGTGAGCAGGAACGACGACTTCGGCTCGCCCCCGCCCGAGCTGAAGCTCACGGAGGACTGGCCTGGGCTCAACCCCGAGGCCCAGTTCTACGTGGACCACAACGCCGTCCGCACGGCCGCGAGGGACCTGAGGAAGGAGCTCACCTTCCTGAAGGGCGACACGCCGTCGGGCGGGGTGAGCGCCGCCCAGACGGGGACCGGCACCGCGAACGACGTCCAGGTCGTCGCGAACGTGGGCGGGGCGCAGACCGGCACCTGGGAGACGGCCGACTACTTCGGCCGGAACGTCGCCAAGGGTTACGAAGTCCTTTACGGGCGATACACCCAGCTGATCGACCGAATCGAGAAGATGAGCACCGCGCTGGAGAAGGTCGTCGGGAACACCGACAAGGGCGAAACCGCCAGCGGGGCCTGAGGAGCGCGCCATGGCGGAATCCAACTGGGATCTCATCAAGATCTACGGCACCTTCCTCGGGCTCAACGAGCAGGACAAGTACAGCCACGCCAAGATCAAGGAGATGCTGCAGGCGACCGACCCCGAGAAGCTGCGGCAGGCGGGCGAGTCGTTCCTGTCGGCGGCCAAGCTGGTCGGCGGCGAGCGGGACGGGCTGCAGGGAGCCTTGTGGCGTACCTCCTCGAACCTGTCGACGGCCTGGCACGGCAAGGACGCGGCCGAGGCGCAGACGGTGCTGCGCGCGCTGCACGCCACCGCGGCCCAGTTGCACGACGCGATGAAGGCGACGGGCGAGACGCTCAAGAAGTACGCCGAAGCGCTGGGCAGGTACCGGAACAGCGTGCCCAACGGCATTCTGCCGCAGTCGGAGCAGACCGGCCTGAACAGCGACGCGACCTACACCGCGCCCGTCTTCTCGGGCGTGACCACGGCTGACAGCCCGACCGGTCTGCTGGCCGACCAGCAGGCCAGGGAGCATCTGCGCAAGCTCAACGAGGAGATCGGCACGATCAACATGGGCATGCCCGAGGGCCTGTCCTGGAACCTGCCGGACATCGAGCCGCTGGACTTCACCCCCGAGCGCCCGGCCAAGCAGGTCACGGTGGACGAATCCGGGGCGCCGAAGACGGGCACGGGCTCCACGTGGAACCCCGGCTCCTCGGGCGGGCCTTCCGGCGGATCTTCCGGCGGTTCCTCAGGCAGCAACTCTGGCGGGGTATCGGGCGGTGGCACGGGGAGCGGCTCGGGGAGCGGCTCGGCGGACGGCGGCACCGGGCAGGAGACGCCGGGAGACAAGCCCGGTTCCACCACCCCGGAGACCCCCGGCACCGAACAGCCACCTGACAAGGGGACCGAACCGCCGAAGGACACCGAGACCCCGGACAAGCCCCAGGAGACGCCGCCCGTCATCGGCGCGACCGACCCGCCCCAGCCCGGCACCACAACCGAGCTGGCCGACGCCAACCCCTGGACGACCCCCACGCAGACCGGCGTCACGACCACCCCCGACGCCCTCCCCCAGACCACCGGCTACCGCCAGACCACCCCCCTCGTCACCACCCCGTTCCCGATGAACTCGGACGGCGTGATCGGCAGGGACACGAGCTTCGGGTACGGCAGAGCCTCCGCCTCCGGCGGCGAGGCGCCGGGCGTGCTGCGCGGCGGCGCGGGCGGCTCGTCGGGGTCGATGTTCCCGCTCATGCCCGGCGGCGGGGCCTTCGGCGAGGGCGGCGACGAGAACACCCGGGAGATCTACGACCCCGAGGGGGACGTGTTCTCGGTCAGGGCGGACGGCACCAGCCCCGAGCGGATCGGCTGACGGCTCAGAGGTCCAGTCTGCGGCTGATCCGGTCGAGTTCGCCGATGACGTCGTCGAAGGTCCGGTCGAAGGAGGACTGCGCCATCCGGATGTTCTCCATGGCGGCCTCGGGGTTGTTGACGTAGTTCATCGGGTTGTCGTCGCCGTACACGTCGGCCATGAGCTCGGACGCCTGCCGCTGGAGGTCCTGGGAGGCGTCCCCGATCGCGGTCTTGATCTTCTCGGCGAGTTCGCCGGAGCTCAGCCGCATCGCCTTGGGGTTCAGCTTGAGCTCGTGCAGTCCCGCGGCGGAGAACTCCACGGTGACCAGGCCGTCGCGGTCCTCGGCCCGGCCGATCAGCGAGGCCATGCTCTCCTGGACCCGCTGCATGCTGGCCATCTGGGCGGTCGCGCCCTTCATGAGCTTCTCCAGGTCGATGGACCCGTATTCGCCATCACTCACCAGTAGCTCCATCCGTCGCCTAGGCACCACAAGCAACCTATTGGCGCGGACGGATCACCGCAATCCCAGACCTACTGCCCGTAAGGCTTGGGATCGACCTTGGGCTCGACCCAGGTGAAGGTTCCCGGGGGCACGGTGGCGCCGGGGGGCGGCTCCTTGAAGGAGGGGTACGCGGAGGTGTCCAGGGTCGCGTGCATGAAGTCCACCTTGGCGTCGCCGCTCGGCATGATGTAGCCGAACTGGTGGTGCTTCTTGAGCATGGTCGTCATCACCTCGCCCGCGGCCCGCAGGGCCGAGGTCAGGATGAGGGTGAGGATGGCGGCGGAGCTGTTGACCGAGGTGGTGACGAAGCGCTCGGTCAGCCCGCCGACGAGCTTGGCGTGCGGGTGCGGCATCGCCTGCATGCGCTTGGCCAGGAGCAGCAGTGACATCGCGGCGATGGCGAGGCCCGCGAGTTTGAGCCAGTAGCCGCGATACCCGGCGGCCACCTCGTCGATCATGCCGGCCAGATCGGAGAACACCCCGCGCAGGGCGCCGATCTCGCGGTGGTAGAGCCAGATCGCGCGTTCCAGTTCGTCCCGGTCGCGGGCGATCCAGCCGTCGCGGGCGGTGTTGAGGATCTGCGGCAGGAGCTGTTTGACGCCGTCGTCGAGGCGGGCGGAGATGCCGTGCTTCCAGTTGCTGGCCGCCTGCGCCATGCCGGGCTCGTTGGCGATCGCCGTGCCCGCGAGCGCGATCGCCGGGGTCAGCCCGACCGCCAGCCTGCCCAGGCCCTTCAGCAGGTCCAGGACGCGCGGCCCGATGGGGTTCGAGGCCGGCTTCCACGGCCCGCCGTGGCGCGGCGGGGCGACGTTGCCGTACTTCGTCGTGGTCGAGGGCGGAAGCGGGTTCAGCTTCCCCGCGATCGGGTCCTTCTTCACCGGTAGGTGACCATGCTGTGCTTCTCGGCCTCGCGCCAGTTGCGCTGCGCCACGCCGAGCGTGCTGACCCAGCCGTCCACCACGCCCTCCGCCTCGCCGAGCACCGCCTCGGCCCGCCCGCACATCGCGTCGTAGGAGCCGCCCATGATGATCCCGCCCAGCAGGCCGAACCCCGGCGGTTCCACCTGGCAGGAGCCGGTGAGGGCGCGGACGAAGGAGACGGCGTCCTTCAGCTCGTCGTCGAGGCGGGCCCGCACGTGGGCGATGGTCGTGGAGGTCACGTAGATCTCTTGGGTCACGTTCATGGATTCTCACCGACGAGCGGCCGCGAATCCCCTGGTCCCGGGAAGGTTCATGATCACTTAAGCGGCTCGACGGGTTCCGCTCGCCGCCGGTTCACCGGATCCGGATGGCGTGGCGGGCATGGAACATGCGGAGAACCTCCTGGCCGACCTCGACCGCCTCGTCCGGGACGGCGAGCGCACCATGCGCCACCTTCTGACGGCCATGGACGGGCTCGGCGAGATCAGCGGCGAGGGCGAGAGCCGTTCGGGGCGGGTGTCGGCGCGGGTGGACGCGGGCGGGCTGCTCGACACCGTGACGATCAGCGTCAGGGGCATGCGGCTGGACGCCGAGGAGCTGGCGGACGAGGTCGTGCAGGCCGTACGGGCCGCCCAGGCCGACCATGAGCGGCGCGGCCAGGAGCTGCTGCCGCCGGGTGAGGAGATCGCGCTGCGGGACTTCCAGCGCACGCTGGAGGAGCTGCAGGACTCCTATGCCCGGGAGAGCGCGGAGCGGGTCGGCGACCTGACCCGGATGAGCTGGGCTCAGCCCGACAGCCCGCGCACCCACGAGTAGACGTCGAGCACGCCCAGCGCCAGCGGGAAGAGCGCGACGACCAGCATGATGTCCAGAATGTCACCGGCCCTCCCCCAGAACGGGGAGGGCTGGCCCGTCGGCAGCCACATGCCCAGACCCAGCAGGATCATGGCCAGCCAGAGCAGCCCGATCACCACGGCGACCACGGCCACCATCCCCGCGCCGACGCTGTGCACCACGGCGAGCGCGACCAGACCGGCCAGGCCGGTGACGAGCAGCCAGAGCCGCTGGCCGAGCCCGTGAAAGACCCTGGCGCGCAGGATGAACGTCAGCGACAGCGTGACGGTCATCGCCACGGCGGTCCAGCCCTCCTCGGCCACCAGGAAGAGCAGCGCGCCCAGGCCGGTCAGCGCGATGCCGGTGACCATGCCCGTGGACAGCCGCCGCGCCTGGCCGGTCCGCTCCAGTACGGCGGCGCTGTCCACCTGCTGGGTGTCCCTGCGCAGTTCGTCGGCGTTGACCGGCAGCGAGGGCAGCGGCACCCTGGCCATCCGGAACGACAGCGTCGGGACCAGCGGGCTGAGGGCCATCAGGATCGTGACGGTGACCGCGGCCGTCCCGGCGGCGGGCACGCCGAACACCATCACGACCGCCGCGGCGACCGCGCCGGCGACCGAGGCGATGGCCGTACCGAGGAAGCCGGGCACGCCCCCGGCGATCGCGGTGCCGCCGATCGTGGCGATCAGCGCGGTGCAGGCCAGCGCGGACAGCAGGTGCGGCGAGCCGAGCCCGGCCATGCTGTTCTCCCCCGCGGGCGCGAACAGGCCCGCCAGGAAGGCGTACGGCAGCGCGGCGTAGCCGATCAGCGCGCCCGCCGAGGAGTCGCCCACGGCCCTGGACAGCGCGGCCCCGGCCGCGACCAGCAGCACGGCCAGCACGCCCGCCACGATGGCCATGACCGGCAGCGAGGCTCCGGCCAGCGCCAGCGCGAACGCGCCGAGCACGAGCAGCGCCGCCGCCGCGCCGGAGCCCATCAACCTGGTGTGCCTGGCCTCCCACTTGCCGCCGCCGTCCTTGACGCCGGTGGCGACCACGTCGGCGACGTCGTCGAAGAGCGCGGGCGGCAGCGCGGCCTCCCTCGGCCGCAGGTACAGGATCTCGCCGTCGAGCACGCCCAGCGTGCCGAGGCTGAGTCCCAGGTCCAGCGGCGCGCCGCCGAGCCGCTGCAGCACCCAGCCGGGCGCGGCGGCGGCGTCCCCGCCCGCCTCCCCGACCGCGCGCAACAGCCCGGGAAGCACGTGCGGCAGCGGGATGTCGGCGGGCAGCGCCAGGTCGGCGCGCCGGCGCGGGGCGACGATCGTGATGTGGCACAGCGGCGTCATCGGCGCCGGAATCTGCGGCAACGCGCCCTGCTGGATCGGCTCGTGCGCGAGAGAAGTCATTGCCGTACCCCCTGTCTCCTCCGGTCAAGAACGAAACATATCGGGACAAGCCATCTGGTAATACAGTGATCTATGTGACAGGAGGGTTGTCTCACCCGTGAGCATCGTTGTCGTACGGCGCCCCGAACGCCGCCCCAGCCCCAAAGCGCCGCGCGGTGAGATTCTCCTGGAGGCGCCACCGGAGATTCCCGAAGTTCAGCCCGCCGGCTTAACCGGAATGCTCACTTATGTGCCAATGCTGGCCGGGGCCGCCGCCATGGGCCTGATGTTCACCGCGGGCGGCAACACCAACCCGATCATGTACGTGGCCAGCGGCCTGTTCGCCGTCTCGATGCTCGGCATGACCCTCGGCCAGGTCGGGCGGAACTCGGGCGAGCGCAAGAACCGGCTGAACGGCCTGCGCCGCGACTACTTCCGCTACCTGTCGCAGATCCGCAGGAAGGTCCGCAAGGCGGCCGTCCAGCAGCGCGAGGCCCTGGAGTGGAGCGGCCCCGCCCCCGACACCCTGTGGTGGGTGGCGATGGGCCCGCGCCTGTGGGAACGCAGACCCCGCGACGAGGACTTCGGCACCGTACGGCTCGGCACCGGCGTGCAGAAGCTCGCCGTCCAGCTCGTCCCGCCGGACTCCAAGCCCGTCGAGGACCTGGACGCGCTGTCGGCCGGCGCCCTGCGCAGGTTCGTCAGAGCGCACTCCACCGTGTCCGGCCTGCCGGTCGCGGTGGCGCTGAACTCCTTCGCCCGCATCCACCTGACCGGCGACCCGGCCGCGGTCCGCGACCTGGTCAGGGCGATGATCGCGCAGCTCACCGTGTTCCACTCCCCCGACGACATGCGGGTCATGGTCTGCGCGGGCAAGGAGCCGATGCGGCACTGGGACTGGGTCAAGTGGCTGCCGCACGCCCTGCACCCCGAGCAGAACGACGCGGCCGGGCAGGTCAGGCTCATGGCCGAGAACCTCGGCCAGCTCGACCAGCTGGTCGGCGACGAGCTGAAGGAGCGGGCGCGGTTCCGGCCGGGCGGGGCGGCGGAGGCGTTGCCGTACCACGTGGTGATCGTGGACGGCGGGCATGTGCCGCACGACTCGCAGCTCGGCATGGACGCCATCCAGGGTGTGACGGTCGTCGACCTGTCGGAGTCGACCGGCCCGGTCGAGGAGCGCAGCACGCTGCGGCTGGACATCCAGCCCGACGGCTTCCACATGGTCAAGCTGGACCACGCGGGCAAGCGCTCCACCAACCGCCTGGGCGACCCGGACACCCTCGACTACCTGCGCGCCGAAGGGCTGGCCAGGCAGCTCGCCCCGCTGCGCGCCTCGGCCACCGTCGGCGGGGAGGCCCAGGACGTGCTCGGGGTGAACACCTCGCTGACCGACCTGCTCGGCGTCGGCGACCCGACCAGGCTCGACCCGGCGCTGACCTGGCTGCCCAGAGCCGGCCGCAACCGGATGCGGGTGCCGATCGGCCTGGGCGCCGACGGGCGGCTCGTCGAACTCGACATCAAGGAGTCCGCGCAGGGCGGCATGGGCCCGCACGGCCTGGTCATCGGCGCCACCGGCTCCGGCAAGAGCGAGTTGCTGCGCACGCTCGTGCTCGGCCTGGCGATCACCCACTCCTCGGAGATCCTGAACTTCGTCCTGGTCGACTTCAAGGGCGGCGCGACCTTCCTCGGCCTGGACACGCTGACCCACGTCTCGGCGGTCATCACCAACCTGGAGGACGAGCTCCCGCTGGTCGACCGCATGCACGACGCCCTGCACGGCGAGATGGTGCGCCGCCAGGAACTGCTGCGCGCCTCCGGCAACTTCGCCTCGCTGCGCGACTACGAGCGGGCGCGCGAGCAGGGCGCCGAGCTTCAGCCGATGCCGACGCTGTTCGTCGTGCTGGACGAGTTCAGCGAGCTGCTGACGGCCAAGCCGGAGTTCATCGACCTGTTCGTGATGATCGGCCGGCTCGGCCGCTCGCTCGGCGTGCACCTGCTGCTGGCCTCCCAGCGGCTGGAGGAGGGCCGGCTGCGCGGCCTGGACACCCACCTGTCCTACCGCGTCGGCCTGCGCACCTTCTCCGCGATGGAGAGCAGGGTGGTGCTGGGCGTGGCCGACGCCTACGAGCTGCCCTCGGCGCCGGGCAACGGCTACCTCAAGTTCGACACCACCGGCATGACCAGGTTCAAGGCCGCCTACGTCTCCGGCACCTTCTACGCCGACCCCGTACAGGCCGCCACAGGCGACGGCCAGTCACCGATCCGCCAGGTCGTCGAGTACGGCACCGCCTACTCCCCCCTGCCCGAACCGCCCGAGCCCAAGGTGCTGCCCACCGCCGAGGACGAGGAGGAGGAGCAGGCCCCGGCGGGAGGCGCCCAGCACAGCCTGCTCGACGTGGTGGTGTCCCGGCTGGCCGGGCACGGCCCCCCCGCGCACCGCATCTGGCTGCCGCCGCTGGCCGAGCCGCCGACGCTGGCGCACCTGCTGCCGCCGCTCTCGGTCACGCCCGCGTTCGGCCTGAACACCACGAACTGGCCGGGCAGGGGCCGGTTGCACGCGGTCGTCGGCGTCATCGACAAGCCCTTCGAGCAGCGCCGCGACCCGCTGTGGCTGGACCTGGCGGGCGGCGGCGGCCATGTCGCCGTCGCGGGCGGCACGCAGAGCGGCAAGAGCACCGTGCTGCGTACGCTGATCTGCAGCATGGCGCTCATGCACACCCCGCGCGAGGTGCAGTTCTACTGCCTCGACTTCGGCGGCGGCTCGCTCGCCTCGCTGGACGCGCTGCCGCACGTCGGCGGCGTGGCCACCCGCCTGGACGGCGACCGGGTCCGGCGCACGGTCGCGGAGATCTCCGCGATGCTGGAGCAGCGCGAGCGCGACTTCGCCGAGCAGGGCGTCGAGTCCATCGTCGCCTACCGGCGGCGGCTCGCCGAGGGCATCGACGGCGACGGCTGGGGCGACGTGTTCCTGGTCGTGGACGGCTGGCTGACGCTCAGGCAGGAGTTCGACTCCCTCGAACCGGTCATCACCGACCTGGCCGCGCGCGGGCTCGGCTACGGCATCCACGTCATCGCCGCCACCAACAAGTGGTCGGAGTTCCGGCCCAGCATCCGCGACCTGTTCGCCACCAGGGTCGAGCTCAAGCTGGGCGACGCCTATGAGTCCGAGGTGAACCGGAAGAAGGCGCTGGCCGTACCGGAGGGGGCGCCGGGGCGTGGCCTGACCAAGGACGGGCTGCACTTCCTGACGGCGCTGCCGAGGATCGACGGCGTGCAGGGGGCCGAGGACCTCGCGGCGGGGGTGCGCGGGCTGGTGCACGCGGTCAGGGACTCCTGGCAGGGGCCGCCCGCGCCGCCGATCAGGCTGCTGCCGGCCGTGCTGCCCGTCGCGGTGCTGCCCGATCCCGCGCAGACGGGGCCACGCCTGATCCCGGTCGGCATCGACGAGGCGAGCCTGTCGCCCGTGCTGCTGGACTTCGACGCCGACCCGCACTTCATCGTGTTCGGCGACACCGAGAGCGGCAAGTCGAACCTGCTCAAGCTCATCACGGAGGGCCTGGTGGCCAGGCAGACGCCGGCCGAGGCGATGATGATCGTGATCGACTACCGGCGTTCGCTGCTGGACTCGGCGGTGACCGACCACCGCATCGGCTACGCCGCCTCCAGCGCCGCCGCCACCGAGCTCATCAAGGACGCCAGGGACGCGCTGACCAACCGGCTGCCGCCCGCCGACCTGACCTCCGAGCAGCTCCGCAACCGGAGCTGGTGGCACGGCGCCGACCTGTACATCGTCGTCGACGACTACGACCTGGTCGCCACCTCGGGCAACCCGCTGCACCTGTTGGTGGAACTGATGCCGCAGGCCCGCGACATCGGCCTGCACGTGGTCATGTCGCGGCAGATGGGCGGCGCGGGCCGGGCCATGTTCGACCCGGTCATCCAGCGCATGAAGGACATGGCCAGCCCCGCGGTCCTCCTGTCCGGCAGCAAGGACGAGGGCTTCCTGTTCGGCAACGTGCGCCCGCAACCGCTGCCGCCGGGCCGCGGCTACCACGTGGACCGCAGGTACGGCGCCCGCCTCATCCAGACCGCCTTCCAGAGCCCCCAGGAGGACTGATGGCCGACATGGACATCCACTACGAGGCGCTTGAGGCCTGCAGGGTCGCGGCCAACAAGGCGTCCGGCCGATTCGGAGCGCTCAACGAGGGCACCCCGAAGGCGGCCAAGAAGCCGACCGACGCCGCCGCCTTCGGCAAGGTGGCCGGCGCCACGGCGCTCGCCGCGGCCCTCAACGCCGCCTGGAGCACGCTGAGCCTCGAACTGGTGGACGCCAGGGACAAGCTCAAGGGCGTCGAGCAGGCCCTGGAGACCATCCAGGACAACGTCGCCAAGGCCCACCAGGCGGACTCGTGACCGAGCTGAGCACGCTGCCGGGCGGCGACCGGCTCATCGCCCTGGCGAAGGCCGTCGACGGCAGACCCCAGGACATCCGCAACATCGTCACCGACTGGCGCGAGGCCGCGGACCTCACCAGCGAGCACGCCGGCAAGCTGGGCGCCTCCGTACGCGGCGTGGACGCCGCCTGGCAGGGCCGCTCGGCCGACGCCTTCAACACCTACATGCTCGGCTACGGCAAGGCCGCCGACGGCCTGCACGACCTGCTGGACGAGTGCGCCCTCGCGCTCTCCACGGTGGCCGACGCGCTGGTCGACGCCAAGCAGGAGGTCGACCGCCTCTGCCTCCAGGCGGTCACCCAGGCCGACGAGTACACGGCCGCCTACCAGAAGGCCCACGGTGGCGCCTCGCCCCCTTCCACCGATCTCGGCGTGTCGAACCTCGTCGAGCAGAACATCACCTCGGCGAAGCTGGAGGTCGAGAAGGTGGACGCGGCGATGACCGCGGCCCAGGGTCTCGTGGTGAAGCTGGGCGAGGACTACCGCTCCAAGCCCCAGACCTTCGCCAAGATCGAGGCCGCCACGACGCGGGATTTCGTCCCCAGGGACAAACACACCGTCGACTGGCGGCGCACGGTCGGCTACAAGCCCGGCGACGGCGTCAACCTGGCCTCCTATCGCCCGTCCGGGAACGGCTCCTTCGGCGGGTTCGGGCCCAGCGGCCCGCCTCCCGCGGCGGGCGGCGGGCCCGCGCCCACCGGGCAGATCAAGGACTGGATCGAGCAGGCCCTCCAGATCCTCAGAGGCCAGGGCTACGACATGTCCAAGATGAACGCCAGCGACATCTGGATGATCATTCGGCACGAGTCCGGCGGGAACCCGCACGCCATCAACAACTGGGACTCCAACGCCGCCGCCGGAACGCCCTCCAAGGGGCTCATGCAGACCATCGACCCGACCTTCAGCCGGTGGGCGCTGGCCGGGCACAAGGACATCTGGAACCCGGTGGACAACATCATCGCGGGCGTCCGCTACGCCGTGGAGCGCTACGGGTCGGTGTCCGCCGTGCCCGGCGTGGTCGGCATGAAGACCGGCAGCGGCTATCGGGGTTACTGATCAGCGGGCGAAGCGCCAGCCAGGCGGGAAGATCACCGCGCGCAGGCCGTGCCCGGTGACCTTCTCCGACCACTCCTCCCAGGTGGGCATGGCCGCGTCGCCGTTGAGCGCGGTGTAGGCGGGCGTGAAGCCACCGCCCGAGCCCACCAGCCTGGCGTAGAGCTCGGCGGACCGGGTGGGGGGAAGGCCGCGCAGCGGTAGCTTGGCCGCGTCGTAGGCGCCGATGTAGGCGGCGTTCGCCGCGGTGATGTTGGCGAAGTCGGTGGCGTTGTCGCCCACCGAGCCGATCGGCTGGTCGTTGGCGGCCTTCGCCGACATGTTGAGGCCGATGGCGCCCGTCGCGTAGGCCGCACCGTCGACAACCGCGTAGTTGATCGTGGTCATCAGGTACTTCGGGACGGCCAGGCCAAAGATGCGCGCTGCGCCTGCGCCGAAGGAGGCCCTGAGCGCGTGGGCCATCTTCACGATCCAGGCGATCTGCGCCGTCGCCCGCGCCTGGGCGAAGGCGTACAGGGCGGTGGTCATCGGCTGGAAGGCGACCAGCCAGAGGACCTGCAGGATCATGTTCTCCAGCTCGTAGTAGCCCTTGCGCACGTCCTCGACCAGCTTCGCGTAGGCCTCGCAGCCGGCCGCGATCACCCGGCAGTCCTGGGCGAAGGCCAGCGGGAATAGCGCGACGCGCTCGCTGTAGATGCGGTAGAAGACGTCGATCGCCGGACCCGCGTTGTTCTCCTTCACCAGGACGGCGGCGTTGTCAGCCTTGAGCGTGACGCCGTCCTTGGGGTTGTCGAGCTCGTCGGCGAGCTTCTTGAAGATCTCGGCCGCCTTGCGGAGCTTGTCGGGGGAGATCTCCGGCGCCGTCACACCCGCGTAGATCTTCAGTCCGATGAGCGAGACGACGCCGCCCGCCAGCATGGCCGTGATCAGGGCCCGCGGATCCACCGCCGCCATCAGGGCTTCTCCTTCGGCGGCTGGGCGTACACGGGGATGTCCTCGATCTTCAGATCGTCGGCGATGCCCCAGTCCACCGAGGCCACGTTGTGCTGCACGGCCCGTAACCCGTCGCCGAGATCCTCGTACACGATGGCGAACTCGCCGATCATCTCGATCATCTGGTCACGCTTGGGCGTGAACCACTTCACGAATTCCTTGTCGACCTCTTCGTCCGTGGACCAGCCGCCCAGGGCCCGCAGAGCGTCGGACGCCCGCGTCACCGCGGCCCGCACCTCGCCGGCCGCCTCGTCGAAGGCGGGGGCCGCTCGCTTCTTCAACGAGTCGTGATCGATGCGCTGGGTCGGTGGATTCTCTGCCATGTGCGTCACTCCCGTAGTCCCGGCGCCAGTGATCGTTGTGATCAGAGTGACGCCGGGACGTTACAGTTGCGTCGCGTTCTTGTATAGCCCTCGTGTCAGCCGCAGTTGGCCCAGTCGGTGGAGGTGCTGCCACCGCCCGCGCTGCCCGAGACCTTCACGCACTTGCCCTTCGCGGGGAGGATCACGGGGCCCGCGTACCACTTGAAGCTGCCGCTGTCGGTCTTGCTGCCGCCGTTCTGCACGTCGAGCGTCACGCTGACCGCCGTCTCCTTGCCGACATCGGTGGTCTTCAGGGTGACCGCGCAGTTCTGGCCGGTGCCGTTGTTGTAGAGCTGGTAGGTGACTCCGCCGTTGAAGGGGCTCTGGCGCTGCACCGCGAACCCGGATCCGCACACCCCGGTGGGCGTGTACGGGTTCTTCTGCGGCGCCTGGGGCGCGGGCTCCGGATTGGCCTTCTGCGTCTCCGTCGGCTTCTCCGACGGCTTCTCCGACGGCGGGTCGGCCGGCACCTCCGACGGCTTCTCGGTCGGCTTCGGCTTGGGGGTCGGAGTCGCAGTCGGCTTCTCGGTGGGCTTCTCGGTCGGCTTCTCGGTGGGCGTCTCCGACGGTGTCGGCTGGACGGTCACCGTCCGCGTCGGCACCGGCGTCGGGGTCGGAGTCGGCTTCTCCGTGGGCTTCTCGGTCGGCTTCTCCGACGGCTTGCGAGTGGGCTTCTCGGTCGGCTTCTCGCTCGGCTTCTCGGTCGGCTGCGTGGTGACCGTCCGGACCGGCTCCGGGACCTGCGCCGTCGGCACCGTGGCGGGCGTCGGCAGCGAGGTGATCTCGGGCACGTCCGGCGTGGACGACGTCCACTCCGACGGCAGGACCAGCGGCCCGACCCCCGAATCGTTCGTGTCGCCGGGCGAGGTCGCCCACGGCACCGTCGCGTGCGGATCGGCCTGCGGCTGCTGGCCCGCTCCCTGGCCTTGCCCCTGGCCTTGCCCCTGCCCCTGGGCCGCCGGGTCGTTGGGGATCGCGGCGTTGCCGCTGCTCTGGCTGGCCGACCCGCTCTTGCCCTTCTGCTCGGCCGACGCCGCCGCCTGGAACGTGGGCGAGTCCGCGTAGCGGCCCGCACCCCACAGGCCGATGCCCGACAGCAGCACGACCGCGGCCAGCGCGGCGACCAGGCCGACGGGGAACGGCTTGCGCGGCGCCTTCTGCGGCGCGCTCCACACCTGCTGCGGCGGCTGCGCGGGCGGCGGGCCCCAGCCCGGCTGCCCGTCCGCCTGCGGGTTCCCCTGCTGCGGGCCCCACTCCTGCCGGCCGTCCTGCGGGGCCCACGGCTGCTGGCCGCGCTCCGGCCCCCAAGTCTGCTGGCCCTGCTGCGGGACCGGCGGGCCCCACGGCTGCTGGGCGTCCTCGGGTCCCCACGGCTGCTGCTGGTTCTCGGGCCCCCAGGGCTGCTGCGGTCCCCAGTTCTGCTGCGGGGGCACCGCCACGCCTTCGAGCGCGGGCATGCCGTCGACGGCCGTGGCCTCGTGCGCGAGCGCCAGCTCCGCCGACGGGGTTTGCTGCGCCACCCGCAGCGTGGCCTCGTCGGCCTTGGGCCCCGCCTCGTCACCGGACTCGTCCGGCGCGGCGGCGGCCTGCTCGGGGGTGGTCTCGTCGGCGTCGGTGCCGCTCACCGTACCCGCGGCGGCCACAGCGTCCGGGCCGGTGCTCGCCACCAGCTTGTCGGCGCTCTTGTCGCCGAGGAGCTGCAGCAGCGCGGTGTACGTCGTCGGGCGACTGCCCACGTCCTTGGCCAGCGCGGAGACCACCACCCGGCGCAGCGGCTGCTCCAGGTCGCCCACGTCCGGCTTCTCGTTCAGCACCGCCTCGGGGTCGTGCCCGAACGGCGGCTCGCCCGTCGCGGCGAACACGATCGTCGAGGCCCACGCGAACACATCCGCGTACGGCCCGTGCTGCAGCCCGTTGACCTGTTCGGGCGCGCGGTACCCGATCTCGCCGGCCGGGTCGCCCATGCCGATGTCGGTCACCCTGGGCCCGTCGGCGCCGAGGATCACATTGTGCGGGGTCAGCCCACGATGGGCCATCCCGGCCAGGTGCACGGCGGTCAGCGCGGTGAGCACGCCCACCGCCACCCGCTCCAGCGCGTCACCGGTCAGCGGCCCGTCGGCCGCCACGGTCTCGGCGAGGCTGCGCCCTTCGACATGCTCCCGGACGACGTACGGCACGCCGTCATGCGTTCCCGCGTCCATCGTGCGCGCCACGTACGAGCTCGACACCCGCCGCGCGCTCCTGAGCCGCTCGACCGCGTCGGGCTCACCGGGCAGCAGCTTGATCACTCGTGGCGCGGCGTCGTCGGGCGTCTGCCCCAGGAAGACGTCACCACGCGGCCCGTCGTCCAGCCGCCCGACAATGAGGTAATCGCCGATCTGCTCGGGATCACCCTGCCGTAAGGGGTGCATTGTCGGTCCTTTCAGGCGCAAACATGATCTCGCCACATTGAACCAAACTTGTCCCAGTAACATCAGGGGTTTCAGGCCCGTACTGACAATTAACCGTCAAGACACTGTTAATTCTTCGGAGCCCGTTCAGTCCGCGCCGCCGGGGCGCCAGCCCCTCCGGCGGCCCATGGGGACGAGCATCTTGGCCGCGACCGCGAGTCCGGCCGCGGCCAGCGCGGCGGCGCCCACGATGAGGGCGACGTCGATCGCGTGCCGGTCCACCGGCGGAACCCTGCTCACCACCCCGGCGGGCAGCGGCTCGGGCAGCGGCGGGGCGATCACCGGGGCGTTCGCGGCCTCGAACGGCAGGATCGCGGTGACCGCCTGCAACGGGTTGACCATGCCCGCTCCGGACCCCTTGCCCACCGCGCCCTCGGCCGTGGCGATGACGCGCTGCCGTACCTGCTGCTGGTTCAGGCGGGGGAAGCGGGAGCGGACGAGCGCGACCACCCCGGTCACGTACGGCGCCGCGTAGCTGGTGCCCTCCAGGCCGTCCTGGTAGGCCCGGCCGGTCCAGGTGCTGGAGAGGTTCTGCCCGGGGGCGAGCACGGAGACCGGGGTGATCGGGTTCGAGGAGTCGGCGACCCGGCCGTCGGACGTGGCCGACCCCACCGAGAGCACACCCTCGTAGGAGGCGGGATACGCCCGGACCGGCGTGCCGTCCTCGGCGGTCTTGTTGCCCGCCGCGGCCACGATCACGACGTCCTTGCTCAGCGCGAACTCGACGGCGGCCCTGAGATCGGGGTGGTCGTTCGCCTTGGCGGACACGTTGATCACGTCGGCGTCCAGCTCGGCGGCGGCCCTGATGGCGCGGGCGAGCAACCGGACGTCGCCCCGCTCGCTGTTGGTCTGCTTGAGCGACAGCAGCTTCACCCCGGGCGCGACACCGTGGAAGAGCACGTCCTTGTAGTGCAGCGCGGCGATGATCCCGGCGACCGCGGTGCCGTGGCCGACGCAGTCGCGGTGGCCCGTACGGGTGAAGTCGCCCTTCCCGGCGACCCTGATCTGCGGGTGGGTCAGGTCGATGCCGCTGTCGACGACCGCGACCGTGACCCCCTCGCCCCGGGTGAAGCGCCACACGGTGTTCTTGACATCGAAACGCCGCTGCGCCCAGGACTCCGCCGCCTCCATCGTGCCCTTGGGCGGATCGCACTGCTCGGGCTCGGCGTGGGCGACCCCCACCCCCGGCACCCCGGCGAGCAGCAGGGCCAGCACCACCGACGCGACTCCCCGACCGATCATGGCCGAACAGACTAGCCGGTCATGGTCACCGGGTGGCCGACTCGATGTTGGTCCGGTAGGTGTTGATCACTCGCGAGGCCTCGTGGAGCTCCTCGGCCATCCGCTGGAAGGCGACCCGGTAGTTCTGCCAGGCCCCGTTGAAGCGGTCGGCCCCCGCGCCCGTCCAGGCCGTGCCGACCTTGGCCGCCTCGCGGTCCAGTGCCGCCATCGTGGCGCGCACGGCCTCGGACTGCTGGATGAACTGGGTGGCCATCTGCTGCATCTCCGCGGGATTGCCACCAAGCAGGTTCTGGCTCATGCGTTCCTCCTGGATCGACCGGCAAGCGCCCTCACCATAGGCGCGCGTCGCCGTTCCCGCCCCGGATTATGCCGAGTGGCTATGGCTGGTCAGCGGAATATCCGTATCAATAGCGGCATGACACCTCATCCCTCGGGTACCTGATCATCCACCTGAACAGCGGACGTATCCGGGTCGGTGAGGTCCGGCTGATACCTGCCCGCTTACACTCCCTTGTGGGCCAGCCAGGAAGGGAACTACGTCCGTGCAGAAGGTTCTGATCGCGAACCGCGGTGAGATCGCCGTGCGCATCGCGCGCGCATGTAAGGACGCCGGCATCATCAGCGTCGCCGTCTACGCCGAACAGGACCTCGACGCCCTGCACGTCAGGGTCGCCGACGAGGCCAGAGCACTGGGCGGGCAGTCACCCGCGGAGACCTACCTCGACGTCGCCAAGCTGCTGCGGATCGCCGCGGAGACCGGCGCCGACGCGGTGCACCCCGGCTACGGCTTCCTCGCGGAGAACGCGGACTTCGCCCAGGCGGTCATCGACGCGGGCCTGACCTGGATCGGCCCGCCGCCCGCCGCGATCGCCGCGCTCGGCGACAAGGTCCAGGCCAGGCACATCGCGCAGAAGGTCGGCGCGCCGCTGGTCGCCGGCACCAAGGACCCGGTCTCCGGCGCCGACGAGGTCGTCGCCTTCGCCGCCGAGCACGGCCTGCCGATCGCCATCAAGGCCGCGTACGGCGGCGGCGGGCGCGGCCTCAAGGTCGCCCGCACCCTGGAGGAGATCCCCGACCTGTACGAGTCGGCGGTGCGCGAGGCGGTGACCGCGTTCGGCCGGGGCGAGTGCTTCGTCGAGCGCTACCTCGACCGCCCCCGGCACGTCGAGACGCAGTGCCTGGCCGACACGCACGGCAACGTCGTGGTGGTCAGCACCCGCGACTGCTCGCTGCAGCGCCGCCACCAGAAGCTGGTGGAGGAGGCCCCCGCCCCCTTCCTGTCGCAGGAGCAGGTCGACCTGCTCTACCGCAGCTCGAAGGCGATCCTGCGGGAGGCCGGCTACGTGGGCGCGGGCACCTGCGAGTTCCTCGTCGGCCAGGACGGCATGATCTCCTTCCTGGAGGTCAACACCCGCCTGCAGGTCGAGCACCCGGTCACCGAGGAGGTGGCGGGCGTCGACCTGGTGCGCGAGATGTTCCGCGTCGCCGACGGCGAGCCGCTCGGCTACGACGACCCGGTGCTGCGCGGCCACTCGATCGAGTTCCGGATCAACGCCGAGGACGCGGGCCGCGGCTTCCTGCCCGCCCCCGGCACGCTGACCGCCATGCGCGCCCCCGCGGGCCCCGGCGTCCGGCTGGACTCGGGCTACGAGGCGGGCATGACGGTGCCGCAGACGTTCGACTCGCTGGTGGCCAAACTGATCGTCACCGGCAGGACCCGCCGCGAGGCCCTCGAACGCGCCCGCAGGGCCCTGGACGAGTACGTCATCGACGGCATGCCCACCGTGCTCCCCTTCCACCGCGCGATCGTCCGCGACCCCGCCTTCACCGCCGACCCGTTCACGGTGCACACCCGGTGGATCGAGACGGAGTTCGTCAACACCATCGAGCCGTACGCGGGCGAGCACGCCGAGGCCGAGCCCGCGACCCGGGAGACGGTGACGGTCGAGGTCGGCGGCAAGCGGCTGGAGGTGGTCCTGCCCGCGGGCATGGGCGCGGCCCGCCGTACGCCCTCCGCGAACAAGCCGCCCAAGCGCGGCGGGGGCGGCGCCAAGTCCGTGGCGGCCGGTGGAGACACCCTGGTCAGCCCGATGCAGGGGACCATCGTCAAGGTCGTGGCCCAGGACGGCGACGTCGTCGCCGAAGGGGACACGGTCGTGGTGCTGGAAGCCATGAAGATGGAACAACCGCTTACCGCGCACAAGTCGGGCACGATCACCGGCCTCGTGGCGGCCGTCGGACAGACGGTGACCTCGGGCGCGACGATCTGTGAGATCAAGGACGCGTAGCGGGTAGCGTTCGTAATTGAGGAACTTTGCCGATCGCCCGTTCGTCCTGAAGGGCGAAGGAGGCTTGCTGCCAATGATCCATTCGTTGCGCCGGGCTGGGGCCGCGCTCGTCGCGCTGCTCGCCGGTCTTTTCGTTGTGCTCGCATTCGCGCCGGCGGCGAACGCCGCGGCCCCACCGGACGCCACCGAAGTGGTGTCCTTCTGGAAGGACAAGAAGGACCCGCTCTTCGTCCAGTCGGGTTCCCCGCTCTCCTCGGACACACAGACCGGGATGCGCGACGCGCTGGAAGGCGCCAAGAACAAGATCTACGCGGTCGCGGTGCCCGACGGGACCTTCGCGTCCGAGGCCGACCTCGGTCCCTACTTCAAGTCCCTCGGCACGGCACTGGAGAGCGCCGGGCGGACCAGCGCGACCATCGCCGTCATCGACGGCACCTCGCTCTACGCCAACTCCAGCCAGGTCAGCCAGGCCAACCTGAACCGCATCACCGGCCTGTCGATCAACAACGCCGGCGGCGACGGCACCAAGGTCATGGAGGAGTTCGTCAAGCGCGTCGACCTGGCGGTCGACCGTAAGCGCTCGGCCTTCAACTCCGGCACGGTCAGCGGCGGCGGCTCCGGCTCCGGCGTGCTCATCGGGCTCGGCGCGATCGCGCTGGTCGGCGGTGGCGGCTACTTCCTCTACTCCAAGAACCAGAAGAAGAAGAAGGCCGAGCAGGACGCCAAGGACCTGGCCGCGGTCAAGCAGACCGTGGAGGAGGACGTCACCAAGTTCGGCGAGGAGATCACCGCGCTGGACACCGACGTCACCCTGGCCGGCGAGGGCGGCCAGCACATCACCGAATGGCAGCAGGCGCTCGACTCCTACGAGAAGGCCAAGACGCAGCTCAACACGGTGCAGCGGGCCGACCAGGTGCGCGAGGTGACCGAGACCCTGGAGGACGGCCGCTACGCGCTGGCCGTGGTGAAGGCGAAGGTCAACAACCAGCCGGTGCCCGAGCGCAGGGCGCCCTGCTTCTTCAACCCGCAGCACGGCCCGTCGGCCCGTGACGTGCGCTGGGCCCCGCCCGGCGGCGCGGTGCGCGACGTGCCCACCTGCGCGATGGACGCCGACGCGCTCGAGCGCGGCTTCGACCCGCAGACCCGCCAGGTCATGGTCAACGGCCAGTACCGCCCGTACTACGAGGCGGGCCCGGCCTACCAGCCCTACGCCTCCGGTTACTACGGCGGCTTCGGCGACGTCATGACCGGCATGTTCATCGGCACCATGATGGGCAGCATGCTCGGCGGCGGCTTCGGCATGGGCGGCTACGGCGCCGGCTACGGCGACGCGGGCGGCGGCGACTTCGGCGGCGGCGACGCCGGTGGCGGCGGCTGGGGCGACTTCGGCGGAGGAGACTTCGGCGGGGGCGACTTCGGCGGCGGCGACTGGTAGACGGCCGCAGACTGAACACGAGGGCTCCGGTGCACACCGGGGCCCTCCGGCTTTGTAGGGTGTGGCCAGGCCACGTTCCACGGCTCGGGGCCCGCATCAAGGAGGTTCCCCGTTGCGCCGTTTACTCCCCCTCGCGCTGGCCGCGCCCCTCGTCCTGCTGGCACCTGCCGCCGAGGCGCACGCCCAGGCCGACCCGTGCCGACCCGGCGACCGGGTCAACCTGCGCGGCAAGGACTTCACCAACGGCCGCCAGCTCCCCTACAGCCTGCGCTGCGCCGACCTGACCGGCGCCAAACTCGACGGTGTGAAGCTGCTGCAGAAGGACCTGACCGGGGCCATCCTGCGCGACGCCTCGCTCAAGGGCGCCAACCTGCGCCAGGTGGTCGCCGAGTACGCCGACTTCCGCGAGGCCGACCTGCGCGAGGCCGAGCTGGGCCAGATGCACGCCGACTACGCCGACCTGCGCGGCGCACTGCTGATCGACGCCGACGGCACGCAGGCCCAGTTCTCCCGGGCGAACCTCAGCGGCGCCAAGCTGACCCGGGGGATGTTCGGCCAGGCGAAGTTCACGCTGGCCAAGCTGGTGAGGGCCGACCTCACGGACGCCACCCTGATCCAGGCCGACGCGCGCAAGGCCGACTTCACCGGCGCGAAGCTGCACGAGGCCAAACTCGGCTCGGTCGACCTGCCCAACGCGGTGCTGCGCGACGCCGACCTGCGCGAGGTCGACTTCGGCTCGGCCGACCTGGACGGGGCGGACCTGCGGGGGGCGAACGTCCAGGACGCGAACTTCACCTTCGCCGACGACCTGGACCTGACCGGCGCCAAGGGCACGCCGAAGAACCTGCCCGACGGCGTCAAGGGGTACACGACGCCCGGCCCGACCCGGAGCCGTGCCGCCGACACGCCCACCAGGGTCAGCACCTCCGACGCCGTCTTCGAGCCGTCCAGGTCCTTCCCGTTCGGGCTGAGCCTGGTGGTCGCCGGGGTGCTGGGGCTGGCGGTGACGCTGGCCCGGTGGGCGAACGCGCACCAGCGGGCGCGGCGGCAGCCGTACCCGAGGTGAGGGGGTCAGATGCCGATGCCGGCCATCGGCTGCATGAGGCGGCGGGCGGCCTCGGTGATCGAGCCGGACAGTGACGGGTAGACGGCGAAGGTGTGGGCGAGCTGGTCGACCGTGAGCCGCTGCTGCACGGCCACCGAGACGGCCAGGATCAGCTCCGAGGCGCGCGGTGCGACCACGACGCCGCCGAGCACGATGCCGGTGTGCGGGCGGCAGAACAGCTTGACGAAGCCGTCGTTGAAGCCCTGCATCTTGGCGCGGGCGTTGGTGGACAGCGGCAGCTTGACCACGTTGGCCTCGATCTCGCCGGCCTCGATCTGCCGCTGCGCCACGCCGACCGCGGCGATCTCCGGGTCGGTGAAGATGTTGGAGGCGACGGTGGCCAGCCGCAGCGGCTGTACGGCCTCGCCGAGCGCGTGCCATACGGCGATGCGGCCCTGCATGGCGGCGACGGAGGCGAGCATCAGCACGCCGGTGCAGTCGCCGGCGGCGTAGACGCCGGGCGCGGAGGTGCGCGAGACCTTGTCGACTTGGATGAATCCGCCCTTGTCGAGCGTGACCCCGGCCTCTTCGAGACCGAGGCCGGAGGTGTTGGGCACCATGCCGACCGTCATCAACGCGTGCGTGCCCTCGGCCGTGCGGCCGTCCTCCAGGGTGACCACGACGCCGTGCTCGGTGCGCTTGACGGAGGAGGCGCGCGAGCGGCCCATGACGTTCATGCCGCGGCGACGGTAGACCTCTTCGAGCACTTCGGCGCCGTCGGCGTCCTCGTTGGGCATCATCCGGTCGCGGCTGGAGACCAGCGTGATCTCGGAGCCCAGTGAACGGTAGGCGCCGGCGAACTCGGCGCCGGTGACGCCCGAGCCGATCACGATCAGGTGCTCGGGCAGCTCGTCGAGGTCGTAGAGCTGCCGCCAGGTGAGGATGCGCTCGCCGTCGGGCTCGGCGCCGGGCAGGATGCGCGGGGTGGCGCCGGTGGCGACGATCACCACGTCGGCCCTGATCGTCCGGTCGCCGGCGCGGACCACCTGCGGGTCGACCAGCCGCCCGGTGGCCTTGACGATCTCGACGCCCTCGGCGGCGACCCTGGCCCCGATGTCCGCCGACTGCGCCTGGGCCAGCTCCTTGACCCGCTGGTTGACCAGCGGCATGTCGACCTCGGCCGATCCGGCGTCGCCGTCGGCCCCGCCGGAGTAGTGCACGCCCAGCGACGGCGCGTCGAGCAGCGCCTGCTTGCGAACGGAGGTCGCGATCAACGTCTTGGACGGCACGCAGTCGGTCAGCACACAGGCGCCGCCTGGACCGTCCTGCTCGACGAGCGTGACCTGCGCGCCCAGTTGGGCGGCCACCAGCGCCGCCTCGTAGCCGCCAGGTCCGCCACCAATGATCACGATCCTTGTCACGTGTCCCATTCTCCCGCATCTGGGGACGTGGGAGCGAACGTGGGGCTCGGGCTCGCGCTAGTCTTGGTGGCTGTGCCTGTTTACGCCGCCTACGGCAGCAACATGGACCCGAAGCAGATGGCCATGCGAGCCCCTCATTCCCCGATGCGGGGAGTGGGCTGGCTGCAGGGCTGGCGACTGACCTTCGGCGGGGAGGACATCGGCTGGGAGGGCGCGCTGGCGTCCATCGTCGAGGATCCCGACGAGCACGTCTTCGTGGTCCTGTACGACGTGCCCGAGTGGGACGAGTCCTCGCTCGACCAGTGGGAGGGCGCCGTCCGCGGCCTGCACCACAAGGTCCGGCTGCGGGTGCACACCCTCGACGGCGAGGTCGTGGCCTGGTTCTACGTCCTGGACAGCTACGAGGGCGGTCTGCCCTCCGCCCGCTACCTGGGCATCCTGGCCGACGCGGCCGAGCACGCCGGCGCGCCCGACGACTACGTGAAGGCGTTGCGCGGACGCCCCTGCCGCTCCCTGGGGAGCTGAGGGGCGCCCGGCCTCAGGTGAGCGGCTGGTCCTTGGTCTCCTTCAGCGCGAAGACGTACACCAGGGTGGAGATCAGCGCCAGCGCCGACATGTACCACGGGAAGAGCCCGGAGTTCCCGGCGTCCTTCAGCGAGGTGCCGATCAGCGGGGCGGTGCCACCGAAGATCGCGACGGTCAGCGAGTACGGGAACCCGGCCCCGGACGCCCTGACCCGGGTCGGGAAGAGCTCGGAGTTGACCGCGGCCGAGACCGAGGTGAAGCAGCCGAGGAAGACCATGCCGACGCACTGGATGACCAGCAGGCTGGCGAAGGTGTTCTCCAGCGAGCCGAGCAGCGGGACGGGCAGCACGACGAAGGCCACGCCGAAGGTGATCAGCATGGGCCTGCGGCCGACCCGGTCCGACAGCATGCCGAGCAGCGGCTGCAGGATCATGAAGAAGACCAGCGAGATCGTGCCCACGGTGAGCGACTGGGCCTCGTCGAAGCCGACGTTCTGCTGGGCGTAGGTGGGCAGGAAGGTCGTCCAGGTGTAGTAGGCGACGGTGCCGGCCATGGTGATGCCGACGATCATGGCGGCCTTGGTCGGGTAGCGGACCAGGAACTCGAACATCTTGGGCCGCTCGACCTTGCCCTGCTGGATCTCGCCCGCCACGGCCGAAGTCTCGTCGGCGCCCTTGCGGATCCACAGGCCGACGAGGCTGAGCACAGCGCCGATGACGAACGGGATGCGCCAGCCGTAGGACGACATGTCGGCCTTGGAGAGGGAGACCGCCAGGAGGGCGGCCAGGCCGGAGGCCAGGAGCTGGCCGATGGTGGTGCTGATGTACTGGAAGCTGGAGTAGAGGCCGCGGCGGCCGGGCGGGGCGGACTCGACCAGGAAGGTGGTCGCGGCGGCGAACTCGCCGCCGACCGACAGGCCCTGGATCAGCCGGGCGAGGGTGAGGATGACGGGGGCGAGCACGCCCGCGGTCTCATAGGTCGGCGTGACGGCCAGCAGCAGGGAGCCCGCGCCCATCAGGATGATGGTGAAGGTCATCGCGGCCTTGCGGCCGTACCGGTCGGCGAAGGAGCCCACCAGCAGGCCGCCGAGCGGGCGCATGAAGAAGCCGACCGCGAAGATCGCGAAGGCGCTCAGGACCGGGACGAGCGGGTTGTCGCTCTCGGCGAAGATCTGCTTGGAGAAGTAGACCGCGAGGAAACTGTAGGCATACCAGTCGTACCATTCGACCACGTTGCCGGCGCTGGCGGCCAAGAGCTGGCGCACCCTGCTTCGGGGGATGCCGAGTGGCGACTGCGCAAGGGGAGGGGCGGCCACTAGGGCCTCCTTTGCTTCAGGTGCAGTGATGGCTTACTGTGCATGCAGGCGACCAAAACAGTCAAATATCTCGGAAATAATTTACGAACCCGACATTGAAACTGGTCTCGATGGATGATCTCGACCGGCGCCTCGTCGCTGCCCTGCAAGTCAGTCCCCGCGCCTCGTGGGGCGAGATCGGCAGGGCCGTCGGCGAGCACGAACGCACGGTCGCCAGACGGCTACAGCGGCTGATCGCGGACGGCGCCGTCCAGGTCACCGCCATCTACGACGACCTCAGGTCCGGCCACGGCCACCCGGTCCACCTGCACGTCCTGGTACGGCCCGGCAGCGCCGACGAGGTGGCCCAGGCCCTCGCCGTACGGCAGGACACCCGCTCGGTCTACTCCGTCACCGGCGCCGCCGACCTCGGCTGCGAGCTGGTCGCCCCCAGCAGGGACGCGCTGCACGACATCCTGACCGCCGAGATCACCGGCATCGACGGGGTGACGCAGACCCAGACGCAGGTCGTGCTGCACACCTTCCGCACGGTCGCCGAGTGGCATGCGCCGTTCCTCGACGACGCCGAGGTCGCCGAGCTGCGCCCGCCCGGCCCCGCCGAGCCGCTGCCCGACCAGGACGGGCTGTCCCCGCTGGAGGTGGAGGTGGCCGAGCTGCTGGCCGCCGACGGCCGCATCGGCTTCACCTCGATCGCCGAGAAGCTCGACGTCTCACTGCCGACCGCCCGCCGCCGGGTGGCCTCACTGCTGGAGCGCCGCCTGGTGCTCCTGCGGGCCGAGGTCGAGCCCGCGCTGCTCGGCCTGGAAGTGGAGGCCCAGCTCTGGCTGCGCGTCCGCCCGCACGGGCTGGATTTGGTCGGCGAACGGCTCGCCGCCCACCCCGGCGTCCGCTATTGCGCGGCCACCTCCGGCACCTACACCATGATTGTCCAGGTGGCCGCGGCCCACGAAGCCGACCTCTACCGTTTCCTCACCGGCGTCGTCGGCCCGCTGGACGATGTCACCGACGTCAACGTCACCCTCATCACCCGTGCCTACAAGCGTGGTCACCTGCGCAAGTCGGGCCTGCTCACCCTGGAGTACACGAATGACCCCCGCTGAGAAGGAAGTCGCCGAGCTCTGCGTCGAGCTGATCCGGGTCGACAGCAGCAACTACGGCGACGGCAGCGGCCCCGGCGAGCGCGCCGCGGCCGAGGTCGTCATGGCCAGGCTGGCCGAGGTCGGCGTCGAGGCCACCTACGTGGAGAGCGCCCCCGGCCGGGGCAATGTGGTGACCAGGATCGAGGGCACCGACCCGTCGCTGCCCGCCCTGCTCGTGCACGGCCACCTCGACGTCGTCCCGGCCAACGCGGCCGACTGGACGGTGGACCCGTTCGCCGGGGAGATCCGCGACGGCTACATCTGGGGCCGCGGCGCCGTGGACATGAAGGACATGGACGCCATGATGCTGGCCGTCCTGCGTCAGATGGTCACCGAAGGCCGCAGGCCCCGGCGCGACCTGGTCTTCGCCTGGGTGGCCGACGAGGAGGCGGGCGGCGTGTACGGCGCCAAGTACCTCACCGCCCACCACCGCGAGCTGTTCGACGGCGTCACCGAGTCGATCAGCGAGGTGGGCGGCTACTCCCTGGAGGTGGACCCGTCGCTGCGCCTCTACCTGATCGAGACCGCGCAGAAGGGCCTCGCCTGGATGCGCCTCATCGCCGACGGTACGGCCGGCCACGGCTCCATGCTGAACTCCGACAACGCCGTCACCGAGGTGGCCAAGGCCGTGGCCCGGCTCGGCGCGCACGAGTGGCCGCTCCAGCTCACGCCCACCGTGCGGCGCTTCCTCGCCGAGGTGTCCGACGCGTTCGGCCTGCCGTTCGACCCGGACGACCCGGCCCCCGTGCTGGAGAAGCTGGGCCCGCTGGTCAGGTTCGTCGGCGCGACGCTCAGCCACACCACGAACCCGACCATGCTGGAGGCCGGGTACAAGGCGAATGTGATCCCCGGCCAGGCGAGCGCGGTGGTGGACGGGCGGTTCCTGCCCGGGTACGAGGAGGAGTTCTTCAAGACCGTCGACGAGCTGCTCGGCCCGAACGTGCGGCGCGAGTTCGTGCAGCGGGACATCGCGCTGGAGACGACCTTCGACGGGGCGCTGGTCGAGGCGATGATCGCGGCGCTCAAGGAGGAGGATCCGACCGCGCGGGCGGTGCCGTACTGCATGTCGGGGGGCACCGACAACAAGACGTTCTTCGCCGACCTGGGGGTGCGCGGGTTCGGGTTCGTGCCGCTGCGGCTGCCGGCCGGGATGGACTTCGCCGCGATGTTCCACGGCGTGGACGAGCGGGTGCCGGTCGACGCCCTGCGGTTCGGGGTGCGGGTGCTGGACAAACTGCTCCTAAACTACTGAGGTGACCAATCCGTACACGCTTGCCGAAGACGCCGCCGCCGCGCTGAAGGCCGCCACCGGTCTCGACTCCTTCGATGTCGCCCTGGTCATGGGCTCGGGGTGGGTTCCCGCGGCCGACGCCATCGGCGAGACCGTCGCCGAGGTCCCGCTGACCGACCTGCCCGGCTTCGCGCCGCCCGCGGTCGCCGGGCACGGCGGCAAGGTACGGGTGGTTCGCACGGGTTCGGGCAGGGCGGCCCTGATCTTCCTGGGCCGCACCCACCTGTACGAGGGCCGCAGCCCCGACGAGGTCGTCCACGGCATCCGCACGGCCGCCAAGGCGGGCGTGCGGAGCGTGGTGCTGACCAACGCGGCCGGCGGGCTGCGCCCCGAGACGCAGAACGTCGGCGACCCGGTGCTGATCAGCGACCACATCAACAAGACCGGCGCGAACCCGATCACCGGCACCACCTTCCTCGACCTCACCGAGGTCTACTCCAAGCGCCTGCGCGCGCTGGTGAAGGAGATCGACCCGTCGCTCGCCGAAGGCGTCTACGTCGCCTTCCGCGGCCCCACCTACGAGACGCCCGCCGAGATCCGCATGCTGCGCACGCTGGGCGGGGACATGATCGGCATGTCCACTGTCCTGGAGGCGATCGCGGCGCGCGAGGCGGGCCTCGAAGTGCTCGGCATCTCCCTGGTCACCAACCCCGGCGCGGGGCTGGCCGACGAGCCGCTCAACCACGAGGAGGTCCTGGAGGTGGGCCGGGCCACAGCCGCCAGGATGGGTGTCCTGCTCGCGCAGGTCGTCGACAAGCTGTAGCGGGAGAGGCGGCGTGATCGTGGAAGACCTGGCGCGGCGGGCGCGGGACTGGCTGGCCCAGGACCCCGACCCGGACACCCGGGCGGAACTGACCGCCCTGCTCGACTCCGGCGACCTGGCCGCCCTGCGCGACCGCTTCGAGACCAGGCTGGAGTTCGGTACGGCGGGCCTGCGCGGCGAACTCGGCGCGGGCCCCAACCGGATGAACCGGGTCACCGTGATGCGCGCCGCCGCCGGACTGGCCGCCGTCCTCGGACCCGGCCGGCATGTGGTGATCGGGTACGACGCGCGGCACAAGTCCGACGTGTTCGCCCGTGACACCGCCGCCGTGCTGACCGGCGCCGGGTTGCGCGCCTCGCTGCTTCCCGGGCCGCTGCCCACGCCTGTGCTGGCCTTCGCGGTCCGCCGGCTCGGCGCAGACGCCGGGGTCACGGTCACCGCCAGCCACAACCCGCCCCGGGACAACGGCTACAAGGTCTACTGGGGTGACGGTTCGCAGATCGTGCCGCCGGTGGACGCGCGGATCTCGGCGGCGATCGACGCGGTGGGCCGCGTGGACGAGCTCCCGCTGGGCCCTCCCGCCTCCGGCGCCGCGGGCTTGTTCGTCCAGCTCGACGACTCCATCGTGGCCGCGTACGTCGAGGCGGTGACCGCGCTGCCGCTGGGTGAGGCGCGTGAGCTGCGGATCGCCTACACGCCGTTGCACGGTGTCGGGGCCGGCACGCTGGCCAGGGCGTTCACCGCCGCGGGGTTCGAGGCGCCGGTGGCCGTACCCGAGCAGCGCGAGCCCGATCCCGAGTTCCCGACCGTCGCCTTTCCCAATCCCGAGGAGCCGGGCGCGATGGACCTCGCGTTCGCCCTGGCCGCCCGCGTCGGCGCCGACCTCGTGCTGGCCAACGACCCCGACGCCGACCGGTGCGCGGTCGGCGTGCCGGTGGGCGACGGCGCCTACCGGATGCTGACCGGCGACGAGGTCGGCGGCCTCCTCGCCGAGCGGGTCCTCCGCCTCACCTCGGGCGACGATCGCCTGGTCGCGACCACGATCGTGTCCTCCTCACTGCTGGGCAGGATCGCCGACTCCTACGGCGTACGGCACGCCGAGACCCTCACCGGCTTCAAGTGGATCATGAAGGCGGGCGAGGGCCTCCTCTTCGGCTACGAGGAGGCCCTGGGCTACAGCGTCGGCTCCGACACCGAGCCGGGCTCCGAGACCAAGGGCTCGTGGCTGCCCGTGCACGACAAGGACGGCATCGGCGCGGCGCTCACCGTGGCGGGCCTGGCGGCGGACGCCAAGCGCGACGGCCGTACCCTGCTCGACCTGCTCGACGACCAGGCCAGGCGCTACGGCCTGCACGCCACCTCGCAGCTCTCGGTCAGGGTCGGCGACCTGTCACTCATCACCGAGGCGATGACCCGGCTGCGCGCCAACCCGCCGGCCACGCTGGCGGGCCGCACGGTCGAGGCGGTCGACGACCTGCGTGAGGGCGCGGGCGGCCTGCCCCCGACCGACGGCCTGCGCTACCGCCTGTCCGGCGGCGCCCGCGTCGTCGTCCGCCCTTCGGGCACCGAACCGAAGCTCAAGTCCTACCTGGAAGTGGTCGTCCCGGTCACCGGCGAGGTGTCCACGGCCCGCGCACAGGCCACCACCGCCCTGGAAGCCCTGTCCACAGACCTGCGCACCGCACTGGGCCTGTAACAGCCCAGACCCTCACCAACCGGCCGGATTCGGACCGGCACTCCAGATCCATGCCGTGGAACACTCAAACGTGGAACACTCAGCGGTGAGTGTTGGAGCGATGGCCGGATTCATCGGCCGAAAGCGTGAGCTGGCCAGCCTGAACCGGCTGCTGTCCACCGCCGCGGCGGGTGGCCGGCTAGGGCGGCCAGGCCGGGCCATCCTGATGCGCGGCCGCCGCCGGGTGGGTAAATCGCGGCTCGCCGAGGAGTTCGTGGCCAGGTCGGGCCTGCCTCATCTGTTCTTCGCCGCGAACACGCGCCCCACTCGCATGCAGCTTCAGCGGTTCCAGGAGGTGGCCCGCCGTTCGACTCTCCCCGGCGCGGATCTCTTCGACGTCGTCACCCCGGACTCGTGGGAAGCCGCCCTCCGCCTGCTCGTGGACGCGCTTCCGCAGGACTCTCCCAGCGTGGTGGTCATCGACGAACTGCCGTTCCTGATCAGCGGCGATCCCTCACTGGAGGGAACCCTTCAGGAACTGTTCGACCGCGAGTTCTCCAGGCGCCCGGTGCTGCTCCTGCTGATCGGCTCTGACCTGTCCATGATGGAGGCGATCAACCAGTACGACCGGCCCTTCTACCTGCGTGCCACCGACATGCTGATCCACCCCCTCACCCCGGCCGACGTGGGTGAGCTGCTCGACCTCGGCGCACCGGAGGCGTTCGACGCCCATCTGATCTCCGGCGGGTTCCCGCACATCTGCGAGGAGTGGCCGGTGGGGGCGTCACTGTGGGAGTACCTGGAGCGGAGCGTCCCCGATCCGATCTCCGCACTGGCGGTCAGCGGGGAGAGGTCGCTCGCGGCCGAGTTCCCGCCGGAGGCCCAGGCCAGGGACGTGCTGAGCGTGATCGGCGCCGGGCAGCGGACCTTCTCCTCGATCAGCCGGGCCACCGGCGGGATGCCGCAGGCCTCCCTTAGCCGGGCGTTGCGGGTTCTCCTGGAGAAACGCATGATCGTCTCCGAGGCCCCGCTGTCCGGCAAGCCGTCGCGCGAGCACCGCTACCACGTCGCCGATCCGCATCTGCGGTTCTGGCTGCCTTTCATCGAGCCGTACCTGCCCGAGATCGAGCGGGGGCGCGGTGACCTGGTCGTGGAGCGGATCCGCCGGTCGTGGCCGTCCTGGCGTGGGATGGCCGTCGAGCCCGTCATCCGCGAGTCGCTGCGGCGGATGGACGGGCTCCCGGAGGGGACGGGCGCGATAGGCGGCTACTGGACGCGTACGAACGATCCTGAGATCGACATCGTAGGTGCCGACCGTGAGCCGGTGGCCAGGCGGATCACGATGGCGGGGTCGATCAAGTGGCTGGAGAACCGGCCCTTCGACCAGCATGATCTGAGTGAGCTCGTCGTTCGCCGGGCGAAGCTGCCGGGGGCCGACAGCTCCACTCCGCTCTATGCCGTCTCGCGGAGTGGGTGCGTGGTCGAGGGGGTCAGCCACGTCACGCCCGGTGACCTGATCGACGCGTGGCGGGGTTAGGCCTTGGTGATCTCGATTTGGAGTTCGTGGACCCATTCGGCGTGGTCGGGCGGGCAGTGCAGGGAGAGTTCGCGGGCCAGGCCGACGGAGCGGTAGCCGTTCTCCTCGATCCAGTGGGCGAGGGTCTGGAAGGTGCTGCCGATGTCGTCCATCGGGCCGCGGTGGATGATCGTGGCGGCGGTCTCGATGCCGGGCAGGTCGAACAGGTCCAGGCCGACGGCGTCCTCGGGGCCGAAGGTGGCCTCGAAGGAGGCGTGGACCAGCACGCCGCCGTCGTCCTCAGGCACATAGTGGGCGATGCCGGGCCCCACGTACGGCTTGCCCGCCGCGTCCATCCGCCCGCACACCTCGTGGAACAGCGGCTGGATCACCGGCCCGATGTCCTCGGTCTCGTAGCTGGCGGCCCTGGCGGACAGCCCCGCCACCCTGACGGGTGCGACGGACTTGAGCACGACCTCGTCGGTCTTCATGTGCCCCTCCCTCTCGATCGTCCGGAGCCTCGCCTCGACGCTGAGCAGCCTGGCCCGGTCGGCGGCGATCCGCTCCTCCAGCTGGGCGCGGCGCAGCCGTACCATGCCGTGCAGTTCTTCCGTGCTGACCTTCTCGTCGAGGATCGAGCGCACCTGTTCGAGGGTGAAGCCGAGATCCTTGAGCGCGACGACTCGGTTGAGCCTGGCGAGCTGTCCGGCCTGGTAGGAGCGGTAGCCGGTGCCGGGGTCGACGTGCGCGGGCCGTAGCAGCCCGATCGCGTCGTAGTGGCGCAACATGCGCGTCGACACGAGCCCGAGCCTGGCGAAGTCTCCGATGCTGAACATGATGACTCCCGGTCTATGGCCTCACACGGTGTCAAAGTCAAGGTTACGATGAGCCCTCCTGTCGAAGGGGAGGACGATGAGGGTCTGCCAGGTCGTGACCGCCGCCGCGCTTCTTCCGGCGCTGACGCTCACGCTCACCGGCTGCGCCGCCGACCCGCCATCGTGGGGCGCCCTCACCCCCGCCGCCTCGGCCCCCACCCGTGAACCCGCCAAGGGCGAGCCCCCGAGCCGGGCCCACGACATCAACGGCGACGGCTACCAGGACCTCCTCGTAGACGCCCCCGACGAGAACGGCACAACCCTCATCATCCTGTACGGCTCCCGCCACGGCCTCTCCCCCGACGCCAGAACGGTCGTGACCGGCAAGACCCTGGAACTCTGGTCGGCCACTCCCCCCGCCACCACCGCCGACCTCGACGGCGACGGTTTCGCCGACGTTGTCGCACGCGGCGGCGTGCCCGGCTCCGAGGCGCCGTACTCGCTGCACGTCTTCTGGGGCGGCCCTTCGGGCGTGGACGGAGGACGAGCCCCTACGGCGCTGCGGCTGCCGGTGAAGGAGGAAAGGCTCCGTTCCGGCGCGACGGCGGGCGACTTCGACGGCGACGGCGCGGCCGACCTGGCGATGTCGTTCGACGGGGCCAACGGGATGGACGGCGACCTCGCCGTGCTGTACGGGCCGTTCACCCGCGCGGGCGCTCCGGCCAGGCACACACTGCGGCCCTCGCCGACCGGCGGCGACTTCTGGCGGATGACCGCCGACGCGATAGGCGCGGGGCGGGCCACCGGCCTGCTCGTCAACGAGGCCGACGACGGCGAGCAGGTGCCCGCCTGGCTGGTGCCGGCCGGGCCCGGCGGGCTGGCCGAGCGGGGCCGCAAGCTCAACGCGGGCGTGGCGTCGGCGTGGGGCGACTTCGACGGCGACGGGACCAGGGATGTGGTGGTGGCCGACGACGGCAGCCGCAACAACGAGCCGGGCTTCGAGACCGAGCCGCCGGGCGTCGCCGGGGTGCTGACCGTCTACTTCGGCGGCCGCGAGGCACACGTGTTCAGGAACCTGAGTGGCGGACGGGCGGTGGCCGGCGACTTCGACGGAGACGGCCACGACGACCTGGCCTACGGCGGCGGCGCCTACCAGAAGACCTCCCGGGGGCCCGTGCGGGTCTTCTGGGGCGGGCGGGACGGCCTGCGGCTCGGCGGGGCGGCGGCGGGCGGCGCGAACGCGACACCGCTGGCCGCCGGGGACTACGACCGCGACGGCCGGGACGAACTGGTGCTCGGCTCAGGGGACGGCGGCGAGCTGCTGCGCCTGCGGGTGACGGACGGCAAGCGGGTCTCGGGCGAGTTCGACACCGCCGACCTGCTCAGTTGACCCGCCGGGGCAGCACCAGCAGTTCCTCGCCGGTGCCGCGCACCTCCACGGGGCAGGCGTACACGTCGCTGAGCACCTCGGCGTCGAGGACCTCGGCGGGCGGGCCCTGCGCGGCGATCCGGCCGTCGCGCAGGAGCACGACCCGGTCGGCGTAGGCGGCGGCCAGGTTCAGGTCGTGCAGGACGACCACTACGGCGTCGCCCTCGGCCGCCCGGTCCCTGGCGACGCGCATCACCTGCTCCTGGTGGCGCAGGTCGAGCGCGGCCGTGGGCTCGTCGAGGAGCAGGACCGGCGCCTGCTGCACCAGGACTCTGGCCAGCGAGACGCGGGCCTGCTCGCCGCCCGACAGCGTCGGGTACCGCCGCCCGGCGAGGTGGGCGACGTCGGTGACCGCCAGCGCCCGCGCCACGGCTTCGCCGCCCCCGTCCCGCCGCCGCGCGTGCAGGCCCATCTCCACGACCTCGGCCACGGTGAAGGGGAAGGCCAGGGTGACCCGCTGCGGCAGTACGGCCCGCAGCCTGGCCAGCTTCGCCGGGCGCAACGAGAAGACGTCCTGCCCGGCGACGGTGACCGTACCCGAGCCGGGCCGCTGGTCTCCGGCGAGCACCGACAGCAGCGACGACTTACCCGCCCCGTTCGGCCCGACGACGGCCACCAGCTCCCCCGCGTCCACGGCCATCGATACCTGGTCGAGCAGCGTCGCCTGACCGGCCGACAGCGACACCTCGGCCGCGCGGATCACGCCCACCCTCCTTGCTGAGCCCGGGTACGGCGAAGCAACCACAGGAAGAACGGCCCGCCGAGCAGCGCGGTCAGCACGCCGATGGGCAGCTCGGCGGGCACCGCGACGGTCCTGGCGACGAGGTCGGCGAGCAGCAGCACGCACGCGCCGGCGAGCGCGGAGGCGGGCAGCAGCACGCGATGGCCGGGCCCGGCGATCAGCCTGATCAGGTGCGGCACGACCAGCCCGACGAAGGAGATGGCCCCGGCCGCCGCGACGGAGGCGCCGGTGAGCAGGGAGGCCAGGAAGATGACCGCCAGCCGTACCCGCTCGGTGTCGACGCCGAGGTGCCGTGCCCCGCGCTCGCCCAGCGCGAGCAGGTCGAGGGAGCGGGCGAACAGCGGCATGAGGGCCAGCCCGGCGACGACGAACGGCACGACCGCGCCGATCAACGGCCAGGTGGCGCCGCCGAGGGTGCCGAGGTTCCAGAAGGAGATCGACCTGAGCTCGGCGTCGTCGGCCAGGAAGGTGAACAGGCCGACGACCGCCCAGGCGATCGCGTTGATCGCGATGCCGGTCAGCACCAGCGTGACGATCTCGGTACGGCCCTGCGACCTGGCCAGCGCGTACACGGCGAAGGTGGTGAGCAGCCCGCCGGCGAACGCCGCGACCGCCACCGTCCACTGCCCGAAGGCGGTGACGCCGAGCACGATCGCGCCCACCGCGCCGACCGCCGCGCCGGAGGAGACGCCGATGACGCCCGGTTCGGCCAGCGGGTTGCCGAACACGCCCTGCATGCCCGCGCCCGCCACCGACAGGGCCGCGCCGACCAGCACGGCCAGCACCACGCGCGGGAAGCGGATCTGCCACAGCACCTGGTCGTGCGCGGTGCCGCCGCCGAACAGCGAGGTGAGCACCTCGCCGAACGGTACGCGGACCGCGCCGATCCCCGCCGATGCGACGCAGAGCGTGGCGAGCAGCATCGTCAGGACGGGGATCAGCGCGATCTTCATGGCCGTACGGCCGGGGAGCGGTGCGGACGCCTCCCGGCCGGCGGCTCCGGTGGGGCCCGCGCTGTGGGACGCGGACCCCACCGCGTTCTTGGTGGGGGTGCTCACTTCTGGAAGGCGGTGACGAGCTGGTCGAGGGCTTTGCCGGTGCGCGGCCCCATGCCGAGCAGTTCCAGGTCGTCGACCGACACGATGCGCTTGTTCTCGCCCGCCGGGGTCTGCGCGACGCCGGGCAGCTTCAGCAGGCCCTGCTCACCGCCGACGGACTCCAGCCCCATCTTCATCACCAGGATGACGTCGGGCGCGGCCTCGACCATGGCCTCGGCGGTGATCGGCTTGAAGCCCTTCACCCCGGCCTCGGTGCCCGCGTCCACTCCGCCGGCGGCCGTGATCATCGCGTCGGCCCGGGTACCCGCGCCGCCGAGCTGGTAAGTCTTGGACTGCCCGCGCAGGTACAGGAAGGCGACCCTCGGCTTCTTGGCCGCGTCGACGCGCCCCTTGGCGGCGTCGATCTCGGTCTTGGTGCCGGCGGCGAGCCGCTTGCCCTGGTCGGCGACGCCGAGCGCCTGGGCGACCTGCTCGATCTTGCCGGGTACGTCGTCGACGGAGGCGGCGCCGGTGGGCACCAGGACGAGTGGGACGCCCGCGCCCTTGAGCTGTTCGATGACCGCCGGCGGTCCGGCCTCCTCGGTGCCGACCAGGACGGTGGGCTTGAGCGAGAGGATGCCTTCGGCGGCGAGTGTGCGCTGGTAGCCGATCTGCTTCTTGCCGCGCGCCTCGGGCAGGCCCATCGCGGACAGGTCGACGCCGACGACCTGGTCGGCGAGCCCGAGCGCGAAGACGATCTCGGCGACGTCGCTGTTGAGCGGGATGATCCTAGCCGCCTGCGCGGTCGTCGCGGAGGGGGCGGGCGCTTCCTGGGCTCCCGCGCCGCCGCCGCACCCCGTCAGGCCGAGCAGCCCCACAGCAACCAGAGCAACGAAACGGCGCTTCACATCGGCCCCTCGAGTTAGGCATACCTTATTTAGGTAAGGCAAACCTAACCATGCCATTCCGGGAGCGTCAAGCATGCCGTAGCCCGTTCAGAGCACGGAAGAACACACCTCCTGATACGGCTCCCCCGGCAGATACCGCTCCCACTCCTCCCGGGTCAGCCCCGCCGGTACGGCCGAGCGTGAGCGCCCGGCGATGGCACAGAGCTCCGCCGCCGGATCGGCCGCCACCGCCACATCCCACAGCCGGACCGTCCCGTCGTCGCCACCACTGGCCAGGACGCGCCCGTCAGGACCGAACGCCATCGCGTTGACGGAACCCGCATGCCCCACCAGCGGCGCGCCGATCGGCAGCCGCGTGGCCACATCCCACAGCCGCACCGTCCCGTCGTGGCCCGCACCGGCGAGGGTCCGCCCGTCCGGGCTGAACTCCACATCCGTCACCCCGTCGGCGTGCTGGGCGAGGGGCGCCCCGATCGGACGACCGGTGGCCACCTCCCACAACCGCACCGACCTGTCGCTCACCGCACCGGCCACAACTCGCCCATCGGGGCTGAACTCCACATCGGACACCCCGCCCACCTGATCGACCAGGGGCGCGCCGATCGGGCGCCGCGTGGCCACATCCCACAACCGCACCATGCCGCCGTTCCCTAGCACCTCCGCGCCGGGGTCGGCGCGGGCGTTCGCGACGGCCAGGATGCGCCCGTCCGGGCTGAACTCCACGTCCGTCACCCCCTCGGCCCGGTCGGTCAGAGGCGCGCCGAGCGGGCGGCGGGTGGCCACATCCCAGAGCTGGATGTCGTCCTCGTCCGGGTTGGTGCCACCGCTGGCGCTGACCAGCACCCGGCCGTCCGGGCTGAACGCCGCTTCACTGGCGTACGCGTCTGTGAGGGGGCCTATCCGGCGCCACGTGACCGCGTCCCACAGCAGCACCACGCCCGCGCCGTCGGCGCTGACCAGCGTGCGCCGATCGGGGCTGAACTCCAGCTCGGACATCGCGCCGGTGTGCCCGGCGAGAGGCGCGCCGATGGGACGGCGGGTGACCAGGTCCCACAGCCGCACCGTCGCGTCCTCGCCGGAACCGCCTCCGGCGAGCGTCCGCCCGTCGGGACTGAACGCCACCGCGTCGACCACGCCCGCACCGGCCAGGGGTACGCCGACCGGGCGGCGGGCGACCAGGTCCCACAACCGGACCGACTTGTCACCGCCCGCGCTGGCCAGCACCCGCCCGTCCGGGCTGAACGCGACGCCACTCACCCAGCCGGCGTGGCCGCTCAGCGGCGCTCCGACCTGGCGGCGGGTGACCACGTCCCACACCAGCACCGCGCCGTCCCCACCACGTCCACCACCCGCCAGGGTCCGCCCGTCGGAGCTGAACGCCACCGTTCCGAACCGGTGGTCGGCCCGCCCGAGCAGGGGATCACCGGCGGGGCGGCCGGTGGCGGCGTCCCACAGCCGCACCGCTTCGTCGTCACCGGCGACGGCCAGGGTGCGGCCGTCCGGGCTGAACGCCACATCGAGCGCCTCGCCGTTCAGGGGCCTGCCGATCTGGCGGCCGGTGAGCGGATCCCACAGCCGTACGCTCCGGTCACCGGCACCGGCCAGCGTGCGGCCGTCCGGGCTGAACGCCACCGCGTTGACGAAGCCGGTGTGGCCGCGCAGGGGTTCGCCGATCCGGCCGCGCGTGGCCACGTCCCACAGCCGCACCGTCCGGTCGGCTCCGGCGCTGGCCAGCGTAAGACCGCCGGGACCGAAGGCCACGTCGAGCACATGATCGGTGTGGCCGACGAGGGGTTCCCCGAGGGGACGGCGGGTGGCCACGTCCCACAGGCGTACCGTCCGGTCGAGGCCGGCGCTGGCCAGCGTGCGCCCGTCAGGACTGAACGCCACCGTGGTGACCCCGCCGGTGTGGCCGGTCAGGGCCGTGCCGAGCGGGCGGCAGGTGGCCGTGTCCCACAGCCGTACCGTCCGGTCGTGGGAGGCGCTGGCCATGATGCGGCCGTCGGGGCTGAAGGCCATGCTCACCACCGAGGCGGTGTGGCCGGTGAGGACTTCGCGCGCGGGGTGGGCCAAGGCGCTCAGCATGCCGCGCCGGGCGTCGGGGGTGCCGGCGATCCGGTGCGCGGTGACCGCGAGCAGCTGCGCGGTGGTGGGGTCGGTGCCGAGCAGGCTCTCGCTCTGCAGCGCCAGGTGGCGGGACAGGGCCAGGGACTTCTGCTGGTGGGCGAGCCGGCGCTGGGTCTCGGCGGTGCGGGCGGCGGCGACGGCCACCACCGTGGCGACGAGCGTGAGAGCCAGCAGCACGGCCAGCCCGGTGACGGCCTGACGGCGGCGACGGGCGCGAACATGGGCCGCGGCCTGCTCGGCGGCCTGCCCGGCAAGCCCGGCGTCGAGGAAGCGCTGCTCCAGCTCGGTCAGCACGGCGCCGCCGGACGCGGCCCAGTCCCGGGCCGCCCGGAGGCGGGTGCCGCGATACAGCAGGGAGGGATCGTGGCCTTCGCGCTCCCACCCCTCGGCCGCCTCCGCGAGTTGCCGGTGGACGCGCAGGCCGTCGCGGTCGGCGTGGATCCACTCGCGCAGCCGGGGCCAGGCGCGCAACAGCGCCTCGTGGGCGAGCTGGGCGTGGTCGGCGTCCAGGGTGAGCAGCCGGGCGCGGGCGAAGGACTCGATCACCTCGAAGGTGGCCTCCGCCGGGAAGTGGGCGCTCGGGAGCCGCCTGACGTCGACCGGCCGACGGGTCAGGGTGTCGTCCTCGCCGACACACACCAGGCGCGGCAGCACCCGGCGGGCGATCTCCTGCTGGCCGGGCTCCAGCCGAGTGAAGACGCGTTCGGCCGTGGCGGCCACCGCCCCGCCGATCCCGCCGGTCAGCCGATAGCCGTCCACGGTCAGGGTGTCGCCCCGGCGCTGCTGCCAGGTGGTCAGCAGGGCGTGGGAGAGCAGCGGCAGCGCCCCGGGCTCGTACACCGGGCCCGCCTCGGCTCCCACCACTTCGGCGGGTACGCCCAGGTCCCGCAGCAGGAGTTCCACCAGCCCCGGCTCCAGGGTCAGACCGGCCGCGTGGGCGGGCGCGGTGATCACCTCGCGCAGCTCGGCCAGAGTCATCGGCCCCAGCGGGAACTGCCCCTCCCGCAGGGCCGCCACCAGGTCCGGGTAGGCCAGGCAGTGCCCATAGAAGTCGGCCCGCACACCGAGCACGACCAGCGCCGCAGCATGCCCACAGGACGATGGGCCCCCGGCCAGGGCGAGCACCGCCCCCAGGAAGACGCGCCGCTCGACCGGGTCACGGCAGAGAGTGAAGATCTCCTCAAGCTGATCGACGACCAGAACCAGACGCCGCTCCTCCCCGCGCTCGATGAGAGCGGTCCGGACGCGCGCGGCGAAGGCCGCCGGGCCCTCCACAAGCGCCCGAACCAGAGCCGGTACCGCGAGCCCGGTGACGGCGGAGATCCGGGCCGTCAGTTCACCGACCGGACGCTCCCCGGGTGTGAACAGCACGACGGGCCACGTACAAGAATCCGCCTCAGGCAGCGCACCCCGGGAGATGGCGGGCAGCAACCCCGCCCGCAGCAGCGACGACTTGCCCGCCCCCGAAGGAGCGACCACGGCCAGCGGCCCCTCCATGCGCTCGGCCAGCCACCCCACGAGCACCCCGACCGCATGCTCCCGGCCGAAGAACCAGCGCGAGTCCTCCGTCCCGTAGGCGCTGAGCCCCCGGTACGGGCACGCGACCGGCTCGCCCACCGCCGAGACCAGGCTTCGCAGCTCGCCGCCGGACTCCAGCACCGCGTCACACCGGCGCGCCACATCGGCGGTCAGCCGCTTCTCTTCCGTCTCGACCTTGCTGAGATAGCCCTTGCTGTAGTGCGTCAGCCGGGACAGCTCGTTGAGGGACAGCCCACGCTCCAGCCGCAGCCCCCGCAGCCTGGCCCCCGGCGAGGCACCCGAATCGTCAGGCTTCTCCACGCGCACCCGTCTCCACTCACCGGCCATCGACGCTCACAGAGCGTAGTCGCCGGTACCGGCCGACGACCCCACGATGCGAGTGACCAGTAGCTTTCGCCCGGATACGCCACGGTTTCCTCGTCCCCCCACCTCCGAAGGCGACGGGAAACCCCTCCTGGCCGCCCGCCGTACGGCGCGACGATTCGTCTGTCGAACCCGCCACCGCGTCCGGTGGCGCTACCAGAAGGAGCTCAAGAAGTGAGTCGACGTCGATTCAGTGGGAAAGCCATGACCGCCACCGCGCTGACCGCCATCGCCCTGCTCACGGCAGGCCCGGCAGCCGCCTCGGCCGCCACGGCCGTCGAGCGGACCGCCGCCATGGCGTGCGGCCTGCACCGAGCCGGCACCCAGGCGCTGTACACCAGTTGCGACGACCGCAATGAGTGGATCTTCGTGACCAGGATCTTCGGTTCCAACCAGTACCACTGCGCGGGGGCCAGGAGGACCATCGACGTCGGTCCGTGGAACGACGTCTTCAGGGTCTACCACCAGCACTGGGGCTGCTGACCGAAGCCAGGCCGCTCTGCGCTCCCACCCCTCCTGGAGCGCAGAGCCGCTGGTCAGGCGAGGATGGCCGCGACCACCAGGGCCAGGGCCAGCGCGCACGCCACCAGGGAGTCGATCGCCCAGCTCACCTTGGCCGGGGCGGGCTGCTCCTTGCGGCGCCTGGCCGCCTCGGCCTGCTCGTTGATCTGCTCGGCCACCCAGTCCGCGTGCGTCTTGCCGGACAGCGCCTCGGCCGCCGCCTGCTCACCCTTGGACAGTGTCGGCTCGGTCTTGTACTTCCCCCGCTGGGTCTTGGGCGCGCCGCGGCGGCTCGCCTTGGCCCGCTCGCGCGCCGACGCCTGCGGAGTCCACAGCCGCAGCACCTGATCGCCGCTGTGCTCGACGCTGATCGCGTGCGACACCGTGACGTCCCCCACGCTCGCCCAGGGCAGGAACGAGGACCTGAACGGGTTGCGCACCCGCAGCCCGTCCTCGGCGACCGTCGTGGCGGGGCGCAGCGCGGTGATGTAGACGATCGCGGTCAGCACGCCCAGTACGGCGCCCGCCACCAGCGACGCCTTGCCGTTGTAGTGGGCGGTCAGATCCCAGATGTTGTAGGCGACGAAGGCCACCCACACCCAGCCGAGCACATAGCCGGTCATCGACCGGTAGGTCTGCTTCATCCCTGCCACTTGAGCTGCGCGAAGCCCGGCTTGATCACACCGTTGATGAGCGCCAGCCGCTCGTCGAACGGCAGGAACGCCGACTTCATCGCGTTGACCGCGAACCACTGCAGGTCGTCCCAGCCGTACCCGAACGCCTCGACCAGCTTGGCGAACTCGCCCGACACGGTCGTGGAGCTCATCAGCCGGTTGTCGGTGTTGACGGTCACCCGGAAGTGCAGGCCGCGCAGCAGGCCGATCGGGTGCTCGGCGATCGAGGTCGCGGCGCCCGTCTGCAGGTTGGACGTGGGGCACATCTCCAGCGGGATGCGCTTGTCACGCACGTACGCGGCCAGCCGGCCGAGCTTGGCGCTGCCGTCGCCGGAGACCGAGATGTCGTCGATGATCCGCACGCCGTGCCCGAGCCGGTCGGCGCCGCACCACTGGATGGCCTGCCAGATCGACGGCAGGCCGAACGCCTCACCGGCGTGGATGGTGAAGTGGGCGTTCTCCCGCTGCAGGTACTCGAAGGCGTCGAGGTGGCGGGTGGGCGGGTAGCCCGCCTCCGCGCCCGCGATGTCGAAGCCGACCACGCCGACGTCGCGATAGCGCACCGCCAGCTCGGCGATCTCCATCGACCTGGCCTGATGGCGCATGGCGGTGAGCAGCGTGCCCACCCTGATGCCGCGCCCCTCCGAGCCGATCCTGAACCCCTCCAGCACCGCCTCCACGACCTGGTCGAGGGAGAGCCCGGTTGTGGTGTGCTGCTCGGGGGCGTAGCGGACCTCGGCGTAGACGACGCCGTCGGCCGCCAGGTCCTCGGCGCACTCGGCGGCCACCCGGACCAGCGCCTCGCGGCTCTGCATCACCCCGACCGTGTGGTCGAAGGTCTCCAGGTAGCGGACCAGGGAGCCGGAGTCGGAGGCCTCCTCGAACCACTGCCGGAGGTTGTCGGGGTCGGTGGTGGGCAGCCGGTCGTAGCCACTCTCGCGCGCCAGCTCGACGATCGTCTCGGCCCGCAGGCCGCCGTCGAGGTGGTCGTGGAGCAGCACCTTCGGCGCCCGGCGGATCTCGTCAAGGGACGGTTGGCGGCTCATCGGCCCATCCTATTCATCCCGGTGGGCCGTGTCCGGAGCGAAGGCGGGCAGGCACACCGCGAGGTACTCGGCGCCCTCGGGGCCGGTGCTGTAGCGCACCTTCTCCCCCGCCGACGTGACGATGGACTGCCCCGCCGACACCTCGTCCACGCCGTCCGCGTGCTCGACCACCACGGTGCCGCGCAGCACCACGGTGTACTCGGTGAACTCCGGTGTCTGGGCGGGCTCCGTCCAGCCGGGCGGGGCGACCATGTGCGCGATCGAGATGCCCTCGTCGCCGCTGTTCACGCGGCCGATGTGCTCGTCGATCGTCTTGCCGCCAGGCACCGGGATGCGGGCGGCCCCTTCGATCTTTCTCACCACCTGGTCAGTGTGCCACGTCGATGACCAGCCGGTCAGGGGCGGTCCGCTCATAGACGCTGAACGGCGCCCGGTGGTCGAGCACGATCCCGATGCCGACGACGCCCTCGAAGTCGCCGGTCTTCACCACGCTGCGCAGGTTGCCCAGCCTGGCGGGGAAGACCGGGCCGCCGGACCAGGTGGGGACGCCGGCGTCGGTGTGCGCGTTGGCGGGCCGTACGGTCACCTGCAGGTAGGCGCCGCCCTGGACGTCGATCGGCTCGCCCGAGCCCTCCTGGATGAGCGCGTTCACCCAGCGCACGCTGTAGCCGGGCACCTCGCCGACCAGGTTGATCACCACCCGGTCCAGGCCCGGCAGCTTGGTGAACGTGACGCCCTTGACCAGCACCGGCTCGCCCGCGGGGCGCTGCACCTCGACGTCGCCCGTGCCGGTCGGCATCGAGCCGCTGGGGGTCTGCGAGGCGGTCGGCTGCTCGGCGGGCGGTCTGGCGCTGCCCGGGCTGTGGGTGGCGGTGCCGCGCGGGGGTGTCGAGCCACAGGCCGCCAGCACGGCGAGACAGAGCAGGACTGCCGCGAATCCGGAGGAGCGCATACCCCGCTCATTCCCCGATTCCCCGTCCTGAACGCGGGTGCGGGCCGAGGGCTCCACGACAGTTCGCGGAGCCCTCGGACGGTCAGACGGTCTCGTAGACCTTCTGCTCCTCTTTGGCCGTGGCGGGAGCCGTACGGAAGGAGAGGCCGGTCGCCGCGATGGCGAGGCCGACGACCGCGAGGACCATCGGGACCACGATCGCCGAGCGCAGCGTGTCGATCGTCAGGGCCTCGCCCGAGCCCGAGGTGAGCACCGCGGCGACCACCGCCAGCACGACCGCGCCGCCGACCTGGCCGGAGGTGTTGAGCAGGCCCGAGGCCAGGCCCTGCTCGTCGTCGTGGACGCCGTTGGTGGCCTGGATGTTGAGCGAGGGGAAGGACAGCGCGAACGCGATGCCCAGCAGCACCATGCCGGGGATGACCAGGCCGCCGAGGCTCGGGGTCTCGTCGATGCCCAGGAAGACCGCGTACCCGCCGGCCAGCGCGGCCGAGCCGATGACGATGAGCTTCGCGGTGCCGAACCGGTCGGCGAAGTCGCCCATCTTGGTGGAGGTGAGCGCGACCAGCAGGCCGGCGGGCAGGAACGCGAGCGCGGTCTGCATGGCCGACCAGTGCAGCAGGTTCTGGAAGTACTGCATGGCCACGAACTGGAAGCCGACGTAGGAGCCGAACAGGATGACCAGGCCGAGGTTGGCCCGGACGATGGGCGCCGAGCGCAGGATGCCGAGGCGGACCAGCGGGTGCTTCATCCGGAGTTCGGCGAAGACGAACAGGCCCAGCAGGGCGGCGGCGCCGACCAGGGAGCCGATCGTGCGCAGCGAGGTCCAGCCGACCTCGGGCGCCTGCACGACGGTGAAGACGAGCAGCAGCATCGAGGCGGTGATCAGCGCGGCGCCGATCAGGTCGTGGCCGCCTTCGGCGCGCTCCTCGCGCACCTTGGGCAGCACCTTCAGCGCGGCGATCAGCGCGATGATCGCGACCGGCACCGGCATCAGGAAGGTCCAGCGCCAGCCCAGCTCGGTCAGCAGGCCGGACAGGACCAGGCCGAGGGAGAAGCCGCTGGCCCCGGAGGCGGTGAACACGCTCAGCGCCTTGTTGCGGGCGGGCCCCTCGGGGAAGGTCGTGGTGATGATGGACAGGGCGGCGGGCGCGGTGAACGCGGCGCTGACGCCCTTGACGAAGCGAGCGGCGATCAGCAGCGTGCCGTCGTCGACGATGCCGCCGAGCAGCGAGGCCACGGCGAAGACGCCCAGCGCGACCAGGAACACCCTGCGCCGCCCGAGCAGGTCGGCGGTCCTGCCCCCGAGCAGAAGAAGACCGCCGTAACCCAGCACGTACCCGCTGACCACCCACTGCAGGGAAGAGGTCGAGAGCCCGAGGTCGGCCTGGATGGACGGCAGCGCGACGCCGACCATCGAGACGTCCAGGGCGTCGAGGAAGATCACAGCGCAGAGCACGGCGAGCGCGCCCCAGCGAGTTGTGGTGGAGGACATGAACCAGAACAATACATGCACATGCATCATATGCAACAGAATTTAATGCAGTTGCATGCTTGTTAACCCGATGGTATTCTCCGCGTCATGAAGGAAGAGGCCGTCCTCACGGCCTGGCACGAGGTGCTGGCCAAGCACGCGACCGCCTGGTGCGCGCTGGAGCGCGCGCTGTGCGAGCACGATCTCGGCCCGAGCGAGTTCGAGGTGCTGGACCGGATCGTGTCCCTCGACTGCCGGAGCTTTCGCGTCCAGGAGCTGGCCGACGCCGTCCACCTGAGCCAGAGCGCGCTCTCCCGGGTGGTCGCCCGCCTGGAGAAGGCGGGCCTGGTCAGCCGCAACAGCTGTCCGGCGGACCGGCGAGGGGTGGCGGTGTCCATCACCGACGATGGCCTCGCCCGCCACGCGTCAGCGCTCCCCACGCACCGCGCGATCCTTTCCGAGATCTTCAGCTAGCCCCGCGCCACCCACTCACGGAAGGCCCGCGCCGCAACCGCGACGCGGGCTGATGTCTACACCGTGTGCGTACGGCGCAGCCGCCTCAGTTCATGACCGAGCCGTCCTCCGCGTTGATCTTCAGTTCGCGCTCGGCGCCGTCCCGGGTGGTCACGGTGGCCTCCCAGATGACCGTGTCGTCCTGGCTGTCGAGGGCGAGCATGGTGAGCTGGCCGTCCGGCACCTCCGCGAGAGCCTTCTCCGCCGCCTTCGCGTAACCGATCTTGTCCCCCTCGACCCACTTGAGGTACTTGGCCTTCTCCGCCTCGTCCACCTGCTCCGCGGTCGGACCGTCGACGACCTTGCCGGCCTTGACCTGCATCTTCTGCTCGGCGCCCTTGTCGTCGACCACCGAGACGTCCCACATGCGGTCCGCGCCCTCCCCCTGCCTCTCGATCGAGAGCAACGAGGAGTCCGGCACCTCCGCCAGCGCGACACTGGCCGCGACGACGAGCGCGACCTTCCCCCTGATGGGGCCGCCCGTCTCGGTGGGGCTCGGAGTCGCCCCACCTGGAGTGGTCGGGGCACCCGGAGTGGTCGGGGCACCCGGAGTGGTCGGACCGCCCGGAGTGGTCGGACCGCCCGGAGTGGTCGGACCGCCCGGAGTGGTCGCGCCATCCGTGGGGGTCGTATCGTCCGTGGGTGTCATGTCCGTGGGTGTCATGTCCGTGGGCATATCCGGAGGCGTGGCCATATCCGTGGGCGACGCCTTACCCGCGATGTTGGCCTGCAGCGCCGTGCTCTGGCCCCCGCCGCAGGCCGCCGCGGCCAGCAAGGCGGCGCCTGCGACCGCCATTCCGATGATCTTCATAGTGTCGTTTCCCCCGTTCATATGTAGGGCGGTACCCAGAAACCCGACAAACCATTTCCGCAGCGTACATATCTATGCGGAAGCTAATCTTCCGCAATAGCTCCTATGGTCGTCATGACAGCGAGGACGGCATGAGGAGAGGCAATGACGGTTCTGGTGACCGGCGCGACGGGCAATGTCGGCAAGCACGTGATCGCCCACCTGGCCGAGGCCGGGCGACCGGTGAGGGCGCTCACCCGCAGGCCCGGCAAGGCGAACTTCCCCGAGGGCGTCGAGGTCGCCGAGGGTGACCTGACGGTTGCCGGCAGCCTGGAGCGGGCACTGGACGGGGTGACGGCGGTCCACCTGATCAATTTCGGCGGCGACGACTACGCGCCGCTCGGCAACGGGGAGGAGATCGTCGAAACCCTGCTCAAGGCCGGGGTGGGCCGGGTGACCCTGCTGAGCGGGTGGACCGAGAGCACGCTCGAACCCGCCGTACGAGCTGGCGACCTGGAGTGGACCTACATCCAGCCGACCGAGTTCATGAGCAACGCGCTGGACTGGGCCAAGACGATCAGGTCGGGGGGCGAGGTACGCGAGCCGTTCGTGAACACCAAGACGGTCATGGTGCACGAGGCCGACATCGCCGACGTCATCGTCAGGGGGCTGACCGAGGACGGGCACCACGGCAGGACCTACGGCCTGACCGGGGCTGAGCGGCTCGACGTGCACGACAAGCTGCGCATCATCGGCGAGGCCATCGGGCGGACGATCCCGCTGGTGGAGCTCACCGAGGAGCAGTTCCGGACGGAGGCGGCGGCCAACTGGGTGCCCGACGAGATGATCGAGTTCCAGGTGCGGGTCTTCGGCGACGTCGCCGAGGACGCCTACCAGGTAGGCCCGACCGTCGAGGAGCACACCGGCCGCCCGGCCCGCACCTTCGCCCAGTGGGCGCGAGAGAACGCCTCCGCCTTCCAGGCGCCCTGACCCGAGGGTACGGCGGGCGCCAGGGTCCTCAGGCGGTGATGCGGTCGATCACCAGCGGGAGCAGGCCGGGGTCGCCCGCCGGGCCGACCTCGTAGGCGCCCTCCAGCGCCGCCAGCCCCCGCTCGAAGCGGGCCGTCTCGTCGGCGTGCAGGGTCAGCAGCGGCTGCCCCGCCTGAACCAGGTCACCGGGCTTGGCGTGCAGCGTGACCCCCGCGCCGAACGACACCGGGTCCTCCTTGCGCGCCCGACCGGCCCCGAGACGCCACGCGGCCAGCCCTACGGAGTAAGCGTCGAGCCTGGTCAGCACGCCCGACGCGGGAGCCTCCACGGTCACCGTCTCGGCGGCGCGGGGCAGCACGGCGTCGGGGTCGCCGCCCTGGGCGGAGATCATCCGGCGCCAGGCGTCCATCGCGGAGCCGTCCTTGAGCGCGTCGGCGGGGTCCTTGCCGGAGACGCCCGCCGCCTCCAGCATCTCGCGCGCCAGCCGTACGGTCAGCTCGACGACGTCGGCGGGGCCGCCTCCGGCGAGGACCTCGACCGACTCCTCGACCTCCAGGGCGTTGCCCACGGTCCGCCCGAGCGGCCGGTCCATGGCGGTGAGCAGCGCCACCGTGCGCACGCCCGCGTCACTGCCGAGCGCCACCATGGTCTCGGCCAGCTCGCGCGCCCGCTCGACGGTCTTCATGAACGCGCCGGAGCCGACCTTCACGTCCAGGACCAGCGCGCCGGTCCCCTCCGCGATCTTCTTCGACATGATCGACGAGGCGATGAGCGGGATCGACTCGACGGTGCCGGTGACGTCGCGCAGCGCGTACAGCTTCTTGTCGGCGGGGGCCAGGCCCGAGCCCGCGGCGCAGACCACCGCGCCGCTGGAGCGGATCACCCCGAGCATCTCCTCGCCGGACAGCGACGCCCGCCAGCCGGGGATGGACTCCAGTTTGTCCAGCGTGCCGCCGGTGTGGCCGAGCCCGCGTCCGGACAGCTGCGGCACGTAGGCGCCGCAGGCCGCCACCAACGGGGCCAGCGGCAGCGTGATCTTGTCGCCGACGCCGCCCGTGGAGTGCTTGTCGGTGGTCGGCCGGTCCAGCGCCGACCAGTCCATGCGCTCGCCCGAGCGGATCATCGCCTGGGTCCAGTCGGCGATCTCGCGGCGGTTCATCCCGTTCAGCAGGATCGCCATGGCCAGCGCGGACATCTGCTCGTCGGCGACCGCGCCGGAGGTGTAGGCGTCGATCACCCAGGAGATCTGCGCGGGGCTGAGCTCGCCGCCGTCCCGCTTGGTGACGATGACCTCGATGACGTCCATTCACGCCCCCCGCGACAGGTCGTCGGGCCCGAAGGCGTACGGCAGCACCTCGTTCAGGGATTTGACGCCGTCAGGCGTCTCCACCAGCAGTTCCGGGCCGCCGTGCTCCAGCAGGAGCTGGCGGCAGCGCCCGCACGGCATGAGCAGCTCGCCGTGGCCGTCCACGCAGGTGAAGGCCACCAGGCGGCCGCCGCCGGAGGCGTGCAGGGCCGAGACCAGCCCGCACTCGGCGCACAGGCCGATGCCGTAGGAGGCGTTCTCCACGTTGCACCCGGTGACCACGCGACCGTCGTCGACCAGCGCGGCGGCCCCCACGGGGAACTTGGAGTAGGGCGCGTAGGCGTGGGTCATGGCTTCGCGGGCCGCGTCGCGCAGGCCCTCCCAGTCGATGCTCAATGCTGCTCCCCGCGGCGGTAGCGCACGCCGTCGGCCTTGGGCATCCGCAGCCGCTGCGAGGCGACCGAGAGCACCAGCAGCGTCAGCACGTGCGGTGTGATGAAGACGAACTCGTTCGGCAGCTTGTCGACGGTCATCCACAGCCAGAACAGGACGACCGCGCCCAGCGCGGCGGCGGCCAGCAGGGTGTAGTGCTTGACGCCCGCGAGCTGCTCCTCCGCGGTGCCACGACCGGCGAGCTGCTTGCGCACCCGCAGCCCCGCCCAGATGATCAACAGCAGCGCGCCGAACAGGAAGAAGCCGGTCACGGCCTGGGAACTGCGCAGTTGCAGGCCGTCGGCGTACCCGAACAGCGAGGCGCCCATGGCCAGGCCGCCCGGACGCCAGTTACCGAAGATCATCGCGGCGAGGCCGATGAAGCCCCGGCCCGCGGTCTGGCCCTCGACGTACTTGGTGGTGATGAAGACCAGGAAGACGCCGCCGAGCCCGGCCAGCGCGCCAGAGATGACGGTCGCGACGTACTTGGTCCGGTAGACGTTGACGCCGAGCGACTCGGCCGCCCACGGGTTCTCGCCCGAGGAGCGCAGCCGCAGGCCGAAGGCGGTGTGCCAGAGCACGTAGTAGGTCAGCGGGATCAGCGCGACGGCCAGGATGACCAGGACGTTCACGTTGCGGGTCAGGCCGCCCAGGATGCCCGCCACGTCGGAGAGCAGGAAGATGTGCGTCTCCTCCAGGCTGCCGAGCCAGTCGGGTCCCGAGGAGAACAGCGGCAGGCTGACCGAGGGGGCCTGGGAGGAGAGCGCGGGCGAGGTGGTGAGTCCCGCGCCGGCCTCGCCGGCCTTGGTGCCCTCGGCGTACAGCACCTCCGACAGGAAGCGGGTGATGCCGGGGCCGAGCAGGTTGATCGCGACGCCGCTGATGATGTGGTCGACGCCGAAGCCGACGGTGGCGATCGCGTGCAGCAGGCCGCCCAGCGCGCCGGCGATGAGCCCGGCGACCAGGGCCGCGGTGGCCCCCCACTGGTAGCCCGCCCATCCGGCGAACCAGGTGCCGAGCACCATCATGCCTTCGAGGCCGATGTTGACGATGCCGGCCCGCTCCGCCCACAGACCGCCGAGCCCAGCCAGCCCGATGGGTACGGCCAGCATCAGCGCCGCCTGGAAGGTACCGGAGGAGGTGATGTCGTCGAACCCGGACATCACCCGCACCAGCGAGAGCAGCAGGAGCAGCGCCGCGACGGCGACAAGACCGAGGTGGTACTTGCGCACGCGGCGGGCCTCGGCGGTAGCGACGGTGCTCATACGGCCACCTCAACGGGAGTAGTCGTGCCGAGTTGCCGGGCCGCGCGCCGCTCTTCCCGGCGCAGCGCCATCCTGCCGGTGATCTCGTTGGCGATGACGACCAGGAGGACGATCGCGCCCTGGATGATCACCACGACCGAGGGCGGGATGTTCGCGAACTGCAGCGGGGTCTGCGCCCGGTCGAGGAAGCCGAACAGCAGTGCGGCGACCGCGATGCCGACCGGCTTGTTCCTGCCGAGCAGGGCGACCGCGATGCCGAGGAAACCCAGGCCGGCGGTGAAGCCGGTGCCGTAGTTGCCGGTACGGCCGAGGATCTCCGGCAGCCCGATCAGGCCGGCGATGGCGCCGGACAGGACCATCGCGGAGATGATCATCTTCTTCGGGTTGACGCCGGAGGCGAGGGCGGCCATCGAGTTGAGGCCGCTGGCCTTGACCTCGAAGCCGAAGCGGGTGCGCTCCAGCACCACCCAGAGCACGATGCCGAGGACGATCGCCACGCCGACGAAGCCCCACAGGCCCGCGCCCCTGGGCGAGGGAAGCCCGAACATCTCGAACAGGAAGTTGAAGTTGGGGAACATCGCCGACTCGGGCAGCTCGGGCGTCGAGGTGGTGAGCAGGCCCTCCTTGCGCTCGCCCGCGAACGGGCCGCGGACCAAGAAGGCGGCTAGGTTGATCGCGATGTAGTTCAGCATGATCGTGGAGATCACCTCGTTCACCCCCCGCGTCACCTTGAGCACCGCGGGGATCAGCGCGTAGAGGCCGCCGACGATCATCGCCACCAGGATGATGAAGGTGATCTGCAGCGGGGCCGGCAGCGAGAACTGCGAGCCGACGAAGGCCGCGCAGATCGCCGCGATGCGGTACTGCCCCTCGACGCCGATGTTGAAGAGGTTCATCCGGAAGCCGACCGCCACCGCCAGGCCGGCGATGAACAGCGGCACCGCCCGGTTGATGATGAAGGTGACACCGCTGACTTGGGTGGCCTCCTTGGAACCGAAGTCGAAGAAGGCGGCGAAGGCGGTGAAGGGGTCGGCACCGGCCGCGACGATCGCCACGCTGGAGATCGCGATGGCCAGCACGATGGCGACCGCGGCGCCCGCCACGGTCAGCAGCGCGCGATAGAGCCCGGCGGGCATCAGCTCTCCTCGGAGTTCGTGATCGCGCCGGTCATGTAGCCGCCCAGCCGCTCGGGGGTCACGTTCCCCGGGTCGAGGCGGGCGACCAGGCGACCACGGTAGATCACGTAGAGGGTGTCGGACAGGCCGATCAGCTCGTCCAGGTCGGCGGAGATCAGCAGGACCGCCAGTCCCAGCGCGCGGGCGTTGCGCAGGTGGTCCCAGATGGCCGCCTGGGCGCCCACGTCCACGCCGCGGGTCGGGTGCGCGGCGATGAGGAACCTGGGCAGGCCGCTCATCTCCCGGCCGACGATCAGCTTCTGCTGGTTGCCGCCGGACAGGGCCAGCGCCAAGGTCTCGACGCTGGGCGTGCGCACGTCGTAGTCCTTGACGATGCGCTCGGTGTCGGCCCGCGTCGCCGACCTGTCGATCCAGATGCCCTTCTTGGCGGGCCGCCTGGTCTGGTGGCCCAGCGCCCTGTTCTCCCAGAGGGAGGCCTCCAGCAGCAGGCCCTGGCGGTGGCGGTCCTCCGGGATGTAGCCGATTCCGGCCTCGCGGCGCCTGAGCGTGGACCAGGTGGCGATGTCCTCCTCGCCCAGCCTGATCGCGCCGCTCTGCAGGACCTGCAAGCCCATGATGGCCTCGATCAGCTCCGACTGGCCGTTGCCCTCGACCCCGGCGATGCCGACGACCTCGCCCGCGCGCACGGGGAAGGAGACGTCCGCCAGGAGCGGGCGGCCGGGCCCGGCGACGGTCACGCCGGACACGTCGAGCACCACCGTGTCCGTCACCGTCGACTCGCGGGTCTCCGGAGTGGGCAGCTCGCTGCCGACCATCAGTTCGGCGAGCCCGCGGGCGGTGACGTCCTGGGGGTCGACGCTGGCGACGGTGGTGCCCCGGCGGATCACGGTGATCGCGTCGGCGATGCTGAGCACCTCGTCGAGCTTGTGCGAGATGAAGATGACGGTCAGCCCCTCGGCCTTGAGCTCGCGCAGGTTGCCGAACAGCTCGTCGACCTCCTGCGGCACCAGGACCGCGGTCGGCTCGTCCAGGATGAGGATCCTGGCGCCCCGGTAGAGGACCTTGAGGATCTCCACGCGCTGCCGGTCGCCGACCCCGAGCTCCTCCACCATCCGGTCGGGATCGATCCGCAGGCCGTGGGTGTCGGCCAGCTTCATGATCCGCTCGCGCGCGGTGGCCCGGTCGAGACGGCCCGCCTTCGTCGGCTCGGCGCCGAGGACGATGTTCTCCAGCACGGTGAAGTTGTCGGCGAGCATGAAGTGCTGGTGGACCATGCCGATGCCGGCGTTGATCGCGTCGCTGGGGGTGCGGAAGGTGACGTCCTCGCCGTTCACCCTGATCTGGCCCTCGTCCGGCTTCTGCATGCCGTACAGGATCTTCATCAGGGTGGACTTGCCCGCGCCGTTCTCGCCGACGATGGCGTGGACCGTGCCGGGGTCGACGGTGATCCGGATGTCATGGTTGGCGACCACACCGGGGAATCGCTTGGTGATGCCCTCGAGTTCGACGGCGGGAATGGCCGGGGCGAGGGTTTCCGAGCTCATACGGTCTCCTGGAGAGCCGGGGTAGAGCGAAGGCCCGGGGAGCGGATATCGGGTCCGCGCCCCGGGCCCTCAGAGTCTGATCTAACTCAGGTTACGGCTTTGCAGGAACCGTGATCGCGCCGTCCACGATCTGCTTCTTCGCGGCGTCGATCGCGGCCTGGATGTCGTCGATCTCGCCACCGGTGGCGGACAGGCCCACACCGTCGACCTTGAGGTCGTAGATGTCGTTTTTGCCGCCCTTGGCGCCGCCCTGGAAGGCCTTGATGAACTCGAACACGCCGACGTCCACGCGCTTGAGCATCGAGGTCATGATGACCGACTGCAGGTCGGTCTCCTTGACCGTCAGGCGCTGGTCGGAGTCGACGCCGATGGCCTTCTTCTTGGCCGCGAGGGCGGCCTGGAAGACGCCGATGCCGGAGTCGCCGGAGGCGTGGTAGACGATCTCCGCGCCGTCCTGGTACATCTTCGCGGCCGCGACCTTGCCCTTGTCGGGGGCCTTGAAGCCGGAGAAGTCACCGTCGGGGGTGAGGTACTTGACGTCGATCTTGGCGTCCTTCTTGACGGACTTGACGCCCGCCACGTAGCCCGCCTCGAACTTCTTGATCAGGTCGCTCTCGACGCCGCCGATGAAGCCGACGTGGCCGTTCTTGGCCTTGGTCGCCGCGGCGACGCCCGCCAGGTAGGAGCCCTGCTCCTCGGCGAACAGCAGGCCGGTCACGTTCTTCCCGCTGGTGGGCGAGTCGACGACCGCGAACTCGATGTCCGGGTACTCGGCCGCGGTCTTCTTGATGTCCGCGCCGTAGGCGAAGCCGACGCCGATGATCGGGTTGTAGCCCGCCTCGGCGAGCTGACGGAGCAGCTCACCACGGTTGGAACCGTCACCGGCCGGGCTGAGGTCCTTGATCTCGGCGCTGAGCTCGGTCTTGGCCTTCTCCAGGCCCGCGTAGGCGGCGTCGTTGAACGACTTGTCGCCACGGCCGCCGACATCGAAGGCGAGGCCGATCTTGAGGCCCGCGGCCTTGGGGGCCTCGCCGGTCGCGCCCGCGTCGGGCGCGGCGCTCTTCCCGGCGTCGCCGCCGCCACCGCCACACGCCGCGACCGCCATGAGCATGGCACCGGCCATCGTGCTGACAGCCATCTTGCCGAATCGCTTGCTGAGCAAGGCGACTCCTTCCATTTCCCCGCCGTCCAACCTTCATCGCACGCGCGAAGAAACGCACGGCAACCCTGCACGGAAGATAGTTGCTGGACCAGGCCATACCAAACCGGCACACAGGTCCGCAATCGCTCCGTTACCGACATCACTCGCGTCTGTGACCTGGAGGCGGTCAGCTGACGCTGAGCTGCAGCTTATGTTCCTCGTGGGGTGGCCTTGACCATGGGCTTCAGATCTTTGCCCAACTTTGCTCGGTGTCAAGATCTTGCCGTCAAACAGATCATGGCGGAGATTCCCTCTAGAGCCCAATAGAGGAGCACCCCCCATGCGCTGCTGGAAAACGATCGCCGTTCCTCTGGCGGCCGTGCTCGTCACCTCGATGAGTACGGCCCCAGCCGCGGCCGACACCCCTGCCCTCGCCATCCAGGACAACGCCACCCAACCGGTCTTCTCTCGCGCCGACGCCATCAAACAGACGGTGTTCGTCGAGGTGGAAGGCACCGACAGCGACAGCGACGGCAAACCCGACCGGGTCGCCGTCGACATCCTCCGCCCCAAGGAGACCGACCAGGGGCTCAAGGTCGCCAGCATCATGGAGGCCAGCCCCTACTACGCGGGCGGCGACGGCAGCGTGCCCAACCACGTGGTGGACGTGGACGCCGACGGCAACCCCGAGCAGCGGCTGCGCGCGCTGAACGCGCGGGCCGCCGCCGAGCCGTTCGACGGCTACTACGACAACTACTTCCTGCCCCGCGGCTACGCCATCGTGCTGGTCGAGAACCTGGGCAGCGGCCGGGCGACCGGCTGCCCGACCACCGGCGACCGCAACGAGACGGCCGGCCCGAAGGCGGCCATCGACTGGCTGAACGGCCGGGCCAAGGGCTTCGACCCGGCCGGCAACCCGGTCAACGCCACCTGGTCGACCGGCAGCGTCGGCATGATCGGCACCTCCTACAACGGCACCCTGCCGAACGCGGTGGCCACCACCGGCGTCGCGGGCCTCAAGACGATCGTCCCGATCGCCGCCATCTCCTCCTGGTACGACTACTACCGCGCCAACGGCGGCGTGCTCGCGCCCGGCGGCTACCAGGGCGAGGACGCCGACGTGCTGGCGAAGTACGTGCTGACCAGGGAGAACGGCAAGGCCGTCTGCGGCCCGCTGATGGACCAGATCACCGCCACCCAGGACCGGATCACCGGTGACTACAGCGCGTTCTGGGACGCCCGCAACTACCTCAACGACGTCCACAAGATCAAGGCCAGCGTCTTCGTCGCGCACGGCCTCAACGACTGGAACGTCAAGACCAAGCAGGCCGTCCAGTGGTGGAACGCGCTGGCCAAGCGGAACATCCCACGCAAGATCTGGCTGCACCAGGGCACCCACCGCGACCCGTTCAGCCTCCGAACCGCCGAATGGCTGCGCCAGCTGCACGGCTGGTTCGACCACTGGCTGTACGGCATCGACAGCGGCATCATGCGCGAACCGCAGGCCGACGTGGAGATCGCCCCCGGCCAGTGGGGCCAGCACCGGTCATGGCCACTGCCCGGCACCCTGCCGGTCAAGCTCTGGCTCGGCTCCGGCTCGAAGCTCGGCCTGCTGCCCCGGCCGCTGTCGGCCCGCGAGTCCTTCACCGACCAGAAGATCCGCACGGCCGAGCAGCTCGTGGAGACCGCCCCCGTGGCCGACCCGAACCGCCTGGCCTACCTGACCTCGGTGCTCCCCACCGACGTGCGCATCTCCGGCACGCCCAAGGTGTCCGTGCGGGCGTCGGTGAAGGACGGCTCCTCGCCGTACCTGACCGCGCTGCTGGTGGACTACGGCGCCGACGTCCGCCCGACGGGCGGGCTGGTGCCGACCGGCGAGACGCTCTGCTATGGCCAGGGCGTGCCCGGTGACACCGGCTGCACCGCGATCCGCCGGCACGCCGTCGCCGAGACCCCGTACAAGATCGTCTCGCGCGGCTGGCTGGACATCCGCAACCGCAACCGCGCCGACCGCACCGACCCGGTACGGCCCGGCCGCGCCTACACCTTCACCTGGGACTTCCAGCCCCAGGACTACCTGTTCAAGAAGGGACACAAGATCGGCATCGTGCTGATCTCCACCGACTACGACTACACCCTGCGCTACCCGCCGGGAACCGTGATCGAGATCAGCCCCGGCAGGTCGTCGCTCCAACTGCCGATCGTCTTCGGCCGGATCTCCTAGATCAGCTCGGCCATCGGCTCGGTGACGTGCTCGTCGGCGCCGAGCCGGTGGCCCTCCCACAGCGCGGTCAGCGCGGTGGCGGCCATCAGTCGCACGCCCTGGCCGATGGCCGCCTCGTCGACGTCGAAGGTGCCCTGGTGGATGTCGTACTGCACGCCGGACTCCGGGGAGCGGGTGCCGAGCCTGGCGAACGCGCCGGGGATCGACTCCAGGTACCAGGCGAAGTCCTCGCCGCCGAGCGACTGCGTGGTGGGCACGACCGATCCGGTGCCCAGCGCCCGCTCGGCCGCCTCGGCCAGCATCTGCACGCTGGCCTCGTCGTTGACGACCGGCGGCACGCCCCGGGTGTAGTCCATGGTGGCCTCGACGCCGTAGGCGCCGGCGACCGACTCCAGCAGCGCCTTGATCAGGTCGGGCGCGGCGTGCCAGGCGTTCTCGTCGAGGCAGCGCACGGTGCCCTCGGCGATGCCGTCGTCGGGGATGGCGTTGGCCGCCGAGCCCGACTCGACCCGTCCCCAGACCAGGCTCAGCGACGAGCGCGGGTCGACCCGGCGGGACAGCGCGGCGGGCAGCTCGGTGAGGATCTTCGCCAGCGCGAACACCAGGTCGGCGGTGAGGTGCGGCCGGGCGGTGTGGCCGCCAGGGCCGCTGACCCTGATCGACAGCTTGTCGCAGGCGGAGGTGATGGGACCCACCTTGAGGCCGACCTGGCCGACGTCGACGCGCGGGTCGCAGTGCAGGCCGAAGATCCGGTCGACGCCGTTGATGCCGCCCTGGGCCATCACCTCGAGCGCGCCGCCCGGCAGTTCCTCGGCGGGCTGGAAGATGAGCCTGACCCGGCCCGGCAGCAGGCCCTCGGCGGCCTGCCTGGCCAGGAAGAGCGAGGTGCCGACCAGAACCGTGGTGTGCACGTCGTGCCCGCACGCGTGACAGACGCCGGGGACGGTCGAGCGGTACGGCACGCTCTTCTCGTCGGACAGCGCGAGCGCGTCGATGTCGGCGCGGAGCGCGACCGTGGGGCCGTCGCCGCTGCCCACCTCACAGAAGAGACCAGTGCCGCGGGGCAGCACCGTGGGGTGCAGGCCGGCCGCGCTGAGCCGCTCGGCGATCCGCTGTGTGGTGCGGTATTCGGCGAAGGCCAGCTCAGGGTGCATGTGCAGGTCGCGGCGGAACGCCACCAGATCCTGCTCGGTCTCCGCCAGGAACGCGTCGAGTTCCCCCCGAAGCTCACGTCCCCGCATCAGTCACCGTCCCGTCCCGCACGATCACCCATTGCCCGGAATCGCACGGCTCATAGCAATCTTTCTTCGTCTTGTTGTCCCACTGCGGTAGCCGTCCGGTCAGGGCAGCCAGCTAATGCCGCACCCATGAGTCCGGTGCATGAGATCGTCAGCCATCGGCTGTCACGGAGAAGCATGACCGGTCAGGTCGTGCCTCCGTCGGCGATGCCTCGACTTTATCTCCCCCGGGTGCCTTCCCGCGGACGACTACGCCGAAAGATGGTCTGCGGCGCGCCCGTAACCGCAGGTCGTCACGTTCCGTGAGCAGCGGGCCTGGTCCCGAAATAGTCACAAGGGATCATTAGGTACTGGCCCAGGATCGCGACTTCCAAACGTGCACTGCGATTTTGAATCCTGTCACCTTCCGTCTAGCCATTGACACCACCCGGATCCATGTAAATGCGAAGAATGCGTGTTTCACTCGCTATATGATCACTAATATCCCGTTCGGGGAGAAGCATGCACGACTGAGCATCTTCAAGCCGAGTGAGGGGACCCTGGTGGTCGTGCCCTCGCTCTCCCTTCCGCAGGACGAGCTCCGCCGCATCACGGGGGCGAGGTGCTACGAGGAGCGGCTGCTCTTCCTGCTGCTCACCCTCCGTGCACCAGGGGTTCGGGTGGTCTACGTCTCCTCGGTGCCCGTCGACCCCGCCACCGTTGAGTACTACCTCGGCTTCCTGCCCGACCCCGAGAGCGCGGCCGAGCGCCTGCGGCTGATCAGCGTCGACGACCCGTTCTCCCAGCCGCTCACCCGGAGCATCCTGCGGCGTCCCGCGCTGGTGGAGCGGATCCGCGAGGCCATGGGTGAGGACGCCTGGCTGGTGCCGTTCGTGATGAGCGACCTTGAGGAGGAGCTCGCCTCCCAGCTCTCCGTCCCGATTTACGGCCCGGCCATGTCCCTGTCCTCCTACGGCTCCAAGAGCGGCTCGCGCGAGGTCGGCCTGGAGGCGAACGTGCCCATGGCGCGCGGCTTCGGCGACCTGCGCACGCTGACCGAGGCCGAGGACGCGGCGCTCTCGCTGCCCGGTGAGCGGGTCATGGTCAAGCTGAACGACGGCTACTCGGGCCTCGGCAACGCCATCGTCACCAAGGGGGACTGGCCGCTGGCGAGCTCCCCCACCAGCTTCTCCGCGGCCGAGGAGACCTGGGAGACGTTCGCCCTGAAGATCGCCGAGCGGGGCGCGGTCGTCGAGGAGTACATCGAGCACCGCCCGCTCTACTACCCCAGCGCCCTGGCGCACATCAGCCCGGGCGGGAAGGCCGACGTGGTCGCCACCCACGACCAGGTGCTCGGCGGCGGCAACAGCGACGTCTACCAGGGCTGCACCTTCCCCGCCGCGCCCGAGTACCGCGCCGAGGTGGGCGTGTCGGCGGCCAGGATCGCCCGCGTACTGGCCGACCGGGGCGTCGTCGGGCTGTTCGGCATGGACTTCTTCGCGCTGAAGACCGACGCCGGCTACCGGGCCCTGCTCTGCGAGATCAACCTGCGCATCGGCGGCACCACCCACCCGTTCGGCGCGACGATGCTCACCACGGGCGCGACCTACGACCCCGCCACCGGCCTGCTGATGTGCGGCGACCAGCCCAAGTACTACACCGCGACCGACAACTGCTCGGCCCCCCACCTGCGCGGGCGCGCCCCCGGCGAGGTGGTGCGGCTGATCGAGCGACTGGGCCTCGGCTTCGACCCGGTACGGCGGACCGGCAACGTCCTGCACCTGCTCGGCGCCGTCCCCGAGTACGGCAAGCTCGGCTTCACCACGATCGGCGACTCCCGCGAGGAGGCGGACGAACTGCACGACCTCACCCGCCAGGCCCTCTGCGGCGGCTAGCCTTTCAAGGCGCCACTCCCCTTCAGGCCGCGCCAGCCGATGACGGCCAGCACCGCCCCCAGGATGACGTTCACCACGATCAGGACGCCGTGCACCACGTAGAAGCTCGTCTGGTGGCCGTCGGCGAGGTTAAACCCAAGATTGATCCACTCGAATATCATGAACGCCCCGAGGATGATCAGGAATCCGGCGATCTTTCGTGACATGCCCATCCCTCAAGTATCGAGGGCGACTCATCGGGGGAAGTCACGGCACATGCGCAAAGTGACGAAGCTACGCTGAGACCGCTATGGGGACGAAACTGACAGCGGGGGCTGCCCTGCTCGCGGCGATCACGCTCACCGGGCCGGCCTACGCCACCGCCCTCATCGACCCTCCCACCGGGGCGAACACACCGATCGGCGGCGAACTGCTCGGCAGCCGCGGCCTGGTGAAGCCGGCGGGGTTCAAGGCGCCGCCGAAGACCAAGGCCACCTCGTTCGTGATCGCCGACGCCACGACCGGTGAGGTGCTCGCCGCCAGGAACGCACACGGCCGCTTCCTGCCGGCCAGCACGCTCAAGACGCTGACCGCCGTCGCGCTCATCCCCAAGCTCGACCGGAACCTCAAGGTCAAGCCCAGCATGCGAGCCGTGAACGAGGAGGGCAGCGCCGTCGGCCTGGCGCCCAAGCCGATCTACAAGGTCGACGACCTGTTCAAGGCCCTCATGCTCAGCTCCGGCAACGACGCGGCCATGGCGCTGGCCGAGGCGAACGGCGGCCTGGCCGCCACGCTCGCCGACATGAACGCCGAGGCCAAGCGCCTGCAGGCCAACGACACGGTGGCCAAGACGCCCAGCGGCCTGGACAAGCCCGGCCAGAGCAGCTCCGCCTACGACCTTGCGCTCATCGCCAGAGCGGGCCTGGCCAACCCCGTCTTCCGGCGCTACGTGAGCACCAAGAGCGCCAAGTTCCCGGCCCCCAAGGGCTACTACGAGATCGGCAACCACAACAAGCTGCTGTGGCGCTACAAGGGCATGGTCGGGGTCAAGAACGGCTACACCTCCAAGGCGCTCGGCAGCTTCGTCGGCGCGGCCACCAGGAACGGCCACACGATCGTCGTGACGATCCTGCGGCACGAGGGCTACTTCTGGGAGGAGGTCGCGGACATGCTGGACTGGGGGTTCGCCGCCACCGGCAAGGTCACCCCGGTCGGCCGCCTCGTCGACCCGCTGCCCGCCAAGCCCGCACCCCAGCAGGTGATCGCCTCCGCGCCCGCCAAGGCGAACCCGCAGAACGTCCCCCTGCTCGACGCGGCGGCCTCCGGCCAGAACGACACCAGCCGCATGATCGGCTCGATCGCGATCGGCGCCAGCATCCTGGGCGGCGGCACCTGGCTGCTGTACGGCATCCGCCGCCGCACCCGCCTGCGGCCCCGGCCGGAGGAGTGAGGGACTCGCCGTCCTAGAAGCCGCCGGCCGGAGGCGGAGAGGGAGACGGGGGCGGGGGGCAGCCGGAGGTGGCGGTCCAGGAGGCCACGAAGAGGGTCAGGCGGGCGGAGAAGTTGATCCACAGCAGCAGACCCGCCGTCACCGCGAACGTGCCGTAGACGGGGTTGTTGAGCGTGTGGGACAGCAGCAGGGCGGCGAGCTGCTTGAGCGCCGTGAAGCCGATCCCGCCGAGCAGCGCCCCTTTGGCCAGGATGCGGAACGGCTGGGTGGGTCTGGCCACCCAGCCGAGGATGATCAGGAAGATCAGCCAGTCCGCCGCGATCCCGGCCACGACGCCCACGAGCACCAGTACGGCCTCGGCCCCCTCGGTGATCCCGAGGAACCGGGAGACGACCGTCGTGGCCTGCGTGGCGAACCCGCCGACCAGGACCGAGACCAGCATCGTCGCGCCGAGCAGCAGCAGCGTGACCAGGTCGCGCAGCTTGCCGAGGACGACGTTCAGCGCCGGCGTGGTGGTCATCGAGATCTCGCGGAGCGCGCCGCGCAGCTCGGCGACCGCGCCGAGCCCGGCGTACAGCAGGCCGATCAGGCCGATGATCCCGGCGCTGACCCGCGCCCCGGCCATGGCGTCGATGTTGAGCTGGTCGGCCAGCCCGGGAAGCTGCTCGCGGACCGCCGCCTTGAGCGTCTCCATGGCCTGCGCGTTGTCGGCCAGGACGTAGCCGAACACCGAGAAGGTGAGTGCGAGCAGCGGGAACAGCGACAGGAACGCGAAGTAGGTGACCGCCCCGGCCAGGCGGTCACCGAACTGGATCTGGTAGCGCTGCACGCTCCTGATCAGATGGTCGAGCCAGAGCCAGCGCACCCGGTAGTGCGTGGTCAGGTCGCGTCCGCGGGCTTTGACCGCCGCCACGCGCTCGCTCAGGCTCGCCATATGCCTGTCACTACCCCGATCGTCCGCGATCGTGCAGGTTCGTGCGTGTCAGCCGCCGGGCAGGAAGCCGACCTTGTCCCGTACCTGGGTCATGGTCTCCCGGGCCACCGCGCGGGCCCGCTCGGCGCCGATCCCCAGCAGCCGGTCCAGCTCGGCCTCGTTGGCCAGCAGCTTCTCGGTCCGCTCGCGGATCGGGGTGAACGTGTCCACCACGGCCTCGGCGACGTCCTTCTTGAACGAGCCGTAGCCCTGGCCCGCGTACCGCTCGACGAGGGCGGGGATCGGGGTGCCGGTGAGCGCCGACTGGATGCGCAGCAGGTTGGACACGCCCGCCTTGTTCTCCTCGTCGAAGGCGACCTCGGAGCCGGTGTCGGTCACCGCGCGCATGACCTTCTTGCGCAGCGGCCCCGGCTGCTCCAGCACGTCGAGGATGCCCGCGGGGCTGGAGGAGGACTTCGACATCTTCGCCGTCGGGTCCTGGAGGTCGGTGATCTTCTCGACCTCCTTGAGGATGTGCGGCTCGGGCAGCGTGAAGGTGTCGCCGAAGCGGTGGTTGAAGCGCTGCGCCAGGTCGCGGGTGAGCTCCAGGTGCTGCTTCTGGTCGGCGCCGACCGGGACGCGGTCGGCCTGGTAGAGCAGGATGTCGGCGGCCTGCAGGATCGGGTAGGTGAACAGGCCGACGCTGGCGGCGTTCTCCCCGAACTTGGCTGACTTGTCCTTGAACTGGGTCATGCGCGCGGCCTCGCCCATGCCGGTGAGGCAGATCAGCACCCACGCCAGCTCGGTGTGCTCGCGCACGTGCGACTGCACGAAGACGGTCGAGCGCTCGGGGTCGAGACCGGCGGCGAACATCTGCGCGGCGGCCACCCGGGAGCGGCGGCGCAGATCGGCGGGGTCGGTCGGCACGGTGATCGCGTGCAGGTCGACCACGCAGTAGAACGCGTCGTGCGTCTCCTGCATCGTCACCCACTGGCGGACCGCACCCAGGTAGTTGCCCAGGTGGAATGAGTCCGCGGTGGGCTGGATGCCGGAGAGTACACGTGGTCTGGCCATAGCAGGCAATTGTGTCAGGAATCCTGGTCGGGCTGCGACTCGATGACGATGCGCCGCCGTACTCGGACCCGGGAGATGCGGCGGCCGTCCAGTTCGGTGACGATCATTTCGAAGCCGGGGATCTGCACCTGCTCGCCGAGTCCGGGCAGGTGGCCGAGCTCGGCCATGACGAAGCCGCCGAGCGTCTCGTAGGGCCCGTCGGGCAGTCTGATGCCGGTCTGGGCGGCGAAGTCGTTGAGGTTCGTCAGGCCGTCGACCTCGATCTCGCCCGCGGGCAGCAGGACGGGGTGGTCGTCCTCGATGTCGTACTCGTCCCTGATGTCGCCGATCAGTTCCTCGACCAGGTCCTCCAGGGTGACGATGCCGGCCGTGCCGCCGTACTCGTCGACCACGATGGCCAGGTGGTGGCCCTCGTCGCGCATCTCCGACAGCGTGGTCAGCACGCGTTTGGAGGCGGGCACGAGTTTGACCGGGCGGATCGGCACCAGCTCGCTGATCGGCTCGATCCGGCCGGTGAGCACCGGGTCGAGCAGGTCCCTGACGTGGACGAAGCCAAGGATTTCGTCGTAGGAGTCGCGGAAGACCGGGAAGCGCGAGTGCGGCATCGCGGCGGCGAGCACCGCCGCCTCGGCCAGCGCGGTGTCCGCCTCCATGAACTCGACCTCGGTGCGCGGCAGCATCACCTCGCGCAGTTGCCGCTTGCCGGCCGCGAAGACCTCGGCGATCAGGCTGCGCTCGTCGCTGGTCAGGTCGGTGTGCCCGACCACCATGTCGCGCAGTTCCTCGGTGGTCATCTCCTCCCGGTCGGTCTCGGGGTCGCCGCCGAGCAGCTTGACCACCCCGTCGCTGGACTTCGACAGCGCCCAGATCACCGGCCTGGACAGCGAGGCGAGCCGGTCCAGGAACGGCGCGACGAGCAGCGACAGGCCCTCGGCCCGCTGGCGGGCCAGCCGCTTGGGCGCCAGTTCGCCGAGCACCAGGGAGACGTAGGAGATGGCCAGCGTGACCAGGACCAGGGCGAACGCCGAGGCGAAGGTCCGGGGCATGCCCCAGCGCTCCAGGACCGGCACCAGATGCGTGCCGAGGCGGTCGGCGCCGAACGCGGCCGACATCATGGTGGCCACGGTGACGCCGATCTGCACGGCCGACAGGAAGCGGTTCGGGTCGCGGGCGAGCTTGGCCACCCGGGCGCCCTTGCGTCCGAGCTGCTCCAGGCGGCGGACCTGGCTCTCCCGGAGGGAGACCATGGCCATCTCGGCCGCCGCGAAGAAACCGCCGATCAGGATGAACAGCAGGACTAGTGCGATGTTGGCCGCAACGGTGTTCAAGGGATGGCTTTCGACATGGGTCGAGTAGTGGTTTGACAGCGTACTCGGCCTGTTTCGGCGCACCAGAGACCGGCGGCGCGTATGCTGGGCGGCGAGCCGTACAAAATCACACATATTTCAACAGAGGTGAACATGAAGCTGTTGGTCACCGGAGGCGCCGGCTATATCGGCAGCGTCGTCGCGGCCCAGCTCGTCGAGGCCGGGCACGACGTGACCGTGCTGGACGACCTGTCGACGGGGCATGCCGACGCGGTGCCGCGGGGAGCCCGCTTCGTGAACCGGCCCATCACCGAGGCGGGCGACGCGCTCGACGGCGTGGAGGGCGTGCTGCACTTCGCGGCCCGGTCACTGGTCGGCGAGTCGGTCGAGAAGCCGGGCCTCTACTGGTCGAACAACCTGGGCGGCACCCTCGCCCTGCTGCACGCCATGCACGAGTACGGCGTGCGCCGCCTGGTGTTCTCCTCCACCGCCGCCACCTACGGCGAGCCGGAGCGCTCCCCCATCCTGGAGACCGACCCGACCAGGCCGACCAACCCCTACGGCGCCTCCAAGCTCGCCGTCGACACCGCGCTCACCGCCTACTCGGGGCTGCACAAACTCGGCGCGGTGAGCCTGCGCTACTTCAACGTGGCCGGCGCCTACACCGCCCCCGGCGGTGACCTCTACCGCGAGCGCCACACGGTGGAGACGCACCTCATCCCGAACGTGCTCAGGGTCGCCACCGGCGAGCGCGAGTCGGTCAGCGTCTTCGGCACCGACTACCCGACGCCCGACGGCACCTGCGTGCGCGACTACATCCACGTCGCCGACCTGGCCCGCGCCCACCTGCTCGCGCTCGACGCGACGACCGAGGGCGAGCACCGCGTCTACAACCTGGGCAACGGCACCGGGTTCTCGGTGCGGGAGGTCGTCGAGGTCTGCCGCGAGGTCACCGGGCACGAGATCCCCACCGTGGTCGGCCCGCGCCGGCCGGGCGACCCCGCCGTACTGGTCGCCTCGTCCGAGAAGATCCAGCGCGAGCTGGGCTGGAAGCCCGAGCGCACCTCGATGAGCGAGATCGTGGCGGACGCCTGGAACGCGATTCCGCGGTGACATTGGGCTGAACGCCGTGTGCGCCGAGTAAATATGTGCTGTGATACCGAAATGTGAGGAGCATTTCACCGAGGGTCGCGAAACTCCTCTTCTGTGCCCTCATCCTGATCGGCAGCATCATGGCCGCCGCCGGAGTGGTGTTCGCGACCACCACGGATTCCCCGGCGAAGAAACCGGGCCAGCACTGCCCCACCGCACACCCACGAACCGGCTAAGGGCCGCGCGCAGCGCGCTGGCCTTACCCCCGGTCGCCCGCTGGGCCGAGCGCACCCGCCCTCAGGTGACGGCGGGCGCGGCGCCGACGCGGGTGCTGGCCTTGTTGTCGGCTGGGTGGCGGTCGCCGAGCTGGACGGAGAACACGTTGGCCCTGGCGGTCAGCGCCTGGTGCGGCGGGGACAGCATGAGACGCACCCTGGCCTCCCCGTCCGGCCGGATCGCGCGCAATCGGCAGGCGACGTAGCCCTGGTGGCGGCGGCAGCGGTCGTCCGCGGTGGAGACGAGCCTCGCCACCGGGCCGCGGAAGAACACATACGCGTCGCGGACCGTGTGCGGCCCCTTGTTGCTCACCACCGCCGCCAGCGCGACCCCGCCGTCCCGGGGGCCGCCACGCAACCGCAGGCCCAGGTCGGCGCCCTCGCCGACCTCGGTGATCGCGGCCGCGATGTTGTCCTGCTCGTTCTCGTCGGGCGCCTGGGCGGTCAGGGCGGCGATCGCCCGCAGCGGGCCGCGCGCGCCGGGCTTGACGATCCCGTTGACGATCACGGCGCCGGTGCCGCCCGGCGGCACGTTCTGGCTGGACGGGCAGACCACCTCGTTCGGCGTACCGCCCGGCCGGCAGGTGGCCACGTCCACGCCGACGACCCGCACCCCCTGAGGAACGACCAGCCTGAGCACGGGCAGCACCGCCTCACCCGTGCCCGCGTTGCCCACCTGGACGTGGTAGGCGATCGGCTGGCCCGGCTGGGCCACGGCCGGTGAGGTGGTCACCCGGACCGACAGGTCGGCCCGTCCCCCGTCGCCCGCGTACGCGACGAGCGGGCTCCCCGCGACCACGATGCCAACGAAACCGGCCAGGAACCTCGCCGGGAAATGCCCCATGAACAACCAACCCCCGAAAGTCGGCCCCCATTCTCCCTTTGTGACCTGCGCGAACGGGGGATCCGACACGCGGGGACAGGCATGCCGTGAACGCGAAAGCGCACGCCCCGCCGGTGCGGGACGTGCGCGTTCACGAGTGGAACTCAGATGAGGCCGAGCTCCTTGACCGCGTCGCGCTCCTCGACCAGCTCGTTGACCGAGGCGTCGATGCGCTCGCGGGAGAAGGCGTCGATCTCCAGGCCCTGGATGATCTCCCACTTGCCGCCCACCGAGCGGACCGGGAAGGAGGAGATGAGGCCCTCGGGCACGCCGTACGAGCCGTCGGAGGGGATCGCGGCGGAGGTCCAGTCGGTGCCGTTGACCCAGTCGTAGACGTGGTCGATCGCGGCGTTGGCCGCGCTCGCCGCGCTCGACGCGCCACGGGCCTCGATGATCGCGGCGCCGCGCTTGGCGACGGTCGGGATGAAGGTGTCCTTCAGCCACTCGGCGTCGACCTGCTCGGCCGCGACCTTGCCGCCGACCTCGGCGTGGAACAGGTCGGGGTACTGGGTGGCGGAGTGGTTGCCCCAGATGGTCATCTTCTTGATCTCGGTGACCGGGACCTGGAGCTTGGCCGCGAGCTGGGACAGCGCGCGGTTGTGGTCGAGGCGGGTCATCGCGGTGAAGCGCTCGGCCGGGACGTCGGGCGCGTTCTGCTGGGCGATGAGGGCGTTGGTGTTGGCCGGGTTGCCCACGACCAGGACCCTGATGTCGTCGGCCGCGTGGTCGTTGATCGCCTTGCCCTGCGGGCCGAAGATGCCGCCGTTGGCGCCGAGCAGATCGCCGCGCTCCATACCGGCCTTGCGCGGCATGGCGCCGACCAGCAGAGCGACGTTGGTGCCGTTGAAGGCGACGTTCGGGTCGTCGGTGATCTCGATGCCGGAGAGCAGCGGGAAGGCGCAGTCGTCGAGCTCCATCGCGGTGCCCTCGGCCGCCTTCACCGCCTGCGGGATCTCCAGCAGGCTCAGCTTGACCGGGACATCGGCGCCCAGCAGCTGGCCCGACGCGATGCGGAACAGCAGGGCGTAGCCGATCTGACCGGCGGCTCCGGTGACGGTTACCTTGACGGGCGTGGCCATGGCCTTCCCCCAACTCACAGGATGAATGGTGACTTTGGGATGTTACCCGCTCGTCATCGGCAGGGTTCCATCGCGGGCACTTTCAGGTCGGGTTTGAAGTCGACGTGCCCGAAATGGGTCCTGACGAGGGAGCCCTGGACGCCCTGCGCGTAGAACTCGCCGATCGCGCCCTTGATGGCCTCACAGGTCCGCGCGTCGCCCTTGGCGACCGCCACGGCGTACCGCTCGTTGCTCAACCGGGCGCCGATGATCTTGTAACGGACGTTCTCCCTATTGGCGAATCCGGCCAGTATGAGGTCGTCCCCCGTCATGGCGTCGGCCTCGCCCTCGCTGATCTTCCGCATGCAGTCCGCGTAGTCCGTGCCGCGCACCAGCTTCACGGTGACCAGGTCCTGCACCTTGCCCACCGCCGTACTGCCCTGGTTGCACACGGTCTTACCCCGAAGATCGGCCAGCTTCTCGATCGAGCCGTCGTCGCGCACCAGCACGTCTTGGTGCGCCTGATAGTACGGCCCGGCGAACTGCGCCCCGCTGTCGTCCACGGAGAAGGTGGCGACGACGAGGTCGACCTTCCCGCTCTCCAGCGCCGACACCCGCTCGGCCTTGGTCAGCGGGACGAAGGTGATCTGGCTCGGGTCCCTGACGCCGAGCTCGGCCGCCAGCCGCCGCGCCACGTCGATGTCGAATCCCTCGTACGGCGAGCCGGGCCTGTTCTGGAAGCCCACCCCGGGCACGTCGTTCCTGATCCCGATCCTGACCTGCCCGGTCGCGGCGATCTTGTCGGCCACCGAGGCGAAGCCGGCGCCCGCCCGCTTCGTCGTCACCGGCTCTGTCCCCAGGGCCAGCGGCCAGCCCTTGGCCAGCGTCGCGAGGACCACCGCCGCCACCAGCACGACGGCCACGGCCAGAGCGATCCACGGCGCCTTCGTCCTAGGCCTGCGCGCGGGCCCGGCCCCTTCCGCCCGGCCGGGCACCTGCCCACCGGGCGGCCCCTGACGCCCGGCCAGAGCCTCATGACCGGACGACCACCGCTGCCCGGTCGAGAACTGATGACCGGGCTGAGCCGCGTGGGGCGGAGAGACGAGCTGGGCGAGCGCGGTCGGTTGGGCGGAGTGGACCCCCTGAGTCGGCTTGGCCTGGGTCGGGTGGGCCCCTTGGGTGGGCTTGGCCGGGGTCGGGTGGGTGGCCGGTGTGGGAGGGGTAGCCGGGGTCGGTGCCGGAGGGTCGGTCACGCTCGTGGGCAGTCTGGCAATCGGCGTGGTGTCGTCGGAGGCGACCTGCACGCCCTGGCTGAGCACCGCGGGCGAGGCGTCGGCCTTGGCGGGGTGGCCGAGCAGCCGCAGCAGGATCTCGTCGGCGGAAGGCCGATCCTCCGCCTTCTTCGCCAGCGCCGAGCGCACCACCCCGCGCAGCGGCTCCGGCAGCGGCTCGACATCCACCTCGTGGTTCAGGATGCGGTTGAGCACCACCGCGATCGAGTTGCCCTCGAACACCGTCACCCCGGTGGCCGCGAACGCGATCGTCGCGCCCCAGGCGAACACGTCGGTGTAGGGGCCGATGTCGTCGCCGGCGATCTGCTCGGGCGCCATGTAGGCGGGCGTGCCGATCGCCCTGCTGGTGATCGTGCCGGTCGAGTCGATGATCCGGGCGATGCCGAAGTCGACCACCCTGGGCCCGTCGGCGGCGATGAGCACGTTGTCGGGCTTGAAGTCCCGGTGGATGATCGAGGCGTGGTGGATCGCGGTGAGCGCGGTGGCGGTGCCGATCGCCAGCCGTTCGAGCGCCGAGCCGGTCAGCGGCCCGTCGTTGTCGACGATCTCCCTGAGCGGCAGGCCGTCGATGTACTCGCTGGCGATGTAGGGGGTGTTGCCCTCCAGGTCGGCCTCGACCACCCTGGCCGTGCAGAACGAGGCGACCCGCTGGGCCGCCTTGAGCTCCCTGGCGAAGCGCGACCTGGCGATCGTGTCGCCGCTGAACTTCACGTGCAGCAGCTTGATCGCCGCACGCTGACCCTGGCCGTCAATGCCGAGGTAGACGATCCCCTGACCGCCTTCCCCGATCCGCCCGGACAGCGTGAACGACCCCAGCTGGCTGGGGTCGCCCGCCATCAGCGGCGCGATCTGCGGCATTCGTCATCCCCACGTTGGCAAAGACCGACGAGGCAAACTTTACGACGCCCAGCAACCTCCCAGGGTTTCGTTAACCCTTCGTGACGTCACAGTTCTTCGCCGCAGAGCTGCTCCACCGGGGAGGCGTACCAGGCCTCGATGTCGGCGCGGGGGTCCTCGGCCTCAACCGTCACCCCACCCCACCAGCTTCCCACCCGTACCGGAACGGGCCATGCTCCCACGGGTACGGCGGAGCAGTCCGTGATCGAGTAGACCAAGGTGACCAGCATCCGGCCCCGCGCCCCCAGCTCATGCGGAAACACGCCCTCGTATTCCACTTCTTGCAGGCGCAGTCCCGGCCCACTCCGCCCGATCGCCTCGACCGTCTGGGCGACCCGTCCCTCGTTGTCGACCCGTAGCTCGATCGCGAACTCCCGCGAACCGTCCTCCGCCGTCCGCTGCCACGAGCCCACGCCGCTGACCGTGAGACGGGGCACGAGGCCCCCGCCCGGCCAGGCCCAGATCCCCAGCATCCCGACCGCCACCAGCCCGGCCACCACCATGACCGCCCACCGCCGCCCGCGCAGCGAGAGACGGCCCGCGTCCGGGTCCAACTGACTCCATATATCCGGAGAAATCACTATTCATCCCACCGATAGATCAACTAGTGGTGATCCTGCTAGTTTGACGGCTTATAGGGGAAGGGGTGGCGTGGGTTTAGAACTGTTATTGGTGATTCCAGGTGCAGCGTTTCTGTACATCTGGCTCGCCACCGACAACCGCGTCAGCCCGCAACGCCTTGGCGCTTTCGCCACCCGCCAGCGGCTTCCCATCGTCCCGGCCAACGGCAACCTGGTCATCGCCTACCTCAGGCGAACCCGGATGTGGCGCGCCAGCGGCCTGGCCGCCGGCCTGACCGTCTCCATCCTGGGCGCTGCCCTCCTGCGCGGCACCTTCGGCCTGCACAGCTTCTGGCTGACCACGGGCTGGTTCGCGGGCGTCCTCCTGGGGGAACTGCGGGCGACGCGTACCAGCGGTCTCACCGAGACTTCCCGCCCGGCCCGCGGACGTGGCTTCGCGCTCACCCGTTCACCGCGCCTGACACGCCCACGCCCGATAGCCCTGGCGGGAATCCGCCTGCTCTCCCCCGCCGTTTCGATCTTCAGGAGCATGTCTCTGGCGTTCGCCGCCGTGCTCATCGGCCGCACCGTCTGGGACAGCTTCCACGGACGCGTCGCGCCGGCCGAGCGGCTCTGGACCTTCGCCGCCCTCGTGGTGGCGCTGGCCGTGACGCACCTGCATTCCCGGCTCGTCAGGCGGCCGATCGCCGAGGAGACGGCCGAGCGGGTGGCCGCGGAGATCGCGATCCGGTCCAGGTCCGCGCAGGTGCTGGCGACCGGTGGAGGAGTCGTCATGGTGTGGCTCGCGCTGCGCGGTGGGTCCCCGGTCCATCTGGTCGGCGCGCTCCTGTTCGGCGTGCCATACCCGCTGATCGCCCTGTACATCGGGACCAGGCCGTTCCTCGCGGACAGGGCGGCGGAGCCCTGGCTGCCACGCGTGCTGGCCGCCTCGGCCGCGGCGGCGCTGATGATCCTCTTCACGCTACCCGAGACGCCTGCGTCAACCCAGGCGGTCCCGATTCAGGATGGATCGTTCACCTTTCCCGTCGTGCACGCCAAGACGGTGACCGATGTCACCACCGCCGACAGTGGCCGCCGCACCCGCCACCTCTGGTGGGTCCTGTCGTCCGCCACGAGCAAGGAACCGATCTACCGAGCCGAAGGAACCGCCCCGCTGGCGGTGAGCGGGGACGGCAGGCGCGTCGCCTTCACCGACCGCACGACCCGCAAGCTCGTCAGCCTCGAACTCGGCTCGGGGAAGACCCGCGAGTACGACGGCTCCTCCCCCGTGTTCTCGGCGGACTCGCGCCACCTGGCCTTCCTGACGCCCCGCGGCCTCCACCTCGTCGACCTGGGCTCGGGCCACAGCGTCGAGTCCCCCGGCCTCGCCAGGATCATCGGCCTCGACCAGGACCTGGTCGTGGCGACCACGCACCCGAGGGAAGCCGCCGGAGCCGCGGACACCGAACTCGTCACCCTCGACCATCGCGGCCGGGTCCTCACCCGGGTGCCCTTCGACCCGACCCTGCACGCCTGGCTCGTCCCCGGCGGGAAGCGCCTGCTCGTCCTCACCCCCGGCGTCCTGGTCACGATGGACCCGGCCACCGGCGCCGTCCTGGACCGCAAGCCGATCAAGTCACCGAACGACCTCTTCGAGGTCCCCCAGGTACTCGGCTGGAAGGACCCCGACCACGCCCTTATCCGGATATCCGACGACGAACTCCACCTGCTGAACATGAAGTCCGGCAAGGTCCGCAAACTCGACACCGTCGCCCCCGCCGACGCGGTCTTCGCCAAGGTGCCCGAATGAGAACGGCCCTCTCGCTCCTCCTCCTGCTCGCCGCCGCCTACTGGGTGATCACACCGGCGGACACGGCCCCACCGGAACTCGGCGTCCCCACCGCCCCCGCGACGAAACTGACCACCCAGGCGACCGGCCCGATCGAGTACGGCTACCGCCCCGCCTGCCAAGGCGATATCGACGACCCGAAGACGTGCGACAGATGGCACCTCGTCGGCAGGGACGGCCGCCGCTGGTGGCTCCCCCGCAAGACCGGCGAGTCGGGCCCGCTCGCGCTGAGCCCCGACGGCACGCTCGCCGCCTACCACACCGACGACCTCGTCATCCGGCGCCTGCTCGACGGCAAGACCACCCCCGTCACCCCCCGAATCTCCCGGTCGGACGGAGACACGCTGCTCTTCTCCCCCGACGTCCGCTTTCTCGGCGCCCGCAGCGGCAAGCGGCTGACCATCACCGACCTCACCTCGGGAGCACAGCACCGGGTCAAGGTCGGGGGCGACGACGTGCTGCACGGCTGGACCGCGAAAGGCGTCGTCCTCACCACCACCCGCCCGAGCGACAAGATCCCCGGCCACCTGTGGGCGACCGACCTCACCGAGATCGGCCCGGACGGCACGACGCTCAGACGCGTCCCCATCCCCAGCAATCTGGCCGACCACCTGGCCATCTCCCCGGACGGCAGGACCGCGGCGAGCGCCATGTCGAGCGGCCTGGCGCTGGTCGACCTGACCACAGGCAAGGCGACCCGATCCCTGGCGGTCCCGGGGCTGAGGAGCGCCGTCCGCTGGCTCGGCGCCGACCGCGTCCTGGTCAGAACGACGGACGGGCACCTGGTCGTCGACGTCGCCACCGGCACGACCCACCCGCGGAACGCCGCGCCCGACTCCCTCCTGGTCGCCGAAGCCTTGTCCTGAGAGGGTCGGGCGTATGGAGCGTGCGTACGACATCGTGCTGTTCGGAGCGAGCGGGTTCACCGGAGCGCTCACCGCCGCCTACCTCTCCCGGGTCGCGGGGACCGGCTGCCGGTGGGCGCTGGCCGGGCGCGACCGCGGCAAGCTCGCCGCCCTGGGCCACGAGGGCGTGCCGATCCTGGTGGCCGACGCCACCGACCCGGAGTCCATGGCCGAGGTGGCGCGCCAGGCGCGGGTGGTCGCCAGCACAGTCGGCCCCTACCTGTCGTACGGCGGCCCGCTCGTCGCCGCCTGCGCCGACGCCGGCACCCACTACCTCGACCTGACCGGCGAACCCGAGTTCGTCGACCGGATGTATCTGCTCCACCACGAGCACGCCACCAAGACCGGCGCGAAGCTCGTCCACTCCTGCGGCTTCGACTCCATCCCGTACGACCTCGGCGTCCTGTACACGGTCCGCCGGTTGCCGCAGGGTGTGCCACTCACCGTGGACGGGTTCGTCACCGCCGACGCGGGCGTGTCGGGCGGCACCTTCCACTCGGCCATGACCGCCTTCGCCAGGCACCGGCAGATGGCCGAGGCGGCCAGGGCCCGCCGGGCCGCCGAACCGCCCCTCATGGGCCGGCGGGTGCGGTCGGGTCCGGGCCGGTTGCGGAACGTTGGCGGCTGGGCGCTGCCGTTCCCGTCGATCGACCCGCAGGTGGTCGGCCGTTCGGCCCGCGCGCTCGACCGCTACGGCCCCGACTTCACCTACCGCCACCACTACGCGGTCAGGAGCCTGCCGGCCGCGCTGGGCGTGGCGGCGGGCGCGGGCGCGCTGGTGGCGCTGGCCCAGCTCCCGCCCGCCAGGTCCTGGCTGCTGGACAGGCTCAGGCCGGGCCAGGGCCCCTCGCCCGAGCGGCGGGCCCGGCACTGGTTCAAGGCGACGTTCGTCGGCGAGGGCGGCGGCGCCCGGGTGATCACCGAGGTGTCCGGCGGCGACCCCGGCTACGACGAGACGGCCAAGATGCTCGCCGAGGCGGCGCTCTGCCTGGCCTTCGACGACGTGCCCGAGGTGGCGGGCCAGGTCACGACGGCGGTGGCGATGGGCGAGCCGCTCATCGAACGGCTGCGGGCGGCCGGAATCAGCTTCAGGACCCGAGAGGGTACGGCAGCGCCCTGAAGGCCAGCACGTCGAGCCGGGACACCGCCCTGGTGAGCGCGACGTAGAGCCGGTTCAGCCCGCGCGCCTCCGCCTCGACGATGTCGGCGGGCTCGGCCACGATCACGTGGTCGTACTCCAGCCCCTTGGCCAGTGCGGCGGGCAGCACGGTCAGCCTGGCCGCGCCGTCCTCCGGCCCGGCCACGTCGAACCCGGCGTCCCACAGCGCCTCGCAGAGCTCGTCCACCCGCCCGTCGGCGGCGATCACCCCGATCGACCCCTCGAAGCCCAGCGCCTCCCCTGCCGCCGCGACGACCGCCGCCCTCAGGTCCGGCACCCGCCTGACCGTCAGCCTGCCGTCCTTCCGGTACGAGCGGGTCTCGGGCACGTCCACCGCCAGCACGCCGAGCAGCCGGTTGGCCAGCTCGACCACCTCGGCGGGCACCCGGAAGCCGGTGGTCAGCGCGATCATTTCGGCCTCGGGCTTGCCGAGGTGGGACAGCCTGACCCGCCAGTCGCGGGCCGCCCACGGGGTGGTGCCCTGCGCCAGGTCGCCCAGGACGGTGATCGAGCCGTGCTCGCTGCGCCGCGCGATCGCCCGGCACTGCATCTCCGACAGGTCCTGAGCCTCGTCCACGATCACGTGCCCGTACCCGCGCGGCCGTTCGAGCAGCCCGGCCAGCTCGTCCAGCAGGACGACGTCCGCGGGCGACCAGCTCGCGCTCTTGTACGACCGAGGCGGCTTCCGCCACCCGATCGCCGCCTGCTCGGCATCCGTGAGCACTCCCTCCGCCACCTCGGCCAGCACCCGCGCGTCCCCCAGCAACTCCGCAAGCACCTCCTCCGGCCGTACGACGGGCCACACCGCGTCGAGGAACCCGCTCACCGCCCGCACCATCCGCCCCGTCCACACCGCGTTGACCATCCGCCCGCGCGCATCGGCCTGCCGCCGCAGCCGCTCCACGGTCCGCGCCAGCACCCGCTCCCGCCCCACCAGGTACGGCACCGCCTCCCGCCGGGTGTCGTCCACGATGCGCCGCAGCTCCTCCTCGGTCACCCGCCACCGGGCGGACCCGTCGGCCACCGCGACCGGCTCCACCGGCCTGCGGACCCGCGCGTACAGCGCCCCGCGCAGCACCTCGGCCATCCGCCCGTCGTGCTTGACCAGCGCGGCTGCCTCGTCGTCGGCCCCCTTGACGGGGACGCGCGCGAGCAGCGCGTCCAGGGTGGTCTGCTCGACGTCCACTTCGCCGAGGGCGGGTAGCACGGCCGAGATGTAGCCGAGGAAGGCCCGGTTCGGCCCGAGGATCAGCACGCCGCCGCGGCGCAGCCGCCGCCGGTGCGCGTACAGCAGGAAGGCGGCCCGGTGCAGGCCGACCGCGGTCTTGCCGGTGCCGGGCGCGCCCTGCACGCAGAGCGAGTCGTCCAGTTCGGCGCGGACCAGTTCGTCCTGGTCGGGCTGGATGGTCGCGACGATGTCCCGCATCGGGCCGACGCGGGGGCGCTCGATCTCGGCGGCCAGGATGGCGCTGTCCGGCCGGTCGTTGCCGTCGAGGTGCTCGTCCTCGAAGCCGGTCATGCTCTGGCCCGCCCAGCCGTACCGGCGGCGGACGGTCACGCCGCGGCGGTCGTGCGCGCCCGCGCGGTAGAAGGCCGTCGACACCGGGGCCCGCCAGTCGATCACCATCGGCTGGCGGCCCGCTTCGCCGGTGATGTGGCGGCGGCCGAGGTAGTAGCGCCGTCCCGCGTGCTCGCCCTCGCCGAAGTCGAGCCGCCCGAAGAACGGCGGCCCCGCCGGCGCCTCGCCCAGCTCCTTCGCCAGGCTCTTGAGATGCCGGCCGAGCCGTTCGGCGCTGTAGCGGTCCCCCGCCACGGTCTCGCCGACGACCACGTTGTGCCGGGCGCCGTCGAGCATCCGCTGGAGCGCGACGGCGCACGCCTCCACGTAGGCCTGTTCCTCCGCGAGTCCGTCCATGCTGCGCCTCCTGAGTTAACTCGGTTAGAAGTTTAACTCAGTTACAGATTCTCTTTGACCGATGGTGTCGTATGGATTGATTCGCGAATCGTCTTCCTGGTAAAGGACAACATCGAGGGGGCCAACGTGAAGTACGTGTTGATGTTCGTGGAGACCGAGGAGTACGCGAAGGAACTGGAGGCGATGGGCGAGGCCGAACGAGACGCGGCGTACGAGGCGGTGGGCCGCTGGTTCGCCGACCACGCCGACCAGATCACCCATAACGCGCACCTGCACCCGGCACACACCGCGACCACGGTACGGCTGGGCGGCGGCGAGCCGGTCGTCACCGACGGGCCGTTCGTGGAGGGCAAGGAGGTGGTCAGCGGATTCGTCGAGGTCGAGGTCGAAGACCTGGACCAGGCTCTGCGGCTGGCCCGCTCCTGGCCGGCCTGCCCGATCGTGGAGATCCGCCCCGCCTCGTGAACGAACAGACCGGTGAGCAGGCGAGCCGAGAGGCGCTGGCCCGCGTGGTGCGCGAGCACGCGGGCCGGCTCGCGGCGTCCCTGATGTCGCTGCTGGGCGACTTCTCGGCCGCCCAGGACCTGGTCCAGGACGCGGTCGAGACGGCGCTTCGCCGCTGGCCGGTCGAAGGGGTGCCGGAGCGGCCGGACGCCTGGTTGTTCACGGTGGCCCGGCGCCGCGGCCTGGACGTGCTGCGGCGCGAATCGAACTACCGGGCCAAGCTGGCCCAGCTGACCCGGCCGTCGCCGTCCGCGCCGGACGACCGGCTGCGGCTCGTCTTCATCTGCTGCCACCCGGCGCTGTCCCGGGCCGCGCAGATCGCGCTGACCTTGCGGGTGGTGTGCGGGCTGAGCACCGCGCAGATCGCCGCCGCGTTCCTGGTGCCCGAGACCACGGTGGCGCAGCGGCTGACCCGCGCCAAGCGGAAGATCTCCGAAGCCGGGATCCCCTACCGCCTTCCGGTGGCCGAAGACCTGCCCGCACGGCTGGAGGAGGTGCTGGCGGTCATCTATCTGCTGCTCAACGAGGGATATCTGTCCAGTACCCCGGAGCGCGCGCAGGCGCGGGACCTGGTCGAGGACGCCGAGTGGCTGGCCGCGCTGCTGGTCGGCCTGCTGCCGAAGGAGCCGGAGGTGGCGGGCCTGCTGGCGTTGATCAGGCTGCACCGGGCGCGCGGCGCGGCCCGCTTCGACGACGGCCGTCTGGTGCTGCTGGCCGATCAGAACCGCGCCCTGTGGGACCGGGCGGCGATCGAGCGGGCGACCGCGCTGCTGACGAGCACGGCCCGGGCACATCGCCGGCCGGGGCCGTACCAGGTGCAGGCGGCGATCGTGGCCTGCCACGCCGAGGCCGCGACCTTCGCCGACACCGACTGGCCGCAGATCGTGACGCTCTACGACATGCTGCTGTGCCTGACGCCCTCGCCGGTGGCCCGCCTGCACCGGGCGGTGGCGGTGCGCTACGCCCGGGGAGCGCGGGCGGCGCTGGCGGAGTTGACGGAGCTGGAGCAGGCCTTGGAGCGCTACCCGCTGTTCCACGCCACGCGGGCCGAGTTGCTGCGGGATCTGGGCCGCCGCCAGGAGGCCCGGCTGGCCGACGAGCGGGCGCTCCACCTGACCGCCAACCCGGCCCAGCAGACACTGCTACGGGAGCGGATCGGCTGGCGCTGACGCTCGACACCCCCTGCCACCGAATTCAGTACGGCAGCGCCTTGGCCGCGAACTGCTTGGCCACGAACGGAGCCTTGAACTTGGGGAACGCCACCGTCTGCGGGTCGCCGTCGGAGGTGTAGCGCTGGTCCGGGTTGTTCTTCAGCCAGTCCAGCCAGGCCGTCGAGCAGAACTGGGCGCAGTCGCCCTTCTTGTCCATGGCCCTGATCCGCGGGATGCCCAGCGGATCGAAGGTCTTGTTGAACGGCGCCGGAGCCGGCGTGTACCCGGCCAGGAAGACCCCACCATGCTTGTAGGAGACATTCCCCAACTTCCCATGCATCGCCCAGCTCTTGTTCTTCGGCTGGTTCCCGTACGGCAGCGCCAGCGTGACCGGCGACAGGTAGGCGAGCGAGCTGGTCAGCTTCTGCACCGCGGCGATCTGGCTCTCCACGTCCTTCTGTGACTTGCCCCGCAGGTTCATGTGGTCGAGCGTGTGGTTGCCGATGTCGAAGCCGTTGTCCTTCAGCCAGAGCAGCGCCTGCGCCTTCTCCTCCGGCGTCGTCTTGCCGAACATGTCACGCGTCACGTAGAACGTCGCGGCGGCCTTGAACCCGGGATTCTTCTTGGCCACGTCCTGCAGGATCGCCACGGCCGTACCGGGTCTGGGCACGCCCATCTCGTCCAGGGTGAGCTGCGAGGGCGAGGAGTCGTCGAAGGTGAGCACCACGGGGTGCTTGCCCGCCGGGATGTTGATCTTGCCCTGGACGAAGTCGGCGGCGCTGACCGGCACGTACCCGTCCCGGACCAGCCGCTCCAGGTCGGCGCGGAACTGGGCGGGCGTCCTGTCGTCCTGGGTGGTCGGGTGGTCGACCACCCGGTGGAACATCAGCACGGGCACCTGGCCGAGCTCGTTGGCCTTCACCTTCGCCGCGGCCGCGGCGCGCGCCACCTTGGCCTGCTTCATCACCGCCGCGTCGTCGATCTTCGCCTTCGCGGGTACGGCCTCGTCACCCGATCCGCCGCACCCCGCGACCATGGCTCCGACCACGACCAGACTCGCCCCACCAAGAAACCGCAAACGCATCGGAACCCCCCGATACTCGACGCGCGCCACTGATACGAAGGGCTACTACCCCACTCCAGGGGGTAGCCACTCTGAGCGTGATCAAAAAAGTGGGTCAGGAGAGGACCGGGCCGCGTCGCCGGGACCCGGACGCGAAAAGGCCGCCCCGTGGGGCGGCCGTTGTCGTGATGCGGGGGGATGGAGGTCAGGCCATCTTCTTCTTCAGGTTCTCGTCCAGCGCGGCCAGGAAGTCCTGGGTGGTCAGCCACTTGGCGTCGCCGCCGACCAGCAGGGCCAGGTCCTTGGTCATCTGACCGCCCTCGACGGTCTCGATGCAGACCTGCTCCAGCTTCTCGGCGAAGTCGCTCACCGCGGGGGTGTTGTCGAGCTTGCCGCGGTGCTGCAGGCCACGGGTCCACGCGAAGATCGAGGCGATCGGGTTGGTGGAGGTGGGGTTGCCCTTCTGGTGCTCACGGTAGTGACGGGTCACCGTGCCGTGGGCGGCCTCGGCCTCGACGGTCTGGCCGTCGGGGGTCATCAGGACCGAGGTCATCAGGCCGAGCGAGCCGAAGCCCTGCGCGACCGTGTCGGACTGGACGTCGCCGTCATAGTTCTTGGCCGCCCAGACGTAGCCGCCCTCCCACTTCATCGCCGCCGCGACCATGTCGTCGATCAGGCGGTGCTCGTAGGTGATGCCGGCGGCCTCGAAGTCGGCCTTGAACTCGGTCTCGAAGACCTCGGCGAAGATGTCCTTGAAGCGGCCGTCGTAGGCCTTCAGGATCGTGTTCTTCGTCGACAGGTAGACCGGGTAGTTGCGGGACAGGCCGTAGCGCATGGAGGCGCGGGCGAAGTCCCGGATGGAGTCGTCCAGGTTGTACATCGCCATCGCGACGCCGGGGCCCGGGAAGTCGTACACGTCGAGCTCGATCGGCTCCGAGCCGTCCTTCGGCGTGTAGGTCAGGGTGAGCGTGCCCTCGCCGGGGATCTTCAGGTCGGTCGCGCGGTACTGGTCGCCGAAGGCGTGACGGCCGACGACGATCGGCTTGGTCCAGCCGGGGACGAGCCTCGGGACGTTCGACATGATGATCGGCTCGCGGAAGATGACGCCGCCGAGGATGTTGCGGATGGTCCCGTTCGGGGACTTCCACATCTTCTTGAGGCCGAACTCCTCGACGCGCGCCTCATCGGGAGTGATGGTGGCGCACTTGACGCCCACGCCGTACTTCTTGATGGCGTGGGCGGCGTCGATGGTGACCTGGTCGTCGGTGGCGTCGCGGTGCTCGATGCCGAGGTCGTAGTACTTCAGGTCGACGTCGAGGTAGGGAAGGATCAGCTGGTCCTTGATGAACTGCCAGATGATCCGGGTCATCTCGTCGCCGTCGAGTTCGACGACGGGGCCCTCTACCTTGATCTTGGGCATGCGTGTGTTCCCCTTCATGACAGACAACTGACCAGGCTCACTGGCCGTTGAGGCTATCGGATTGACGACATAGCCCCGCGATCCGCCCGGTCATCGGACGATTAGGTCCTTGAGTTGCGGATACTGCAGGAACATCGCGGTGATCACCAAGGCGAATCCGAACACCGCGAGGGTGATGGCGTCTATTTTCTCGTTTCGTACGGCGAGCTGCCCGCCGTACCCGGCGAACCGGAGCGCGCCCCCGACCATCAGCACGGCGCCCAGCGTGAATCCGCCCCATTCGAGATCGATCAGGAAGATCCCGAGCACGGCGAGGGCCGCACCCGCCAGGATCAGCGGGTACGGTCCCCAGCTCGCTCGCGTGCGATCGTCGTTCAGGCTCATCGCTCCAGCAGAGGCTTCCATTTCTGGTCACGCTCGCCGATGTACTCGCTGTCCGGGCGGATCAGGCGGTTGTCGGCATGCTGCTCGATCACGTGCGCGGTCCATCCGGACATGCGGCTGATCGAGAAGACGGGCGTGAACAGGTCGGTCGGGATGCCCAGGTAGTGGTAGACCGAGGCGGCGTAGAAGTCGACGTTGGGATAGAGGCCCTTGGTCTCGAACACGACCTCCTCCATCTCCTTCGACATCCGATAGTAGGTGTCGTCGCCGGAGGACTCGGCCAGTTCGGCCGACATCTTGCGCAGGTGGGTGGCGCGCGGGTCCTCGGTCTTGTAGACCCGGTGGCCGAAGCCCATGATCTTCTCGCCGGCGGCCAGCTTGTCGCGGACGGCCTGGGCGACGCCCGAGGGCGAGATCGACTCCAGCGTCTTCATGACCTGCTCGTTCGCGCCGCCGTGCAGCGGGCCCTTCAGCGTGCCGATGGCGGCGACGATGGCCGAGTGCATGTCCGACAGGGTCGCGGCGCAGACGCGGGCGGCGAACGTGGAGGCGTTCATCGTGTGGTCGGCGTGCAAGACCAGGCAGGTGTCGAAGAGTTCGACCTCGCGCGGCGCGGGGGTGCGGCCGGTGATCTGCAGCAGGAAGTTCGCGGCGATGCTCAGCTCGGGGTCGGGGTCGGCGACGCTGCCGCCGGTGCGGGCGGCGTGGTAGCGCGCGACGAGGACCGGCTGCTGGGCGGTCAGGCGCGCGGCCTTGCGCAGGTTCGCGTCCGGGGCGATCGAGTCCTTGTCGGCGTCGTCGGCGCCCGACAGCGAGACGAGCGAGCGCAGCGCCTCCATGGGTTTCTGCTTCTCGGCGATCTCGGCGATGTTCGCCGCGACCAGCGCGCCTGGCTCATGCCCCCTGACCAGCTCGGCGTTGTACGCCTCCAGCTCGTCACGGTTGGGGAGCTTGCCGCGCTGCAGCAGGTGAGCGGTCTCTTCAAAGGTGGTACGGCCGGCCAGGTCGTGGATGTCGTATCCACGATAGAAGAGGCGACCGGCCTTGCCGTCGATGTCGCTGAGCGCTGTTGACGCCGCCACGACGTCGGCGAGACCTTTAGTGGGCTTGTCCGCCATGTGGGTTTCCTCCGCTTATCTTCGTCCGAAGTCTACCTGTGAGCAGGTAAAACCGGCCGCAGAGGTCCAGACCAATTTCATGACGGATTCTGCTTATGGCAAAGGAGATTCCGCATCCCCTCGTTTGGGTAAGCCGGAGCTGTAGTAATAGTTACGGCGGGCTACCTGGGGAGGAACTGCCGTGGAGGGGCCGTTCATACGCATCGAGGACACTGGCGAGGTGGTCCCGTTGCGCCCCGAGATCACGACGATCGGGAGGGGCCGGGGTGTGGACATCCGGCTGACCGATCCGAGTGTGTCTCGGCTCCACGCTGAGTTCGTGCGGCGAGGACCCTACCTGTATGTCGTTGACCTGGGCCTGTCCCGCAACGGCACCCGGGTGAACGGCAGGCCGATCGCCAGGAGGGTGCTGGACGACGGCGACGTCGTCTCCTTCGGCGCGGCTCGCGGGCGCATCGGCGGGGTCCCCCGCGAGGACTTCACACCGGAGGTGGAGCTGCGCAGAGCAGCGGCACCCGAGCTGACCAGGCGGGAGGTCGACGTCCTGACGTCGCTGTGCCGTCCGGCGCTGTCGGACGAGGCGTTCGTGGCTCCGGCCACCGCGCGTGAGATCGCCGACGACCTGGTCGTCACCGAGGCCGCGGTCAAGCAGCACCTGCTGCGGCTCTACCAGAAGTTCCGGATTCCCGAGGGCACCAACCGGCGCACCCGACTGGCCAACGAGGTCGTCGCGCTCGGCCTGGTCAGGCCCACTCCTGTGGTGCCGCCACAGCGCTCGGCGGGTTCGGCGACGGAGACTCAGACTCAGCCTTCGGCGGCGGGGCGCCGCGCCTCCTGAAGGGTCAACGGAAGCGGACGCCGGTCGGAGCATCGTCCAGGGGTTCGGGTAGGCGCAGCGGCCCGGCTCCTGGGGTGACCGTGCCGAGCAGGCGCGCACCACTGGCGCCGGTACAACTCGGCACGGTGGCCGGTAGGCCGTGCGCGGTGAGCCAGCCGTACAGGGAGAAGGCGATGGCCTCCTTCGCGTCGGCCGGCACGCCGAGTTCGTCGCTCGGCAGTACGCGGGCGTCGACTCTGGAGCGCAGCATGCCCATCAGTGTGGGGTTGCGCACGCCGCCGCCGGAGACGACCACGGTGTCCAGCCGGTGCCGGCGGATCTCCGCGGCCACGGTCTCGGCGGTCAGCGCCGTCAGCGTCGCCACCAGGTCGGGCAGCGGCAGGTCGGACTTGACGTAGCCGGGGGTGAACAGCTCCTTGCCCGTCGACTTGGGCGGCGCCTCCCGGTAGTACGGCTCCGCCAGCAGGTCGGCCAGCAGGTCCTCGTCCACCTTTCCCTGCGCGCCGAGCCGCCCGTCCTCGTCGTACGGCGAGCCGGTGGCGGCCAGCACGGCGGCGTCGATCAGGGCCGAGGCGGGCCCGGTGTCGTAGGCGATGGCCGGCTCGCGCACGGTCAGGTTCGCGATCCCGCCCAGGTTGAGGGCCCCCGAGCGGCCCTCGATCCCGGCCAGCAGCAGCAGGTCGAGGTAGGAGACGAGCGGGGCGCCGTGACCGCCCGCCGCGACGTCCCGCACCCGCAGGTCGGAGACGACGGGCAGGCCGGTGCGCTCGGCGATCCAGGCGGGCTGGCCGAGCTGCAGCGTGCCCAGCACATGCCCGTCGGACACCCAGTGGAACAGCGTCTGCCCATGCGAGCAGATCAGGTCCGCGGGCCCCGCGCCGGCGGCGGCCGAGGCGAAGGCCTGCCCGATGAGCGTGTCGAGCCGGCAGACCTCCCCCAGGTCCACCTGGTTCGGCGGCAGCGCCGCGATGATGCGGGCCCGCAGGTCCGGCTCGTACGGCTGCTCGCCGACGTGCTCGACCACGCCCGTGAGCAGCCCGTCGCTCAGCGACCAGTCCACGATGGCGCTGTCGATGCCGTCGTGGCTGGTGCCGGAGATCAGACCGAGAACCCGCATATCGCTCCTTCTAGTGCCTGACGGCGTGCCCGTTGCTGGGCCTGCTGACCCGGCCCGCCCGGTCGACCGCGAGCACGTAGTAGTGGTCGCCCTGCTTGCCCTCGGGGTCGACCCAGCGCACGTGGCGGTCACCGGGGACGACCGCGACCAGGTTGCGCGCGTCGGCGAACTGACCGGAACCCGCCCGCTCGGAGAAGCGGAAGATCGCGAACTGGAACGGCTCGTGCCGTCCCGTCGCGACCGCGCGCAGCTCGACGCCGCCGGACACCCTGCGAGCGTAGGCGAGGACCGGACGTCGCGGCGCCTCGCCGCCGGCCAGGCGCGGCAGCACCGGCGACAGCGCGGGCCGCTGGTAGTGGTCGTTGACCGCGGTGCTGATCGAGCCGATCCGGTCGGCCCGCACGTCACCCGCGCTGAACCAGATGTCACCGCCGACCTGCGGGTGGTCCCTGTTGAGCGTCAGGTGCTTGGAGAGCTCCTGGGGGTCCTGCCACTGCGGGGCGGTCTGGGCGGGGTCACCGGCCTTGTAGGCGGCCTGGCCGATCCAGAGTTGCACGTCGGTGCCCGCGGTCACGTCCGACCACCAGGGGATGAGCTTGGAGTAGTCGGCGGGCGGCTGGCCGATGTACCAGTAGAGCTGCGGCGCGATGTAGTCGAGCCAGCCCTTCTTCACCCAGCCCCGGGTGTCGGCGTGCAGGTTGTCGTAGGACTGGCCGCCGTTGGTCTCCGAGCCGAGCGGGTCGCTGCCCTTGTTGCGCCAGATGCCCGAGGGGCTGATGCCCCAGGAGATCTCCGGCTTGGCCTGCAGGACCCGCTGCTGCATCTCCTGGACCATCAGGTCGACGTTGTTGCGGCGCCAGGCGGCCAGGTCGGGGAAGCCCTGGCCGTACTTGGCGAAGGCGGCGCTGTCGTCGAAGGCGGTGGTGTTGGTCGGGTAGAAGTAGTCGTCGAAGTGCAGGCCGTCGATGTCGTAGCGGGTGATCGCGTCCATCATCGCGTCCTGGCAGAACGCGCGGACCTCCGGCATGCCCGGGTTGTAGTAGAGCTTGCCGCCGAACGGCAGGATCCAGTCGGGGTGCTTCCTGCCGGGGTGGTCGGGGTGCAGCTTGGCGGGGTCAGGCTGCATCGAGACGCGGTAGGGGTTGAACCAGGCGTGGAAGGTCAGGCCGCGCTTGTGCGTCTCCTCGACGGCGAAGCCGAGCGGGTCGTATCCGGGATCCTGGCCCTGGACGCCGCTCAGGTACTGCGACCACGGCTCGTACGTGGACGGCCAGAACGCGTCGGCCGTCGGCCTGATCTGCACGAACACCGCGTTGAGCTGGCGCTGCTGGGCGAGGTCGAGCCAGGTGAGGTACTCCGCCTTCTGCTCGTCGGCGGTCAGTCCCGGCTTGGAGGGCCAGTTGATGTTGAGAACCGACGCGATCCACATGCCGCGCATCTGTCGCAGCGGCGGCACATAGTCCGTCGCCGCGAACGCCGGCAGCGGGATGACCGAGGCGGCCGCCGCGAGCGCGAGACCACGCAGGACGGTCCTTCTGGAGGGAGAGCTCATACGGACTCCTGGGGGGTGGTTGTATCGAGGGCGACGATGACAGAAAATTACCTTCGGATCAATATCAGTGAAGAAAAATGTCACAGACCCTTGAGGTAGGCGTCCATGCCCGTTGACCTGTACCGACTCGCGCTGACCGTGCTCCAGCCCGGCTTCGAGGGCACCAACCTGCCCGAATGGGTGCGTGACGCGCTCAGCGAAGGGTTGGGCGGCGCCGTGTTGTTCGCCCGCAACATCGACACGCCCGAGCAGACCGCCCGGCTGGTGGCAGACATGCGCGCCGCCAACCCGGCCGTGGTCGTCGCCGTCGACGAGGAGGGCGGCGTGGTCACCCGTTTCGAGGTGCGCGAGGGCAGCTCCTTCCCCGGCAACCGGGCGCTCGGCGTGGCGGACGACCTGAAGCTGACCGAGCGGACCGGCCGCCAGATCGGCCGCCTGCTCGCCGCCGCCGACGTCACCCTCGACTACGCGCCCGCCGTGGACGTCAACGCCAACCCGGCCAACCCGGTGATCGGCATCCGCTCGTTCGGCCCCACCGCCGACCTGGTGTCCAGGCACACCACCGCGTGGATCGCCGGGCTGCAGGGGGCAGGCGTCGCCGCGTGCGCCAAGCACTTCCCCGGGCACGGCGACACGGCCACCGACTCGCATCTGGCGCTGCCGACCGTGCACGCCTCGCGGGAGGTGTTCGACGAGCGGGACCTGCCGCCGTTCCGCGCCGCCGTACGGGCCGGGGTCAAGGCGATCATGTGCGGCCACCTGCTGGTGCCCGCGCTGGACCCGGAGCTGCCCGCGACGCTGAGCCGGGCGGTGCTGACCGGCCTGCTCCGCGAGGAGCTGGGCTTCGACGGCATGCTGGTCACCGACGCGATCGAGATGAAGGCCGTGGCGGCCCTGTACTCCCCCGGTGAGATCGCGGTGCGCGCGCTCAACGCGGGAGTGGACGCGATCTGCGTCGGGATCACCGACGAGGCGGGGCTGGCCGAGCTGCGCGACGCGATCGTGGCCGCGGTCCGCTCCGGCGAGCTGCCCGAGGAGCGCCTGGCGGAGGCGGCGACCCGGGTCCTCGCGGTCGCCGCGTGGTACGGCGCGCAGGCCGCGCTGCGCGAGGAGGTCCGCGCCGACGTCGACGAGACGATCGGCCTCGAAGTGGCCCGCGCCGCCCTGACCCCGCACGGCGAGGTCACGCTGAGCGCCGCGCCCCTGGTGGTGGAGGTCAACACCCGCCTCAGCCAGGCCGTGGACCCGGCCACCCCGTCCGGCCTCACCTCGGCGCTGACCGCCCGGCTGCCGGACACCGCGCGGGTGCGGATGACCGACGGCGGCGAGCTGCCCGACCTGCCCGCCGACCGGCCCGTGGTGCTCGTCGTGCACGACGCGGGCCGCCACCCGTGGGTACGGCGGGCGCTGGCCGAGGCGGAGCGGCGGCGGCCCGATGTGATCGTCGTCGAGACCGGCATCCCCGACACCCCGGCGGGTGGCGTCTACCTGGCCACGCACGGCATGTCGCGTGCCTCGGCGACCGCGGCGGCCGAATGGCTCACCTCGTGAGCGAGCCGGCCAATCCGGTGGCGGCGGTGCGTGCCGTACTGCCGTCGCTGACCCCTGCCGCGCAGGCCATCGCGAAGATCATCCTGGAGGATCCGGGGGTGGTCGTCAGGAGCACGATCACCGAGTTCAGCGCGGTGTCCGGGACTAGCGAGGCGACGATCGTGCGCACCGCCCGCTCGCTCGGCTTCTCCGGCTACTCCCAGCTCCGCTTCGCGCTGGCCGCCGCCGTGGCCCGCGACGAGCCGGAGCGGCTGATCCCCGGCGACCTCGGGCCGGACGACCCGATCACCGACGTGATCGCCAAGGTGACCAGGGCCGAGTCCCAGGCGCTCGCCGACACCGCCGCGCTGCTGCGGCCCGAGGAGGTCGCCGAGGTGGTCGACGCCATCGCGGCGGCGCGGCGGGTCGACGTGTACGGCGTGGCCGCCTCCGGTCTGGTGGCCGCCGACATGTCGCAGAAGCTGCTCAGGATCGGCCTGTCCAGCCACCCGTTCAGCGACGCGCACCTCGCGCTGACCAGCGCCGCGCTGCTGCGGCCCGGGGACGTGGTGGTGGCGGTGAGCTGCACGGGCGAGACGGCCGACGTGCTGGTGCCCGCCTGTACGGCCCAGGAGGCGGGCGCGCTGCTGGTGGCGATCACCAACAACCCGCGCTCGTCGCTGGCCGAGGCCGCCGACCATGTGCTGATCTCGGCGGGGCGGGAGACCGCCTTCCGGCCGGGGGCGCTGGCCAGCCGGATCAGCCAGCTCCTCATCGTCGACTGCATCTTCGTGGGGCTGGCCCAGCGGACGTTCGACACGGCCGAGGCCGCCCTGCGCGCGACAAAGGAGGCCGCCGACACCTTCCGCCATCGATGAAGGAAATTTTCATTATTCATCTAGATCATCTTGCTTTTCTTCATCACATCGGGTGAAGTTGCCTGGCCGCCACTTTCGGAGGACTCATGACGCCCGGCACCGCGCCCGCCACCCCTGCCGTTCCCACCGACCCCACTGACACCGATGTCGCCAACCTCGCCCGCCTCGTCACCGAACAGCGCCTGCCCGGCCTCGACGACCTCGACGAGCTCCCCACCCTCGACCTCGTCAGGCGCATGAACGAGCAGGACGCGCTCGTGGCCGGCGCGGTCATGGCCCAGGCGGTACCCATCGCCGCCGCCGTCGACGCCATCGCCGCCCGCATGCGCGGCGGCGGCCGCCTCATCTACCTCGGAGCCGGTACGGCCGGCCGCATCGGCCTGCTCGACGCCAGCGAGTGCGGGCCCACCTTCGGCACCACCGGCGAGGTCCTCGGGCTGATCGCGGGCGGGCCGCAGGCGTTCGCGGTCGCCGTCGAAGGCGCCGAGGACTCCCCCTCCCTGGCCGTCGACGACCTCACCCGCATCGGCCTCACCCCCGCCGACGCCGTCGTCGGCCTGTCCGCCAGCGGACGCACGCCCTTCGCCGTCGGCGGGATACGCCACGCCCGCTCGCTGGGCGCGCTGACCGTCGGGGTGGCCTGCAACCGGTCCTCCGCCCTCGGGGCCGCGGCCGAGATCGCCATCGAGGTGGTGGTCGGCCCCGAGTTCCTGACCGGGTCGACCAGGCTCAAGGCGGGGACGGCGCAGAAGCTCGTGTGCAACATGATCTCGACGCTGACGATGGTGCGGCTGGGCCGTACGCACGGGAACCTGATGACGCACCTGGTGGCGTCGAACGAGAAGCTGTGGGCCCGCGCGCACGACCTGGTGGCGTCCATCACCGGGCTGGCGGACGAGGAGGTGGGCCCGGCCCTGCGGGCGGCCGAGGGCTCGGTACCCGCCGCGGTCATCATGCTCCTGACCGGCGCGGACCCCGCCCAGGCCCACGCCGCCCTGAACGCCACCTCCGGCAACCTCCGCGAGGCCCTGTCCGCCGTCCGCTGAGGACGCCGTCAGAGGAGCTCGGCCGCCTCGACCACGTTGGTGAGGAGGAGGGCGCGGGTCATCGGGCCCACGCCGCCGGGGTTCGGGGTGAGGTGACCGGCGACGGCCTCGACACCCGGGGCCACGTCTCCGGCGATCTTGCCCTCGACGCGGGAGACGCCCACGTCGAGTACGGCGGCGCCGGGCTTGACCATGTCGGGGGTGATCAGGCCGGGCACTCCGGCGGCGGCCACCACGATGTCGGCCCTTCGGACATGACGGGCCAGGTCCTGGGTGCCGGTGTGGCAGAGGGTGACGGTGGCGTTCTCGCTGCGGCGGGTCAGCAGCAGGCCGAGCGAGCGGCCCACCGTGATGCCGCGCCCGACCACGACGACGTCGGCGCCCTTGAGCGGCACGCCGTACTCCTGGAGGAGCAGCACGATCCCGTGCGGGGTGCACGGCAGCGGGGCGTCGACCATGTGCACGAGGCGGCCGAGGTTGACCGGGTGCAGGCCGTCGGCGTCCTTGGCCGGGTCCATGCGCTCGAGGAGCGCCATGGTGTCGAGGTGGCCCGGCAGCGGGAGTTGGACGATGTAGCCCGTGCACGAGGGCGAGGCGTTGAGCTCGTCGATCGCCGCCTCGATATCGGCCTGCACCGCGGTCTCCGGCAGGTCCACCCGGATCGAGGCGATGCCCACTTCGGCACAGTCGCGGTGCTTGCCCGCCACATAAATCTGGCTACCGGGGTCGCTGCCGACCAGGACGGTGCCGAGACCGGGGACGATGCCCCGTTCCTTGAGCGCGGCCACCCGCGCGGTGAGGTCGGCCTTGATCCTGGCCGCGGTCGCCTTGCCGTCGAGTTTCACAGCGCTCATGTCTCCCAATCCTTCCACGCCCCTCCCCTCCACCGGCACCGCGGCCACACCGGGACCTCCACTGACATCGTTGTCATTGATCTTGGTTGGGCCTTAGTGTGGCGGCGTCAGCCAGCGCTCTCCGAGGGAGCAAGCCTTGCCCGTCCGCCTCCTGTCCGACCACCGCGATCACTGATGGCCACCGTTCTCTCCATCGACATCGGCGGCACCAAACTCGCCGCGGCCCTGGTCGACCGGGCGGGCCACATCCTGCGCACGGCCACCCGCCCCACCCCCGGCACAGACGTGATCACCGCACTGGCGGGGCTCGTCCTCGACGTGACCGGCGACGGCCCGCCGCCGGTCGCGGTGGGGATCGGCTGCGCGGGGCCGCTGGACCTGGCCAACGGGACGGTGAGCCCGGTCAACATCCTCACCTGGCGCGACTTCCCCTTGCGCGCGGAGGTCGAGTCGCTGACCGGACTCCCGACCGTGCTGGCGGGCGACGCCCAGTGCTTCGCGCTCGGCGAGCACTGGCTGGGCGCCGGTCAGCACAGCCCCGCCCTGCTGGGCATCGTGGTCTCGACCGGCATCGGCGGCGGCCTGGTCATCGACGGCGCCCCCGTACTCGGCCCCACGGGCAACGCCGGGCACGTCGGCCACATGATCGTCGACCTGTACGGCGAGCCCTGCGCCTGCGGCGGCCACGGCTGCGCGGAGGTCTACGCCAGCGGCCCCAACCTCACCCGCTGGGCCCTCGCCAACGGCTGGACCCCGAAAACCTCGCGCTCCGACGCCACGCTCCCGCCTCCCGACGCCGCGATGCTCGCGCGGGACGCCGAAGCCGGGGATCCGGTGGCGCTGGCCGCGTTCGACCGGGGAGCCAGGGCGCTGGCGGCGATGATCGCATCCACCGCGGCGGCGGCCGAGGTGAGCGACGTCGTGATCGGGGGCGGGGTCGCGGGAGCGGGACAGGTGCTCTTCGACCCGTTGCGGAAGGCGCTGGACGACCTGGCCGGACTCGGGTTCGTCAGGGCCGTGCGGGTGCACCGCTCCACGCTCGGCGTGCGGGCCGCCCTGGCGGGGGCCGCCCAGCTGGCCTGGACTACTGCCGCTGCCCCTGCGCCTCACGACGCTCGATGATCCGCCGCGTGAACGGGATGACCTCCACCGCCCGCACCCCCAGGTACGCCCCGGCGAACGCGAGCAGGATGAGCACGAAGGGGCTCGTGGAGAGCCCGTTCACCGTCACGAACGTGTGCAGCATCATGTCAAGCAAGGTCATGAGGGGACTCCGGGGGAAGGACCTGGCAACAGTGCGCACACGATAACCGGCGGGCGCCGATGCTCTGGCGCCCGCCGTACCGGCTCAGTGGAAGAAGTGGCGGGTTCCGGTGAAGTAGAGGGTGAGGCCGGCGGCCTCGGCCGCGGCGATGACCTCCTCGTCGCGTACCGAGCCGCCCGGCTCGACCACGGCCTTCACGCCCGCGTCGATGAGCACCTGCAGCCCGTCGGCGAAGGGGAAGAACGCGTCGGAGGCGCCGACGGCCCCGGTGGCCCGCTCGCCCGCCCGCGAGACGGCCAGGCGGGCCGAGTCGACCCGGTTGACCTGGCCCATGCCGACGCCGACGGTCGCCCCGCCGTCGGCCAGCAGGATCGCGTTGGACTTGACCGAGCGGCAGGCCCGCCAGGCGAACTCCAGGTCGGCCAGCACCTCGGGCGAGGCGGCGGCGCCCGCCTTGAGCTCCCAGGCGTCGGCCGCGTCGCCGGGGGCGTCGACCCGGTCCACCTGCTGGACCAGCAGCCCGCCGTCGATCCGGCGGAACTCGGTGGGGTTCGACGGCCCGCTCGGGCAGACCAGCAGACGGAGGTTCTTCTTCTCCCTGAGTACGGCGAGCGCCTCGTCGGCGAACGACGGCGCCACCACCACCTCGGTGAACACCCCGGCGATCTGCCCGGCCAGCTCGGCGGTCACCTCACCGTTGACCGCGATCACCCCGCCGTAGGCGGAGACCGGGTCGCACGCGTGCGCCCTGCGGTGCGCCTCGGCCACGTCGGCGCCGACGGCGATGCCGCACGGGTTCTGGTGCTTGATGATCGCCACGCACGGGTCGGTGAAGTCCCAGGCGGCCCGCCAGGCGGCGTCGGCGTCGAGGTAGTTGTTGTACGACATCTCCTTGCCGTGCAACTGCTCGGCCCCGGCCAGGCCGCCGGTGCCCGAGGTGTAGAGGGCGGCCTGCTGGTGCGGGTTCTCGCCGTACCGCAGGACCGCCTGGCGCTCCCAGGACGCGGCCTTGAAGGCGGGCCACTGCTCCTCGGCGGCGTACACCTCGGCGAACCAGGAGGCCACGGCCACGTCGTAGGCGGCGGTGTGCGCGTAGGCGGCGCCGGCCAGGCGGCGGCGCTCGGTCAGTGTGAAGCCGCCCTCGCCGACCGCGCGCAGCACCTCGCCGTAGCCGGCGGGGTCGACGACGACCGCGCAGGTGGCGTGGTTCTTGGCCGCGCCGCGGATCATCGCGGGGCCGCCGATGTCGATCTGCTCGACGCAGTCCGCGTCGGAGGCGCCGGAGGCCACCGTCTGCTGGAACGGGTAGAGGTTGACCACCACGAGCTGGAACGGGTCGATCTCCAGCTCCTCGAGCTGGGCCACGTGGTGCGGCTTGGTGAGGTCGGCCAGCAGGCCCGCGTGCACGCGCGGGTGCAGCGTCTTGACCCGGCCGTCGAGGCACTCGGGGAACCCGGTGAGCTGCTCGACCTTGGTGACCGGTACGCCGTAGGAGGCGATGGCCGCGGCGGTGCCGCCGGTCGAGACGATCTCCACGCCGGCCGCGTCGAGGGCTCTGGCCAGCTCCTCGAGCCCGGACTTGTCGTACACAGCGATCAGCGCGCGCCGGATGGCGATGCGGGTCACTTCGTGCTCCTCCTGGTTAGTTTCCGATGCGGACGCCGCGGCCGGTCACGGTCCAGCCCTCGCGGGCCATCCGCCCGACGACGTCGACGAGCAGGCGGCGCTCGACGGTCTTGATGCGCTCGTGCAGCGTGGCCTCGTCGTCGCCGGGCAGTACGGCCACCGCCTCCTGGGCGACGATGGGGCCGGTGTCGACGCCCGCGTCGGCGAGCATGACCGTACAGCCGGTGACCTTGACGCCGTGCGCGAGGGCGTCGCGGACCCCGTGCGCGCCGGGGAAGGACGGCAGCAGCGCGGGGTGGGTGTTGAGCACGGGGAAGGCGTCCAGCGTGGGGGCGCCGAGGATCTTCATGAACCCGGCCGAGACCACCAGGTCCGGTTCGTACGCGGCGATGCGGTCGGCGATGGCCCGATCCCAGGCGGCGCGGTCGGCGTGGGCGGAGAGCTTCTCCACGAACGTCGGCACGCCGTGGCGCTCGGCCCTGGCCAGACCTTCGATGCCGTCGCGGTCAGCGCCGACGGCGACGACGCGGGCACCGTAGGTGGCGTCGTCGGCAGCGTCGAGCAGGGCCTGTAGGTTGGTTCCAGAACCGGAGACGAGAACGACTAGCCGACCTGCCTGTGACACAGGCGCACTCCATTCAGAACGCCGGGGTGGGCTGCCAGGGTACCCGCCCGCTCGCCCGGACGACGCAGAGGAGGTCAGGTGACGACACCGGTGCAGACACCGACCAGCCGCCAGTTGGCGGAGTCTGCGGCCCGCCGCGCCATATGGCTGTCCATCGCGGCGCTGGCCATGACGTTCATGCTGCCGCTCGCCGGGCTGGTGATGGCCCTGTTCGCCCTCGCCGCCGGGTTCCGCGCGCTGCCGCTGCTGCGCGCCGAGGAGCGGCCGACCGGGGTCACGATCGGCTCCATGGTGGTCTCCTCCTTCGCGCTGCTGCTGTCGGCCGCGGCCACGGCGTTGCAGCTCTACCTGATGGACGAGTACAACGCCTACACCGAGTGCATGAAGGGCGCGGGCACGGTCTCCTCCCAGGGCGAGTGCTTCGACCAGTTCCGCGAGTCCACTTCGAAGAAGCTGCCCGCCGACGTGGTGCGGATCCTCGGCTCGGTCCAGCCCTAGTCGTCGCGGTCCCAGGCGTAGGGGTCGAGGTAGATGACGTGACCGCCGCGGTCGTCCGACTCGTCGACGATGTCGCGGCGCGGCTGCCTCGGGCCGTCGGGCCGCGGCGGGCCCTGCTCGGAGCGGGCCTGCTCCAGCGTCTCGGCCGCCGCTGAGGCGTGCTCGTCCTGCCAGTCGTCGCGGATCACCGGTATGGGCTGGGTGTCGGCCTCGGTGGCGTCCATCCAGTGGCCGGGCAGTGGACGGGCGTCGGAGTCGGCCAGCCCCACCCGTCCGGCGGCCTTGGCGATGGCCGCGCCCGCCTTGCGGACCGGGGCGGCGGCCGTACCGAGCCTTCTGGCGACCGGGCCGCGGCCGCGGGCGCCCAGGTAGGTCAGCCACCAGTTGGCCAGGCCCGCGGAGATGCCCGCCGCCACGCCCACCTCCAGGCAGACCGACAGCGCCACCTCCCACGGCGAGGGGCCGACCGCGGACAGCCGCGCGCCGCCGATCGGGCCTCCGGAGAGCGCCGCGAGCAGCCCCGCGACCAGGCCCGTGCTGACCCCGGTGACGAAACCCCACAGCGGGGCCGCCTCGTACGACGGCGAGGGCGCGATCCGGGCCACGAACACGCCCGCGACCGCTCCGGCGGCGAACGGCAGGGCGATCACCGCCATCATCCAGGCGGGCACCGGACCGGTCTCCGGCAGCGCGCCGAGGATCGGCAGCGCCGGAACCGCGCCCAGTTGCACGCCCGTCGGGGCGACCAGCGTGCCGGTCCCGACGGCGAAACCGGGGCCCGCGATGTACGACATGCCCCAGATGACGGCGTTGAGCAGGTAGAGGCCCTGGATCAGCAGCAGGAGCAGGCCGCTGACGAACCCGGGGGCCAGCGTGCCCGTCAGGTCGCGCACCTGCCCGAAGTTGACCACGACCGCGAACAGCACCAGCGCCAGGCCCGCCGCCAGCAGCACCGCCACCGCGACCGCGGTGCCGACCACGACCGCCCGCACCCGCTCGGGCAGCAGCCGCAGCATCGACCGCCACGGCCCGATCGTCCGCGCGGTCGCCAGCGCGCCCACCACGAACGCCAGCACGAAGTGGCTGAGCAGCGCCTCACCGATGAACGGCTGCGTCACCTCGTTCCGCGCCACCAGCGCGATCAGCCCGGCCAGCAGCGCGTACGGCGCGGCCAGCGAGATGCCCGCCTGCGCCACCAGCACGAGCTGCGCCTTGCGGCGGGCGTTGGCCTGCTCCTTCGGGCTGTTCTTCGGCAGCCGCGCGGGCAGGCGCAACCGCAGGTCAGCGTCGCGGGCCATCCAGCGGCCCGCGCGGTACAGCAGCAGGGCGGGCAGCACCACCAGGCCCAGCGGGAGCAGGCCCACCCGGCCCGCCGGGATCTCGAAGCCCGCGTGGTGGGCGGCCAGCCAGAGCTGCGCCGCCGTGCGGAACACTCCCGGCAGTCCGGGCCCCAGCGCGCCGCGGGGGGCGGCGATCCAGCCGACGAGGGTGAGGGTGATGAGCACGGCCAGGCCGACGCCCAGAGTCAGCGCGGCGGCCAGCATCCCGGACACGGGAAGCGGCCTGCGGGCCTCGTCGTCGTCGCCCGTGACCCCGGGGATCTTGCTGAGGACAGTGCGGGGAGCCGTCCGTAGCTGGTCGAGTAGGGCCGTCACAATGGACGATGTTCTCAAGTTTTCAGTCAAGTATCCCCGAGCCGCGCCGGGGTCTCTCTATCTCGATCCTTTACGGCAGCCCGGTAGACGCACCGCCGTACCGGAGGGTGGAGACGCCGAGAGCCGCGCGGACGGATCCGGCGGCTCTCGGGGACGTGCGGGGGTTCAGCGGGACTGCATGATCTCGCGCATCAGGCGGGCCGTCTCGGAAGGGGTCTTGCCGACGCGGACGCCGACCTTCTCCAGGGCCTCCTTCTTGGCCTGCGCCGTGCCCGCGGAGCCGGACACGATGGCGCCGGCGTGGCCCATCGTCTTGCCCTCGGGAGCGGTGAAGCCCGCGACATAGGCCACGACCGGCTTGGTCACGTGCTCCTCGATGTACGCCGCCGCGCGCTCCTCGGCGTCGCCGCCGATCTCGCCGATCATCACGATCGCGTCGGTCGCCGGGTCCTCCTGGAAGGCCTGCAGCGCGTCGATGTGCGTGGTGCCGATGACCGGGTCGCCGCCGATGCCCACCGCGGTGGAGAAGCCGAAGTCACGCAGCTCGTACATGAGCTGGTACGTCAGCGTGCCCGACTTCGACACCAGGCCGATGCGGCCCGCGGTGGTGATGTCGGCGGGGATGATGCCGGCGTTGGACGCGCCGGGCGAGGCGATGCCGGGGCAGTTGGGCCCGATCACGCGGGTCTTGCCGCCCTTGGCGATCGCGTACGCCCAGAACTCGGTGGTGTCGTGGACCGGGACGCCCTCGGTGATGACCACGCAGAGCGGGATCTCGGCGTCGATGGCCTCCTTGACCGCGTCCTTGGTGAAGGCCGGGGGCACGAAGACGACCGACACGTCGGCGCGCGTCTGCTCCATGGCCTCCTTGACCGTGCCGAAGACCGGGAGGCCCTCGTGCGTGGCACCGGCCTTGCGGGCGTTGACGCCGCCCACGACGCGGGCGCCGGAGGCGAGCATGCGGCGGGTGTGCTTGGTGCCCTCACCGCCGGTCATGCCCTGGACGATGATCCTGCTGTTCTCGGTCAGCCAGATTGCCATTACGCACCTACCGCAGCGAGCTCGGCGGCGCGCTTGGCCGCGTCGTCCATTGTGTCGACCAGCTCGACGCCGCTGAGCGCCGCGTCGGCCAGGATCTTTCGCCCGAGGAGGGCGTTGTTGCCGTCGAGGCGCACGACCAGCGGCCGGGTGACCGCCTCGCCGCGCTGCTCCAGCAGCTTGAAGGCGGAGACGATGCCGTTGGCGACCGCGTCGCAGGCGGTGATGCCGCCGAAGACGTTCACGAAGATCGACTTCACGGCCGGGTCGGAGATGATGATCTCCAGGCCCGCGGCCATGACCTCGGCCGAGGCGCCGCCGCCGATGTCCAGGAAGTTGGCCGGCTTGGGCTTGCCGGGGAAGGCCTCGCCCGCGTAGGCGACCACGTCGAGGGTGGACATGACCAGGCCCGCGCCGTTGCCGATGATGCCGACGTTGCCGTCGAGCTTGACGTAGTTGAGGTCCTTGGCCTTGGCCGCGGCCTCCAGCGGGTCCTCGGCGGACTTGTCCTCGAACTTCGCGTGGTCCGCCTGGCGGAAGGTCGCGTTGTCGTCGAGGGTGACCTTGCCGTCGAGCGCCTTGACCTGACCGTCCTGGGTCAGGATCATCGGGTTGACCTCGACCAGGGTGGCGTCCTCGTCGACGAAGACGCACCACACCTTCTCGATGATCTCGGCGGCGCCGTCGAGCGCGGCCTCGGGCAGGCCGCCGGCCTGCGCGATCTCCCGGGCCTTGGCGCGGTCCACGCCGGTGAGCGCCGAGACCGGCACCTTGGCCACCTTCTCCGGCGAGGTGTGCGCGACCTCTTCGATCTCCATGCCGCCCGCGGCGGAGCAGATGGCGAGGAAGGTGCGGTTGGCGCGGTCGAGCAGGAAGGAGAAGTAGTACTCCTCCGCGATCGCGCTGGCCTCCTCCACGAGCACCTTGTGCACCGTGTGGCCCTTGATGTCCATGCCCAGGATGGCCGTGGCCTTCTCGACGGCGTCGGCGGCGTCGTCGGCCACCTTCACGCCACCGGCCTTGCCGCGACCTCCGGTCTTGACCTGGGCCTTGACGACTACGCGGCCGGTCAGCTGCTCGGCTGCCGCTCGCGCCTCCTCCACGGTGTGCGCGACAATGCCGCGCGGCACCGGGATGCCGTAGTCCGCGAAGAGCTCCTTCGCCTGATGTTCGAACAGGTCCACGAGGGTCCGTCCTTGCTTGTCCGGCTGATCTTCTTCTGTCGGCGGCCGGGCCCGGGCCACCCCGTGTTCCGGGCGATTTCCGCCAGTGAAGCCTAGCCCGAAGCTTGACCTGCCCAGGTCACTGGGTCGCGGTTATCCCTTGCCAGCCACATAGATGTGCGACAAAATACCCGATTGTCCTCTTCGTGATCTCGTCCGGACGCCACGTGTGATCTGTTGGTGATCTCCACTTGACAAGATGCCCGATACATCTGACGAAGGGGCACATAGGACATGAGGCGCTGGATCGCCGCCACACTGACCGCTTCCGCGGTCGTCGTGGCCACCCCCGCTTTCGCATATGCCGCACCCGCCGACCCGGTCGGCGCGTTGCAGAAGCAGTTCGTCGAGGGGCGCGGGGTGAAGGTCTCCGAGACCACCCGGATGACCTCCGACGGCCAGGACACCGGCGCGGTGAGCCGGATGACCGGCGTGCTGCAGTTCGGCAAGTCCGGGGTCGTCGCCTCCGACATCACCCGCAGGGTGAAGCTGGACGGCGCCACCAAGAAGATCGTGGCCTCCGACGAGGAGGGCACGGAGTCGCTGGCCGCGCTCTTCAGCCCGACGCGCTACATCACCGTCAAGGGCAAGACGTACGCCAAGGGCGGCGCGTTCTCCCAGGACCTGCCCGAGGGCAAGAAGTGGGTGAGCGTCGAGTACGCCCCCGAGGCCGGCGCGGGTAGCAGCCAGGTCATCGACATCTTCAACAAGCCGCTGCTGAAGACCCTGCTCAAGGGTGCCAAGAGCAGCAAGGGCGGCGTCTACAAGGGCGCCATCTCGGTCAAGGACCTCACCAAGGCCACCAGCGGCACGGCGGTCAAGGGCAAGCTCGGCAAGATCAAGGTCGAGTACCAGATCACGGTGAACGGCAAGCAGCTCATCACCCGCGTGGTCAGCAAGCTGACGCTGAACTTCGGCCTGCTCGGCACGATGGCGACGACCACCGACACCCGCTACTCCGGCTGGGGCGCCAAGGTCTCCGTCGTGGCTCCCCCCGCGGACCAGGTCATCGACGCCAAGGAACTCGGCGAGAACGCTCCCGAGGTGCCCGACCTGCTCAACCTGAACGGCTCCAGGGACTAGAGCCCCCGCGGTCCCCGTACGGCTGCCCGCCGTACGGGGACGTCTGCACAGAACGTCCACACACTCTCCCCGGGAGTCGCGGCTCCCCGAGACGCCTATGTGATCATGGTGCGGCAAGATCCTTCTTCCCCCTCCAATGAAGAAGGACTCCCTGTGAAGCGAACTCTCGCCGGTCTGGCCCTCACCACGGCCGCCGCGCTGCTCACCGCCACCCCCGCCCACGCGGCGGCCCCCACCGACCCGGCCAAGGCCCTGAAGAGGCAGCTCGTCGCCGGCAAGGGCGTGACGTTCACCGACGTCACGAAGATCAACGAAGGCGGCCACAGCCTGGTGTACGGCAGGCGCACCGGCACCCTCCAGCTCGCCCCCTCGGGACCGGTCGCCGCGGACATCACCGGCAAGCTGGCCATCAACGCCAGCGACATCCCCGAGGACGCCCCCGAGGGCATGTCCGGGCTGGCCAAGCCCGAACACGTGATCCGGATCAAGAACACCTCGTACATCTCCGGCGGCCTCGTCGGCGAGTTCCTGCCCGAGGGCAAGACCTGGCTCAAGACCACGGGCGGCCCGGACGGTCTGGGCATGGGCATGACCGGCTCGATCAGCCAGATCGTCAACATCACCGAGCCGGGCACGCTCAAGGCGCTGCTCGCCACGGCCAAGCCGTCGCGCGGCGCCTACAGCGGCACGATCACCATCGGCGCGCTGAACAAGGTCTCGCCCTGGTTCCGCGCGTCCTGGCCGGCCAAGCTGACGGTGAAGACCGCCAAGGCCAAGATCACCTGGAAGCTGGGCGTCGACGGCCGCAGCCTTCCCCAGCGCCTGACGGTCTCCTACGACGGGACCGCCCTCGGCGTGGGCAAGTCCCGCGTGAGCGTCGTCATCGACACCCGCTACACCGGCTGGGGCGCCAAGGCCGCCATCCAGGCCCCGCCCGCCGACCAGGTGACGACCAAGCTCAGCACCGAGGACGGCGCCGTTCCCGAGGTTCCCTTCCTCAGCGGCACCGGCCGATGAGACGCCTGCTCACGGCCCTGGTGGGGGTGGCCGTCCTGGTGACAGCCGCCCCGATCAAGGCCCCGCCCGCCGCCCAGGTCAGCACCAAGCAGGACGGCTAGCGGTACCCCGCGCGCGTGCCGTACCCGCGGCACGCGCGCCCGCTTCGCGGCGAAGGGCCTGTGGGACGCGCGCCTGGGCGAAGTGGCGCCGTCCCCCTTCGATGAGGCGGATCTGTTCTTCCACCGAGTGTTCGACAACCACGAGGATGCCGTAAATGAAGCACATGATCGCGGGTATCGCGGGCGTCGCCGCGCTGCTCGTCGCGGCCGTTCCGGCGCAGGCGGCTGCCGCCGATCCGGTCAGGGCGTTGAAGAAGCAGTACGCCCAGGGCAAGGGGGTGCGGTTCGCCGAACGTACCGGGCTGGTCGCCAAGGGGAAGAGTGAGCCGCTGCAGAAGCGTACGGGCGTGTTCCGGTTCGACGGGGACCGGATCGTCCGCTCGGACATCAGCGCCAAGGGCCTGGGGAAGAAGCCGCTCTTCAAGCCCGAGCGGACGATCCGCATCGGCTCGGTCGTCTACGTCAAGGACGCCTTCCACGCCGACGACCTGCCGAAGGGCAAGCCGTGGTACCGCAAGAAGGACGGGAAGCAGGACGACGCGGGCGGCATGCTCGGCCAGCCCGTGAACGTCGCCGAACTCCCCACGCTGAAGGCGCTGATGGCCAAGGCGAAGCGGGACAAGGACGGCTACCGGGGCTCGATCACTTTCGAGGAGCTGGCGGCGGTCTCGCCCACGTTCCAGGACAACATGGTCTTCAGGGCGGACGACTCGACCGCCATCACCTGGCGGCTGAGCCTCGGCAAGGATGGCCTGCCCCGCAAGCTGACCACGTCCTTCCCTGGTGAGGGCTTCGTCCCGATGTGGGAGGGCCTCACCGTGACCGGCGAGACCACCTTCACCGGCTGGGGCTCCCGCGTCTCCGTCAAGGCTCCCCCGTCGAACCAGGTGAGCAGCGCCCTGATCTCCGACGAGGGCAAGGTCTCCCTGGGCGACTAGAAGCCGCCCAGCCAGGGCAAGGCGCGCCTAGAGCTTCTCCACCGGCGCGTAGCGCAGTAGCAGCGTCTTCTCGCCGCCGCTGCCGAAGTCGATCTTGACCTTGGTCTTCTCCGCGACGCCGTCCACCGACACCACCGTGCCGAGGCCGAAGGCGTCGTGGCTGACCCTGTCGCCCGGCGCCAGGGACGGCATCGGCTTGTCCGAGCTCTTGCGGACCGGCGACGGCTCCTTGCGGGTCGTCGCCGCGCTCCACGCCGACTTCTCCGGGTCGGTGCGCCAGTCGACCAGGTTGCCGGGCACCTCGGAGACGAACCTGGAGGCCGGGTTGAACGACGGCGAACCCCACGAACTGCGCACCGCCGCCCGCGTGAGGTAGAGGCGCTTCTCGGCGCGGGTGATGCCGACGTAGGCCAGGCGGCGCTCCTCCTCCAGTTCCTTGGGCTCGCCCAACGACCGGACGTGCGGGAAGACGCCGTCCTCCATCGCGGTCAGGAACACCACGGGGAACTCCAGCCCCTTGGCCGTGTGCAGGGTCATCAGCGTGACCACGCCCTGCCCGCCGTCCTCCTCGGGGATCTGGTCGGCGTCGGCCACCAGCGACACCTGCTCCAGGAACTCCACCAGGGTGCCCTCGGGGTTGGCCTCCTCGAACTCCGAGGCGACCGAGATCAGCTCGTTGAGGTTCTCCAGGCGGCTCTCGTCCTGCGGGTCCTCCGACGCCTCCAGCTCGGCGCGGTAGCCGGTGGCCACCAGCACCTCCTCGGCCAGCGCGGACGGCGGCACCCCGTCGACCTTGGCCAGCAGCCCCTCGATCAGCGCCACGAACTCCTTGATCGAGTTCAGCGAGCGCGTCGCCATGCCGTACGCCTCGTCGGCCCTTCGGAGCGCCTCCCAGAACGGGATCCGCTCGCGGGAGGCGAGCGCCTCGACCATCGCCTCGGCCCGATCGCCGATGCCGCGCTTGGGCACGTTCAGGATGCGCCGCAGCGACACCACGTCACCCGGGTTGGCCAGCAGCCGCAGGTAGGCCAGCAGGTCGCGGACCTCCTTGCGCTCGTAGAAGCGCACCCCGCCGACGACCTTGTACGGCAGGCCGGTGCGGATGAAGATCTCCTCGAACACCCGCGAAGCGGCGTTGGTCCGGTAGAACACCGCCACGTCGCCCGGCTTGACGTCCTCCTCGTCGGTCAGCCGGTCGACCTCCTGCGCGACGAACATCGCCTCGTCGTGCTCGTTGTCGGCCACATAACCGACGATCTTGGCCCCGTCCCCCTGGTCGGACCAGAGGTTCTTCGGCTTGCGCGACTCGTTGCGCGCGATGACCGCGTTGGCGGCGGTCAGGATCGTCTGCGTCGAGCGGTAGTTCTGCTCCAGCAGGATCGTCCGGGCGTCCGGGTAGTCGCGCTCGAACTCCAGGATGTTGCGGATCGTCGCGCCCCGGAAGGCGTAGATCGACTGGTCGGCGTCGCCCACCACGCACAGCTCGGACTGGTCGGCGCCCGACCGCACCAGCTCGCCGTCGCTCGTACGCAGCTCGGGGCGGCCGACCAGCTCCCTGATCAGGATGTACTGGGCGTGGTTGGTGTCCTGGTACTCGTCGACCATGACGTGCCTGAAGCGCAGGCGGTAGTGCTCGGCGACGTCGGGGAAGAGCTGGAACAGCGTCACCGTGTTCATGATGATGTCGTCGAAGTCCATCGCGCCGGCCTGGGTGAGCTTCAACTGGTAGCTCTTGTAGGCCTCGGCGAGCGTGCGCTCCAGGTGCGACCCGGCCCGCTCGACCGCGGTCTCGTAGTCGATCAGCTCGTTCTTGAAGTTGCTCACCTGCGCCGAGAACGACCTCGGCGGGTAGCGCTTGGGGTCGAGCTCCATCTCCCGGCAGACCATGGCCATCAGCCGCTGGGAGTCCGCCTGGTCGTAGATGGAGAAGCTGGAGGGGAAGCCCAGCCGCTTGGCCTCGCGCCGCAGGATGCGCATGCACGCGCTGTGGAACGTCATCACCCACATGGCCTTCGACCTGGGGCCGATGAGCCTGTCGACGCGCTCCTTCATCTCCCGCGCGGCCTTGTTGGTGAAGGTGATCGCGAGGATCTCCCCCGGATGCACCTCCCGCTCGGCCAGCAGGTAGGCGATGCGATGGGTGAGCACCCGAGTCTTGCCGGACCCCGCTCCCGCGACGATGAGCAGGGGGCTGCCGTGATGGATCACGGCCTCGCGCTGCTGCGGGTTGAGGCCGTCGAGCAAAGGGTGGTCAACAGAGACTTGGGTGGGCACGTCCCTAGGTTACGGGGGCCCGCCGACAATCGCGCCGTCATTCCGGTACGGCGGGCGGAATGCGGGCACCACCCCGCAAGGTTGCCCTCAATGTTCGGATTTTTCGCGATCAAATGGGAGCACACATGCTGGCCGAGGATGAGATCACCCGGGTACTCGTCGTGACCGCGCACCCGGATGACGCGGACTTCGGCTCGGCGGGGACCGTGGCCCTGTTCGTGGACCGGGGCGTCGAGGTGACGTATCTGCTGGCCACGGCGGGCGACGCGGGCGGCAACGACCGCGCTCTCGACAACACCGGCATGGCCGAGCTGCGCAAGACCGAGCAGGCCGCCGCGGCCAAGGCCGTGGGCGTGACCGACGTGCGCTTCCTCGGGTACACCGACGGCACCGTCGTCCCCTCCCTGGAGCTGCGCCGCGACATCGCCCGGGTGATCCGCCAGGTACGCCCCGACCTCGTGATCACCCACACGCCGGAGCGCAACTACAAGTTCATCGCGCCCAGCCACCCCGACCACCGCGCGGTCGGCGGCGCCGCCCTGGACGCCGTCTACCCCGACGCCCGCAACCCCTATGCCTTCCCCGAGCTGCTGCGCGAGGAGGGCCTGGAGGCGTGGACCGTACGCGAGGTGTGGCTGAACGGCTCCATGACGCCCGACCACTGGGTCGACATCACCGCAGCCATGGACCGCAAGATCACCGCACTGCAGTCCCACGCCAGCCAGATCGGACATGTCGAGGGCTTCGAGAACTCGGTCCGCGCCCACTCCACCGGCCTGGCCACCGCCGCGGGCCTCCCCGAGGGCCGCTACGCCGAGGCCTTCCAGGTCGTCCCCACGGCCTGACCGGGGAGCGCCTGTTCCGGGTCAAAGACGCTCCAGGTCGCCGGGCACGGTCATGCTTCTGTCCCATGGGTTCACTTCTCAAGGTCACCCCCGCGCTGGCCGTGGTCGTCGGGCTGCTCGTGGCCGCGGGTGCCACGGTGGCGTGGGCGGGGCGGCTCGGGCACGCGCGGGCGATCCTCGGGGCGTGCCTGCGAGCCGCCCTCCAGCTCGGCGCGGTCTCGCTGGTGATCGCCTGGGTGGTCGGCGTACCAGCGGGAGTCGGCGCGTTCCTGCTGGTGATGTACGGCGTGGCGAGCTTCACCGCCGGTCGCAGGATCTCCCGCACCCACCCGTGGCCCGCCGCCCTCCCCGTCGCGGCGGGCACGTTCCCGGTCCTCGCCCTGCTGTTCGGCAGCGGCGTCGCCCCCGCCCAGGGGGTAGTGATCATCCCGATCGCCGGGATCCTGCTCGGCGGCTGCCTGACCGCGACCGCGCTGGCCGGGCGGCGGGCGGTCGACGAGCTGCGGGTGCGCAAGGGCGAGGTGGAGGCGGCGCTGGCGCTCGGCTTCCTCGACCGGGACGCGGCCCTGGAGGTGTGCCGCCCCGCCGCCGCCCAGGCCCTCGTTCCCGCCCTCGACCAGACCAGGACGGTCGGCCTGGTCACGCTGCCCGGCGCGTTCGTCGGCATGCTGCTGGGCGGGGCCGAGCCGCTGGAGGCGGGGATCGTTCAGCTCGTCGTGCTGGTCGCCCTGCTGGCGGCCGAGGCGGTCGCCGTCCTGGTCACGGTCGAGCTGGTCGCCCGGGGGAGCTTCCGGGCGGAGCGGTGACCGCTGCGGCGGGGGCGATTCTGGCGAACAGGTAGCCCAGGGAGTTGGTGGCCAGGTGCAGCAGGGACGGGGCCAGCAGGCCGCCTCTGCGGCGCAGTTCGCAGAAGAAGGTGCCCGCGACGGCCGTGGAGACCACGCTGCCCGCGATCACCCGGGCGGTGTCGAGACGCCGGGGCGACTCCCCGGCGGTCAGCGCGCCGAGGGCGGGGTTGGCGCGGGCCATGTCGACGGCGGGCAGGATGTGCCAGAGCCCGAACAGCCCCGAGGAGACGGCGACGGCCGCCGCGGTCCCGTGGGTACGGCGGAGCATGCCGTACAGCGCGCCCCTGAAGCCGACCTCCTCCAGCAGGACCGTGCCGAGCGGCACCTGGAGCAGGGCCTCCTCCAGGGCGCGGACGCGGGACAGGGAGAGTGCGCGCTCGTCGTGGAAGAGCGGGCGGGTGCGCGGCAGCGCGATCCCGGCGGTGTAGACGGCGGCGACGGCGAGCGCGAGCGCGCCGCCTACCTTCGCCCCCGTCGCGCCGCGGGTGAAGCCGAGCTCCTGCCAGGTCAGCCCCGACCTGCGGGCCATGGCGACGAGCGCGCCGGTCGCGACGGCCGAGGTGATCGGCGCCAGCCTGGGGGCGAGGCGGTTGTTCAGGACGTTGGCCGTGACGAGGACGGCGAGCGATCTGGCCAGCACTCCCGCAGACTACGCGAGGCGGCCCGCCACCCCGGCGGGCCGGACGCGGCGGGAACGGTCAGGAGGCCGCGGGTCTGCGCCAGCCCTCGGGGAAGCGCAGGCGGCGGCGTTCGAGCGGTGTCAGACCGCCCCAGATCCCCTCCGACTCCCCGTTGCGCACCGCGAACGCGCGGCACTCCGTCAACACCTGGCATCCGGCGCACACGGCCTTGGCCTGCGCCTCCTGCGCCGGAGAGGGCGCGGGCGGAAAGAAGAGGTCGGGATCGCTCTTCCGGCAGGCCCCCCGCCGGAGCCATCCGATCTCACGGACGTTCCCCTGTGGCATGGCCCATACGCTAGACCGCGCGCCCTGTCACCCGCATCCGTCTCGCGACGGACATCGGCATACGCTCCCTGGCGTACGGTCTCAGCAGGAGCCCGCTCCGTTGGTGTAACCGGCGGCGAAGGACTGCTGGCGCTGCCCGGCCGTGCCGTGCGCCTGCGGGTTGAACCAGTCGTCGGACGGGTCCCCCGCCGCGGCCAGATTGAGCAGCAGTTCGGTGTCGTCGTCGGCCTCGGCCTGAAGCTCGCCCGCCTTCACCATCGCGCCGAGCGCGGCCCCGGCGTAGCAGTCGGCCTGGAGCTCCTGCTGCACGTTGAGCTCGAAGACGGTGCCGAGCTGAGCCTGTACGGCATGCCCGATCTCATGGGGAATGATCACATAGACGGATCCGTCGCCCATCTCATTCCAGAGGGCCTCCATCCAGCCCCGGTCATAGGCGATGAAGTGCCCGGCCGGGCAGTAGAAGGCGTTGTCCGGCACGGCCGGCTGCCCGCCGCAGGCAGGCCCGTCCGCCCCCGAGTACGGCACGAACCGGGTCACCGGACGATACTCCCGGTCAAGCCCGGCGAACTGCCGCCGCCAGTAGTCCTCGGTATGCGTCTGGGCGAGCTGGACATCCTCGTCGAAGGTGTCGCCGCGAACCTCCCCAGCCGGTGGCGACTCCTCGGTCACGCCGCAGGCCGCGAGCAGGAGGACGAGCAGCAGAGCCAGGATTCGCGGGGGCACACCTTCATCCTGCCCGGCAAACGTCCCGGGGCAACCGGGACAACCGCCTCAAGACGGGAGGCGTTCACGAAGGCACTCTTGACTCATGTTCGTCAGGAAGGCCGTGGGCCTCTCATTGATCGTCACACCCGTGCTGCCTCTCGTACAGGCCGCCACCGGGTGGACGGACGCCCCGGCTCCACAGGAGCGGGTCACGCTGCCGGCCTGGGGATGGCTCGGCGGGTACGTGAACATGGCCTGGCGCGGCACCCCGTCGGCCGTCCTACGCGGGCCGGCACGGTGATCCGCCGCCACCGGCCCTTCGACGTCGGCCTGCTGACCAACCGCACCGCCGTGTACGCGGTGCTCGCCGCCGCGCTCGGCGCCGTCTACTTCACACTCGTCACAGCCGTGAACGCGCTGCTGCCCGGTCCCGCCTCAGGGTTCGCGGGAGCCCTCGCGGTGGGCGCCCTCTTCCAGCCGGTACGGCACCGCGTCGACCGCATGCTCACCCCCCGGCAAAACACCCGCTCGGTCCGGGCTTGCCCCGACGAGGCGCTGGCCACCGCCGCCGAAGCGGTCAAGGAGGCGCTGCGGCAGCGCGGCGCGGCGGTCGAGGTCGGCGAGCGCCTGGTGGTCAACGGCGAGCTGGGCCTGCGGCCACACCCGCTGCCGCTGCTCCGGCACGGCGAACCGGTCGGCCGGCTGCTGCTGGCCGGGCCGCCCCGGCCGGGCGAGGACAGGCTGGTCGGCGTGCTGCTGTGCCACGTGGCGGACGTGGCGCAGGCCGTACGGCTGAACGGCGACCTGCAGCGATCACGTCGGCGCATCCTGACCGGCCGCGAGGACGAGCGCCGCCGCCTGCGCCGCGACCTGCACGACGGCCTCGCGCCCACGCTGGCCGGCCTCGGCATGTCGCTCGACACGGCGGCCATCACGCTCCGCAAGAACCCCGGCGCGGTCGCGCCACTGCTCGCCGACGTCCGCGAACGCCTGTCCACCGCGATTGGCGACATCAGGGAACTGGTGTACGGCCTGCGCCCGCCCTCCCTCGACGAGTTCGGCCTGGTGGAAGCCATCCGGACACTGGCCGAACAGCGGGAGCCGCGCGCCGGGAACCCGACCGGGCCTGCGCGGCGGCAAACCGGGAAACCGGGGGCGCGGGCCGACGTGCGCGCCGGGGACCTGGGTGAGCTGCCCGCCGCCGTCGAGGTGGCCGCGTACCGCATCGCGCAGGAGGCGCTGCTCAACGTGCGCCGCCACGCCCGCGCGGCCAGCGCGCTCGTCACCCTCGACCGGGACGGCGACCTGGTGCTCCGCGTGACCGACGACGGCGTCGGCATGGCGCCCGGCGCGGTCGCCGGGGCCGGGCTGCGCTCGATGCGCGAGCGCGCGGCCGAACTGGGTGGCACCTGCGTGGTGCGGCCGCGCCCCGGCGGTGGCACGATCGTCACGGCCACGCTCCCCCTGGAGGACACCTCATGATTCGCGTGCTGATCACCGACGACCATCCAGTCTTCCGGTCCGGGCTGCGCGGGCTGCTCTCCGCCCTGGACATGGAGGTCGTCGGCGAGGCCGCCGACGGAGCCGAGGCGGTACGGCTCGCCGCGGAGCTGCAACCCGACGTGGTGGTGATGGACCTGCACATGCCGGGCGGCAACGGCGTCGACGCGACCAGGACGATCACCCGGGTGAGCCCGCGGATCGGGGTGCTGGTGCTGACCATGTTCCAGGACGACGACTCGGTGTTCGCCGCGATCAGGGCGGGCGCGCGCGGCTACCTGCTGAAGGAGTCGGGCGTGGAGGAGATCTCGCGCGCGGTGCAGGCGGTGGCGGCGGGCGAGGCGATCTACGGGCCCGGCATCGCCACGCGGGTGCTGAGCTTCTTCGCGGGCATGAACGAACCGGCCAAGACGGCCTTCCCCGAGCTGACCGACCGGGAGCGCGAAGTCCTGGAGCTGATCGCGCAGGGCCGCAACAACCAGGAGATCGCCGGCATCCTGTTCCTCAGCGCCAAGACCATCCGCAACCACGTGTCCAACATCTTCATGAAACTGCACGTGGCCGACCGCGCCCAGGCCATCATCCGCGCCCGCGACGCGGGCCTGGGTTAGCGCTTCGGCAGGCCGCTACCCCGGTAGCCGGGCGCGCAGGGCCTGGGTGAACCAGTCGAACACCGGTGCCAGGCTTTCCGGGGCCAGCCAGCCGTTGATCACCGCGAGCAGCCGGAGGTATCGCTCCCTGCGGGGGTCGTTCGCGCTCTCCAGCCGGGCCAGCAGCCGACGCCGAAGGTCGACGTCGTCAGGACGGCCGAAGACGTCCGCGTACTGAGCCGTGACCGCCGCGACGACCGGATCCGCCTGGGGCGAGACCGGGTCGATGCCGGCCGCCAGGGCCGGGCCGACCTGGTCACGGACCATCGCGGCAGAGTCACGACGCAGACGCGTGGTGTCGCCCTGGGCACGCTCGGCCGCATGGTGCTCAGCCGTGCGCCGCATACCGGCACGAAAATCCGGGTCCTGGGACAGCTCGGCCAACTCCACCCACGCCTCGACCTGCTCGGCCTCGGGGTTGTCGGGCAGTTCGGGGGTCATCGAGCGCCTGATCCCCAGGAATCCGGCGTTGTCGTCCAGGCCGCCGAAGGCGGTGTCGAGGAAATCGCCGATCAGACGTCCGCGCTCGTCCTCGGAGAGCTTGGCCAGCTTGTGCATGAGATCCATCTCCTCAGGGGTGGACCCGCGCTTGGCCACCGCCGTCAGCACCGCGCGCCGCAGCCGAAGCGTGCGGATCTGCACCGCCAGCGCTTCGGCATGCGCCGCAGCGACCTCGGAGAGCGAGATCTCCCGGTCCACGACCTTCCGGATGGTGGGAAGGTCCAGTCCCAGGTCGCGCAGCGTCCGCACGAGTTCCAGCCGTGCGACGGCGTCGATGCCGTACAGGCGATGACCAGCCGGGCTACGGTCGGTCGGCGGCACGATCCCTCGATCGGAGTAGAACCGAATGGCCTTCACCGTCAGCCCGGTCCTCCGGGCCAGATCACCGATCGAGCAGAGCATGTCCCCATCCATGCCCTCACCCTGGCACCTCCCCTTACTGGAGCATCAAGCCCATCCACACGCCGCGGGGATCACCTACTGGCCACATCTCGTCCGCTGATCTAACGTGGCTGGCTATGGTCAGGGCCTGGTGGGTGCTCGGCGTCCTCATGGTGGTCAGCGGCTCTGCCATCGGCTTCTTCTTCCAGAACCCATGGGGCTGGGACGGTCACAGTGTGCTGACGTGCGGAAGCGCTTTTCTCGGGGATGGCTATGGAGCAAATGACTCCCGGTGCCCGACTCGTCGGTGGCTGTCAGGGGGCCTTGCGGCGCTCCTCATGGTCGCAGGCGCGATCCTGGCCTGGACGAACTTCCGAGCACGGCACCGGGCAGTGAAAGCGGGCCTTTAGAGATTCCTGATACCAAGATAAGGCTAACCGTGTTCCATGATTCGACCAAAAGTCGCCATTAGGCCTTGAAGAACCTGGTCTTGCCAAATCCAACAATCCCAATAATTCCGAATCGCACCCTTTAGCCGTTAGATGTCCCAGGTGTGGACGGGCTCGTTGGTGTGCATGTGGGTGATGTAGTCGAGGGTCATCCGGCGGAGGGCCTCGTGGCGGTCGCCGCCGAGGGCGTGGACCTTTTCCACCTGCCAGGTCGCACCCGTGCGTCCGGTGAGGCAGCGGCCCTCGATGACGCCCAGCAGCCGGTCGGCGACCGCCTGGTCGACGCCCCACAGTGCCAGACCTTCGTGGGCGGCGGGCAGCAGGCGGCGCAGGATCAGTTCGGCGGCGGGCACCTCGCCCACGCCTGGCCAGTACAGCCGGGCGTCGATGCCGTACTTGGCGGCGCTGGTGAGGTTGTCCTCGGCCGCGGCGAACGACATCTGGCTCCAGAGCGGGCGCTCGGCGTACGGCAGGACGCGCATGAGGCCGTAGTAGAAGGCCGCGTTGGCGGCGGCGTCCACGACCGTCGGGCCCGCGGGCAGGACCCGGTTCTCCACGCGCAGGTGCGGGGTGCCGTCGACGACGGCGTACACGGGCCGGTTCCAGCGGTAGATGGTGCCGTTGTGCAGGGTCAGTTCGGCCAGTTCGGGGATCTCGCCGCGGTCGAGCACCTCGCGCGGGTCTTCCTCTTCGCACACCGGCAGCAGGGAGGGGTAGTAGCGGACGTTCTCCTCGAACAGGTCAAAGACGCTGGTGATCCAGCGTTCACCGAACCAGACGCGGGGCCGTACCCCTTGGGCCTTGAGTTCGGTCGGGCGGGTGTCGGTGGCCTGTTCGAACAGGGCGATCCGGGTCTCCCGGTGCAGTTCTCTGCCGAACAGGTACGGCGAGTTCGCGGCGACCGCGACCTGCGCTCCGGCGATCACCTGGGCCGCGTTCCAGTGGGCGGCGAACGTCTCGGGGCTGACCTGGAGGTGGAGTTGGACGCTGGTGCAGGCGGCTTCGGGGGCGACGCTGTCGGCGTGGGTGTCCAGACGCTGGACTCCGTCGATGCACAGGTGCAGGTCCTCGCCTCTGGCGGCGAAGATCTGCTCGTTGAGCAGCTTGTAGCGGGCGTTGGCGGACAGTGTGCCCTCGCCGATGTCCTCCTCGCGCAGGGTGGGCAGGATGCCGATCAGGACCAGGTGGGCGCCTACCGAGCGGGCGCGTTCCTCGGCGTGGTTGAGCCGGGCGCGGACGGCCTCCTCCAGGCGGGCGGCACCGTCGCCGTCGATCGCATGGGGAGTGACGTTGATCTCGATGTTGAACTGGCCCAGTTCGGTGGCCCAGTCGGGTTCGGCGATGGCGGCGAGTACTTCGGCGTTGCGCATGGCGGCTTCGCCGCGCTCGTCGACGATGTTGAGCTCGATTTCCAGTCCGGCGAGCGGGCGGTCGAAATCGAAGCGGGACTCGCGCAGCATCCGCGCGAATACATCCAGGCACTGCCGGACTTTATCCCGATATATCCGGCGGTCCTCCCGGCTGAACGCGACGGCTGGCACATCTTTGCCCATAACGGAAATGTCGCACGATCAGGCGGGAATTCCTAGGTTACCCTCCGGGCGGAGCCGTACACCTGCCTCGGCGTGCCGGGTGGCCGCGCGGCTGAAAGCCCGTACCCGCGCGGTCTGCCCGCCTTTGCGCCAGACGAGTCCCAGCACCGAGTCGGGCAGGCCGTGGACGGGGACGAAGACGACGTCGCTGCGGCCCTGGTAGGCCGCCGACGGCGCGCAGAACAGCATCGTGCCGCGGTTCAGCGCGACCAGCGTCAGGCCCTCCTGGGAGGTGTGCACGGTGCCCGCGGACGGGATGGGCCGCCCGGCGGGGGTGAGCGTGGGGGCGAGGAGCTCGCCGTACCGCTTCGGCGCCGGTCCTGACAGGCCGATGAGCGGCAGGCTCGCCAGTTCCTCGGCGTGGATGGAGGCGCGGGTGGCGAGCGGGTGCCGCAGGGACATGCCGAGCCGCAGCTCCTCCTTGTTCAGGCCGGGTCCCGACTCCAGGTCCGGCTCCTCCGCGGGCAGCAGGCTGAACACCACGTCGATCTCGCCGCGCCGCAGGGCGGTGTACGGATCGGCGAGCGGCACCTCGACCAGCTCGACCTCGCACTCGGGATACCGCCGCTGGAAGATGTCGACGGTGGCCACCATGGCGGGGATGGGCGTGCCGAGGAAGCCGACCCGCAGAATGCCCTCCACGCTGCGCGCCGCGGCCCGCGCCCGCCCGACCGCCCCCTGGATCGCGTCATAGGCAGGCCGCAGCTCGGCCAGGAAACTCGTGCCGATCGGGGTAAGCCGCACACTCCTGCTGGTCCGGTCGAACAGCCGGGCGCCGATCCGGACCTCAAGCGAGCGCAGCAACTGGCTGACCCGGCCCGGCGAGAGCAGCAGCCGCTCGGCGGTCCTGGCGAAGTGCAGCTCCTCGCTGAGCACGATGAAGCACTCGACCTCCCTGAAGTCCACCCGGCCACCTCCGCGAATCGCTTAGTCCTGCTAAACCAAGCTTTCGATCTTCGCGATTGTTCCCCGCTCCGGGAGTCACGAGGCTGGGCGCATGACCCCCACGACAACATCCACGGCGTCCCTGCGCGCCGTCCTCCCGGTCGCCGCAGGCACGTTCTCGATCGTGACCAGCGAGATGCTGCCCGTGGGGCTGCTGACCCCCATCGGCTCGGATCTGCGGATCAGCGACGGCATGGCCGGGCTGACGATGACCGTTCCCGGCCTGGTCGCCGCCGTCTCCGCCCCGATCATCTCGGTGGCCGCCGGACGACTCGACCGCCGGACGGTGCTCTGCCTGCTCATGGGCCTGCTCGCGGCGGCGAACGCGGCGACCGCGCTCGCGCCGAACTTCCCGATCCTGCTCGGCGCCCGCGTCCTGGTCGGCGTGGCCATCGGCGGCTTCTGGGCGTTCGCCATCGGGCTCGCCCCTCGCCTGGTGGCCGAGCAGGACGTGCCCAGGGGCACGGCGATCATCTCCGGCGGTATCTCGGTGGCCTCCGTGCTGGGCGTGCCCGCGGGCGCGGTGCTGGCCGACGTGGCCGACTGGCGTACGGCGTTCGCCGTGGTGGCCGTGCTCGCGGCGGCCGTACTCGTGGCGCTGCGCCTCCTGCTGCCGCCCCTGCCCGCCGTCGGGACGTTCCGGCCGAGCGGGCTGCCGCAGGTGCTCCGCAACACCTCGATCAGGACGGCGCTGACCGTCACCGTGCTGATCGTGTCCGGCCACTTCCTCGCCTACACCTACGTCACCCCCGTCCTCTACGAGGTCACCGGCGTGGGCCCGAGCCTGATGAGCGTCCTGCTGCTGGTGTACGGCGTCGCCGGCGTCGTGGGCAACTTCGTGGGCGGTTCGATGGCGGGCAGGCACGGCCCGCGCGCCGTCCTGCTGGTGCTCGCCACCTCCCTGGCCTCGGCGACGCTGCTGACCGCGCTGATCGGCGGGTACGCCGCGATCCCGCTGCTGGTGCTCTGGGGCCTCGCCTACGGCGGGGTCAGCGTCTCCTTGCAGCTCTGGGTGATCCGGTCGGGCCCCGGCGTGGCCGAGCCGGGTTCGGCGCTGCTCTCCTCCGTCTTCAACCTGTCCATCTCGCTCGGCGCGCTGGCCGGCGGCGGCGCGGTGGACGCCATCTCCACGATCTCCGTCATGTGGATCGGCGGCGCCCTCGCCGTCGCAGCCGCCCTGGTCGTGTGGCGGGCCGCCTCCGGCCGCCGTCCGGCCTAGACGAGCCTGCGGGCGGTGGCCCAGCGTGACAGCTCGTGCCGGTTGGAGAGCTGGAGCTTGCGCAGCACGGACGACACGTGCGTCTCCACCGTCTTGACCGAGATGAACAGCTCCTTGGCGATCTCCTTGTAGGCGTAGCCCCTCGCGATCAGCCGCAGCACCTCCCGCTCGCGCGTGGTGAGCGAGTCGAGCTCGGGGTCGATCGAGGGCGCCTCGGTCGAGGCGAACGCGTCCAGCACGAACCCGGCCAGCCGGGGCGAGAAGACCGCGTCGCCGTCGGCGACCCGGCGGATCGCGTCGGTCAGCTCCTTGCCGCTGATGTTCTTGGTGACGTAGCCGCGGGCGCCGCCTCTGATCACGCCGATCACGTCCTCGGCGGCGTCGGAGACCGACAGCGCCAGGAAGCGCACCTGCGAGCCCGCGCCGAGCACCCGGCGCAGCACCTCCTGCCCGCCGCCGCCCGGCATGTGCACGTCGAGCAGCACCACGTCGGGCTGCAGCTCGGCGATCGCCTTCACCGCCGAGTCGACGTCCTCGGCCTCGCCGATGACCTGGATCGTGTCGCCCAGCTCGGCCCGCACGCCCGAGCGGAACAGCCGGTGATCGTCGACGATCAGCACGCGTGTCATTCCTTCTCCACCTTCATCGTCAACATCACTTCCGTGCCCTCACCCGGCTCCGTACGCACTCTGGCGGCGCCTCCGTGGCGCTCCATCCTGCCGATGATGGACTCCCTGATGCCCATCCGGTCGAGCGGCACCTCATCGAGATCGAACCCCTTGCCCCGATCCTTCACGAAAATGGTGACTTCGTCGCCCTCTACCTCTGCGTAAACCGAGATGACTGGACTCTCAGAGTATTTGGCCGCGTTGACCATCGCCTGCCGGGAGGCGTGCAGCATCGCCCCGAGCCTGCCCCCGGCGTCGAGTTCGGTGTCGCCCACGCAGACGATCTCGATGGGCACGCCGTGCGCGTCCTCCTCCTCGGCGGCGATCCTGCGGACCGCGGCGGCGAGGGTCGCGTCGGCGTCCTGCTTGGGCTGGTAGAGCCAGTTGCGCAGCTCGCGCTCCTGCGAACGGGCCAGGCGGGTGACCTCGCGCGGGTCGTGGGCGGCGCGCTGGATCAGCGTGAGCGTGTGCAGCACCGAGTCGTGCACGTGCGCGGCCACCTCGGCCCGCTCCTCCTGCCTGATCCGCTCACGGCGCTCAAGCTGCAGCTCCTTCCACAGACCGGCCAGCCACGGAGTGGCGATCACCGCGAGACCGCCGACCACGACCAGCGTGAACAGCAGCCCAGGCCGGGCGTCGAGCAGTTCGCCCTCCTGGACCAGGAAGCCGATCGCGCCGACCACGACGAGGATCACGCCGAGCAGCGTGCGTACCCGGTTCTTCCTGATCCCCCTGGTGGCGCCGGTCATCCAGTTGTGGCGGCGTTCCGGGTCGGCCTGCTGCCACAGGATCATCGCGCCGATGCCGCACACGGCGAACGGCAGCAGGCCGATCCCGCCCTTGGAGGCTCCGGTCAGCCAGCCGAACGCGAACAGCGCCACGCCGATCGCGGTGAACGCCGCGAGCTGGCTCCAGTCCCGGGACTGCGGATGGCCCTTTTCGGCCGGTTCGCGCGGCGTCACCATCCACAGGACCGCGTAGGCGACCACCCCGATCCCGTCCACGACACTGAGCAGCACGAAGGTCAGGCGGATCACCACGGGGTCCAGCCGCAGCTGGGCGGCGAGGGCCTGGGCGACGCCGGCCACCAGCCGGCCGTCCATCGGGCGCATCATGCGCTTGAAGGACGTGTCGTCGGTCTCACGAAGAGTCTGTTGGTCAGCCATAACACCGTTATCGTCACATGCCGCGTCATCCTGCGGCATCAGGGGAAAGCCCTGGTTCAACGTATCGGGGTCGGGTCAGGGGTGTCCCGGATGGAATTCCCCGGCCACCCACGCCACGATGGTGACATGACCGAAGCACCACCGAACACCGGCCCCGCCCCGACCGCCGGACCGCCCCGCGTCCTGCGGCGCAGCAGCGACGGCAGGATGATCACGGGCGTGGCCGCCGGGCTCGGCCAGTACACCGGCATCGACCCGGTGGTGTTCCGCGTCGGTTTCGCGGTGCTCGTGTTCGGCTCGGGCATCGGCCTGTTCCTGTACGCCGCGGCGTTCCTGCTGATGAAGGAGACCAACGGCGGCCCCGGGTACGTCGAGCAGTGGACCGGCCGCGACTTCGCCCCCGAGGCGGTGTTCGCGCTGCTCACCGGTGTCGCCGGGTTCGGTCTGGCGATCAACCTGGCCACGGTGTGGCTGGGCACCGGGACGCTGGTGGTCGGCACGCTGCTGGCACTAGCGCTGCTGACGGCGCACGCGCGCGGGGTGGACCTGCGGGCGGTCGCCCGTTCCCTGCCCGAGAGCCTCAACCGCCGCCCCAGCGCGCCGCCGCCGGACCTGTCCGCGCCGCCCGCGCCCTACCCGTTCGGCCGCGACTTCACCGGTCCCACCCGCCCCGACCCCGCCCGCGCGACGCCCACCGCCCCGCCCAGGCAGGCGACCTCCTGGGCCAACCCGCCCCGCGAGACCCCCCGTCCGACGCCTCACGACACGGCGCCCCCTGCCGCCGCGTCCGCCGAGACGGCGATCCACAAGACGACCGCGGACGAGCGGGCGGCGGCCGAGACGACGGCGGACGACCGGGCGGCGGCCGAGACGTCGGTTCACGAGACGCTGAGCAGTGCGAATCAGGACAACGCGACTCGTATCGATGCGACGTTGGCCGACGCCCCCCAAGGTGACCCGGCGCGGCGCGAGTACCCGTCCGCGATGCCCTCCTACGCGCACAGTGAGCCGTTCGCCCCGCACGGGCCCTACCAGCCGCTCGACCCGCGCAGGCGGGGCGGCCAGTCTCCCTACGACCTGCGTCCGTACCCCGAGCAGGTTCGCCCGCCGCGCGTGCGGCGGCGCAGGTCGTTCATCGGCGTGATCACCATGGTGCTCGCCATCATCATTGGAGGAATTGTCGTGGCGGTCCAGGCCACCCCAGGCTCGGTGCCGAACTTCACAGCCGCCGGCGGGGCCATGCTCATCACCATCGGCGCGGGTCTTCTGGTGGCGGCCTGGTGGGGCCGCGGCGCCGGTCTCGTGGCCGCGGGCACCGTCATCGCCCTCACCATCGGTCTCGGCATGATGTTCGGCAGCGTGCCGACGAAGATCGGCAGCCCCACCTGGCAGCCCACCTCCGTCGGGGAGGCGCGCAAGCACTACGAGGTCGGCATCGGCGACGGCACCCTCGACCTGAGCGAGCTGATCCTGGCGCCGGGCACCCGGGTGACGTTCAACACCTCGATCTCGGTCGGCGAGCTGACCGTGATCGTGCCACCGACGGTCAGGGTCGAGGTGCACGCGACCGCCAAGGTCGGCGACATCAAGATCGACCAGTCCGTCCGCGGTGGCACCGACCTGGATATCGAGAAGGTCCTGGAGCCGGACGTGACACCTGAGGGCAAGGTCTCCACGATCGAGCTCAACATCAAGGGCGGCATCGGCGACGTGGAGGTACGACGTGCGGCGTGATCTCGACAGGTCAGGCAGGCTGACGCACCGGACCGACTGGATGGCCCTGCTCAGCGGCCTGCTCTTCATCGTGCTTGGTATTCTGGTGGTGACCGGGGCCATGACCAACTGGTTGGTCATGGTGTCAGTCGCCGTGGGCGGGCTGGCCATAGCCGGCTCCCTCGCGATCCTCGCGAGAGTCGTCAGGCGGTAGGTATCCCGGACGGGGTTGACCGGGACATCCATCGGCGTACGTTCACATTTATTACTCCCTCCTTCCAACCCCGTTCACAGGGAGGACGTATGCCCCGGATCGCCGTCACCGTCGACGGAGTCACGTACGAGGAGGATGTGGAGCCGCGGCTCCTCCTCGTGCATCTACTGAGAGACCGCCTCGGCAAGACCGGCACCCCCATCGGGTGCGACACCAGCAACTGCGGCGCCTGCACCGTGATGCTCGACGGCAAGAGCGTGAAGAGCTGCTCCGTGCTCGCCGTCCAGGCCGACGGCTCCGACGTCGTCACCATCGAGGGCCTGGCGGTCAACGGCACCTTGCACCCCATGCAGCAGGCCTTCCACGAAGAGCACGCGCTGCAGTGCGGCTACTGCACGCCGGGGATGGTGATGGCCGCGATAGACCTGCTGAGGGACGACCCAGATCCCTCGGAGGAGACCATCAGGGAAGGACTTGAGGGCAACCTCTGCCGCTGCACGGGCTACTGCAACATCGTCAGGGCGGTACGGCGAGGCGCGCAGACCATGGGGCAGGCGGTGAGCACGCCATGACCGCCCAGGTGGAGGCGGAGCCGGAGGTCGGCAAGGCCCGCAGGCGCAAGGAGGACACCCGGCTGCTCACCGGGCGCACCCAGTGGACCGACAACCTGCAGCTCCCCGGCATGCTCTACGTGGCGTTCCTGCGCAGCCCGATGGCGCACGCGCGGATCGTGAACGTGGATGTGCAGGGGGCGCGCGGGCTGCCGGGTGTGGTGGCCGTCTTCAGCGGCCGGGACTTCGCCGACGAGCAGGGCAGCCTGCCGTGCGCGTGGCCGGTCAGCGAGGACATCGTCATCCCCGACCATCCGCCGATGGCGCACACCGAGGTGCGCTACGTCGGTGAGGCGGTGGCGTGCGTGGTCGCGACAGACCGGTACAAGGCGGCCGACGCCCTGGAGGCCATCGAGGTCGACTACGAGCCGCTGCCCGCCGTACTCGACATGAACGAGGCGCTCGCCGAGGGGGCCGCGAAGGTGCACGAGGCGGGCAACCAGGCTTTCACCTGGAAGTTCGCGCAGGGCGACATGGGCGCGGCGTTGCGCGACGCGCCCGTGGTGATCGACAGGACCTATGTCCAGCAGCGGCTGATCCCGAGCGCGATGGAGCCGCGGGCGGTCACCGCGAGCACCGACGGCGAGTCGTTCACGCTCTGGTCGGCGACCCAGATCCCGCACGTGCTGCGGGTGATGCTGGCGCTGACGACGGGCATCCCCGAGCACCGGCTGCGGGTGATCGCGCCCGATGTGGGCGGCGGGTTCGGGTCGAAGCTGCAGGTCACCGCCGAGGAGGTGCTCTGCCTGCTGCTCACCAGGCGGCTGGGCAAGCCGGTCAAGTGGACCGAGTCCCGCTCGGAGGGCAACCTGACCGTGCACCACGGCCGCGACCAGATCCAGCACATCACGCTGGCCTGCGAGGCCGACGGCCGGATCCGCGGGCTGCGGGTGGAGCTGCTGGCCGACATGGGCGCCTACCTGATGCTGGTGACGCCGGGCGTGCCGCTGCTGGGCGCGTTCATGTACAACTCGATCTACAAGATGGCCGCGCTGGACTTCTCCTGCACGGGTGTGTTCACCACCAAGATGCCGACCGACGCCTACCGGGGGGCGGGACGGCCGGAGGCGACGTACGCGATCGAGCGGGTGATGGACGAGCTGGCCGCGGAGCTGGGCGTCGATCCGATCGAGGTGCGGCGGCGCAACTGGATCACGCATCAGGAGTTCCCGTACACGACCGTCGCGGGGCTGACCTACGACTCGGGCAACTACGAGGCGGCCACCGACAGGGCGCTGTCGCTGTTCGGCTACGACAAGCTGCGGGCCGAACAGGCCGACCGGCGGGACCGGGGTGATCCGGTGCAGCTCGGCATCGGGGTCTCGACGTACACCGAGATGTGCGGGCTGGCGCCGAGCCGGGTGCTGGGCTCGCTCGCCTACGGCGCGGGCGGCTGGGAGCACAGCTCGGTGCGGATGCTGCCGACCGGCAAGGTGGAGGTGGTCACCGGTTCGTCGCCGCACGGCCAGGGCCATGAGACGGCGTGGAGCCAGATCGTCGCCGACGCGCTGGGGGTGCCGTTCGAGGACGTCTCCGTGCTGCACGGCGACACCGCGATCTCGCACAAGGGCATGGACACCTACGGCTCGCGCTCGCTGGTGGTCGGCGGCGTGGCCGTGCTGGCCGCCTGCGAGAAGGTGAAGGAGAAGGCGCGGACGCTGGCCGCGCACATGCTGGAGTGCTCGCCGGACGACATCGAGTTCAGCCAGGGCTCCTTCCAGGTGCGCGGCACGGACGCGGCCAAGACCATCCAGGAGCTGGCGCTGGCCGCGTTCGCCGCGCACGACCTGCCGGACGGGGTCGAGCCGAGACTCGACGCCGACGCCACCTTCGACCCGGAGAACTTCTCCTACCCGCACGGCACCCACCTGTGCGCGATCGAGGTCGACACCGAGACGGGCATGGCGAAGATCCGCTCGTACGTGGCGGTGGACGACGTCGGCAAGGTGGTCAACCCGCTGATCGTCGAAGGCCAGGTGCATGGAGGGCTCGCCCAGGGGATCGCGCAGGCGCTGTTCGAGGAGGCCGTCTACGACGCCGAGGGCAACCTGCTGACCACCACCATGGCCGACTACCTGCTGCCGACGGCCGCGGACCTGCCGGACTTCGTGACGGACCGGACCGAGACGCCCGCGACCAGCAACCCCCTCGGCGTCAAGGGCGTCGGCGAGGCGGGGACCATCGCCTCCACTCCGGCGGTGGTGAACGCCGTCGTGGACGCCCTGCGCCCGAACGGCGTGCACGACGTGCAGATGCCGTGCACCCCTGAGCGGATCTGGAGGGCTCTGCGATGATTCCCGCGTCGTTCGACTATGTTCGCGCGCGTTCGCTGGAGGAGGCCTGCCAGGCGCTGGCCGCCGACGACGAGGCGAAGGTGCTGGCCGGCGGCCAGTCGCTGCTGCCGCTGCTGCGGATGCGGCTGGCGTACCCGTCGGTGCTGGTGGACGTGGGCAGGCTGGCGGAGCTGCAAGGGATCCACGACCGCGGCGACCACGTGTTCGTGGGCGCCATGGCCACGCACGACGAGGTCCTGCGCTCCCCGCTGATCAACGCCGAGTGCCCGCTGGTGGCGCTGGCCGCGGCCACGGTCGCCGATCCCGCGGTACGGCACCGCGGCACCTTCGGCGGCTCGCTGGCCCACGCCGACCCCGCCGGGGACCTGCCCGCCGTGGCGCTCGCCCTGGACTGCTCGTTCGTGGTCCGCTCGGCGGACGGCGAGCGGACCATCCCCGCCTCCGCGTTCTTCGCCGACTACCTGGAGTCGACGATGGAGCAGGGCGAGATCCTGGTCGGCGTCCAGGTGCCGAAACTGGGCCCCGGCTGGGGCTACCACTACGAGAAGTTCCACCGGACGGCGCAGTCCTGGGCCATCGTCGGCGTCGCGGCGGCGGTCAAGCGCTCCAACGGAGCGATCCAGGAGGCGAGGCTCGCGCTGACGAACATGGGCCCGACCCCGGTGCGGGCCGGCGCGACCGAGGCCGCGCTGCGGAACACCGAGCTCGGCGAGGAGGTACGGCGGGCCTGCGAGGAGGCGGACGCCGACACTTCACCTCCCGCCGACCTGCATGCCCAGCCGGACTACCGCCGGCACCTGGCCAGGGTGCTGACCCACCGCGCCGTGCTGGGCGCGACCCTCTGACGGCCGGCGCCGCCCACCGGGCCTCCGGTGGGTGGCGCGGCCACCGAACGGGTCGTACTGTCGCAATCAGCGGAGAGGAGCGGATCGATGGCGATGCGGTTCGAGCACGAGTTCACGGTCCCTGTCCCGATCGAGCGGGCGTGGGCCGCGCTGCTCGACGTCGAGCGGGTCGCGCCGTGCCTTCCGGGGGCGACGCTCGACACCGCGGAGGGCGAGGAGTTCACCGGCCGGATGAAGGTGAAGGTCGGCCCGATCACCGTCACCTACCGGGGCGACGCCCGCTTCGAGGATGTCGACAAGGACACCTACTCGCTCGCGATCAGGGCTTCGGGCAAGGAGTCGAGGGGGGCGGGCACGGCCAGCGCCACGGTGACCGCGCGCCTGACGCCCGCCGGCGAGTCGACCGCGGTCGTGGTCGAGACGTCGTTCAACGTGACCGGGCGGCCCGCGCAGTTCGGCAGGGGCGTCATGGCGGAGGTGGGCGGCAAGCTCATCGACAGGTTCGCCGCGAACCTGGCCGAGCTGCTGACGGAGTCGCCCGCCGAGGAGCAGGCGGAGCGGCACCTGAGCGCCGTGCCGACCGGGCAGGAGGTCACCGAGCCCGAGCCTGAGACACATCCGGGCGGCACGCTGCGCACGTCGCGGACGGCTGACGAGGAGGCTCTCGACCTGCTGGAGATCGCGGGCACGCCGCTGCTGAAGCGCGCCGCGCCGGTGGCCGGCGCGCTGGCCGCACTGTTCTTCCTCGTCTGGGTGATTCGCCGACTATTGCGGTAAAAACACCTCCAAGTCCGGACACATCACCTGAGCTGGGGGAATAGCTCAACCCGAACATCGAAAACTCGGGGGTTGGCATGCCGGACTGCACCGTTGTCGTGATCACCTACAACGATGCCGCCCGGCTGCGGAGGGCGGTGCGCTCAGTGCTCCGCCAGACGCTGCGCGACCTCGAAGTGATCGTCGCCGACGACGCGAGCACCGACGAGACGTCCGAGGTGGTCGCGGAGCTGCGGCGGGCCGACCCGCGGGTGCGGTACCTGCGCAGGGAGGTCAACTCCGGCGGGTGCGGGGCGCCGCGCAACGACGCCCTCGACCTGGCGGCCGCGCCGTACGTGATGTTCCTGGACAGCGACGACGAGTTGCCCAGGCACGCGTGCAAGAGCCTGCTCACCGAGATCGAGCGGACCGGGGCCGACTTCGTCAGCGGGCAGATCTCCCGGCTGTACGAGTGGAACGGACGGCTGGAGCGCTACTACCCCCGGCTGTTCGCCAGGCGGCGGGTGGTCGAGGGCATCCGCGCGGAGCCCGAGCTCTTCCTTGACTCCTTCAGCACCAACAAGCTGTTCGACGTGGGCTTCCTGCGCCGCAACGAGCTGCGCTTCCCGGAGAACCTGCACTACGAGGACCACGTCTTCACCACCGCGGTCTACTGCGCCGCCGAGCGCTTCGCGGTCGTGCCGTGGGTGGTCTACCACTGGCGCCGCGCGTCGGGGGCCAACTCGATCTCGCTGTCCATCAAGGAGATGAGCAACGTACGGCACCGCCTGGAGGCCGCCGCGATCAGCGACCGGATCCTGCGCGAGCACGGGTTCGCCGACCTGGTGCCCGACCGGCAGCACCGCTTCCTGCTCCAGGACCTGCGCGTGTACCTCAACCCGATGCCGTCGCGCGACGCGGTGTGGGTGAAGGAGTTCGCCTCGATCGTGCGGCCCTACCTGGAAGGGGTCGCCCCGGAGGTGCTGGACCGGATCGACCCGATGCTCAGGGTCTGCTGCCACCTGATCCTCGCCGACCGGATCGAGGACCTCCAGGTGGCCGCCAGATCGCTGAACGGCCCCCAGGCGCCGCCACGCTCGGCCGTACGGCACGCGGGCCGCACCTACTGGGGCACCACGGTCTCACCCGGCCTGGACATCACCGGCCTACACCTGGCCGAACTGCCCTACAGCGCCTCCCGCCTGCGTCACGAGATCACCGAGATCACCGAGATCACCGCGGCGGGATCACGGGTACGGCTGACCGTACGGACCTACGATCCGTTCGGGGTGCTGGGGTCGTTCGACGCGTTCCTGCGGTGCGGGTCGCTCAGGGTGGCGATCGATCCGCAGCCGGTCGGCGAGGGCGGCTATCTGAGCGAGATCACGATCGACCTGGCGAAGGCGGGGCCGAAGGCCGATCCACGCATCGGGTTCACCCGGCCGGACGGGCACACGACCACCGACCGGCTGCTGGTCGACCCCGCGATGAAGCCGATCACCGTGCGCGGCGACGGACGCCAGGTGACCGTGAGGGCCGAAGGGCCGGCCGCGTTCCTGCGGGTGACCTCCCGGTGGACCGGGTTCAGGTCGCACCTGCCGCTGCTCGCCAAGGCGCGCAGGAGGGTGCTCAAGCAGGTCAGCACGCCGGCGATGAAGTTGCGCGCCTACAAGGCGCTGATCCGGGTACTGCCTCCGCGCAGGGATCTCGCGCTCTTCGAGGCTGACTGCGGTAAGGGATACACCGGCAGCCCGCGCGCCGTCTACGAGGAGGTACGGCGGCGCGGGCTGCCGCTCACCGCGGTCTGGTCGGTGGCGCGCGGCCGGGCCAACTTCCCCGCCGACGCCGGGCTGGTCAGGCGCGGCAGCTGGCGCTACATCTGGACCATGGCCAGGGCCGGCATCTGGGTGGACAGCCACGGCTTCCCGCTCGACTACCCCAAGCCGCCCGGCACCCGCTACCTGCAGACCTGGCACGGCCAGGGCATCAAGTCGGTCGGCTTCGACGCGCCCGACCTGCGCGCCGACTTCGCCAAGCCGCGCGAGACATGGCGGGCGGCCGTCGACCGCTGGGACGCGCTGGTCTGCCCCAGCACCGAGTTCTCCCGCATCTTCGTCCCCTCCAACGGCTACACCGGCCCGCTCCTGCGGTACGGCACGCCCCGCTGCGACGCGCTCGTCCGCGGCCAGACCCCGCAGGGGGTGCGCGAGCGGCTGGAGATCCCCGAGGACCGCAAGGTGCTGCTCTACGCCCCCACCTACCGCGACCAGGCCAAGAGCTCCGGCAAGTCGGTCCGGGTGGACCTGGCGCTGCTGGCCGAGGAACTGGGCGAGGAGTGGGTGCTGGTCCTGCGCACCCATCCGGTGGAACGCTTCCGGGTGCCGCAGGAGGTGCGGCACTTCGTCCGGCCCGCCGGGTCGTATCCCGAGATCAACGACCTGATGCTGATCTCCGACGCGCTGCTGACGGACTACTCCTCGGTGATGTGCGACTACGCGGTGACCGGGCGGCCGATGCTGTTCTTCATCGACGACTGGGACGACTACCGGCTGGCCGAGCGCGGTGTCTACCACGACCTGCGGGAGATCGCGCCGGGGCCGTGCGTGACCACCACCGCGGAACTCGTCGCACGGGTGCGGGACCTGCCCGCCGTACACCGGTCGTTCGCGGCGAAGTACGCGCGCTTCCGGCGGATGTGGTGTCACGAAGAGCGGGGAAACGCCTCCGCCCGGGTCGTCGACGACTTCTTCGAGGTGGCCCGATGAGCCCGTCGCTGGTCTTCGCGTGCCTGGACGCCGACACCCTGGGCGGTATCCAGCAGGTCACCCACACGCTCGCCCAGGGGCTGGCCGAGCGCGGCTACGACGTGCACGTCATCGGCCTGCACCGGGCCACCGACCCGTTCGCCTACGTGGCCCGCCCCCGCTACCGGCACCATGTGATCAACCGCGGGCCGATGGGCTCGGAGAACCGGCTGACCAGGAAACTGGCCGACCGGCGGCTGCGCGCGATCTTCGACTCGATCGGCCCGGGGTACGCGGTGCTGACCTCCCCCGGCGTGGTCACCCGGCTGGCCGGGCTGCTGCCCGAGCGGATCAGCCCGATCGGCCAGTACCACGGCTCCTACGAGCACGCCCGGGGCTCCTGGCACCTCGGCTCGATCCGCCGCCACTACGGCGGCCTCGACCAGGCGGTCTTCCTCAGCGACGACGACGCCTGGCTGTTCTCCGAGCACGCGCTGCTGCCCAACACCTGGTCGCTGCCGAACCCGCTGGCCTGCTGGCCGGACACGATCTCGTCCCTGGCGAAGCCCCGGGTGCTCGGGGTGGGACGGCTCGAAGGGGTCAAGCGGTTCGACCGGCTGATCACCGCCTTCGCCAGGAGCGGGGTGCCCGGCTGGGAGCTGCACCTGATCGGCGACGGCGTCGAGCTGGAACGGCTGCGGGCGCACGCCTACCGGGAGGGGATCAAGGGCCAGGTGGTGTTCAGGGGGCGGGTGCCGTCGGCGGAGATGGCGGCGGAGTACCTGGACGCGTCGGTGGTCGGGCTGTCCAGCGAGCACGAGGGGCTGCCGCTGGTGCTGGCCGAGGCGGCGGCGCACGGGGTGCCGTCGGTGGCGTTCGACGTGTCCGGCGGGGTGCGGTCGATCGCCGGGGCGCTGGTGCCGCCCGGTGACGTGAACGGGTTCGCGGGGGCGCTGGCCGAGCTCATGCGGTCGCACGAGGAGCGGCGGCGTGTGGGCGCCGCCGCTCGCTCCCGCGTGGAGGCCTTGCGGCTGGACAGCGTGCTGGACCGCTGGGAGTCCCTGTTCGCGCACCTCAGGCGGTGATCAGAACCTGCTGAGCTGCTCCAGCTCGTCAATCCGCTCCCGCTGCATCGGGACTCCGGCCAGCGCGAGCTGGCCGCTGGTCAGCAGCGCCGCCACCGGGCCCGGCTCACGGAAGCGGTTGAACTGGTCGCGCATCCGCCTGCGCATCCTGGCGGCCTTGCGCTTCTGCTGGGCCCGCTGGAAGGCCAGCACGTGCTCCTTGGCCGCCTTGGGCGCGCCCGACAGCTCGTAGCCGTTGGCCTCCAGGCGCTCGCCCAGGACCTGCTCGCACAGCTCGATCTCCCACACTTCGAGCCGCTTGGACCAGCTGCCGACCCGCGCCTTGGTGACCTCGCCGTGCGTGTTGCTGTGCCAGACCTTGTGCACCGGCACCGCGACGCTGGCCGCCTCCCTGGGCGAGGTCATCGCCAGGTCGAAGTCCTCCTCCAGGAAGTGGCAGAGCTTCTTCATCTCGGTGACCGGGTCGTTGGTGAGGTCCTCGTAGCGCACCTCGTAGTAGCTGTCCTCGGACATCGTCTTCTGCAGCCGGCGTCCGGCGTCGATGGCCTCACCCCAGGTGGACATCGCGTGGTAGGAGTCGAGGGTGAACCACGGCATCTCCTTCAGCGAGGAGACGCAGTCGCGGCCGTCCCTGATCAGGTGCACGAACTGCGCGTCAGGGAACAGGCGCATCAGCATGTCGACCTGCTTGACGTAGCTGGGACGCTTGTCGCCCCAGCGGGCCTTGCCGAAGCGGTCGGCGTACATCTTCAGGGCGATGCCGATCACCGAGCCGAGCGAGCCCGGCCCCTCGACGGCCTGCCGGATGAAGTCGTCGCGGTCGATGCCCAGCTCGCGGAACTTGGTGGTGCGATCCCCCGCCATCCACTCGGCCAGCGTGCGCCGGGCTTCGCCGGAGCGCATGTCGCCGAACTTGCGGCGCTTGTAGTAGGCGGGCACCAGGAAGCGGGTCTCCGGCGGCACCGCGATCCTCGGGTGCGAGTGCAGCATGAGCTGCAGCATCGTGGTCCCGGAGCGAGGACAGCCGATGACGAATACTGGCCGGTCGGACATTGTTTACCCCCGATTTTCAGGCAAGCACGTGCTCTCGGCTCTTCTCCACCGGCACGTTGTTCCGCCGTACGAAGAGCCACATCCGATAGACAAGGAAGATCTCGTTGGCGAGCAGCAGGACGCTCGCGACGGCGGCGACCGGGATCAGCGCGGCCACCCCCACGAGCGGCGCGACCACGAACACCGCGGCGTGGAACTCGATCCCGCTGATCAGGTGCGTCCGGACGCGACGCCTGGCGAGGAACCGGTTCGCCCGCCGTGTGAAGCTCCGCGGCGACCGGCTCGCCACCGGCTTCGGGTGGGTGACGGCGGCCATCGGCGACATCGACTCCCGCGCGGCGGCCACCCCCTCCCTGATCACCTCGCGGACCCGCTTCATCTGCGGCGCGTTGACGTACCTGAACAGGTCGAGTACGGCGACCGTCGCGCCCAGCACGATGTAGTCCACGTCCCCCGTGGCGGTGTACTGGCCGTAGGCGAGCCCCACCGCGCAGCACACCACGCGGATGCGGTCACCCACGTAGTCGAGCCAGAGCCCGAACGGCGTGCCGGTGCCCTTCAGCCGCGCGATCTTGCCGTCCACGCAGTCGATCATGAAGCTGAGGTAGAACAGGACCGCCCCGGCGACGAGCGTGCCGGTCGCCAGGCTCGCGGCCGACAACATGCCGAGGACCAGCGAGAACACCGTGAGCCCGTTGGGTGTGATCCTCGTGTGGTTGGCCACGGCGAGCGCCACTCGGCAGGCCACCGGGTCCACGAAGTACACAGTCCACCAGGAGTCTCTCCGCTTACGTGTCGCGTAGACGTCCTCGAGCGAATAGGGCCTCATGGATTCCAGCATGACGACGCACCGTGCCGCTACGACTACTCTCTGGAACTACTGGGAGATGTCCATGCCGCTTCTTGACCAACCTCCGGGACGTCCCGCAGGTCGAATACCTCCTCGACGGCCCGTGCCGCCGCTCCTCCGTCGGCCAGCGGGCAGAATCTGGCCGTGAAGGCGGCATAGAGGTCCTCATACTTCCGGTTGACCTCCTCGACACCTCTGATTGCCTCGGCGACCTCCTCGGTGGTGCGCAGCAAGGGGCCGGGCGCCTCGGCCTCGAAGGGATGCTCCGGGCCGCGGGTGTGGAACAGCATCGGGCGGCCGGTCACGGCGAAGTCGAACATGGCCGCGGAGTAGTCCGTGACGAGCAGGTCGGCGACCAGATAAAGCTCCCAGAGATCCGGATGCGCCGAGACGTCGACGACGAAGGAGCCGGTCGACCGGGCCAGATCCGGGTGGCGGCGCACCAGCAGGACGTGGTCCTCGTCCAGCTCCTCCCGCATCCGCCGCAGGTCGAGGCCGTCATCGCAGGCGGCCGGGGCGTAGAGGACGACCTTCTTGCCCTCGGGCAGGCCGAGCCGCTCCCTGACGGCGACGGCGAGTTCGGGGCGGGCGAGCACGTCGCCGCACGGGTGGCCGATCTCCAGCACCCGCCCCTCGAACCCGAACGCGTCCCGCAGCATCGGCGTGCACCACGGGCTCGGCGAGATCAGGTAGTCCCACTCCGCAGCCGATCCCTCGGAGCACTCCGGCGGCGAGTCGTGCCAGGTCTGCAGGACGCGCTGGCCCTCCCGGCGGCGGAACCAGGCGGGCAGGTGGGTGTCGGTGACGACGTAGCGGGAGCGGGCCAGCGCCTCGTAGTACTCCTTGCCGTTCAGGCGGACCGGGGTGACCCCGTCGGGGAGCCGTACCTGGCCGTCGCGGACGTTCCACAGGTGGCGCAGGGGTGCGCCGCGCCGTACCAGTTCGTCGTGGACGGCCTTGGGGCTGCCGGAGAACCGGGTGCCGGACTGGGAGTCGTAGAAGACGGCGTCCCAGAGCGGCTCGTCGCGCAGCAGCGGGTAGCGCTCCTCGCGCAGCCTGCGCTGGTTGGCGGAGCCGCGCTCGTCGCCCTTGAGGTCGCCGCCCACGGTGAGGACGGCACGGCGGTCCTCGCCGGACGCCAGCGTCAGCTCCCGGTGGTGGTGGGCTCCGACGGCGGGGGCGGCCGGTTCGTACTCCAGCGGGAGGTCGCCCGCGGCCGTGCGCAGCGACAGCGCGTAGGGTCCGGCCGGGAGCGGCAGGCATCCCGCCGGGGACTCGACGGCCATCGGCGCGAGGTCGGCCTCGAAGCCGCCTTCGACCGTACGCGCGGGGAAGAGCCGCACGCCGTCCTGCCCGGTCGCCACGACGCGCACGCCCTCGCCCAGGTCCAGCACGCACCGCCCGTCGAGGCGCAGCACGCCGTCCGCGCTCCACCGGGCGCCGCGCACCGACGCGGCGATCCGCTGCTCGCGCAGGGTGAACACGCCGCCGCTCGCGCAGACGACGATCTCCCGCTCCCCCACCCGGTGCCTGCTCCACGGCAGGTCCTCCGGCAGGTAGAGCCGCTCCTGACCGAGGTGTACGACCAGCTCGCGCGGCTGCTCCAGCGCCTCGGCGCTCACCGGGTCCAGCGGCGGCCGATCGTCGAGGACGAGCTCCGCCAGCTCGACCTCGGCGGTGAACCCTCCTCCTGCACGCGCGAACACCCCGCGCACCCGCCGGACGCCCGCCGCGACCCCCACGGTCAACTGGGCGCCGGCCGGTGGCTCCATGCCCAGGTCCCCCTTGATCAGCAGGCGTCCGTCCTCGACCGTCCAGCCGGTGACGTTCAGCCGCTCGGCCCTGACGTCGAGGGCGAACGCGCCCGCCCCCGTACGCCGCGGGATCACCGAGACGCCGGGCCCCGGCCGCACGCCGCCCGCCCGCTCGGCCGCCTCCCGGGTGGGCCCCGCGAGCCGGGCCCTGCGCAGCATCCCCCGGTCCAGCACCGTCAGCTCCACGTGCCAGGTGCCCGCCGCCTCGCCGGTCAGGTCGGCGGGGTCGATCGTGAAGCGCAGGCCGCTCCAGTCCCGCGTGCGGTCGGCCTTCCCCTTGCGCCCGAGCGGCACGCTCAGCGTCCGCTTGACGGGGAGCCTGACCTTCCGGCGGGTGCCCTCGTGCACGAGCGAGGCGAAGAGGTGCTGCCGCCGCCGGACGGCGGGGAGGTGGCGCACCGTGACCCGCGCCTCCACCACCAGCCTGCCGTTCTCCCAGCGCAGGTCGTCGAGGCGTTGCTGAAGGTCCAGGTCGTGTGCGCGCAGGCGCAGGACGTCGGCGGGCAGGCCGGGGGGCGCGTCCAGGTGGTAGCGCAGGCCGTGGCGTACGGCCTGGGGCCGGCTCCGCCGCTCCCAGTCGAGCACCTCGGCCAGCTTGGCGGCGTCCCGCTGCCCGACCAGGTGCCACATGAGCCTGCGCAGCACGGGGAGCCTGGTCAGCGTGCCGGGCGAGAGGTCGTCGAGGTAGGCGGTGGCCAGGTCCAGGAAACGTTCGCGGAAGTCCTCCTCGGCCTGCGGGAACGCCTGGACCACGTCCGGCAGGTCGCCGTCGAGCACCATGACGTCCCAGGCGACCGCATGGTCGCGACGGCCGCTGTCGTACAGGAAGTCGCGCACCGCCCTGATCGCCGCGATCCGGTCCTCGACCTCGGGGGCCCGCGCGCCGTCGCCCTCGCGCTCCCGCCACAGGTAGACGGGATCGGGCAGCATGTCGACGGAGCGGGCCAGGAAGTGGCCGGGCAGCGCGACCGCCGTGTCCCCGTACGGCACGCCCTCGGGAAAGGCGAAGCCGTACCACTCCCAGAACGACCTGCGCCACAGCTTGTTCGTCACCAGGCGGTCCCTCAGCAGGACCTCCTTCCTGGTCACGTGCGTGCGGAGCTCCGCGTCCTCGAAGATCGCGCGGTGCGCCGCCGACCGGCGGACCCCGCCCGCGCCGAACCGGAGCACGTCGCCGGTCACCAGGTCCGAACCGGTCCGGTCGAGGGTGTGCGCCATGATCTCGAACGCGTGCGGCGGCACCAGGTCGTCGCCGTCGACGAAGGCGAGGAACTCGCCCGACGCCTCGCCCACCCCCGCGTTGCGCGCCGCGCCCGGCCCGGAGCCGTCGTGGCGGATCAGCCGGAACCGCGGATCGCGCGCGGCGAACCGGGCGGCGACGGCCGCGCTCCCGTCGGGAGACCCTTCGTCCACCATGACGACCTGAAGGTCCCGCCAGGTCTGGGCCGCCAGCGATTCGAGGCACGCCGCCAGATAGGGCTCTACATCGTAGATGGGGACGACAACGCTCAAACGAGCCACCGGTGATCCTCCGTTATGAGGGTGTTGGCCGAGGTGCGGCAAGAATGCCGACCCCGTCCCGGCTCCGGCGGCCCGCCGGGCACTCCCGGTGACGTCTTTGACCGACTCTTGACCGCGCCAGGACGACAGCGCACTCGGCGGGTAAACGTTCGGCCAAGCGAGGCGGATTGGCGCGATGACGGTCGGCGACCAGCGCCTACAGTCCGTGACTAACCCTGACCTGCGACGCCTTCGATTCGCGGTCCTCGCAGGCACCGACGCCCCCGACCGAATGGAGTCTGTCCGTGTACGAGCCCGACGAAGGCGAGCGGAACGACGGGCCGATCCCACCGGCGCGGCCGGTGATCGGCGAGGCCGAGATCGCGGCCGCGGTGCGCGTGCTGCGCAGCGGCCAGGTCGTCCAGGGACCCGAGGTCGCCGCGTTCGAGGACGAGTTCTCCGGCTGGGTGGACGGGCGGCACTGCGTCGCGGTCAACTCGGGCACCTCGGCGCTGCAGCTCACCCTGATGGCGCTCGGCCTCGGCCCGAGCGACGAGGTCATCGTGCCGTCCTTCTCCTTCGCCGCCACCGCGAACGCGGTCCGCCTGGTCGGCGCGACCCCGGTGTTCGCCGACATCGACCCGCGTACCTTCTGCCTGGACCCCGCCTCCGTCGAGGCGGCGATCGGCCCGCGCACCGCCGCGATCATGCCGGTCCACCTGTACGGCCACCCGGCCGCGATGGACCGGCTGGAGCCGATCGCCGCCCGGCACGGCCTGGCCCTGGTGGAGGACGCCTGCCAGGCGCACGGTGCCGCCCTGCACGGCCGCCCGGCCGGCTCCTTCGGCGCGGCCGGCTGCTTCAGCTTCTACCCGACGAAGAACATGCACGCCCTGGAGGGCGGCATGATCACCACGGCGGACTCCGGGATGGCCCGCACCCTGCGCCTGCTGCGCAACCAGGGCATGGAGCGGCGCTACGCCAACGAGATCGTCGGCGCGAACATGCGGATGACCGACGTGGCCGCCGCCATCGGCCGGGTCCAGCTCGCCCGGCTGCCCGAGTCGACCGAGCGCCGCCAGGCCAACGCCAAGACGCTCGGCTGCCTGCTCACCGCCGTGCCCCCGCCGCCCGTGGCCGACGGCGCCTGGCACGTCTACCACCAGTACACGGTGCGTGTTCCCGGCGCGCGGGACGAGGCCCACCGGCGGCTGGCGGCCAGGGGGATCGGCAGCGCGGTCTACTACCCGACGCCGATCCACCGGCTGGCGCCGTACCTCGGCAGCTGTGCCGGGGAGCTGCCGGAGACCGAGCGCGCGGCGGCCGAGGTGCTGTCGCTGCCGATCCATCCGACGCTGACCGAGCGGGAACTGGTCAGGATCGCCGAGGCGGTCAACGACCTGGGATGCCTGCTGTGACGACGCTGCGGGCCGGGCTGATCGGGCTCGGCGCGATGGGGCGCAACCACGCCAGGGTGCTGGCCGGGCTGGACGGCGTAAGGCTGGTCGGCGTCGTCGACCCGGCGGGCGACCCCGGCAGGTCCGCGCAGGGCGTGCCCGTCCTGGCCGCCACCCGGGACCTGCTCGCGCTCGGCGTCGACTACGCCGTGGTCGCCTGCCCCACCGCGCTGCACGAGGAGGTCGGCCTGGAACTGGCGGCGGCCGGGGTGTCCGCGCTGATCGAGAAGCCGCTGGCGCACTCGGCCGAGGCGGCCCGCGTGCTGGTGGCCGCCTTCGAGGCCAACGGCCTGGTGGCCGGGGTCGGCCACATCGAGCGCTACAACCCTGCCCTGCAGAACCTGCGCGCCCGCCTGGAGGAGGGCGAGCTGGGCGAGCTGTTCCAGGTCTCGACCCGCCGCCAGGGGCCCTTCCCGCACCGGATCGCCGACGTGGGCGTCATCAAGGACCTGGCCACCCACGACATCGACCTCACCAGCTGGGTGACCGGCCTGAGCTACGGCTCGGTGTCGGCGCGCACCGTCTCCAAGAGCGGACGCCCGCACGAGGACATGGTGGCCATCGTCGGCCAGCTGACCGGCGGGGTGATGTGCAGCCACCTGGTCAACTGGCTGAGCCCGCTCAAGGAGCGCTCCACCGTCGTCACGGGTGAGCGCGGCTGCTTCGTCGCCGACACCCTCACCGCCGACCTGACCTACTACGCCAACGGCGCCCGCGACACCGAATGGGAGGCGTTGCGCGCCTTCCGGGGCGTCTCCGAGGGCGACATGGTCCGCTACGCCATCGCCAAGCGGGAGCCGCTGCTCGTGGAGCACGAACGCTTCCGCGACGCGGTGCTGGGCCTGCCGAGCGACATCGTCACCCTGCGGCAGGGACTGGAGACGGTCGAGGTGGCCACCGCCGTCCTGGAGTCCGCCATGACCGGAAACACCATGTCCGTGCCTTTGAGGGACCGGATATTCGCGGGCCGCTAGGCGCCGCGAACCAGAGATCGAGAGACCGGAGGAATCCCATGCCGCCATCCGCCCAGCGCCCAAAGCTGGCCGTGATCGTGGGGAACGGCATCACCGGCGACTCCAGGGTGCAGAAGACCGCGCTCGCGGCGGCCCGCGACGGCTGGGACGTCACGTTGGTGGGCCGCACGGGCCGAACCGAGCCCGAGTATTCGACGTTCGGCCCGGTGAAGGTCATCAGGGTGCCCGTGCGCGGGGAGGCCCGGCAGCACCAGCTGACGCGCCGTCGCCTGCGCGCCACGCGCAGCGTGGTGACCCAGTGGCGGCTGCCCGACGAGAAGGCGCTGACCGGCCTGCGGGCCTTCCACAAGGCCTGGACCAGGCAGCAGACCGCGCGCATCGGCTGGACCTACGACCACGGCGGCCCGCGGGGGCGGCTGTCGCGGGCGGGGCGCCGGGCCGTGATCGCGGTGGCCAGGAAGGTGCTCCGGCTGCGGGTGCGGACGTTCCAGTGGGAACGCCGCCGGCACCGCAAGGCGAAGGCGCGGGTGCCCAGCGGCGACTGGCGGCGGGACATGCCGGAGCTGCTCGACCTCGACCTCGCCTTCGGCCCCGTGCTGGAGGCGCTGCGGCCCGACGTCATCCACGCCAACGACATCACGATGATCGGCGTCGCCGCGCACGCCGCGGCCCGCCTGCGGGCCAAGGGCCGCCGCTGCCGCTGGATCTACGACGCCCACGAGTACGTCCAGGGCGTGGAGTGGCGGTCGGAGCTCAAGTCGAGCGGATACGTCGCCCACGAGAAGGCGTTCATCGGGCGGGCCGACGCGGTCGTGACGGTCTCCCCGGAGATCGCCGAGATCCTGCGCAGGAGCCACGGCCTGCCGTCGCTGCCGCTGGTGGTGCGCAACACGCCGATCCGGGAGGCGATCGGCGCGCCCGGCCGCGCGTCGGTGCGCGAGCGGTGCGGGCTGGCGGCGGAGGTGCCGCTGCTGGTGTACGCGGGCTGGATCGACGCCCAGCGCGGGGTCGACACGGCCGTGCAGGCCCTGGCCGAGCTCCCGGGCGTGCACCTGGCGCTGGTGTCGAACCGGCACGACGCGACCATGGAGGAGCTGCTGGCGACGGCCGCGCTGCACGAGGTGCAGGACCGGGTGCACGTCGTGCCGTACGTGCCGCAGGCGGAGGTCGCCGACTACCTGTCCTCGGCCGACCTGGGGCTCGTCTGCCTGCGCCGGGTGCCGAACCACGAGCTGTCCCTGCCGACCAAGCTGGCCGAGTACCTGCACGCCGGTCTGCCGGTGGTCGGCGCCGACGTGCGGACCCTGCGCGGCTATGTCAGGGCGCACGACCTGGGCGAGCTGTACCTGCCCGGCGATCCCTCCTCCTTCGCCCGAGCGGTGACCGCGGCGCTGTACCGCCGCGGCGAGCTCGCCGCGAACATCACCGAGGGCGTGCTGAAGGAGCTGTCGTGGGAGCAGCAGTGCGCCGGGCTGCTCCAGCTCTACCGCGACCTGTCCGGCCTGGTGCCGCCGAGACCGCAGGAGGTGCCCTGGGACGTACGCGAGCGCCGCGTCCAGAAGGACAAGCCCCGGGGCGCCGGCTGGACGATGCTCACCGGCACCCCGGTACGGCTCGGCCTCGGCCCCGCCAACTACGCCGGCCAGCTCGCCGCCATCGCCCAGGCCCTCGACCGGCGCCGCTCCGACATCTCGATCGAGGTGGTGATGCGCAAACGCCCCGGCTCGGCCTTCGACTACCCGTCCGACGTCCACCTCGACCCCAGCCGCCTGGGCCGCCTGGACGGCCAGGTCGAACAGGTACGGCGGGCCATCGGCCGCTACACCCACCTGATCGCCGACGCCTTCCTGCCCTTCTTCGGCAAGCTCAACGGCGACCACATCGGCGCCGACCTGCCCGCCCTGGCCAACGCGGGCATCAAGGTGGCGCTGCTGGCCCACGGCAGCGAGATCAGGCACCCGGGCCGGCACATGGCGGCCTACGAGTACTCCCTCTTCCACGACGCGCCCGCCGGACACGCGGCGAGGCTGGCCGCGATCGTCGAGCGCAACCAGCGGGTGGCCCGCGAGTGCGGCCTGCCGATCTTCGTGACCACCCCGGACCTGCTGGCCGACGTGCCCTGGGCGGTGTGGACGCCGCTGGTCGTCGACGTGGACGCCTGGACGTGCGACGGGCCGGTGCTGGAGCGCCGCCGCCCGGTGGTGCTGCACGCGCCGTCCAAGCGCTGGACCAAGGGGACCGACCACATCCTGCCGGTGCTGACCGACCTGCACGAGCGCGGCGCGATCGAGTTCCAGCTGGCCGAGAAGGTCGCCTGGTCGCAGATGCCGCACCTGGTCAAGAACGCCGACATCATCGTCGACCAGTTCGTGATCGGCACCTACGGCACCTTCGCCTGCGAGGGCATGGCGGCCGGCAAGCCGGTCGTCGCCTTCCTGTCGGAGGAGGCGGGGGAGGCGGCCGGGGTGACGCCGCCGATCGTGAACGCCACGCCCGCGACCCTCGGCGAGGCCATGGCCCGGCTGCTCGACGACCGGGCCGAAGCCCGCCGCATCGGCCGCGAGTCCGCCCTGTTCGCCAGGACCTACCACGACGGCACCTGGACCGCCCAGACGCTGGAGGGCTTCCTGCAGTGAACGACACCACCGTGCCCGACGTCACCGTGATCGTCGCCGTCTACAACACGATGCCGTACCTCACCGAGTGCCTCACCTCGCTGGCCGGGCAGAGCATCGGCCCGGGGCGGATGGAGGTCGTCGCGGTGGACGACGGCTCCACCGACGGCGGGGGCGAGGAGCTCGACCGCTTCGCGGAGATGTATCCGGGTGTATTCAGGGTGATGCACCAGGCCAATTCGGGAGGGCCTGCCGTACCCAGCAACAGGGCGCTGGATGTGGCGCGGGGGCGTTATGTGTTCTTTCTCGGGGCCGACGACTATCTCGGGACCGAGGCGCTGGAGCGGATGGTGCGGGCGGCCGACGAGTACGGCTCCGACGTGCTGCTCGGGCGGACCGAAGGGGTCAACGGGCGCAACATCCTGCAGGACGTCTACGAGCGGACCGAGCCCGACCTGGACCTCTACGCCTCGGCGCTGCCGTGGTCGCTGTCGAACACCAAGCTGTTCAGGCGCTCGCACATCGAGGCGTACGGGCTGCGCTTCCCCGAGGACATGCCGGTCTGCAGCGACCAGCCGTTCACCATCGAGGCGTGCGTGCGCGCCGGCCGCATCTCGGTGCTGGCCGACTACACCTACTACTACGCGGTGCGCCGGGACGACGACACCAATCTCACCTACAGCTCGCCGCCGCTGACCCGGCTCGCGGCGGGCGAGACCATCATCGAGACCACGGCCGCCCTGCTGGAGCCGGGGCCGAAGCGCGACTTCGTACTGAAGCGCCACTTCGCCTGGGAGCTGGCCAAGCTGCTGCGCAAGACGTTCCTCGACTGCGACCAGGACACCCGCGTCCAGCTCTGCGCGAACGTCGAGAAACTGTGCGACCGCTACCTGACCGAGGGGATACGCGAGCAACTGACGGCCCGGCAGCGCCTGCGCCTCGCCCTGGCCTGCCGGGGGGCCGTGGACGAGCTCGCCGAGACGCTGCGTGTCCACCTGGACGGCGAACACCCGCCGCTCATGATCGACGGTGACACGATCCTCTGCTGCCTCCCCGGGTACGGCGACGAGCGGCTGGCCATCCCCGACGACTGCTACACCCTGACCGGAAGCCTCATCCCGCACATCGCCGCCACCGGCTGCGAGGCGCGCTGGCAGCGCCGCCTGCTGGCGCTCAAGGTCAGAACCACGCTGTACGGCTCGCCGTCCGCGCTCACCGTCGCGCTCGCCCACACCTGGCGGGCCAAGAGGTGGGCCGGGACGACCCGCAAGGTGGCCGAGGGCCCACCGCGCCCGCTGGGCCCGGTGACCGCCCGCTCCACGCACGGCGACCTGGACGTGCTGCTGAACGTCTCGGAGCTGGTCGAGCGCGCCCCGCTCGCGGAGGCCGTCCATCCGGTACGGCTGTACGCCGAGATCACCGGAAACACCTACGAGATCCCCCTGCCCGCGCCCGAGCCCGGACCGTCGGCGCTGCTCTGGCACCAGGGCAAGCCCTACGAGGTCAGCACGGACGCCGACGACCGCGGGCACCTGCAGATCAAGATCGCACCCTGCGGCCTGCGCCAGGTCCTGCTCTGGCCGACACGCCGTTTCGGAAGGAGACCGTGATGAACATCTGTGTCGTGGGGCTCGGCAAGATCGGGCTGCCGTTGGCCGTGCAGTTCGCCTCCCGGGGGTACCGGGTGCTCGGCGCCGACATCGACGAGCGGGTCGTCAGGCTGGTCAACCAGGGTGAGGTGCCCTTCCCCGGCGAGCACGACCTGGACGTCCACCTCAAGAACATGGTGTCGGGCGGCCTGCTGACCGCCACCCTCGACACTGCGGGCGCGGTCGCCGCCTCCGACGCGGTCGTCGTGGTCGTGCCGCTCTACGTGGACGCCTCGGGCGTGCCGGACTTCTCCGGCATGGACACGGCCACCCGCGCCATCGCGGCGGGGCTGCACCCGGGCACCCTGGTCAGTTACGAGACCACCCTGCCGGTCGGCACCACCCGCAACCGGTGGGCGCCGCTGCTGGAGGCGGGCTCGGGCCTGCGCGCCGGCCAGGACTTCCACCTCGTCTTCAGCCCCGAACGGGTGCTCACCAGCCGGGTCTTCGCCGACCTGCGCCGCTACCCCAAACTCGTCGGCGGCCTGGACCCGGCCTCCGCGCTGCGCGGCGCGCAGTTCTACGAGGCGGTGCTGGACTTCGACGAGCGCGACGACCTGGCCAGGCCCAACGGGGTGTGGGACCTCGGCTCGACGGAGGCGGCCGAGCTGGCCAAGCTGGCCGAGACGACCTACCGGGACGTCAACATCGGGCTGGCCAACCAGTTCGCCAGGTTCGCCGGGCGGGTGGGGGTGGACATCCACCAGGTCATCGAGGCGTGCAACAGCCAGCCGTACAGCCACCTGCACACGCCGGGGATCGCCGTCGGCGGGCACTGCATTCCGGTCTATCCGCAGATGTACCTGTGGGCGGACGGTGACGCGACCATCGTGCGGGCCGCCCGGGAGGCCAACACCGCCATGCCCGGGTACGCGGTCGGGCTGCTCGAACAGGCCTACGGCGACCTCGAAGGGGCGGGCGTGCTGGTGCTCGGGGCGGCCTACCGGGGCGGGGTGAAGGAGACCGCCTTCTCCGGGGTCTATCCCGTGGTGGACGCGCTGCGCGCGCGGGGGGCGCGGCCGTACGTCTCCGACCCGATGTTCTCCGGTGGTGAGCTGGCCGAGCTCGGCCTGCCGCCGCACCGCGGCGAGCCGGTCAGCGCCGCCGTCGTGCAGGCCGATCACGCCGAGTACGGAGCACTCGGCGCGACGGACCTGCCGGGCGTGCGGGTGATCGTGGACGGCCGCCGGATCACCGACCCGAGCCGCTGGGACGGCGTGCGGCACGTGGTGATCGGCGCCTAGAGCTCCTCCAGGGCGGTGCCGCCCGCGCACTCGGCGTAACGCGTCCCCGTGCGCGGGCACTCCCACAGCCCGGCCCGCTCCACCAGCCGCACCCCGGCGCGCCCCACCCAGCCGATCCGCCTGGCCGGCACGCCCGCGACGAGCGCGAAGGCGGGCACGTCCCTGGTCACCACCGCGCCGGCGGCGACCATCGCCCACGGGCCGACCCGCACGGGCGCGACGCAGACCGAGCGGGCCCCGAGCGAGGCACCCTCCTCGACGATCACGCCGACCGGCGCCCAGTCGCCGCCCCGCTTCACCCGGCCGCCGGGGTCCACCGAGCGGGGGTTGTGGTCGTTGGTGAGCACGACCGCGGGGCCGACGAAGACGCCGTCGCCCAGCTCGGCCGGTTCGTACACCAGCGCGTAGTTCTGGATCTTGACACGGTCGCCGACCACGACGCCCGTGCCGATGTACGCGCCGCGCCCGACCACGCAGCCCTCACCGAGCCTGGCCTGCTCCCTGATCTGCGCCAGCTCCCACACCGTCGTCCCGGCGCCGACCCGCGCGCTCGCGTCGACCTGCGCCGTGGGCATCACCTTGTAGCTCATCGGCCAGCCTCCCCCTCCTTGCCGGATATCCGCTGCTCAGGAGTCTGTCGTGGACGGCGGGCCGGGGCGGGCGGTTCGGCGGGTCACCCCTTCTGATGGTGGTCTGGTATGCCTTGGGGCACGATGGGGCACTAGTTGATGTCATGGAGGTGTGCTGAGTGGGGTTCCGGGGGCTGGTGGCGGCTCTGCTGATCGTGGGGGCGCTGCCCGTGAACGCGGCGGAGGCGGCGGCGAAGGTCGACTGCGCGAAGGTGAGATGCCTGGCGCTGACCTTCGACGACGGGCCGGGCCGGTACACGGCCACGCTGCTCTCGCACCTGAAGAAGGAGAAGGCCAAGGCCACGTTCTTCCTCATGGGCAAGCGGGTGCCGGAGCGTCCGGCCGTGGTTCGGCGGATGGCGAAGGAGGGGCACGAGATCGGTGCGCACACCTACTCGCACCCGTATCTGACCACGCTGCCGGACGAGGAGATCACCCGCGAGCTGGAGTCGGCGCGGGACGCCGTGGCCGAGGTCACGGGCAAGGAGCCGGCCACGTTCCGCCCGCCGTACGGTGACACCGACGACCGGGTGCTGGAGCTGGCGGGCGCTTCCGGGCTGGCGCAGGTGATGTGGACGGGCACCACGCTCGACTGGAGCCTGCGCGACGAGAAGAAGATCAAGGCGGCCGTGCTGAGGCTGGCCAGGCGCGACGGCGTGATCCTGATGCACGACGTGGTCCCGCAGACGGTCCGCGCGATGCCGGGGATCCTCCGGGAGCTCAAAAAGCGCGGCTACCACCTGGTCACGGTGTCGGCGCTGCTCAAGGGCCGCAGGCTGGGCGCGGGTGAGTCTTACCCGTAGACCTCTGCCCCACGATCTGAACCCGTACCTAGACAGGAGAGACGACGATCGCCACTCAAGCGCGCCCGGAGAGCGCGGTCACGCCCTCCGCACCGGCCTGGCGCGCCCCCCTAGCCATCTTTCTCGGCGTGCAGGGCGTCCTGCTGCTGTGGTGGGCCGCCTACTATCCCGGCCTGTTCAGCCGGGACTCGGTGCTCTACCTGAGCCACACCATCGTCGGGCCGTGGGTCAGCGACCACTCGGTCCTCTACGACGCGATGCTGTGGGTCAGCGTCAAGACGACCGGTGACCTCAGCGCGGTCACCTTCCTGCAGACGACCGCCATGGCGGCGGCGATCACCTGGCTCTGCGAGTCGCTGAAGGCGCTCGGCGCGCCACGGCGCTGGACCACCGCGATCACGCTGCTGCTGCCCTTCCTGCCGCCGCTCGGCGCCTTCACCGTGACGTTCTGGAAGGACGTGCCGTTCACGATCTGCGTGATCGCGCTGACCGCGGTGTGCGCCCGCGTCGCCGCCCGCCGCGGCCCGCGCAACGGCGACCTGCTCGCGCTCGGCGCGCTCTTCCTGGGGCTCGGCCTGTTCCGCGCCAACGGCTTCCTGGTGGTCGCGATCGCGGTCGCCGTGCTGCTCGTGGTGTTCAGGACCCGGCGGGTACGGCTCGCGCTGGCCGGCCTGATCGCCGTCGGCGTCCCGCTCGCGCTGACCAGCGTGGTCCTCCCCCAGGCCGGGATCAAGCCCCCGTCGCGCACGTTCGTCTACCACACCGCCTACGGCGACGTCGCCGTGCTCTACGCCCGGCGTCCCGACCTGTTCACCCCGGCCGACCTCACGCTCATGGCGAGCATCGCGCCGCTGGAGCGCTGGCGGAAGGGCGGCACCTGCTACACGATCAACACGCTGATCTGGCGCGGCGACTTCAACTGGCCGGTCTCCGACGCCCGCGCCGGGGAGATCATGGAGCTCTGGCAGCGCCTGCTCCGCGAGGAGCCCGCACTGGTCGTGGAGGCCCGGCTGTGCCGCGGCTCGATCGCCTGGCACCCGCTGCCCAACCCGGAGGGCCGCGCCGGGGGGACCTACCACTTCTCGCTCCGCCGGCACGCCGCCGCCTACGTCGGCCTGGAGGTGGTCAACCAGTTCCCCGAACTGGGCGCCTACGCCCTGCGGCCGTTGTCGCAGCCGCTCTACCATGCCGCCGACGCCTGGCGGGAGGTCACCTACGGCAAGGGCTCCGAGGCGGTCGACTGGCTGCTCTACCGTGGCGCGTTCTGGTGCTACCTGACCTACCTGGCGGCGGCGCTGGCCGCCTGGTCCCGGCGCAACCGGTACGCTCTCGGCATCGCGACCGTCGTCGCGGGACAGCAGCTCGCCGTCATGGCCAACATCTCCGCCCAGGACTTCCGCTACATGGCCTCGCCCATCTTCATCGGCATGATGCTGGTGCCGTTGCTGGTCTCCAGTCTGCGGCGGAAGCATTGAATGGCTGATTTCGGGACTTACCTGACGGGTAGAGTCGTCAGGTGCTGAGCGCTGACTCTCCCCGGACCGCACGGCTCGCCTGGCTCGACGCGCTACGCGGGCTGGGGGCCATCGCGGTGGTCATCGAGCATCTCAACTACACCTTCCTCCCCGAGTTCCGGCCCAAGATGATCAATCTGGGCATCTACGGGGTGCTGGTGTTCTTCCTGGTCAGCGGCTACATCATCCCGGCCTCGCTGGAGCGCAGAGGCGACGTGCGGGCCTTCTGGCTGGGCAGGCTCTTCCGCCTCTACCCGCTGTACCTGCTGAGCATCGTCATCGTCGTGGCGATGGTGCCACTGCAGCGGCTGCGCGCCGACCTCGACGTGTTCGCGCACATCACGATGCTGATGGAGGTCACCGGCTCGTCGGGCGCCACCGAGCCGATGTGGACCCTGTCGTACGAGATGGTCTTCTACCTGCTGGTCACCGCGCTGTTCGTGGCGGGGGTGCACCGGCGCAGCGGGCTGTCGGCGCTCCTGTTCGGTCTGCTGTCGGTGGTCGTGGCGTTCGCGCTGCCGATCCGCAGGGGGCTGCTCGACGGGCCGGTCGTGCCGATCGTCGCGCTGGCGGTGATCGGGGTCGCGCTGGGCTGCGTGCTGTTCGGGCCGCGGCTCGCGCGCGTGGCGGGCGCGCTCACGCTGGGGGTGGGCTCCGTGGTGCTGGTCGCGATCGGCAGCCGCGTCCCGTGGCAGGGGGCGATGATCCTGGCGGTGATGTTCACCGGCACCGCCGTCTACCGCTGGGAGCACCGGCAGGGTTCCGGGCTCTGGCCGGTCGCCGGGGTGGCGTTCCTGGTCTGCCTGATCCCCTTCCTCAAGCCGGTCACCATCAACGGCCCGGCCAACCTGCTCACCATGGCGCTGGCCGGGGGCACGTTCGCGCTGTTCATGGCGCTGCGCGAGCGCCGCTTCCCGCGCCTGCTGGTCTGGCTCGGCATGATCAGCTACTCGGTCTACCTGCTGCACATGCCGGTGGCCAGGTTCTACTTCGGCGTCTTCGGCACCCCCGGCGACCAGCACCTCCTCATCGAGGCCGGGATCGGGGTCGCACTCATCGCCGCCATCTGCGGCGTGAGCTGGCTCACCTACCGCTTCGTCGAACTCCCCATGCAGCAGTACGGCCGCCGCCTGGCCAAACGCCTCCCGGCCCCGCCGACCCCGGCCCGGCAACCGGCCGAGGTCTGAACCGGCTCCCCCGCTTCGCGGCTACTCCCACTCGATGGTGCCCGGGGGCTTGCTGGTCACATCGACGACCACCCGGTTCACGTCGCGCACCTCGTTGGTGATGCGCGTGGAGATGCGGGACAGCACGTCGTAGGGCACCCGCGCCCAGTCGGCCGTCATCGCGTCCTCCGAGGTGACGGGACGCAGCACCACCGGATGCCCGTAGGTACGGCCGTCGCCCTGCACGCCGACCGAGCGCACGTCGGCCAGCAGCACCACGGGGCACTGCCAGATCTCCCGGTCGAGCCCGGCCCGCGACAGCTCCTCACGGGCGATCGCGTCGGCCTCGCGCAGCAGGTCGAGCCGCTCCTGGGTGACCGAGCCGATGATCCGGATACCGAGACCAGGACCGGGGAACGGCTGGCGCCACACCATCGCGGCGGGCAGCCCGAGCTCCTCGCCCGCGCGGCGCACCTCGTCCTTGAACAGCGTCCTCAGCGGCTCCACCAGCGAGAACCGCAGGTCCTCGGGCAGGCCGCCGACGTTGTGGTGCGACTTGATGTTGGCGGTGCCGGTGCCGCCGCCGGACTCGACGACGTCGGGGTAGAGCGTGCCCTGGACCAGGAACTCCACCGGGCCGTCGGCGATGATCTCGCGCTGCTCGTCCTCGAAGACCCGGATGAACTCCCGGCCGATGATCTTGCGCTTCTCCTCGGGGTCGGTGACCCCGTCGAGCGCCTTGAGGAAGCGGTCGGCGGCGTTCACCACGCGCAGCTTGACGCCCGTGACGGCGACGAAGTCGCGCTCGACCTGCTCGGCCTCACCCTTGCGGAGCAGCCCGTGGTCGACGAAGACACAGGTCAGCCGGTCGCCGATGGCCCGCTGGACGATCGCGGCCGCGACCGCGGAGTCGACGCCGCCGGACAGCGCGCAGATCGCCCGGCCGGTGGGCCCGATCTGCGCCTTCACCGCGTCCACCGCGTCCTCGACGATGTTGAGCATCGTCCACGAGGGGCGGCAGCCGGCCGCTTCGAGGAAGTGCTTCAGGACGGTCTGGCCGTGCTCGGAGTGCAGGACCTCGGGGTGGAACTGCACGCCGTACAGGCCGCGCTCGGGCTGCTCGAAGGCGGCCACCGGGGTCTCGCCGGTGGAGGCGGTCACCGTGAAGCCCTCGGGGGCGGCGGCGACGGAGTCGCCGTGCGACATCCAGACGGTCTGCCGGGCGGGCAGCCCGGCGAAGAGCACGCCCTCGCAGGTCACCTCGAGCGCGGTGCCGCCGTACTCGGCGACGCCCGTGCGGGCGACCTCGCCGCCCAGCGCCTGGGCCATCGCCTGGAAGCCGTAGCAGATGCCGAAGGTCGGCACCCCGGTCGTGAACAGGCCCTCGGGGGCGGTGGGCGCGTCCTCGGCGTAGACCGAGGAGGGGCCGCCGGACAGGATGATCGCCTTCGGCTTCTTGGCCAGCATCTCCTCGACGGGCATCGTCGAGGGGACGATCTCGGAGTAGACGTGGCATTCACGCACTCGCCTGGCAATGAGCTGCGCGTACTGCGCACCGAAGTCGACCACGAGCACTGTGTCGAAATCAGACACCGAGAAGACCCCCCAAAGGCGTATGCGGTGACACCAGTGTATCGGTCACGCACATGAGCCTCGGTGTCACTCGTAGACGGGCGTCGCGGGCAGGGTTCCGGCCAGCAGGCTCTCCGCCTGGTCGCGCAGGCCCTGCTCGTAGCCGGGGTGGGTGAGCACGAGGAAGCGCTCCTGTTTGATGGCCTCGACGGCCGCCGCGGCCACCTCTCCGGGGTCGATGCCCTTCTCCACGAGGCCGTCGACGACGCTCTGCGCGGCCAGGTCGTCGCGGGTGCGGGCCATGGCCAGGTCGGCCGGGCGCACCCGCTCGGAGCGGTTGATCTGGGTCCTGACCCCGCCCGGACAGAGCGCGGTGACGCGCAGCCGGGATCCGGCCGTCACCAGGTCCTGCGCCAGCGACTGCGAGGCGGCGAACGCGGCGTACTTCGACAGCGCGTAGGCCCCCGCGTACGGCCCCGCGAACAGCCCCGACACCGAGACCGTGTTCACGATGTGCCCCTCGGTGCCCTGCTCGATCATGCGCGGCACGAAGGACTGGATGCCGTGCAGCACGCCCCACAGGTTCACCCCGAGCATCCAGGTGAAGTCCTCGGGCGTCCGCGTCCACATGTAGCCGCCCTGGAAGACCCCGGCGTTGTTGCACAGCACGTGCACCGCGCCGAGCTCGCCGAAGGCCCGGTCGGCCAGGTGCCGGACCGCGACCGCGTCGGAGACGTCGGTGATCTGGGTGAGCACCTTGGCCTCCCCGGCGAGCGCAGCCGTCTCGGCCAGCCCGCCGCGGTCGACGTCGGCGAGCATGAGCGACATGCCCTCCCGGGCCAGCCGTACGGCCAGCGCCCTGCCGATCCCGCTCGACGCCCCCGTCACCACCGCGACCCTGCCGGAGAGTTCCCGCACGCCCGCCCCTCCCCTGCGCTCGCCCGGATATCGACGTTAGCCGGATCCGCGGCACCGGGAAAGGACCCCCGAGGCTAGGGTCAGAGGATCCGGTCCACCAGGCCCAGCGGCGGCGAGCCCAGGTCGAGCAGTGCCTTGTGGAAGCGCTGCAGGGTGAAGCCCGCGCCCCATTCGGCCCTGGCCCGCTCACGCAGGTCTAGGATGACCAGCTTGCCCCAGGTGTAGCGGCCGTAGGTCGGGTCGAAGGTGGCCCGGCGCGCCTCCGACAGCGCGGCGGAACCGGCCAGGTGCGTGTCGCTCTCGAACCGCCGGGTCGCCTCCTCGACCGTCATCTGCCCGGTGTGCACGCCGATCGCGCAGGCCAGGCGGGTGACCCTGATCAGCGCCTCGACCCAGACGCCGATCTCGAAGCGCGGGTCCTGCGCCTCGAAGCCCTCCTCGACGCAGAGCTCCTCGGCGTAGTGCGCCCACCCTTCGGCGAACGACATCGACTGCAGCAGCCTGCGCACCTCCGAACCGGCCCGCCGCAGCGCCCTGCCGTGCGAGAAGTGGCCCGGCGCCACCTCGTGCACGTTGATCGCGGGCAGCGTGGTGTGCGAGAAGACCTCCAGCCACTCCTCGACGTCCTGTTCGGGCCAGGACGGGTCGGGCGGGGTGATGTGGTACCAGGAGGGGCCCTCGGGTTCGCCGGGGGCGTTCCAGCTCATCATCGCCATCGCCCAGCGCCGCGACTCCGGCGCGAGCCCGACCAGGCACTCGCCGTCGTGGTAGGGGACCAGGTCCTTCTCCCGGGTGAACGCGATGGCCTTCTCGGTGCCGATCCTGGCCGCCTCCAGCACGCCGTCGGCGTCGGGGTGCTGCCTGACCAGCTCGCGGACCACCTCCAGCGGGGGCCGGTCCGGCTCGCCGAGCTTCACGCACGCCTCGGCGAGCAGGGCGTGCAGCCGATCGCGCTCGGCGTCGGCCCGCTCGGCCAGCGCGCCCAGGTCGACGACCGTGCCCTCGCCCGAGCCCATCAGCCTGGCCAGCTCCGCGCCGCCCAGCGACGGGTCGGGGTCGCCGACCGCGGCGGCCCGTTCGACGTGCGCGACGAGCAGGGCGTGCGCCTCCAGCGCGTCCTTGTCGGTGACGCCCGCGGCCAGGCCCCGGACCGCGCCGATCAGCGACTGGGCGACGGGCGCGCTGAGCCGGTCGAGGGAGGAGATCGCGTATCCCACCGCCTCCGGCCACCGCGCCAGGTGGGCCCGCTTGGCGGCGGCTCGCTCCTCCTCGGGGGCGTAGTCGCGGTCGTAGCAGGCCAGGTCGAGGTTGGCCAGGTGGTCGAGAGGGTTGCGGCGGTGCAACTCCAGCTCACCGAACCGGACGCGCAGGCCGTCCTCGAAGGCCGCGAGGTGGGCGGCGTCGTAGGGATCTGCGGGCGCGGGGCCCTCGCCGAGACGGCTCAACCCGGCGGAGACGCCCTCGGGCGAGAGGTCCTGGACGATGCCGTCGTACTCGTGCCGGCCGCCTGTCTCTCGCGCGTCGGCCACGGCGAGGTCGAGAACGGCGCGGGTCCTGGGAGTGAGATCGCTCATGGGGCGAAACTATCCCAGGAGCCACTCACTTCAATCTCAGCCGCCGCATCGTCTTGAGCAGCCCGGCCAGCGTGTCGGCGTACTTCTCGTACGGCACGCCGCCCGGCGCGTCGAAGCTGAGCCACGTCGCCTGCGAGGCCACGGTCTGCACCTCGGTGTACTTCAACAGCCCTTCGGCGCCGTGCCGGTGGCCGAGGCCGGAGGACTTCATGCCACCCATGGGGGCGTCGTAGGAGGCGTAGGCGGCGCCGTACCCCTCGTTGATGTTGACCGTGCCGGCCTCGATGCGGGCCGCGAGCGCGCGGCCGCGGGTCAGGTCGCGGGTCCACACGGAGGCGTTCAGGCCGTAGTCGGTGTCGTTGGCCAGGGTGACGGCCTCGTCGTCGGTGCCGAAGCGGTACAGGGCGACGACGGGGCCGAAGGTCTCGTTCCGGTACAGCTCCATGTCGGGGGTGACGCCGGTGAGCACGGTCGGCTCGTAGAACAGCGGTCCCACGTCGGGCCTGGCCTTGCCGCCGGCCAGGACGGTGGCGCCCTTGGCGACGGCGTCGGAGACGTGCGCGAGCACGCCGTCGAGCTGGCGCTGGGAGGTGAGTGAGCCCATCCGCACCGACCAGTCGAGGCCGGAGCCGAGCTTCATGTTCCTGACCTGCTTGACGAACTTCTCGGTGAAGGCGTCGTAGATCGAGTCGTGGACGTACAGCCGCTCGATCGACAGGCAGAGCTGGCCCGCGTTGGTGAAGCAGGCCCTGATCGCGCCCTGGGCGGCCACATCGAGGTCGGCGTCGTCGAGCACGATCATCGGGTTCTTGCCGCCGAGCTCCAGCGAGCAGCCGACGAGCCGCTTGGCCGCCTCCTCGGCGATCTTGCGTCCGCCCCGGGTGGAGCCGGTGAAGGCGACGTAGTCGGCGCCGTCCATCAGCGCGTCGCCGATCTCGTCGGGCTCGCCGAGCACGATCTGCCAGATGTCGCGCGGCATGCCCAGCTCGACCAGCAGCTCGATCGTCCACAGCGTGCACAGCGCGGTCTGCGTGTCGGGCTTGTGCACCACCGTGTTGCCGGCCATCAGCGCGGGCACCACGTCGGTGACGCCCAGCGAGAGCGGGTAGTTCCACGGGGAGATCACCGCGACCGTGCCCTTGGGCCTGCGCAGCTCGCTCACCCGGGTGGCGATCGGGAAGATGCCCCTGCGGCCCTGGGCGGCCAGCAGGCCGGGGGCGCGCCTGGCGTAGTAGAGGGTGCAGCCGGCCACGTCGAGGACTTCCTCGAAGGCGTGCCTGCGGGCCTTGCCGGTCTCCCACTGGACGATGTCGAGGATCTCGTCGCGCCGCTTGAGGATCGCGTCGTGCAGCAGCAGGAAGGGGCGTACCCGCTCGCGGGCGGGCAGGGCGGCCCAGGCGGCGCGCGCGGCGCGGGCCTTCTCATAGGCGGTCCGCACGTCCTCGGCGGTCGAGACGGGCATCTCGGCCAGCGGCTCGCCCGTGAAGGGGGCCAGGACGTCCCGTGTCTTGCCGCTGGAGGTGACGTGGCGGGTCAGCTTCGCGGGGTCGAATGTGCTTGCTACGACAGTGGCGACCATACCTAGAAGACTATTCGGTAACGCTACTGAACGGTAGGTTCACGATGATTGCCCCGAGGGTGGACAATCCCGTTATGTTGCCGCTCGGCGTGGGCGATCCTGCCGAACTCGGCGGGTACGGCCTGCTCGGCAGGCTGGGCGAGGGTGGCCAGGGCGTGGTCTATCTGGCCGCCGACCGGTCCGGCGCCCGCGTCGCGGTCAAGTGGCTGCACCCCGGAGTGCGCCAGGCCGGGCGGTTCCTGCGCGAGGCCGAGGCCGCCCGGCGGGTCGCGCCCTTCTGCACCGCCCAGGTCCTGGCCACCGGGGTCGCCGCCGGTCGGCCCTACCTCGTCAGCGAGTACATCCCCGGCGCCTCGCTGCGCCAGGTCGTCACCTCCGACGGGCCACGCGGCGGTGCCGCGTTACACCGCCTGGCCATCGGTACGGCGACCGCCCTGGCCGCCATCCACCACGCGGGAGTCGTCCACCGCGACCTCACCCCCGCCAACGTGATCCTCGGCGCGGACGGCCCCCGGGTCATCGACTTCGGCGTGGCCAGGGCCTTCGACGCCACCTCCACCGGGCCGCCCGTGGGCACGCCCGCCTACATGGCGCCCGAGCAGTTCAACGGCGAGACCGCCGGACCCCCGGCCGACCTGTTCTCGTGGGCGGCGACGATAGCCTACGCCGCCTCGGGACGGCCGCCCTTCGGCGGGGAGACGGTGCCCGCGACGATCCACCGGGTGCTCACCGCCGATCCCGGCCTGGACGGGCTGGACGGGCCGCTGCGCGAGGTGGTGCTGGCCTGCCTGGCCAAGGACCCGGCCCGGCGACCGACGGCCGAGGAGGTCGTCCTACGCCTGCTGCGGCCCGAGCCGAGCGTTCCAGCAGACTCGCGAGAGGAGCGAAGGCCCCCGAAGGCGGTCCGGAGGCGGCGAAGCCCGGTGGCCGCGTTGGTGGCGCTGGCCGTGGTGGCGTTCGGGATGCCGTCGGGTGGGCCGCCCGCCGTACCGGAGGCGGTGCCGGGGGGCGGGGTCGGGGTGGCGCTGACCGGCGGGGCGGTCGTCTACGAGCATCCGGAGGACGCCATCACGCTGAGCGGTTACGAGGTCTGGAGCGGGGGCGACTGGGCCGACTACTCGCGGACTTCGCCGGGCGGGCCGTTCAGCCGGCATCCGGGGAACTGGGAGACCAGGCTCTCGCCCGACGGGCGCTACCTGGCCGGTCGCGGCCGGGGCTACACGGCGGCGGGCTACGACGCGGTCACCATCACCGACCAGCGCACCGGCGCCGCGTCCACCGTCGAGACGGTCAGGCGTCCGCTGCTGAGCAGCATCAGGGGCTGGTCGAAGCGGGGCCACGCGCTCCTGCTGTCCATCGAGCGCAAGGCGGGCGACGGCTGGGACTTCCCCGGCTACGTCGTCGTGGACGTGGCGAGCCGCCGGGCCAGGGTGGTCGAGGTCGCCGACCCGGCCGTCCGCGGCTCCGCCTTCGGCTGGGACGGCACCGGCACCGGAGTGGTCGGCACCGCCCCCGACGGCCTGCGCTTCTTCGACACCGGCGGCCGGGCGGTGCGGACCCTGCCCGGCGTCGGCCGGCCCGCCTCGGGCACGGCCGACCTCTTCTCCCCCTCGGGCGCGATGGTCGCCGCCACCTGCCCCGGCGGGCACTGCCTCTGGGACACCCGCACCGGCGAACGGCTGCGCCGGCTTCCGGCCGGATGCGCGAAGTTCCTCGGCTGGTACGACGAGCGGCACGTGCACTGCTGGAGCCACGCGAACCCCGCCAGGGACGAGGTCCAGGTGTTCGACCTGGCCGGAGCGCCGGTCCGGCTGCTGCTGTCGGCGCCCAAGGGCCTCGGCCTCAGCCCCGTGTTCACCCGCTCCCGATGAACCGTTCCCGTCACCGATCCGTGTAGAGGGTCTTGACATCCTCCCCCTCGTAAACGAGGGGGATTCCCACGGTCGCCCGTGAGGCTTCCTGCTTCACCGCCGGTCGCCCGCCCGAGAGGACTCTCGTTGAGGTCTTACACCGGCTCCACAGGCGTTTCACCTCTCCGCCAGCCCGGCGGCGAGGATGTTACGGGCCGCGTTGACGTCCCGGTCGTGGACCGCGCCGCAGGCACACTTCCACAACCGGACGCCGAGCGGCATCTTCTCCTGCAGCGCTCCGCAGGCCGAGCACAGCTTGGAGGAGGGGAACCAGCGGTCGATCACGACCAGTTCCCGCCCGTACCAGGCCGTCTTGTACTCCAGCATCGAGCGCAACTCCCGCCAGGAGGCGTCACTGACGGCGCGCGCCAGGCTGCGGTTCTTGACCATGTTGCGGACGGTCAGGTCCTCGATCACGACCGTTTGGTTCTCACGGACGAGACGAGTGGTGAGCTTGTGCAGGTGGTCACGGCGCCGGTCGGCGATCCGCGCGTACACACGAGCCACCTTCAACCGGGCCTTGACCCAGTTGCACGACCCCTTCTCCTTGCGGGCCAGCGCCCGCTGAGCCTTGGCCAGCCTGCGCCGGTCGGCCCGCTCAAACCCAGGGTTGACGACCTTCTCCCCGTTCGACAGCGTCGCCAGGGCAGTGATCCCCGCGTCGATCCCGACCGTCTGCTCGACGGGGTCCAGGGGGCGGATCCTCTCCTCCACCAGCAGGGACACGAACCAGCGCCCGGCCGCGTCCTTCGACACCGTCACCGTGGACGGCTGCGCACCCTCAGGCAAGGGGCGCGACCACACGATGTCCAGCGGCCCGTCCATCTTCGCCAACCTCAGCACACCACTGCGGTAGGTGAAAGCGGAGCGGGTGTACTCGGCCGACAGCCGCGATTTCTTGCGGGACTTGAACGCCGGATACTTGGCCCGGCGGGCGAAGAAGTTCGCGAAGGCCGCCTGCAGGTGCCGCAGTGCCTGCTGCAGCGGCACCGACGACACCTCGCCCAGGAAGGCCAGCTCGGGCGTCTTCTTCCACCGCGTGAGCGCCGCCGAGGACTCCACATAGGAGACACGACGGCCTTCGCCGCTGTAGGCGCGGCTGCGTTCCTCGAGAGCCTTGTTGTAGACCAGACGGACGCAGCCGAACGTCCGGGCAAGCTCTTGCGCTTGCTCGGGGGTCGGGTGGAAGCGGTACTTGTTGGCCCGCTTCACCATCTGCGCCACGCCGCACATTCTGCCGCAGGTCCGCTGCGGTGGACGGCGGTTTCGCCCGGCGGCGGACCGCCTGCTCCTGCCCTGCTCCGCAGGAGTCCGATTCCTCCCCCGCCTGAAGGCGGGGGGTTTCCTCGGAGGTATCTGATGAAGACGTTGATCCGTACGGCGCTGTCCACCGCGGTCCTCGCGGCGGCCTGTGCCGCCTGCACCTCCTCCTCGGGCGAGAGCGCCTCGCCCCGGATCGACCTGAGCGACGTGCGTCTGGTCTCCTACAGCGGTTGCGACGACATGCTGAGCGGGCTGCGCGAGCACACGGCCAAGAACGTCGGCCCGTGGGGCATCGGCGGCGTGATGGCCTACGGCGGGGACGCCGCCATGGCCAAGAACGAGCGGTCGATCGTACAGGACTCGCCCCAGCACTCCACGACCAACGTGCACGAGGCCGGAGTGGACGAGCCCGACCTGGTGAAGACCGACGGCGACCGGGTCATCACCGTCAACCAGGGCAAGCTTCGCGTCATCGACGCCGCTACCAAGAAGGTCACCAGCACGCTCACCCTGATCAAGGACGAGAACCTGCGGGGTATGCCCGGCGACCTGCTGGTCAGCGGGGACCGCGCGCTGGTGCTGTTCAACGGCGGCGGCTTCGGCTTCGGCACGATGGACAAGCGCGCCTTCGCCCCGACCGGCCCGCAGTACGTCCTGGTCGACCTGGCCGGCGAGCCCAAGGTGCTGGGCACGGTCAAGCCGAAGGGCGAGCACGTGGACGCCCGACTGGTCGGCTCCACCGTGCGCCTCGTGGTCCGCAGCCAGCCGGAGATCGTCTTCCCCCAGCCCCGCGACGACGTCCCCGAGGCCGAACGCACCAAGGTCAACCAGGCCACGGTACGGCAGGCCCCCATCGACGCCTGGCTCCCCGCCTTCCAGATCACCGACGCCTCGGGCTCCACCAGGGACGAGAAGGTGAGCTGCGACAAGGTCAGCCACCCCGCCGACTACACCGGCACCTCGATGCTGACCGTGCACACCCTGGACCTGAACCAGAACCTCACCGGCACCGACCCGATCAGCGTCGCCGCCGACGGCGACACCGTGTACGGCACCGGCACCAGCCTGTACGTCGCCAGCAACCCGCGCTGGTGGTTCCCGATCCCGATCGACCCCGCGGTGATGGAGACGGTGACCTCCGACACTCCGGAGGCGACACCCACCGATTCGGCCACCGCCGTCCCGCCCGCCGATGAGCCGACCCCGGTCGAGCCCACCCCCGTCCAGCCGGAGCCCAAGCTGCCTCCGGAGGAGACCGAGGTGCACCGCTTCGACGTCAGCGGCGCAGGCCCGCCCAAGTACGTCGCCTCGGGCAGGGTGCCGGGCCGCCTGCTCAACCAGTACTCCCTGTCCGAGTACGACGGCAACCTGCGCGTCGCCACCACCTCGGCCACCGAGAAGAGCAGCTCCAGCAGCGTCTACGTGCTCAAGGCCGACACGCTGGGCAAGGTCGGCGAGGTGGGCGGCCTGGGCAAGGGCGAGCGCATCTACTCGGTGCGCTTCATCGGCCCGGTCGGCTATGTGGTCACCTTCAAGCAGGTCGACCCGCTCTACACCCTCGACCTGGCGAACCCGGCCGCGCCGCGGGTCACCGGCGAGCTGAAGATCACCGGCTACTCCGCCTACCTGCACCCGGCGGGCGAGGGACGGCTGATCGGCGTCGGCCAGGAGGCCAGCGACAAGGGCAGGACGCTCGGCACCCAGGTCTCGCTGTTCGACGTCAGCGACCCGGCGAACCCGCGCAGGCTGTCGCAGATGTTCCAGAAGGACTCCGGTTCCGAGGCCGAGTGGAACCCGCACGCCTTCCTCTACTGGCCCAAGACGGGGCTGAGCGTGATCCCGGTGAGCTCCTACAGCGAGAAGGGCGGCGCCTCCAGCGGCGCCCTGGTGCTGAAGATCGACCCCTCGGGCGTCTCCAAGGTCGGCACCATCAAGCACCCCGAGGAGAAGCAGGGCGACTACACCTACGAGCCGGCCGTGCAGCGCTCGCTGGTGATCGGCGAGACGCTGTGGACGATCTCGGAGAAGGGCGTCAAGGTCAACGACCTGAACACGCTCGCCGAGCAGGCCTGGATCCCGCTGAGCTGACTCAGCGCCGGTCCGGTACGGCCACCGGCACGATCTCCGGAGCGCCGAGGCGGATCGCGTCGGCCTCCTGGTCGGTGTCCTGCTCCTGGGACAGCCGCTCGGCCTCGACCCGCTTGCAGAAGTACTCCACCTCGCGCTTGATCTGCTCGCCGTCCCACCCCAGGGGCCCGGCGAGCAGCTCGGCCGCCTCCTGCGCGACGCCGAGGCCGCGGTGGAAGGTCTCGATCGAGATGTGCGTACGGCGGGTCAGCACGTCGTTCAGGTGCCGCGCGCCCTCGTGGGTGGCCGCGTAGACGATCTCGGCGCGCAGGTAGTCGTCGGCGCCGCTGAGCGGGCGGCCGAGCGAGCGGTCCTGCTCGATGAGCTGCAGGATCTCGTCGATGAGCGAGCCGTACCGCTGCAGCAGGTGTTCGATCCTGGCCACGTGCAGGCCGGCGGACTGGGCCAGGCGGTGGCGGGAGTTCCACAGCGCCTGGTAGCCCTCGGCGCCGACCAGCGGGATGCGGTCGGTGCAGGAGGGCGGCACGCGGTGGTCGAGCCCGTGCGCGACCGCGTCGACCGCGTCCTTGGCCATCACCCGGTAGGTCGTGTACTTCCCGCCCGCGATCATCACCAGCCCCGGGACCGGGTGCGCGACGACGTGCTCGCGCGACAGCTTCGAGGTCTGGTCGGACTCGCCGGACAGCAGCGGACGCAGCCCGGCGTAGACGCCCTCGACGTCGTCGCGGGTCAGCGGCACCGACAGCACCGCGTTGACGTGGTCGAGCACGTAGTCGATGTCGATCCGGGAGGCGGCCGGGTGCGCCTTGTCGAGAGTCCACTCGGTGTCGGTGGTGCCGATGATCCAGTGGCGGCCCCACGGGATCACGAACAGCACCGACTTCTCGGTGCGCAGGATGATGCCGGTCAGCGAGTGGATGCGGTCCCTCGGCACCAGCAGGTGGATGCCCTTGGACGCCTTCACGTGGATCTGGCCGCGCCCGCCGACCAGTTGCTGGATGTCGTCGGTCCACACGCCGGTCGCGTTGACCACCTGCTGGGCGCGGATGTCGAGCTCGGCGTCGGTCTCCAGGTCGCGCACCCGCACCCCGGTGACCCGCTCCCCCTCGCGCAGGAACCCGACCACCTGGGCGCGCGGCGCGACGGCCGCGCCGTAGGTCGCGGCGGTGCGCAGCATGGTCATCACATAGCGGGCGTCGTCGACCTGGGCGTCCCAGTACTGCAGGGCGCCGGTGAAGGAGCTGCGCTTGAGTGCGGGCGCCAGCCGCAGCGCCCGGCCGCGCGACAGGTGCCGGTGTCCCGGCATGCCGCGGCTGAGGCCCGAGGCCAGACCGAGCGTGTCGTACAGGGCCAGTCCGGCCCCCACGTAGGGGCGTTCCCAGGCGAAGTGCGTCAGCGGGAACAGAAAGGGCACCGGCCGTACCAGGTGCGGGGCGATCCGCTGCAGCAGCAGCGCGCGCTCCTGCAGCGCCTCCCTGACCAGCTCGAAGTTGAGCTGCTCCAGGTAGCGCAGCCCGCCGTGGATCAGCTTGGAGGACCGGGAGGAGGTGCCCGAGGCGAAGTCGCGCGCCTCCACGAGCCCCACCGACAGCCCTCTGGTGGTGGCGTCGAGCGCGACTCCCGCGCCGACCACCCCGCCGCCCACGACGACCACGTCGAGTTCGTGCTCGGCCATCCGGGCCAGCGCGGCCGAACGCTCGGCGGGTCCGAGCCGAGCCGCGCCCATTCGCGCCGTCATAACTCCCCCTGCGGTACGGCTGTCGCCTTGCGATGCGTACGTACCCGCTCGTTCGCCGCTCATCTACCGATGAGTAGCACTGTCCGGTAAGTCACATCCTCAGATGGCACCCTACGGGCAGCACGCCGCCCGTGTCCGTCAAGCGCGGATGACCTTGACCCCCGCCTCGATGAAGCACGCCACCACCTCGTCGCTCACCCGCTCGTCGGTCACCAGCGTGTCCACCCGCTCCACCGGGCAGATCCTGGCGAAGGCCCGGCGGCCCACCTTCGAGGAGTCGGCCACCACCACGACCTGGGCGGCCCTGCCGATCAGCAGGTTGTTCACGCTGGCCTCGCCCTCGTGGTGGGCCGAGGCGCCCATCTCCACGTCGAACGCGTCCACGCCGAGGAAGGCCACGTCGAGCGTGACCTGCTCCAGCACGCCTGAGGCGAGCGGCCCGATCAGCTCGTAGGACTGCTGCCTGGCCACCCCGCCGGTCACCACGATCTTCACGTGCTGCCGGACGGTCAGCTCGGCGGCGATGTTGAGCGCGTTGGTGACGATCGTGAAGCCGCTCTCCAGCGTCGCGCGGGTGGCCAGCGTGCGGGCCAGTTCGGAGGTGGTGGTGCCGCCGTTCATGCCGACGACCGCGCCCGGCTCGACCAGATCGGCGGCCGCGGCGGCGATGCGGTGCTTCTCGTCGGCGTGCCTGGCGGTCTTGTAGCGCAGCGGCAGGTCGTAGCTGACGCTCTGCACCACGGCGCCGCCGCGGGTACGGGTGAGCATCTGCTGCTGGGCGAGCTGGTCGAAGTCCCGGCGGATGGTCGCGGTGGAGACTTCCAGCGACTCGGCGGCCTCCTCGACCGACAGCCGCCCCTGCTGCGCGAGCAGCTCGAGAATCGCGTTCCACCGGTCGTAACGACTCACCGATTCCTCCAAGAGAGATCCAGAGACAAGCGTGACACAGCGACGCCGGCGAACAGTCGATTGAACAAACATGCCGCTTTGAAGTATAAAATGAGCAGAAATAATCACACTTCGGGAGGTAACTGGTGACCACCCACACCGAGGCAGAGATCGCCTCACAGCCCGCCTGCTGGCGACGCGCCGTCGAGAACATCCCGGCCGACGCCCTGCCGCAGAAGGGCGAGCGGGTGGCCGTCATCGGCTGCGGAACCTCGTGGTTCATCGCCATGGCGTACGCGACGCTGCGCGAGCGGGCCGGACTCGGCGAGACCGACGCCTTCGCCGCCTCCGAGGCGCCCCTCGGCCGCTCCTACGACCGCGTGCTCGCGCTGACCCGCTCCGGCACCACCACCGAGGTCCTCGACCTGCTCGGCAAGGTGAACACCAGGACCACGGCCATCACCGCAGACCCGGACACGCCGGTCATGACCCTGGCCGACCAGGTCGTCGTGCTCGACTACGCCGACGAGCGGTCCGTCGTGCAGACCCGCTTCGCCACCACCCAGCTCGCCCTGCTGCGCGCCAGCCTCGGCGAGGACCTCACCGCCGCCATCGCCGACGCCGAGCACGCCGTCGCCGCCCCGCTGCCCGACGAGCTCGTCGCCGCCGAGCAGTTCAGCTTCCTCGGCTCCGGCTGGTCGGTCGGCCTGGCCCAGGAGGCCGCGCTGAAGATGCGCGAGGCGTCCCGCTCCTGGACCGAGGCCTACCCCGCGATGGAGTACCGGCACGGCCCGATCAGCATCGCCGGTCCCGGCCGGGTCACCTGGATGCTCGGCGCAGCCCCCGAGGGCCTGCGCGAGCAGGTCGAGGCCACTGGCGGCACGTTCGCCGAGAGCCCGCTCGACCCGATGGCCGAGCTCATCCGGGCCCAGCGCGTCGCGGTCGCCCGCGCCTTCGCCCGCGGACTCGACCCCGACGAGCCGATGCACCTCACCCGATCTGTGATCCTTTCTTCATGAGCCTTACTCTCACCGACGCCCGGATCGTCACCCCCTTCGGCGTGAACGACGGGTGGCTGACGATCGAAGACGGCCACATCACGCATGTGGGCCGTGGACCCGCCCCCCGAGCCGGATACAGCCTGGCGGGGCGGAGCGTCGTGCCCGGCTTCGTCGACATCCACAACCACGGCGGGGCGGGCGGGTCGTTCCCGACCGGCGACCAGGACACGGCACGCGACGCCATCGCCCTGCACAACGCGCACGGGACGACCACGATGGTGGCCAGCCTGGTGACCGGGGCCGTGCCCGACCTGGCGCGGGCCACCTCGTCGCTGGCCGACCTGTGCGAGGAGGGCCTGCTCGCGGGCATCCACTTCGAGGGGCCGTACATCTCCAAGGCCCGCTGCGGCGCGCACAACCCGGCGCTGCTGCGTGAGCCGAGCGTCGAGGAGTTCACCGGTCTGGTGAAGGCCGGGCGCGGGCAGGTGCGCATGCTCACCATCGCGACCGAGCTGCCGAACGCGCTCGACACCATCCGCGCGGCGGTGTCCCAGGGCGTGATCGCCGCGCTCGGGCACAGCGACGCCAGCTTCGAGCAGACCCTGGGCGGCATCGAGGCCGGGGCCACGGTCGCCACCCACCTGTACAACGCGATGCCGCAGCTCGGCCACCGTGCCCCCGGGCCGATCGCCGCCCTCCTGGAGGACGAGCGGGTCACCGTCGAGCTGATCAACGACGGCACGCACGTGCATCCGGCGATGCTGCGCCTCGCCTACGAGGTCGCCGGGCCCGGCCGTACCGCGCTCGTCACCGACGCCATGGCCGCCACCGGCATGGGCGACGGCACGTACATCCTCGGCAGCATGCGGGTCGACGTCGCCGACGGCGTGGCCAGGCTGGCCGAGGGCGGCTCGATCGCGGGCAGCACGCTCACCATGGACGTGGCGTTCAGGCGGGCCGTCCAGGTGGTCGGCCTGTCGCTGCCCGAGGCGGTCGAGATCACCTCGCGGACCCCCGCCCGCGTACTCGGCCTGTCCGACACCGTCGGCTCGATCGACGTCGGCAAGGTCGCCGACCTGGTCGTGCTGAACGACTCGCTGGAGGTCGCCGGCGTCATGCGGCGCGGCGCCTGGATCACGGAGCCCTGATGATCCTCACCGTCACGCTGAACGCCGCCCTCGACGTCACCTACCAGGTGGACGACGCGGACTGGGACGGCGTGAACCGGGTGCGGGCCGTACACCGGCGCGCGGGGGGCAAGGGGATCAACGTCGCCCGCGTGCTCGCCGCCTGCGGGCAGGACGTGCTGGTCACCGGTCTGGCAGGCGGCACGACAGGCGAGGCGATCCGCGCCGACCTGCGGGCGGCCGATCTGCCCGCCGCCCTCACCCCCATCGCCGCCGACTCCCGCACCACACTCGTCGTCTCCGACACCCGCGCGGCGAACCCGCCCGGCGTCAGGGCCGCACTCTTCAACGAGCCCGGTCCCGAGGTCACCGCCGCCGAGCTTCAGCGCTTCCTCGACGACTTCACCGCCAGGATCGCCCAGGCCGACGCGGTCGTCATCTCCGGCAGCCTGCCCCGGGGCGTCCCGGCCGACGTCTACGCCTCGCTGGCCGCGCTCGCCCGGAAGCAGGGTGTCCCGGCGATCGTCGACGCCGACGGGGAGCCGCTGCGGCACGCCCCCGAAGGGCGGCCCGCGATCGTCAAGCCCAACGCCGAGGAGCTGGCGCGGGCCGTGCCCGGCGGCTCCCCGGCCGAGGGCGCCCGCGCGCTGCGCGCCAGGGGGGCCGAGGCGGTGGTCGTCTCGATGGGGGCCGGTGGGTTGCTCGCCGTCACCGAGGAGGGCGAGTTCCGGGCGCGCATGCCGTACCCGGTCGAGGGCAATCCGACCGGGGCCGGGGACGCGCTGGTCGCGGGGCTGGCGCTCGGGCTGGTCGGACGGACGCCGTGGCCCGAGCGGCTGCGGCGGGCGGCGGCGCTGGGCGGCGCTGCCGTCGCCGCGCCGGTCGCCGGGGACTTCGACCCGGACGTGTACGCCGGCATCCATCCCCAGATCGTGATCACCTAAGGAGCTGTACATGCCCCTCGTCGGTATCGGCGACATCGTCCGCGACTCCAGTGCCGGTGTCGGCGCGTTCAACGTGATCCAGTTGGAGCACGCCACCGGCATCGTGGCGGGCGCCGAGGCGGCGGGCGCGCCCGTCGTCCTGCAGATCAGCGAGAACGCGGTGCGCTACCACGGCGCGCTGGCGCCGATCGCGCTGGCCACCCTGGCCGTCGCGCGGGCCGCCCGCACCCCCGTCGCCGTGCACCTGGACCACGCCACCGACCGCGCGCTCGTCGAGGAGGCCGTCGAGCTGGGCCTCGGCTCGGTCATGTTCGACGCCTCGGCGCTGCCCGACGAGGAGAACGTCGCCCTGACCGCCGAGGTGGCCGCGTGGTGTCACGCGCGCGGCGTCTGGGTGGAGGCCGAGCTGGGCGAGGTGGGCGGCAAGGACGGCGTGCACGCGCCCGGGGCGCGCACCAAGCCGCACGAGGCGGTCGACTACGTGGCCCGCACCGGCGTCGACGCGCTGGCCGTGGCAGTGGGTACCTCGCACGCGATGACCACCAAGGACGCGGTCCTGGACCTGGAGCTGATCGCGAGCCTGCGCGCCGCGGTGCCGGTGCCGCTGGTCCTGCACGGCTCCTCGGGCGTACCCGACGACACCCTGCGCGAAGCCGTACGGCACGGCATGAAGAAGATCAACATCGCCACCCACCTGAACAAGGCGTTCACCGGCGCGGTCCGCGACTACCTGGCCCACGACGAGAAGGTGGTCGACTCCCGCAAGTACCTCAGAGCGGGCCGCGACGCGATCACCCGCGAGGTCACCCACCTCTTGGGCGTCCTTACCGGCTGACCTTCCGGTCCCAGCGAGGTCGCGTGAGCACCCGTGGCCACGCCGGTCGGTCCCGATCAGCCTTCCGGCGGCCCTTTCTCGTCAGTCCTGGTCAGCCTTCCAAACGTGCCAGCACCCGCTCGACCTGCCGGGCGAAGGTTCCCGGTGGGTTGCGCGGACCTTCCCCCGACAGCAGGAACAGCCAGGTCAGCGCCTGCAGTCTCCGGCACTCCCGCAGGCGCGCCGCCTCGGCCGAAGACAGCTCGGCGTGCCGCAGCACGTTCACCTCGCCGTCCACCCACATCGACACGTGCTCGGCCAGCTCGGCCAGCTCGAACGCCCGGTCGCTGCGCCCCGAGTCCTCGAAGTCGAGGATCCGCACCCGCGTCCCGTCCCACAGGAAGTTGGCCAGGTTCCCGTCCCCCGCCCCGAACGCGGGCGTCACCCCCACCTCGCCCGGCCGCCACGAGTCGAGCCACCTGAGCCCCTCACCGACGGCCCGATCCGCCTGAGCGCTCACCGCCGCCCGATCCCCCTGGTCGCCCGCCACCGCCCCGCCCTCCCGATCCGCCCGGGTGGCGAGCCACGACTCGCACCACTGCCGCACCTGCCGCCCCAGCATGCCGACCTGCCAGGGCCGTACCGGGACCTGGTCGAGCACCGCGCGCGGCACCGCGGCGTGCATCGTCGAGACGGCCTCGACCAGCGCACCCGCGTGTACGGCAGCCGCCGCCATCCCACGCAACGGCACCCCGTCGACCCTCGACATCACCACGCCCCCGTCGAACGCGATGGGCGCGGGCGCCAGCCCGGGAGCGTGCTCGGCGAGCAGGGTCAGCGCCCGCCACTCCCGCTCGGCGCCACCCTCCTTCCCGTCGATGTACCGCTTGGTGACCACGTCTCCGCAGATGTCGATCAGGTGTGTCCACTGGAGGTCTCCCACGGTCAGCCGGCCGCCGGGGGGAGCGCCCGCTCGACGGCGGCGGCCACGAGCGCGTCGGTCTCCTCTTCGGTGAAGAGGTCGGGCAGGGTGAGGCGGTCGACGATCAGCCAGTTCAGTGACATGTAGAGCAGTTTGACCGTGGTGGCGTCCCCTGGCATACCCCCCTCCTGGTGGTTGGCGAGGTTGAAGTCGAGGTCCGCGCGAATCCGTTCGGTCAGCACGGCGCGCAGGTCGGGCCGCCTGGTCGCCTCCAGCCGCAGCTCCAGCAGGGCGAGGAAGCCCGTGTGGAAGGCGGTGATCCGGGCGACCACGTCACGCATCAGCTCGACCAGCCGTTCCCGGTCACGCGGGCCTTCAATGGACGTGTCGTCGGGCATCAGCCGCTCGTAGATCCGCCCGCCCGCCTGGGTGAGCAGGTCGTCTCGGCTGGCGAAGTAGTTGGAGGCCGTGCCGGGCGGCACCTCGGCCTGCGCGTCGACCGCCCTGAAGGTGAGCCCGCGGGCCCCTTCCCTGGCCAGGACCTCGATCGAGGCGTCGACCAGCGCCGCCCGCCTCTCCGGATTCCGCCGCACTTGACACCACTCCATCTGTAGTACTACGGTCAAACCACTTCAAGCAGAGTACTACACACGGAGTTCACCAGTATGCGAAAGCTTGTCTACTACGTCGGCATCTCCCTCGACGGCTACATCGCCGGCCCCGGCGGCGAGTGGGACTTCTACCCTGTGTCCGACCAGATGTCCGCCTGGATCAACGAACGCTACCCGGAGGCCGTCCCCACCCACATGCGCCCGGCCGCCGGACTCGAAACGGCCGCCAACCAGACCATCGACACCGTCGTGATGGGGCGCGGCACCTACGAACCCGCCCTGACCGTCGGCATCACCAGCCCCTACGCCCACCTGCGACAGTACGTGGTCTCCAGCACGCTCGGGGAGATCGCCGACCCGTCGGTGGAGGTGGTGACCGGCGACCCGGTCGGGCTGGTCCGCAAGCTCAAGGCGGAGGAGGGGAAGAACATCTGGCTCGCCGGCGGCGGCAAGCTCGCGGGCGCCCTGCTGTCGGAGATCGACGAGATGGTCATCAAGAGCTACCCGGTGGTGGCCGGGACGGGCGTGCCGGCCATCGCCGGAGAATTTCAGCCGACGCAGTTCACCCCGACCCAGCGTGAGTCCTTCGACAACGGCGCCCTCGTCACCTGGTACACCCGCGCTTCAGCCGCCGCATGATGGGCGGGGGCGGCCGGGGCTCCGACCGTCTGATCGCTTCGGCGGGCGTGCCGTACAGGCGCGCGACCGAAAAAGGCCCGCACCGACGGGTGCGGGCCTGAGACAGCGGGTCAGCGCTGGACGGGGGCGACGACCACCTCGACGCGCTGGAACTCCTTGATGTCGGAGTAGCCGGTGGACGCCATGGTGCGCTTCAGCGCGCCCATCAGGTTCATCGAGCCGTCGGCGACGCTGGACGGCCCGTGCAGGATCTGCTCCAGCGTGCCGACCGTGCCGAACTCCACCCGCCGGCCGCGCGGCAGGTCCGGGTGGTGCGCCTCGGAGCCCCAGTGGAAACCGTGCCCGGGCGCCTCGGCGGCGCGGGCCAGCGGGGAGCCGACCATGACGGCGTCGGCGCCGCAGGCGATGGCCTTGGCGATGTCGCCGGAGGTGCCCATGCCGCCGTCCGCGATGACGTGCACGTAACGGCCGCCGGACTCGTCCATGTAGTCACGCCGGGCCGCCGCGACATCCGAGATCGCCGTCGCCATCGGCACCGCCACGCCCAGCACCGTGCGGGTGGTGTGCGAGGCGCCGCCGCCGAAGCCGACGAGCACACCCGCGGCGCCGGTACGCATCAGGTGCAGCGCCGCGGTGTAGGTCGCGCACCCCCCGACGATCACGGGAACGTCCAACTCGTAGATGAACTGCTTGAGGTTCAGCGGCTCGGCCCGGCCCGAGACGTGCTCGGCCGAGACGGTCGTACCGCGGATGACGAAGATGTCGACACCCGCCTCGATGACCGTCTTGTGGTACTGCACGGTGCGCTGCGGCGAGAGCCTGACCGCGGTGGTGACACCGGCGGCGCGGATCTCCTCGATCCGCCGGCCGATCAGCTCCTCCTTGATCGGCTCGTCGTAGATCTCCTGCAGCCGCCGGGTGGCCGCCGCCTGGTCGAGCGAGGCGCACTCCTGCAGCAGCGGGGAGGGGTCCTCGTAGCGGGTCCAGAGTCCTTCGAGGTCGAGCGGCGCCAGGCCGCCGAGGCGGCCGATCTCGATCGCCGTCGCCGGTGAGACGACGCTGTCCATGGGCGCGACCACCATGGGCAGCTCGAACCGGTAGGCGTCGATCTGCCAGGCGATCGAGACCTCCTCCGTGTCCCGCGTACGCCGCGAGGGGACGAGGCCGATCTCGTCGAGCGCGTAGGCGCGGCGGCCAGTCTTGCCGCGGCCGATCTCCACCTGGGTCATGTTCTCGTTTCTTTCTAGCGACGGTGGTAGTTGGGGGCTTCCACCGTCATCTGGATGTCGTGCGGGTGGCTCTCGGTGAGACCTGCTGCCGTGATCGGCATGAGCTGGCCCTTGTCGTGCAGCTCGGTGATGGTGCGCGAGCCGGTGTACCACATGCCCTGGCGCAGACCGCCGACGAGCTGGTGGGCGACGGCCGCGACCGGGCCGCGGTAGGGCACCTGACCCTCGATGCCCTCGGGGATGTACTTGTCCTCACCGCCGACCTCGGCCTGGGCGTAGCGGTCCTTGCTGAAGGAGACGCCGCCGCGCTCGCGGTTGCGCACCGCGCCGAGCGAGCCCATGCCCCGGTAGGACTTGAACTGCTTGCCGTTGATGAAGATCAGCTCGCCGGGCGACTCCTCGCAACCGGCCAGCAGCGAGCCGAGCATCACGGTGTCGGCACCGGCCGCGAGGGCCTTGGCGATGTCCCCGGAGTACTGCAGGCCGCCGTCGCCGATCACCGGCACACCGGCCGGGGCACAGGCGAGGGACGCCTCGTAGATGGCGGTGACCTGGGGCGCTCCGACGCCCGCGACCACCCGGGTGGTGCAGATGGAGCCGGGGCCCACGCCCACCTTGACCGCATCGGCGCCGGCGTCGACCAGCGCCTGGGCGCCCGCGCGAGTGGCGACGTTGCCGCCGATGACGTCGACCGAGGAGTTGGACTTGATCTTGGCGATCATCTCGCAGACGCCCTGCGAATGGCCGTGCGCGGTGTCCACGATGATCACGTCGACGCCCGCCTCGATCAGCGCGGCGGCCCGCTGCGCGGCGTCACCGGCCACGCCGATCGCCGCGCCGACGATCAGGCGGCCGTCGGAGTCCTTGGTGGCCAGCGGATATTGCTCGCTCTTGGTGAAGTCTTTAACGGTGATCAACCCGCGCAGCCGCCCGTCGACGTCCACCAGGGGCAGCTTCTCGATCTTGTTCTGCCTGAGCAGGGTGAACGCGTCGTCCCGCGAGACCCCGACCGGCGCGGTGACCAGCGGCATCGGCGTCATGACCTCACGCACCGGACGCGACTGGTCGCTCTCGAAGCGCATGTCGCGGTTGGTCACGATGCCGACCAGGACACCGGACGGGTCGGTGACCGGCACACCGGAGATCCGGTACGTCGCGCACAGCCGCTCGACGTCGGCGAGGGTGGCGTCGGGGCCGCACGTCACCGGGTTGGTGACCATGCCGGCCTCGGAACGCTTGACCAGGTCGGCCTGCTGCGCCTGCTCCTCCACGGAGAGGTTGCGGTGCAGGATGCCGATGCCGCCCTGGCGGGCCATCGCCACCGCCATGCGCGCCTCGGTCACGGTGTCCATCGCGGCCGAGACCAGCGGGATGGACAGACTGATGCCCCGCGAGAGCTTCGTCGTCGTGTCGGCGTCCCCGGGCTGCAGATCCGAATAGGCGGGAACGAGCAGCACGTCGTCGAACGTGAGACCCGTCTCGGTGAACTTGGACATGCTGCGAACCCCTCCGGCTGTGGCGCGTGGCGGGTTTACCCCCCGGAGGCAAGTTTAGGGCCTGAACACAAACGCGAGGTGGACGGGCGGACGATGACCCCCACGGTCCGTCGTCCGGCCCGCGTCAGAAGAGCCGGGGGATCGGGCGGTCGGTGATCCGCCCGATCCCCCAGGCCACCGACAGCACAGCAGGAGCGCGGGATGCCACCGAACCCCCCTCCGCGTCCTGATGGCGGCGCTTGCCTGCTGTGATGCCGACGCTTGGTTAAGACTGCGTTACCGGCTGGCACATCGCAATGTGAAAACGTGCAATTGCACGAAGTTGCACGGGACGAGGGGGAGTCGGCGCAACGAGCGGACAGGGCCGGAATGCCGGGTTATCCTCGCGGCACGCCCGTGTCCCCTCAACGGAGCTCCGCACATGCGCAACGACTACCCCACGATGCTCGACCCCCTGGAAACGCTGGGCCTGGACCCCGCGCAGACCGCGCTCTACACCGCGGTGCTGCGCCTGCACCGGGCCACGCTCACCGAGCTCGCGGAGGCGATGGACGGCCCGACGGAGAAGGTCGGCAGGCAGCTCGACGACCTCGTCAGGCTCGGCGTGGTGGACGAGCAGTCGGGCCAGTACCTGGCCAGGCACCCCGCCGCCGCGCTCGGCCGGCTCATCGCCGAACGCCTCGACCGGCTGGCCGAGGAGAGCCGCAGGATCGACTCCGCCGTGGGCTCCATCCGGGGCCTGATCCGCGACTACGACGCCGGCCGCGACTACCAGAGCGGCCCCTTCCCGGTCGAGCTGGTCAGCGGCGCCGACGTGCTCTACGAGAGCGTGGTCGGCATCGCCGTGCAGTCACCGCCGGTGGAGCTGCTGACCGCGATCCCCGACGAGCGCACCATGGTCGACTTCGTACGGAAGTTCGCCGATCCGTGGATCGACGCCCAGCGCCGCAAGCTGCTCACCCTGCGCGCGATCGTGCCCGTCTCGACGCTGCCGCTGCCGGGCGTGCGCGACCAGCTCTCCCGGCTGATCGAGACCGGCGGCGGGGTGCGCACCCTCGACCGGGTGCCGAGCTGGTTCATGACGGCGGGACCGGCCGCCGCCGGACTGCCCGCGCTGTGGGGTGGCAACCTGCCCGACCACGCCTACAACTTCTACCTCGTCCGCGCCCCGATCGTGGTCGGCGTGCTGCGCACGCTCTTCGACGAGCTGTGGGGCAGGGCCGTACCGCTGCCGTGGGGGAGGCGGGGGGACGGCATGGTGCAGGTGTTGCGGCTGGCGGCGCAGGGGATGTGCGACGATTCGATCGCCCGGCAGCTCGGCGTCTCGGTGCGCACGGTGCGGGCCAGATTCGCCGACGCCATGGGCGAACTGGGCGCCCAGTCGCGGTTCCACGCCGGGGTCGAGGCGGCCCGGCGCGGATGGCTGACGTAGGCCAACAGGGCCAATGCGCACCGCACCCGCCTCAACAGTCATATGGTGGGAAGGTGCTGGAAGACGTTCCCCGCGACCCGTTCGCGGACGACCCGAACGATCCCACCTCGGCGCTGGGGGAACTCGACGACGCCGAGCCGCTCAGCGCTGCCGAACGCGACGAGGCCATCACCGACCTCGCCGACGTGGAGGTCTTCCGCTCTCTGCTGGAGCCCCAGGGCGTGCTCGGGCTCGTGCTCGACTGCCCCGAATGCGGCGAACAGCACTTCTTCGACTGGGATCTGCTGCGCGGCAACCTGCGCCAGATGATCGACAAAGGCCAGCCCCAGGTGCACGAGCCGGCCTTCCACCCCGACCCCGCCGACTACGTCAGCTGGGAGTACGCCAGAGGCTACGTCGACGGGGTCATCGACACCGAAGAGCGCCGCTGATCGACGTCCTCGGCCAGCGCGGCCAGCAGCACCGCCGCCGGGTCTCCTGAACCGGGCGGCTCACCCCGCGAGAGCGCGTCGAGCAGGGCATCCGTGGCCGCCAGCTCCGCGGGGTCGTCCGCCCGGAAGCGCCGGACGGGATGGACCCCGCCTGATTGCTCCTCCGTCAAGCGATCGACTCCAGCTCGGCCATCTGTCTCAACCGCGCCAGCGCCCGATGCTGGGCGACGCGAACCGCACCTGGTGACATGCCGAGTACATTACCTGTCTCCTCGGCAGACAACCCCGACACCACACGCAGAAGCAGCAACTCCCGCTGATTGTCGGGCAGCCTGGACAGCAGCCTGCGCGCCTGCTCGACCTCGATGTACCGCACCACGGTCTCCTCGGGCCCAGGACGCTCGTCAGGCCCGTCCGGCAGGTCCTGCGTCGGTACGGCACAGCGCACCGAACTCCGCAGCGCGTCGGCCACCTTGTGCGAGGCGATGCCGAACACGAACGAGGCGAACGGCCTGCCCATGTCCCGGTACCGCGGCAGGGCGGACAGCACCGCGATGCACACTTCCTGCGCCACGTCATCGGCAATGTGATATTGCCCTGAAACGCGCCCCAGCCTGGCCCGGCAATAGCGCACCACCATCGGGCGCAGCTCCCCGAGCAGAGATTCGATCGCGCGGCGATCCCCCTGTACGGCGAGGCTCGTCAGTTCCCTTAGGTCGGACCCATCCGATCGTGCCGGAAGTCTCGACGCAAGCCTTACCCCAATTTTGGCGTCGGCGACGCTTCCCTCGCTCACGTTAGGCATGATGCCCGCACTGATCCTGCCTGTCGTCATAGCGAACGGCTACGGATTGGTCACATTGAAGAGACGATAACGGGCCGTAATCAAGCGACCACACTTAGGGTTTCTCGTGCACCGAATATTTCAGCAGATTGGCTCATATGCGGGACAATTGTTAGACAGGGCAGACGCTTTACGAACGCGTTCGGTTTACCGGTGAAATGCGAACGGCTCGCACCTCGTCAGAGGTGCGAGCCGTACCTGTTGTTCGAGTGCGGCCCGAGGGCCGTACCCGAGATCAGCCGCTCATGCCCGCGCCCTCGGGACGCGCGGGCCACGGGCGAGCTCAGTGGCCGTGGCCGTGTCCGTGGCCGTGACCACCGGCGGCCGGAGCCTCCTCCTCGGGCTTGTCCACCACGAGGACCTCGGTCGTGAGCAGCATGCCGGCGATGGAGGCGGCGTTCTGCACGGCCGAGCGGGTGACCTTGACCGGGTCGATGACGCCCTGGGCGACCAGGTCGCCGTACTCGCCGGTCGCGGCGTTGAGGCCGTGGCCGACGGACAGCTCGGCGACCTTGTGGGTCACCACGTAGCCCTCCAGGCCGGCGTTCTCGGCGATCCAGCGGGCCGGCTCGACCAGCGCGCGGCGCACGACGCCGACACCGGTGGCCTCGTCGCCGGACAGACCGAGGTCGCCGAGCTCCTTCGAGACGTGGATCAGCGCGGAGCCACCGCCGGAGACGATGCCCTCCTCGATAGCCGCGCGGGTCGCGGAGATGGCGTCCTCAAGGCGGTGCTTCTTCTCCTTGAGCTCCACCTCGGTGGCCGCGCCGACGCGCAGCACGCAGACGCCGCCGGACAGCTTCGCCAGGCGCTCCTGCAGCTTCTCGCGGTCCCAGTCGGAGTCCGACTGCTCGATCGCGATCTTGATCTCCTTGACGCGGTCCGCGATCGCCGAGGCTTCGCCGGCGCCGTCGACGACGGTGGTGGCGTCCTTGGTGACCACGACGCGGCGAGCGGTGCCGAGCACCTCAAGGCCGACCTGGTCCAGCTTGAGGCCGATCTCCTCGCTGACGACCTGGCCGTTGGTCAGGATCGCGATGTCCTGCAGCATGGCCTTGCGGCGGTCGCCGAAGCCCGGAGCCTTGACGGCCACGGAGGTGAAGGTGCCGCGGATCTTGTTCGTCACCAGGACGGCCAGGGCCTCGCCCTCGACGTCCTCGGCGATGACCAGGAGCTGCTTCTTGGTCTGCGCGACCTTCTCCAGCAGCGGCAGGAAGTCCGCGATGGAGGCGATCTTGCCCTGGTGGATCAGGATGTACGGGTCCTCGAGAACCGACTCCATGCGCTCGGGGTCGGTGACCATGTAGGCCGACAGGTAACCCTTGTCGAACTGCAGGCCCTCGGTGAACTCCAGCTCCATGCCCATGGCGTTGGACTCTTCGACGGTGATGACACCGTCCTTGCCCACCTTGTCGAACGCCTCGGCGATCAGCTCGCCGATCTTGGCGTCCTGCGCGGAGATCGTCGCCACATTGGCGATCTCCTTCTTGTCCTCGACCGGGCGGGCCGAGGCGAGCAGCATGTCGCTGACGGCCTTGGCGGCCTGGTCGATGCCCCGCTTGAGCGACAGCGGGGACGCGCCGGCGGCCACGTTGCGCAGACCCTCGCGGACCATGGCCTGGGCCAGGACGGTCGCGGTGGTCGTGCCGTCACCGGCGATGTCGTTGGTCTTGGTGGCCACTTCCTTGGCCAGCTGCGCGCCGAGGTTCTCGTACGGAGCCTCCAGCTCGACCTCGCGAGCGATGGTGACACCGTCGTTGGTGATCGTCGGCGCGCCGAACTTCTTGTCGATGACCACGTTGCGGCCACGCGGGCCGAGGGTCACCTTCACTGCGTCCGCGAGGGCGTTCACGCCACGCTCGAGTGCGCGCCGCGCGTCCTCTTCGAACTCCAGGATCTTCGCCATTCAAAGTCCTCTCAGGCGTCGAAAGCCCCGGGTGCGGTAGGCACCCGGGGCTCGACACGGCTCTACTTCTCGATGATCGCGAGAACGTCGCGGGCGGAGAGCACGAGGTACTCCTCGCCGCCGTACTTGACCTCGGTGCCGCCGTACTTGCTGTAGAGGACGATGTCGCCCTCAGCGACGTCGAGCGGAATCCGCTTGTCGCCCTCGTCGTCCCAGTTACCAGGACCCACAGCGAGGACCTTGCCCTCCTGCGGCTTCTCCTTTGCGGTGTCCGGGATGACCAGGCCGGAAGCGGTGGTCTGCTCGGCCTCAAGCGGCTGAACCACAATGCGGTCGCCGAGCGGCTTAACGGGAACCTTGGTGGCGGTCGTCACGATCGGACCTCCCCTTCAGATTTGAATGATCTAGAAGAGGCGACCAGCTGGGCCTGCCGTCGCGGGTGTCAGACCTGCCTCGTCGCACGTTGGCACTCTCAAGGGGAGAGTGCCAAAACGAAACAGTATGCAAGTGGGCCTTGACAGTCAACACGAACCGCTTCGATGCCCTCTCCGCTGAGAGCGATACACCACGATTCTTCTCCCCCGGGGGACGCACATCTGGGCGAGGGACATGAAGAACCCCACCGGAATGTGGTTCGATGACTACGAACGGCGACGAGACCAACGCTACTGTGAGTGATGTGACCGCCACGATGGAACGCGTCAGAGACGTCCTCGCGAACTGGCCCTATCCGCCAGACGGCGGCTGGACGGCCGACGACCTCGACCTGCTGCCGCAGGACGGACCCCACGGCGAGCCGGACTTCTTCAAGCGCGTCGAACTCGTCGATGGAGCCCTGATCTTCATGTCCCCCCAGCGCCGTTTCCATGACCTCGTCATCCGCCGGCTCGCCGATGTCCTCGACAGGCAGTCCCCGGACGACCTGACCACGGCGACGCAGATGGACCTCAGACTCGGCCCACGGCAACGCCCCTGCCCTGACGCGGTTGTCATCAACGCGTCCGCCGCGGCCGACCTGAGCCGGACGGCGTACGTCTCGTCCGAGGTTCGCCTGGTCATCGAGGTCGTCTCCCCCGAATCGGAGCACAGAGACCGGCACGTGAAGCCGAAGATCTACGCGAACGCGGGCGTGGAGCACTTCTGGCTGGTGGAAGAGGAGCGCGGCAAGCCCGTCATCCACACCTTCCAGCTGGACCCGTCCGCGGGCGAGTACGGCAGCACCGGCGCCTACCGCGGCCAGCTCAAGATCGAAGAGCCGTTCCCCGTCAACATCGACCTCGCGGACCTGCTCCAGTGAGCGTGCACTAGCGTCGTCAGGCGTGGACCTCGACGCCTTCCTGGAGCTTCTGACGCCTCGCGGCCGGCGAGCCCTCGCCGAGGCCGCCGAGCTGGTGGGCGGCGATCCGGTGGTGGCGGCGACCACGCTGCGTAAGACGTACGACGCGGGGCTCACCTCGGCCGCGCTCGCCCAGGCGATGCTCAGGGAGCGCGCCAGAGCCAAGTTCGGCGACGACGCCGCCGTGATGTACTTCACCCCGCACGGTCTCGAACAGTCCACCCGCCGCGAGGTCGCCGACCACCGCGCCCACCGCCTCGCCGCGCAGGGGACGCGCGTCGTGGACGCCTGCTGCGGCGTCGGCGGGGACCTCGTCGCGCTGGCCCGCGCCGGCTGCGTCGTGGACGCCGTGGACACCGACCCGCTGACCGTCGCGGTCGCCAGGGCCAACGCCGACGCGCTCGGAGTCGGCGACAGAGCCGACGTCCGTACGGCCGACGCCGCCGGTGTGGACCCCTCCGGCTACGACGTGCTGTTCGCCGATCCCGCCCGCCGTACCGCCAGGGGCCGGACCTTCGACCCGGGGGCCTACTCGCCGCCGTGGCCCGTGGTGCTCGATCTGGTCGCCAGGTCGGCGGCGGCGTGCCTGAAGGTGGCGCCGGGGATTCCGTACGAGTACATCCCGGAGGGCGCCGAGGCCGAGTGGGTGTCCTACAAGGGCGAGGTCAAGGAGGTCGCCCTGTGGACCGGCGCGCTGGCCGGCGGGGAGCGGCTGGTCCGGCGGGCCACCCTGCTGCCCTCGGGGGCCACGCTGACCTCGTCGGGCACCGAGCGGGCGCCGGTGGGCCCAATCGGACGGTACGTCTACGAGCCCGACGGCGCCGCGGTCCGGGCGCACCTGGTCGCCGAGGTCGCCGCCATGGTCGGCGGCCGCCTGGCAGACCCGATGATCGCCTACATCACCGGCGACGAGCAGGTGGACACGGTGTGGGCGGCGCGGTACGAGGTCGAAGAGGTCATGCCGTTCTCGCTGAAGCGCCTGCGCACCGCCCTCCGCGCGCGCCAGGTCGGAAATATCACTATCAAGAAGCGCGGCTCCGCCGTCGACATCGAGCGACTCCGTACCGACTTGCGACTTTCCGGGAGAAATTCCGCGGTCGTTATTCTGACTCGCATCATGGATAAGCCATCCGTGCTCATCTGCGCACCCATCCGACCTGCATAGACGACAAATCAGGCGATACGCCCGGGAAACACGATCTTTTAAAGTCGCCGGTAAAAGACCTTGATCCAAAGGCTAAGGTGGGCGCGCGGGAGTTCTCCCCCTGCAGCGGCTATCCGCGTTCACCTACATTCGTCAGCAAAACCGAAACCAATCCCACCGCTGTGCGGACCACCACCGTCGGCGAGTGAAGGAGCTCTCGGTGGATCATTCCAACCACACCCTTCTCCAGGCGGGCAGCCAGACCGCCATCTCCGACCGGATGCGCGAACTGCTCGCGCGGGCGGCCCAGGACCACGTCTACGAGCAGCGGACCCAGGGCGCCGTCCTCGACGAGATCCGGCAGCGCCTGGAAGGGATGGAGTGGCTGCTGCGCGAGGTGCGCGAGCGGGAGCTGGGCGGCCTCAGCGGCGCGCTGGAGACCGTGAGCGGGCGGCTCGACGAGATCACCAACAGGCCGCCCAGTTGGGCGGAGGGGCTCGCTCAGCACGTCGAGGCGGTCCGCGACCACGTCGACGCCGTGGGCGCGCAGGTGGGCACTGTGGACGCGCACATCGTGTCCGTGACCGACCGCGTCGCCCCCATCGCCGAGCTGCCGAGCCTGTGGGCGGACATCGGCGCCGTCGGGGAGAGCGTCGACGAGGCGCTCAAGCGGCTGAAGGCGGTCGTCGACATCACCGACGGCATCGCCGAGCGCATGGGGGACTTCACCGCCAAGCTGAGTCAGCTCAACCAGAGCATGGAGGCGGCGGCGGGCCGCTTCACCAGACTCGACAAGGCGCTCGCCGAGCTCACCACCCGTACCGACCGCGTCGAAACCGTGGTCCTCACCCTGTCGGAGGGCCTCGACGACAAGCTGGCCGCCGCGGCCACCGCGCTGGGCGAGAAGATCGAGGAGAAGCTGGCCTCCTCCATGGCCCGGCTGGACGAGAAGCTGTCCGCCTCGACCGCCCGGCTGGACGAGCGGCAGGCCACCTCCTCCGCGCAGCTCGACGAGAAGCTGAGCACCGTCTCCGCGCAACTCGACGAGAGCGTCAACACGGCCACCGAGCTGCTGTCGGCCGCGATCGAGCAGGTCAGCGTCAAGATCGACGGCACCGAGGAGCGCCTGACCAGCCACCTCGACGACCTCGACGGCAGGGTCGACCGGGTCGACGGCCGCCTGATCGCCGTCGACTCCCGCCTGGCCAGCGTCGACGGCCGCATCGAGACCGCCGACGCGTGCCTGGCCGACATCGACACCAGGCTCGACGGCATCGACGGGCGGCTCGGCGGCGTCGACGGCAGGCTGGCCGGGCTGGACGGCCGGGTCGGCGTCGTCGACAAGCGCCTCGCCTTCATCGACACCCACCTGGGCCGCCACGACGACCGCTTCGACGCCCTCGACGGGCGGGTGGACGGCCGCTTCACGGCGCTCGACGAGCGCCTGACCGGGGCCGACACCCACATCACCGACACCGCCACCCGCACCGAAGGCCGCTTCAACGACCTGGGCACCCACCTGGACACCCTCGACGAGCGGCTCGGCGAGGTGGAGGAGCGCCTCACCACCCGCTTCGACGTCATCGACACCGGCCTGTTCAGCCTGACCAGCCACGCGGAGAAGTCCACCGAGCAACTCGAGTCCGTCGACGACCACGTGGAAGCCGTCAACCAGCGCGTCGGCCAGCTCCCCGCCACCCTGAACATCAGCGAGCGCGTCGGCGCGCTCCTCGACTGCCAGACGATCGAGCACGTCAAGCGCCTCGACGCCATCGACGAGCGCCTGACCGCCGCCTCCGCCGCCCTCACCGAGGCGGTGCGCGCCCGCCCCGACCGCACCGAGATCGAGGAGAGCGTCACCGGGATCGTCGAGCCCGCCACCTCCGACCTCACCCGCCGCCTCGGCGCCCTTGAGGAGACGATGCTCGCCCTCGCCGAAGCCCTCCTCCGCCCCACCCGCAACAGCAAGGACTAGCCGGGGTGGTGCCCTGTGCGTGCACCTCGTACGCGCACAGGGCAGCTCACACGTGAACCGTGGTGATGGGCAGGGAGGAATCGGCGGGGATGTCCAGCAGTGACGGCGTCACGCCCGCCGCCACCAGGTCCGATCCCAGCGCCGCGACCATCGCCCCGTTGTCGGTGCACAATCCGGGACGCGGGACGCGCAGCCGTACGCCCGCCTTCTCGCACCGTTCCTCCGCCAGGGCGCGCAGTCGCGAGTTGGCCGCCACTCCGCCGCCGATCAGCAGGTCGTGAACGTCGTACTTCTTGCAGGCCTGCAGCGCCTTGCGGGTCAGCACGTCCACGACCGCCTCCTGGAAGGACGCGGCGACGTCGGGTACGTGGATGCGTTCCCCGGCCGACTCGCGGGCCTCCACCCAGCGGGCGACGGCGGTCTTCAGGCCGGAGAAGGAGAAGTCGAGCGTGCCGTCGTCGACCTTGCCGCGCGGGAAGGACACCGCCGTCCCCGAGCCGGAGCGGGCCGCCCGGTCGATGTGCGGGCCACCGGGGAACGGCAGGCCGAGCACCCGGGCGACCTTGTCGAACGCCTCCCCGGCCGCGTCGTCCACCGTGGAGCCGAGGGAGATGACGTCCTGGGCGACGTCGGGGACGAGCAGCAGCGAGGAGTGACCGCCGGAGACCAGCAGGGCGATGCACGGCTTGGGCAGTGGCCCGTGTTCGAGCTGGTCGACGGCGACGTGAGCGGCGAGGTGGTTGACGCCGTACAGCGGCACGCCGAGCCCCAGCGAGTACGCCTTGGCCGCGGCGACCCCCACCAGCAGCGCCCCGGCGAGCCCCGGCCCGGCGGTGACGGCGATGGCGTCGATGTCGGAGAACTTCAGCCCCGCCTGCGCCAGCGCGTCCTGCACGGTCGGCGTCATCGCCTCCAGGTGGGCCCGAGAGGCCACCTCGGGGACGACGCCGCCGAAGCGGGCGTGCTGGTCCATGCTGGAGGCGATGGTGTTGGCCAGCAGCGTGTGCCCGCGGACGATCCCGATGCCGGTCTCGTCGCAGGAGGTCTCGATGCCCAGGACCAGCGGTGCGTCAGCCATCCAGCTTCCTCTTCATCATGATCGCGTCGGTGCCGTCGTCGTAGTAGCGGCGGCGCAGCCCGAACTCCTCGAACCCGAACCTCATGTAGACCGCCCTGGCCCGCGGGTTGTCCGCGCGGACCTCCAGGAAGATCTCCGCGGTCCGCCGCCTGCGCGCCTCGGCGAGCAGCTCGGTCAGCATGGCGCTGCCGATGCCGCGCCCCTGCCAGGCGGCGAGCACCGCGATCGTCTGCACGTCGGCCTGGTCGGCCGCGGCAGCCAGGCCCGCGTACCCGACGACCTGATCCTCGACGACGGCCACGATGTAGTGCCGGGTACGCGGCTGGTCGTCCAGCTCGCCGCGGATCATGCCCTCACTCCAGGCGTCGAGCGGGAACGTCGCCCGCTCGATCTCCATGACCGCCGGCAGGTCGGCCTCGGTCATCTGCCGCAGTTTCACGCGGTCACCTTTTTCGGCGCCTTCGGCACCACCGCGTCAGGCCGCCGCAGGTAGATGGGCCGCGGCGGGTCGAGCTCCACTCCGGCTGCCAGCCTCTCGGCCGCCAGCGCGGCCATGAACCCCGCATAGGGGTACGGCGCAGCCTCAAGCACCCGCTCGGCTCCGAAGACCTCCGCGTACATCCCGGCGCCCGCCCCGACCAGCGGCAGCTCGCCCGGCACGTCCGCGGGCCGGTCCACATGGGGGCCGTCCGAACGGGTGCGGAAGTCGGCGTAGCGGGCCCAGAAGACCTCCTTGCGCCTGGCGTCGGTGGCGGCCAGGAACGGTCCGGTGGATCCGCTGCCGTAGGCGACGGCGTCGAGGGTGCAGAGGCCGTACGCCGGGATGTCCAGCGCGGTGGACAGCGCCTGCGCGGTCATCAGCCCGACCCGCAGCCCGGTGTAGGGGCCGGGCCCGGACCCGGCGACGATCGCGGTCACGTCGCGCAGCGCGGCGCCCGCCTCGCGCAGGACGGTCTCGATGGTGGGAACGAGCAGCTCACCGTGGCGCCGGGCGTCGATCGTCGTCGACTCGGCGAGCACCCGTTCGCCGTCGTGCAGCGCGGCGGTGACGGCGGGGGTTGCGGTATCAAAGGCCAGGACCAGCACAAATGTCAAGCGTAGCCCGTCCGCGGAGCGGGCGTACGTCCTCGGCCTCGCTATCAGGCCGGGGTCAGGCTTTCGAGGCGTAGACGATGACGTTGTCGACGTACTCGTGTTTGGCGTAGTCGAACCTCCCGCCGCAGGTCACCAGCTTGAGCCCGTCCTCGATGTAGACGCGGGTGGTCGGGAAGCTGTCCTTGTGCACCTGCTCGACGGAGTCGACCTTGTACTCGGCGGTCTTCCCGTCGCTGCGCTCGACCTTGACGACCTGGCCCTTGCGTAACTGCTTGAGCTTGTAGAAGACGGCGGGCGCGGTCTTGGTGTCCACATGCCCGATGATCACCGAGGCGCCCTTGTCGCCGGGCACGGCACTGTGCTTGTACCAGCCGGCCATCTTGGGCTTCTCGTACGGCGGCAGTTCGACCCCGCCGTCCTCGGTCATGCCGAGCTTCATCAACGGGGCTTCCAGGTCGATCGCCGGAATGTCGATGCTCTGCGGCACGACGGCGGCCGGCTTCTTCTCCTGCGCCATGTCGAGGCTCTTGCCGAAGGCGACCATCACGAGGCCGGTCGCGGCCCCTGCGAGGATCACCCGCGTGAAGCGGGCCATGTCTAGGAGCGGCTGCGGCGCCTGAGCGCCAGCCCCGCGCCTCCGGCGAGGGCGATCGCGATCAGTACGCCGGCGGGGCCGAGCGGCAGGCTCTGCTCCTGTTCGGCGTCCTTGGCGAAGGTGCCGCCGCCACCGGCCTTCGGCGGCTTGGTGGGCACGGTGGTGCGGGTCGGCTCCGGCTCGGGCTCGGAGGTGGCCTCGGCGACGACTCTGAGCTTGGCGGTTCCGGCGTCGTTGGTGCCCTCGCACTTGACGCTGACGTCATAGGTGCCGCGCTTGACGGTGCCGGCCACCTGGGCGTCGCCGCGTACCCATGGCACGGCGGCGGCAGTGGTGGAGGTGGGCGCCGCGGTGGAGGTGGGCGGCGGCACGGGGTCGAGGGTCACGGCGGAGACGAAGGCGCGCGAGGTGGCGGTGGCGGTGTGCGCGGCGCCGCTACTGGGCACGGGGCAGTTGGCCAGGATCCACACGGTGGAGGTGGAGCCCACGGTCACCCGTTCGGGGTTGAGCCGCACGTCGATGTTCTGCCGGGTCGCGGTGGGCACCGCGGTGCCGGTGGCCGTGCCGGTCCCGGTCGTCGTCGGGCCTCCGGTCGGCGAAGCGGCCTCGGCCGTGCACCCGACCAGCCCGCACATGACGATGGCTCCCGCGCACGCGACTCGCCTGACCCTGAGCACCGCCGCACCCCACTTCACCGTTTAATCCAGCATCCACCCGACTTGGGTGCCACACCCCACCTGATACCCAGAAAATCTAGGCAAATCCATTAGCAACGATCTTCATTTCCGATGATCTATACCAATGGCGATGTACGTCAAGGGTGCCAGGCTTACCAAGGGATGGTGGTGCAATTACCTTTATGCCGGATCAGACGGCGTGTCGGCCCATCGCGCGCCCACGCCGCGCAGTTCCACGGTGCGCGCGTCGGCGCCGGATTCGCGGTCGATGTGGACTTCCAGCCGGTCCTCGGCCAGACCCTCCACCAGGCCCTCGCCCCACTCGACGATCGTCACCGACTCCTCCAGCGAGGCGTCGAGGTCGAGGGCGTCCACTTCGAGGTCGCCGCCGAGGCGGTAGGCGTCGGCGTGCACCAGCGGCGGGCCGCCGCACAGTGACGGGTGCACGCGGGCGATCACGAAGGTCGGGGAGGTGATCGGGCCGCGCACCTTGAGCCCCTCGGCGATGCCCTGCGCCAGGGTGGTCTTGCCCGCGCCCAGCGGCCCGGACAGGATCAGCAGGTCACCGGCTCGGAGCCGGGCGGCCAGCCGTACGCCGAAGGCTCGCATGTCCTCGGCGGTCGCCAGTGTCTCCACTTACACCTCCGTCTGCTTGATCAGGTCGCGCAGGGCCTCGTTGACCGCGCCGGGGCGTTCGAGCTGGATCAGGTGCGAGGTGTCGGGCAGCTCGGTCAACCGGGCGTTGGGCAGCGCGGCGGCGATGGCCCTGCTGTGCTCCGGCGGGGTCAGCCAGTCCTTGTCACCGACCAGGATCGCGGTCGGCACCGGATCGAGGACGTCGAGCGCGGAGAGCTTGTCATGGTTCATCAGGGCCGGGTAGAAGTCGGCGATCACCTCGGTCGGCGTCGAGCGGATCATCGACTCGACGAAGTCCACCAGCGTCGGGCTGACGTGCTTGGAGTCGCCGAAACCGAGGTGGCGCAGCATCAGGAAGGCGATGTCGTTGCCCACGTGACGGGTCTTGTCGACCAGCGCGCCCTTCTTGCCGAGCAGCGACACCGTGCCGGGGGTGACCTTGTGCACGACCCTGGACAGCAGCGCGGGCAGCCCCAGCGTGATCTCGGCCAGCTTGCCCGCCGAGGTCGAGATCAGCGCGACGCCGCGGATCCGGTCGCCGAACAGCTCGGGGTGCCGGTCGGCCAGTGCCATGATGGTCATGCCGCCCATCGAGTGGCCCACCAGCACGCACGGCCCCGGGACGTAGGTCTCGATCACCTCGGCCAGGTCCTCGCCCAGCCGGTCGATCGTGCTGTCCTCGGCGGTGGTGCGCTGCGACAGGCCGTGCGAGCGCTGGTCCCAGGCCACGATGCGGTGGTCCTCGCGCAGGTCGCGGCGCTGGTAGTGCCAGGACTCCAGGTTGAGCGTGTAGCCGTGGCAGAGCACGACGGTCAGCGGCGCGTCCTCCGGGCCGTCGACCTCGATGTGCAGGGCCACGCCGTCGGAGGTGGTCAGCGTGTGCTCGCGGCCGTGCAGCTCGCCGAACGGCTCGTTCGCCTCCAGGTCGGGACGGAGCCTGATGCGGCCCACCGCGTAGCGCTTGGCCAGGGCGGCCGCCGCCACTCCCGCGGAGGCGACACCGACGATCGCGCCCGCGATGCCGACCTTCTGCCGTGCCGTCGTCGTCATGTCCCCGATCCTTCGTACACCCGTGGCACCCGTGAACCGATCCTGGTCACGATCTCATGAGTGATCGTGCCGAGGTTATCCGCCCATTCCTGCGCGGTGGGCTCTCCCCGGGTCCCAGGCCCGAACAGGACCACCTCGTCCCCTGCGGCCAGCGGGTCGTCGCCAACGTCGATCATGAACTGGTCCATGCACACCCGTCCGGCGATCGCCCTGCGGCGTCCCCCGGCCAGGACCTCGGCCCGCCCCGTCGCGTGCCTGAGGATGCCGTCGGCGTACCCGAGGGGCACCAGGCCAAGCGTGGTCTCGCGATCCGTGACATAAAGGTGTCCGTACGACACGCCGGATTCGTCGGGCACTCGCTTGGCCAGCGCGATCCGCGCCACCAGCGTCATCGCCGGGCGCAGGCCGAAATCCCCCAGCTCGGGGATCGGGCTCAGGCCGTACATCGCGATGCCGGTGCGGACCATGTCGAAGCGGGCGCGCGGCAGGGTGAGGAGGGCCGCCGAGTTGGCCATGTGCCGGATGACGTGCGAGCCGCCCGCGCCCGCCTGCTCGGCCAGTTTCAGGGCCGCCTCGAACGCGTCCACCTGCGCGTCGACCGAAGGGTGGTCGAGGATGTCCGCGCAGGCGAAGTGCGACCACAGGCCGGTGATCCGCACGACCCCCTCGGCTTCCAGCGCCAGCGCGGCCGACAGCAGGCCCGGCCAGGCGGCCAGCGGCGCGCCGCCTCTGCTCATGCCCGTGTCAGCCTCCAGGTGGAGCCCGACGGTGCGGCCCGTGCGCCGGGCGGCGGCGGCGATCTCGGCCAGCAGCCCCTCGTCGGCCGCCGACAGCTCGACGTCGGCGAGCAGCGCCTCGTCGAGCGGCTCGCCCGGGGTGAGGATCCACGACAGCACCGGCGCCGTGACCCCGGCCTCGCGCAGCGCGAGCGCCTCCCTGACGTAGGCGGTGCCGAGCCTGCTCGCGCCGCTCGCCACGACCGCCTCGGCGGTGCGGACGAGCCCGTGCCCGTAGGCGTCGGCCTTGACCGCACCCATCAGCGTCGCGCCTTCCGCCCGCTCCTGCAGCAGCGCGACATTGTGCCTGATCGCGGACAGGTCGACCCTCGCCTCGGCGGGCGTTGCCATCGGGAAACTCATCCCACCAGTTTGTCAGCTCCCCGGGTGTGCCCGAGCGCGAATCCCGTCCACCGCCCGGATCGCCGAGGGGATCGCCTCCGCCACATCCGCCGACGCCGGTGGGGCGCCGTCGGCCGCGATCCGTCCCGCCAGCCCGTGCAGATAGGCCGCGACCGACCCGGCGTCGTACCCGCTGAGTCCACCGGCCAGCAACGCCCCGGCCACCCCCGAGAGCACGTCGCCGGTGCCCGCCGTGGCCAGCCACGGGGTGCCCGTCGGGTTGACCCGTACCGGCCGGTCCTGCTCGGCCACCAGCGTCGTGGACCCCTTCAGCAGCACCGTCACCCCGAGCTCGGCCGCCGCCCGCCGCGCGTACTCCAGCCTGCCCGCCTCGATCCGCTCCCGCGGCACGCCCAGCAGCCGCGCCAGCTCGCCCGCGTGCGGGGTGATCAACACCGGCGCGGTACGGCGCAGCAGCGCCGGCTCCCGCGACACCAGCGTCAGCGCGTCGGCGTCGACCAGCACGGGCAGGTCACCCGCCAGCACCGAGGCGGCCAGCTCGCGCGCCCACTCCCCGGTGCCGAGCCCCGGCCCGAGCACCCACGCCTGCACCCGCCCGACCCCGTCGACGGAGGGCCGGTCCAGCTCGGTGATCACTGCTTCCGGCCAGCGCGCCCGCACCTGCGCCACCGGCGGCGCGGTGCCCGCGTACCGCACCATGCCCGCGCCCGCGCGCAGCGCGCCGCCGACGGCGAGCACGGCCGCGCCGGTGTAAGAGTCGCTGCCCGCCGCGATCCCGACCACGCCCCTGCGGTACTTGTCCGACTCCGCGCCCGGCCTCGGCAGCAGTTCCGCCACGTCGGCGTCGGTCAGCGCGGCCACGTCCGGATCGGGCAGGTACGGCCCCAGCCCGATGTCCACCACCTCCAGCGACCCCACGTACGAGGCCCCGGGATCGACGAGCAGCCCCGTCTTGCACGCCCCCATCGTGACCGTCACGTGGGCACGCACCGCCGCCCCGGCCACCACGCCGCTGGACGCGTCCACCCCGCTCGGCACGTCCACCGCCACCACGACCGCCCGCTGACCGCAGGCCCGTACGGCCACCGACGCGTACGGCTCCCGCAGCGCGCCCGCGGCGCCGATCCCGACGAGCCCGTCCACGATCAACTCGGCCGCCTCGACCGCGTCCTCCCCGGCGATCCGCCCGCCCGCCCGCCGGAACGCGGCGAGCCCTTCGGCGTGCGTCCGCGACCCGGCGAGCAGCGCCTCCACCCGGGCGCCGCGGCGGGCCAGCAGCATCCCGGCGTAGAGGGCGTCGCCGCCGTTGTCGCCGCTGCCGACGAGCAGGAGCACGCGCGAGCCGTACACCCGGCCGAGCAGGGCCGCGCAGACGGTGGCCAGGCCCGCGGCGGCGCGCCGCATGAGGGTGCCCTCGGGCAGGCGGGCCATCAGGGCCAGTTCGGCGGTCCGGATCTGGTCGGCGGTGTAGGCGGTGCGCACGGTCAGCCCTCCGCGATCACGTAGGCCAGCGCGATGCCCGCGTCGTGGCTCAGGGACAGGTGCCAGCGCTTGACGCCCAGGCCGTAGGCCACATCGGCGGCCTTGCCGGTGATCCGCAGCTCGGGTCGGCCGCCCTCGGCGGACAGCACCTCGGCCTCCAGGTGCCCGAGTCCGGGCGGCGCGCCGAGCGCCTTGGCCACGGCCTCCTTCGCGGCGAACCTGGCCGCGAGGGAGGCGGGCGGCAGCGGGCGCTCGGCGTCGGTGAACAGCCGCGTGCGCAGCTCCGGCGTGCGTTCCAGGGCGGCCATGAGCCTGGCCACGTCCACCACGTCCACGCCGATGCCAAGGATCATCTGCCCAGACTAGCCAGGACGGTCAGAATCCTCCCTTGTGCCACGGGCCCCAGATGGCGAACGTCAGGCCCTTGCTGGACTGGACGTTGACGTACAGCGTGTGGCCGCCGGGGCCGAAGGTGGAGCCGGCGAACTCGGCGCCGGAGTCGCCCGCCACCGGCTCCAGGCGGGAGAAGTCGAAGATCTCGCCGCGCCTGGTCAGCCCGCGCAGGTAGTTGTCGGCGCCGCCGTCCTCGCACAGCACGAGCGTGCCCCGGTTGCTCACGGTGACGTTGTCGGGCAGGTCGAGCACCGTCGAGCCCGGCGACTCGTAGACCAGCTTGAGCCGGCCGCTCCACGTCTCGTACCCCCACACCTGCCCGCGTCCCTTGCCGAACCCCGAGGGCGGGGTGTCGCCGGTGGCCGTGGCGCCGCCCTGGGTGGAGACGAAGTAGACGGTGCCGTGGTGGTAGACGGCCCCTTCGAGCCTGGAGAACAGCGCCGCGCCCTTGTCGCGGCCCTGCTTGCCGACCGCCTGGATGGCGACGTCGTTGGCCGGGGTACCGGTGAAGGCCGGGTCGGGGTCGTCGATGTCCACCCAGGACGCCCGGAACGAGGCGCCCGCGGGCTGACCCGTGGACAGGTCCTTGCCGGGCTGCCCGCGTACGGCCAGCATCTGCAGCCGCCCCCCGTCGAGGATGCGCCGCGCGGCCAGCGGGTTGCGCGGCGGCAGGTAGCGGTAGAAGCCGGAGGCGAAGCCGAAGTTGTCCTCGGTCAGGTACACGGCCCCGGTCAGCGGGTCGAACGCCGCCGACTCGTGGGCGAAGCGCCCGGCCGACCTGATCGGCTCGGCCGAGGCCCGGCCGCCCACGGGCACCTCGAACAGGTAGCCGTGCTTCTGGGTGAGCTTGGTGTTGTCCGCCCCGGTGAAGTCGTTGCCCACGTCGGGGCCGTTGACGGTCTCCTCGCAGGTCACCCAGGCGCCCCAGGGCATCGGGCCGCCCGAGCAGTTCATCTGGGTCCCGTTCAGCGAGGGGCCGCTGTGCAGGACCTCGCCGTAGCGGGTGACGGTGAGCGTCGCGGTGCCGCCGCCCGCGGCGGGGTCGTAGGCGGCGTCCGGGTCACCGAACGCGCCGACCGGCCCGTTGACCTCGTGGTTGCGGATCAGGACCGTGCTGCCACGCGGGCCGCGGAAGGCGGCCATGCCGTCGTGCCTGCCGGGTACGGCGGAGCCGTCGCTGAAGGTCTCCCCGGCGGCGTTGAACGAGCGGTACTTGAACCCTTCCGGCAGGTTCAGCCTGACCTGCCCGTCCCGCAGGTCGGGCACCGGGCTCAGCGGCCCGTAGCCCGCCCCCGGACGGGTGCCGCCGGCCGCGCCCGCCTGGGCGACTCCGGCGAACGGGCCCGCGACGCCCGCGGCGGCGGTGAGGGAGACGGCTCCGGCGAGAAAGCGGCGACGATCCATCGGAATGACCCTTCCTGGCGATGTTCACGTCACGTTAATCTCACGTCGGTGAATGGCCCTAGGGCAGAAATAGACAACGAGTCGACCATGATTCACCTGGCCGCCGGAACTTTGTCCACACCCTGTGGACGAAGGCGGCCTCCCGCCGCCGATCCACCCGAAGGCGGTCAGTAGTCTGCGTGGGTGAACAACGGCTACGTGGAACTGAGCAGGGAGCAGTGGAGCGAACTCCGCAAGAACACGCCCTTGACTCTCACCGCAGACGAGCTGGAGGAACTCCGCGGCGTCGACGACCCCATCGACCTCGCCGAGGTCACCGACATCTACCTCCCACTGACCCGGTTGCTGAATCTGCACTTCACCGGGTCCAAGCAGCGCAGTAGCGTGCTGAGCGCGTTCCTCGGGGACGCGGAGCGGCGCGTGCCGTACATCCTGGGCATCGCCGGCAGCGTCGCGGTCGGCAAGTCGACCACCGCGCGCCTGCTGCACACCCTGCTGGCCCGGTGGCCGGAACACCCCAACGTCGGGCTGCTGACCACCGACAGCTTCCTCTACCCCAACAAGGTGCTGGAGGCCCGGGGCATCATGCACCGCAAGGGCTTCCCCGAGAGCTACGACCGCAGGGCGCTGGTCAGGTTCGTGGCCGAGGTCAAGGCGGGCGCCCCCGAGGTGCGGGCGCCGGTCTACAGCCACCTCGAGTACGACATCGTGCCCGGCGCCACCCAGGTCATCAAGAAGCCCGACATCCTGGTCATCGAAGGGCTGAACGTCCTGCAGCCCGCCCCGCCGAGCTCGCTGGCCGTCAACGACTACTTCGACTTCTCCATCTACGTCGACGCCAAGGTCGAGGACATCCGGAGCTGGTACGTCGACCGCTTTCACAAACTGCGCCGCACCGCCTTCGAGGACCCCAAGTCCTACTTCAAGTACATCGCCGACCTCGCCGACGAGGAGGCCACCGAGTTCGCCGTGAACGTCTGGCGCGACATCAACGAGCGCAACCTGGTGGAGAACATCGCCCCCACCCGCGGCCGCGCCGGCCTGATCCTGTACAAGGGCCGCGACCACTCGGTCCGGAGGGTACGGCTACGCCGCACGTGAGGCATGTGCAGCACAATGAAGCGCGTGCTGCACATGCGATTGATCAGCCCCATGCCGCGCACGGACGAGGTCGTCGCGGTGCTGGAGGACTGTCCGGGCGTCACCAACATCGTCCTGGTCGCGGGCGCGGCCAGGACGCCGCGCGGCGACCTGATCATGTGCGACCTGGCGCGTGAGGGCGCCAACGAGGTCATCGACCGGCTCGGCTGGCTGGAGACCGAGGGATCCATCGCGGTCGAGCAGGTCGACCTGTCCATCTCCACGGCGGCCAAGGCCGCCGAGGAGGAGGCGCCCGGCGAGGGCGACGACGCCGTCGTCTGGGCCGACCTCGCCCAGAAGGTGCACAACGACTCCCGGATGACCTGGGCGTACTTCGCCTTCCTCGCCATCGCCACGCAGATCGCCGCCATCGGCATCCTGCAGAACTCGCCGATCCTGATCGTCGGCGCGATGGTCCTCGGCCCCGAGTTCGGCGCGGTGGCGGCCATCTGCTTCGGCCTGCTGCACGCCCGCTGGCACCTGATCACCTACTCGCTCAGAACCCTGGTCATCGGGTTCACGGTGGCGATCGCGGTGACGTTCGCCTGCGCGCTCGTCTCCACCTGGCTCGGCTGGGTGACGCCCACGATGCTCCAGATCAACTCCGAGGTGCAGTTCATCGTCAAGCCCGACCGCTGGTCGTTCATCGTGGCGCTGCTCGCCGGGGCGGCGGGCGTGCTGTCGGTCACCGCGGCCAAGTCCTCGGCGCTGGTCGGCGTCTTCATCTCGGTGACCACGGTGCCCGCCGCCGGCTACATCGCCGTGGCGCTCGCCCTCGGCGACGGCGCCGAAGTGGCCGGCTCGGTCGCGCAACTGGCGCTCAACATCGCCGGCATGGTCATCGCCGGCACCACGACGCTCTTCGTCCAGCGGAGATTCTGGCCGCAGAGTAGTCAGCGGGGATGAGGCGCATTTCCTCCGCGCGGACGAAGCTGGCATGACAAGGGTGCGGGTAGTGTCCGGATCATGCACATCCTCGCCACCGAGGGGCTGACCAAACGCTTCCCGACGGTCACGGCACTCGACCAGCTCACCGTCACCGTCGGAACGGGCGTGACCGGTCTGGTCGGCGCCAACGGAGCGGGCAAGTCCACGCTGATCAAGATCCTGCTGGGACTGCTGCCGCCGAGCGCGGGCGGCGCCCGGGTCCTCGACCTCGACGTGACCACGCACGGCGCACAGATCCGCAAGGTCGTCGGCTACATGCCCGAGCACGAGTGCCTGCCACCCGACGTCTCCGCCACCGAACTGGTCGTCCACCTCGCCCAGATGTCCGGCCTGCCGCGCACCGCGGCCCGCGAACGCGCCGCCGACGTGCTGCGCCACGTGGGCCTGTACGAAGAGCGCTACCGCGCCATCGGCGGCTACTCCACCGGCATGAAGCAGCGCGTCAAGCTGGCCCAGGCCCTCGTCCACGACCCCAAACTGATCTTCCTCGACGAGCCGACGAACGGCCTCGACCCGCAGGGCCGCGACGAGATGCTCGCGCTGATCAGGCGCATCGGCGCCGAGTTCGGCATCAGCGTGCTGGTCACCTCGCACCTGCTCGGCGAGCTCGAACGCATCTGCGACCACGTCATCGTCATCGACGGCGGCCGGCTGCTGCGCTCCTCGGCGATCGCCGACTTCACCCAGTCGACCCAGATCGTCACCGTCGAGGTCGAGGAGGGCGCCCACCCGCTGGCCACCCGCCTCGGCGAACTGGGCCACACCGTCACCCCGCACGGCAGGCTGCTCCTGGTCCGCGTCACCGGCCCGGAGACCTTCGACGCGATCCGCGACGCCGTCTGCGATCTCGACCTCTGCCTGATCAGGCTCGAAGAGGGCCGCCAGCGCATCGAGGACGTCTTCAGGGAGGAGGCGCATGTCTGACCAGGCCACCGGCGTCATCCACGACATCGGCTACCGCCACTACGAGGGGCCCAGGCTGGGCCGGGGGCACGCGGTCCGCGCGCTCACCCTGCACAGCCTGCGCGGCGTCTTCGGCCTCGGCCGTACCGTCCGCGCCAAGATCATTCCGTTCGCGCTGACCGCGGTCATGTTCCTGCCGATCGTCGTGTCGATCGCGATGATGGCGCTGATGAAGCAGCGCGGCATGAGCTACTCCGCCTTCGCCGTCACCATGCAGCCCGTGCTGGCGATCTTCCTGGCCTCGCAGTCGCCCACGGTCGTCGCCCCCGACCTGCGCTTCCGCGTCCTGCCGCTCTACCTGTCGCGGCCGATCACCGTCACCGAGTACGTCGGCGCCAAGCTGGCCGCCATGACCGCGGCGCTGTTCCTGCTGCTCGCGCTACCGCTGACGGTGATGTACGTCGGCGAGCTTCTGGTGGACCTGGAAGGGCCGCCGCGGACCGCCGACTACCTCGCCGCTCTGGTGATGGGGCTGGTGCTGGCCCTGCTGCTCGCCGCGGTGGGCCTCGCCCTGGCCTCCTTCACGCCCCGGCGCGGGCTCGGCGTCGCCTCCGTCATCGCCGTCTACCTGCTCGCCTCGGCCGTCTCCACCCTCCTCGCCACCACGTTCCAGGCCATGGACCACGACACGGCGTCCGCGTGGGCCTGGCTGATCAACCCCTTCTTCCTGGTCGACGCCGTACAGGTCTGGTTGTTCGGCACCACGCCCGCCAACGGTGAGAGCTACCCCGGCGGCCTCGGCGGTCCGGCGGCCGGTCTCGCCGTACTCGCGCTGATCGCCCTGGCGCTGACCGCCCTCATCCTCCGCTACCGGAAGGCGGCCTCGAGGTGAAGATCGAGCTCGCACAGGTCTCCCGCTGGTACGGCAACGTCGTCGCCGTCAACGACGTCACCATGACGATCGCCCCCGGCGTCACCGGACTGCTCGGCCCCAACGGAGCGGGCAAGTCGACGCTCCTGCACATGATGGCCGGCTTCCTCGCCCCCTCCGGCGGAACGGTCACCCTCGACGGCCAGACGGTCTGGAAGAACCACCAGATCTACCGCTCCATCGGCCTCGTCCCCGAACGGGAAGGCGTCTACGGCTTCCTCACCGGCTGGCAGTTCGTGCTGTCGGCGGCCAGGCTGCACGGCCTGCCCGACCCCGTGGGAGCCGCACAGAAGGCGCTCGCCACCGTGGAGATGGAACCCGCCAAGGACCGCCGGGTCGAGAGCTACTCCAAGGGCATGCGCCAGCGGGTCAAGGTCGCCGCCGCGCTCGTCCACGACCCGCAGGTGCTGCTGCTCGACGAGCCGTTCAACGGCATGGACCCGCGCCAGCGCATGCACCTCATGGACCTGATCCGCGACATGGGCACCGCCGGCAAGACGATCCTGTTCAGCTCGCACATCCTCGAAGAGGTCGAGCGGGTCGCCCAGCACATCGAGGTGCTCGTCGCCGGACGACACGCCGCCTCCGGCGACTTCCGCGAGATCCGCCGCCTGATGACCGACCGGCCGCACCTGTTCCGGATCCGCTCCAGCGACGACAGGAAGCTCGCCGCCGCCCTCATCGTCGACCGGTCCGCGGGCGGCGTCTCGCTCACCGCCGACGGCCTGGAGGTGCAGGCGGTCGAGTTCCGGCGCTTCGCCTGGCTGCTGCCCCGGGTGGCCCGCGCCGAGGGCGTGCACCTGCACCAGGTCTCCCCCGCCGACGAGGACCTGGAAAGCGTCTTCTCCTACCTGATCACCAGGAGCTCCTAGTGAACACCGTCGTTGCGGGGATCACCTACCGCGCCGTCCTCGGCCGGCGGCGGATCATCCTGCTCATCCTGCTGCCACTGGCGCTGATCGGCCTGGCCGTCCTGCTGCGGGTGATGGGCAGCGCCGACGAGCGCACAGCCGTCCTGCTCGTGCAGACCTTCGCCATCGGTACCATGCTGCCGCTGCTCGGCCTCATCGCGGGCACCGGCGTGATCGCGCCGGAGATCGACGACGGCACCATCATCCACCTGCTGTCCAAGCCGATCTCCCGGCCCACCATCATGCTGACCAAGTTCCTCGTCGCCGCCTCGATGCTGGTGCTGTTCGCCGCGGTCCCCACCTACCTGGCCGGCTGGATCCTGGTCCGCGACCAGTCCGGCATCGCCCCCGGCTTCGCGCTCGGCGCGCTGGTCGGCGGCATCGCCTACGCGGCCGTGTTCCTGCTGTTCGGGGTGATCACCCGGCACGCGGTGACGATCGGCATCATCTACGCCCTGGTCTGGGAGGGCCTGGTCGGCAGCCTGGTCCCCGGCGCGCAGAAGTTCTCCATCCAGCAGTGGGCGCGCACGATCGCCGACCAGTTCTCCTCCTCGCCCTACCTGACCGCGAACGTCACCCTCGGCTTCGCCGTCCCCGCCCTGATCATCGTGACGATCGGCGCCGTCTTCTGGGCGGGCCGCCGCCTACGCGTCTTCTCACTCACCGGCGACGAGTAAGGACCGCCCGCAGCGCGGCCCGGTCCAGCTTGCGCGCCCGGCCCGAGCGCGGGAACTCGGCGAGCACCTCGACCCGCTGCGGGAGGGCGCCCGCGTCGACCAGTTCCGGGAGCCGCAGGCGAACCTCCTTCTCCTGGAAGCCGTCGCCGGGCACCAGGGCGAGCACGACCTCCTCGTCACCGGACTCCGGATCGGTGAGGCCCACGAGGGCGGCGTCGGCGACTCCGGGCAGGGCGGCTATCCCAGGTTCGTAGAGGCTCGGGTAGATGTTGTAGCCCGCCCGCAGGATCATGTCCTTCTTGCGGCCGAGCAGCACCAGCCTGCCCCCGCTGTCGAGTCTGGCCAGGTCGCCGGTGGCCACCTCGGTGAAGGGCGGTTCGCCGAGGTAGCCGCGGGCCAGGTGCGGACCGCTCACCAGCAGCTCGCCGTCGCCAGCCACGCGCACGCCCACCCCGGGCAGCGGCGCGCCGAGCAGGTCGCCTTCCAGGTGGTCGAGCTTCTCCTGGGCGGTGGCCAGAGCGATGGGCAGGGCCTCGGTCATCGCGTAGACGCTGAGCACCTCGGCGCCCGGGGCGGCGGCCAGCGCCGCGCGCAGGACGGCGGGCGGGGCCGGGGCCGAGCCGAGCAGCAGGTGGCGCAGGCTGCGCGGCAGCGGGCCCAGCCGGGTGACGTCCACGGGGACGCAGAACAGGTGAGTGACGTCGCGCTGGGAGATCGCCTCGGGCTTGCCGGGCATCGACCAGGTGGCGCCGCCGGTGAGTGCGGGCAGGCCGAGCATGAGCCCGTCGCTGTGCACCACGTCGCCGGGGCCGACGGGGAAGCGGTCCCTGAACATCTCCAGCCCCGCGGCCAGCGATCCGCGGGTGTGCACGACGGCCCTGGGGTGCGCGGTCGTGCCCGAGGTGAAGATCACCGCTGCCGGGTCGTCCAGGACGTCCGGCTCCCCCTCCCCGTTCGCCCGCCGAGCCGCCCTGTCCAACTCGACGACCGTCCCGCCCGGGCGCGCGCCCGTCCCGCTCAGCCGTACGGCATCGCGGGGCACGCCGGGCGCCCAGCGGCCGGTGTAGGCGTGTCTGAACGCCAGGCCCGGCAGCGGGTCGCGCAGGTCGGGCAGCAGCACGCCGCGACGCCTGGCCAGCGCGCGCAGGGGCGGCATGGCGGTGAGCGCGTACAGAGCCGACTCGGCGACCACCCAGCGCGGCCTGGCCAGCCGCAGCCTGGACTCCAGGACTCCGGGGGCCAGACCGGGATCGGCCAGGACGAGCACGCCGCCCGCCGCCACCACCCCCAGGGCGATGGCGACGGCTTCAGGAGAGGGGCGCACCGCGTACAGCACGCCGTCGCCCCGCGACAGGCCCGCGGCGGACAGGCGGTCGCGGATGCGCAGCACCCGCTCGCGCAGGTCGCCGAAGCTCAGCTCCGCCCCGCGCGGATCCACGATCGCGGTACCGCGCGGGGTCCGCGCACAGGTCGCCAGCACCTCGGCCACCAGGTCGATCTGCATGCTGAATCTCCTGGCGAGGCGGGACAGGACGTTCTAGGCGGGGAAGTCGCCGGGGTTGATGCCGGTGGACCTGGCGTTACCGCCCACGACCCGCTTGATGCTTACCGTCCAGATCGACGAGGTGGTCGCCGTGGTCCTGAACCGCAGCGAGTCGTCGAAGCGGCGGTAGTCGGCGTTCCTGCTGAAACGCTTCTTGGCGGCGTTGAACCCCGCACCCGTGGTATAGAAGACCCGGTAGGTGCCGTCGACCACGCCGCTGAAGGTCGCGCTCGACTTCGCCCGCACGTAGAAGGTCACCGCCTTCTTCTTGCCGCGAACCAGAGTGAAGACCGCGTCGCTGGACAGGCCGTTCTTCACCTTGAGCTTGCCCCTGCCGCCGCTGAGACCGGCGTACAGGACCTTGCCGTTGGCCGGGCGGGCCGCCGCTGCCTCGACCACGGCCTGCGGCTGGGCGGTGGAGGCGGCCGCGGGAGCGGCGGCGGCACCGGTCAGGAGGGCGGAGGCGAGGATCACGCCCGCGAGGGGACGGGAAGAAATCATTCGCACACTATTGCGAATCGCCCGTCACCCGTCAACGCGATTCGGGTACGGCGCCCGCGCCGTACCCGAATCGCGTCACACGCAGTTGGTCCGGACCACGTCGGCCAGCCGGCCGGCGACCTGGGTGGCCTGGTCCGCCGAGGAGGCCTCGACCATCACGCGGATCATCGGCTCGGTGCCGCTCGGCCTGATCAGCACCCGCCCCGACTCGCCCAGCTCCGCCTCGGCCGCGAGCACGGCCGCGGCCAATTCGGGCACCGCCGCCTTGCCCTTGTCGACGTCCTTGACGTTGATCAGGATCTGCGGCATCACGGTCATCACCGAGGCCAGTTCCCTGAGCGAACGACCCGTCCTGGCCACCACCGACAGCAGGTGCAGCGAGGTGAGCAGCCCGTCCCCCGTGGTGGCGTGGTCGAGCATGATCACATGCCCGGACTGCTCGCCGCCGAGGTTGTAGCCGTCGGCCTTCATCCGCTCCAGCACGTAACGGTCGCCCACCGCGGTCTCCACCACGTTGACGCCCGCGTCGCGCATCGCCAGCTTGAAGCCCAGGTTGGACATCACGGTGGCGACCACGGTGTCCTTCGCCAGGCGGCCCTCGCCGTGCATCGCCACGGCCAGGATCGCCATGATCTGGTCGCCGTCGATGATCGCGCCGGTGTGGTCGACCGCCAGGCAGCGGTCGGCGTCGCCGTCGTAGGCGATGCCGAGGTCGGCGCCGCGCGAGACGACCACCTGCTGGAGCTTGTCCAGGTGGGTGGAGCCGACGCCGGAGTTGATGTTCAGGCCGTCGGGCCTGGCGCCGATGGCCTCGACCTGGGCGCCCGCCCGCACCAGCGCCTCGGGCGCCACCATGTGCGCGGCGCCGTGAGCGCAGTCGACCACCACATTGAGCCCGTCGAGCCGGCCGCTGAGCGCGGACAGCACATGCGAGATGTAGCGGTCGGCCTCGCCGTACGCCTCCCGGACCCGGCCCACGGAGGAGCCGACCGGGCGCTCCCAGCGCTCGCCGAGACGACGCTCGATCTCGTCCTCGACCGCGTCGGACAGCTTGTAGCCGCCGCGGGCGATGAACTTGATGCCGTTGTCCGGCGCCGGATTGTGGGAAGCCGACAGCATGACGCCCAGATCGGCGCCAAGCGCGGCCGTGAGATGGGCGACGGCCGGAGTGGGCAGTACGCCGAGGCGCAGCACATCCACCCCGGACGACGCGAGGCCGGCGACCACGGCGGCCTCCAGGAATTCACCTGAAGCCCGCGGGTCCCGGCCTACGACCGCTACCGGGCGCTTGAGCCCGGTAGCGGAGAACGCGCCTGCATCGCCGAGGACGTGCGCCGCCGCGACCGAGAGGTCCATGGCGAGCTCGGCCGTGAGGTCGCGACCCGCGACCCCACGTACCCCGTCGGTGCCGAAAAGGCGCCCCAATTTAGCGCTTGCTGTACTGCGGAGCCTTGCGGGCCTTCTTGAGGCCGTACTTCTTCCGCTCCGTGGCGCGCGCGTCACGGGTGAGGAAGCCGGCCTTCTTCAGCGGCGGGCGGTTGGTCTCGACGTCGAGGACCGCCAGCGCGCGGGACAGGCCCATGCGCAGCGCACCGGCCTGGCCGGTCACGCCGCCACCGTCGATGCGCGCGATGACGTCGAACGCCTCTTCGGCGCCGAGCACCACGAAGGGCTCGTTGACGATCTGCTGGTGGACCTTGTTCGGGAAATAGGCCTCAAGCGAACGGCCGTTGATCGTCCACTTGCCGGTGCCGGGGACGATGCGCACGCGGGCGATCGCCTCCTTGCGGCGGCCGGTGCCGTACGAGTTGCCCGTGGTGACGGGCTTACGCACGGGGGCGTCGGCGCTGGCAGCGGACTCAGTGGTGTACTCGGAAGGGAACTCCTCGCTGGAGAACGCCTCCTGCTCGGCCTCTACGACCGTCTCGACACCGGTGGGCTCAGCCACGGTACTCCTCTAACTCTTTCGCGAACTGCTACTGGGCGATCTGGGTGATCTCGAACGGCACGGGCTGCTGAGCCTGGTGCGGGTGATCCGATCCGGCGTAGACCTTCAGCTTCTTGGCCATCTTCCGGCCGAGGGCGTTCTTCGGCAGCATGCCCTTGACGGCCTTCTCGACGGCCCGGTCGGGCCGCTTCTCCATGAGCTCGCCGTAGCTGACGGCGCGCAGACCGCCCGGGTAGCCCGAGTGGCGGTAGGCCTTCTTCTGCTCAAGCTTGTTGCCGCTCAGGTGCACCTTGTCGGCGTTGATGACGATGACGAAGTCACCGGTGTCGACGTGGTTGGCGAAGATCGGCTTGTGCTTACCGCGGAGCAGGGTCGCGACGTGGCTGGCCAGCCGGCCCAGCACGACATCGGTCGCGTCGATGACGTACCACTGACGCTGTACGTCGGCGGGCTTCGGTGAGTACGTGGGCACTGTCGTAGCCTTCTTTTGCTCGCGTCTTCGGCGCTGTCGGATACGACAGCTCTATGGTCGGTCGGTGCGGGCACACGACGGCCCGGACCTTCCGTCTCCAACAGAATGGGAGATGACGCCGGACGCGCCGCGCATCGGTCACATCGGACCGACTCGCATACAACGAACGCTTAGGTTACCGCTACCCACGGACATGGGTCAAAAGAAGGTGCTCGCTAGAGCATCTTCTCCGGTTTCCTCGGCCAGTCTACCTGGGCTTTAGGCGCGGACAGAACAGTTCCATTTCGTTTCCCGGCAATCCCTTCTATCTCAAGACCCCGCCTCCCTATCGTTGACTGCGGTATGTGGCAGACCCCTCACACCCGGCTCACCCAGCGGAGCGCCCGGCGCCGTAGCCACCTGGGTCTGCTCGCCTGCCTCCTGGCGGCCCTGTTCGCCGGTGTGCTCATCGGCCGGCTGACCGACGACCGGCCCGTCGCCGACCAGGTGTTCCTGAACAACAGCGCGCCGCCGGTGGCCGCCCGCGCGAGCGCGCCGGTCAAACGCTCGCGCGCCCAGTCGGAGAGCCGGACGGGCAAGCACACGCCCGTGCCCAGGCCCAAGGGCACCAAGGCCGCGGCCGCCACCCCCACCCGATCCCCCCAAGGGCTGGTCGACGGCGAGACGACCGACGACCCCACCCAGACGCACGGGCGCACGGGCTCCTCGGCGCGGACCATGGCCGCGCAGGTCATCAGGCTCACCAACGCCGCCCGCGCCAGGCGCGGCTGCGCCCCGCTGCGCACGGACGCCAGGCTGACCCGCTCCGCGCTGATCCACTCCCGCGAGATGGCCACCTCGGGGATGTTCACCCACGAGTCCCCCGACGGCTCCTCGCCCTGGCGGCGGATGGAGCGGGCGGGCTACCGGTCGGGCGCCGCCGAGAACATCGGGCGCGGTTACACCAGCGCCAGGGAGGCCGTGAAGGGCTGGCTGGCCAGCAAGGACCATCGGCGCAACATCCTGCACTGCGGCTATCAGGCCATCGGCGTGGGCGTCGCGGACGGCAGCGGGGGACCGTACTGGACACAGGACTTCGGATATTCGTGACCTGACCGCGAGTCAAGCTTGGCTAATCTCGGCGCATGGGTTTTCCCAAGAAACGCGATACCGACACAGACACCCCTCCCGCCACGGAGGAGACGCCCGCCAAAGAGGCCCCCGCCAGGCGCGGCACGTGGAGCCCCTACGACGAGGGGCCGCGTTCGCGCGGGCCGCTCTGGTTCACCCTGGGCGGCCTGGGAGTGCTCGGTGCGCTGGTCGCCGGCCTCGTGGTCATGTGGAACACCAAAGGCCCCGACCCGACGGCCGCCCCCACCGACCGCCCCACCAGCGCGGTCCTGCCCGAGGCGCCGGGCGGGAAGTTCGGGTACGCGGCCGAGCGCGGCACCGACCCTGACCGGCTCACCCTCAAGGAGCTGTTCCCCGGCAAGAAGGTCGCCGTGGGCGGGCGGACGTACGAGCTGACGGCCAAGGCGTCCGACAAGAAGTGCGCCGACGGCGCCGTGGGCGGCAAGCTGCTGAAGGCGCTGAAGTCCGGCAAGTGCACCCAGGTGCTGCGGGTGAGCTTCCGCGACAAGAAGGGCGAGGTGATCGGCACCATCGGCGTGGTCAACCTCTCGACCACCAAGGCCGCCGAGAAGGTCGTGGCCGCCAAGGGCAAGGGCAAGGCGGAGAACTACGTCAAGGCGCTGCCCGGCAAGGACACCGTCACCAAGTTCCTCGGCTCGGGCGAGGCCGGGGTCTCCTTCGCCGCGCACGGCCACTACGCGATCCTGTCGTGGGTGCAGTTCAAGGACGGCCACAAGCCGGACAAGAAGGGCAGCAAACAGCTCACCCAGGCCCGCGACGACGTCATCGGCAAGACGGTCTACCCGACCCTCGAAGCCCGCAGCCTCTCCGGACGGCCGCGCGTCTAGCACAGCACCAACCGGGCCGCAAAGCGGTCTTTAAGTGCTTTATCACGACGAACCGGACGGCCGATCCGGCCGAGAACGCCCATACAGGCATGACGATCTCCCGACTCTCGCTAGGCTCCCCCTATGCGTGGCCAGGAATCTGGGTCTGAGCACGAGCGGGAAACGGACGGCTCGGCCGCACCGGCAACGCCACCGCCGAGTTTCGGCAGGCCGGTGCCCCGGCCCGGCGAGAGCGTCCCTCCCGCCGACCCGCAGCATCCGTATGTTGCCGATCCCCTGAGCACGCCTCCCGGCACCACGCCCATGCGGGCCGTCGGGGAGGCGCGGCCGGTACCGGTCCTCCAGGGACCGCCACCGGACCTCCCCACGGCTCAGCCCGCCTCGCCCCCCGCCCCCGACACCACCGAAAGCCGGGAGTCCATGGCAGATCGCCCGTTGCCCCCTCTCGGAGGGCGCCAGGACACACCCCCGGCCGACGAGGAGCCCGCTCCGGCGCACCTCCCCACCCTGCCCGCCTTCCCCGGCGCCCAGCCCGGCGCCTGGGGCAACGCCGGCCCCGTCGAGGAGGACCAGTACGACTGGTACACCGACCTCCCCGACCAGACCCGCCCCTCGGGAATCCCCCGGCCCCCAGCCGCCGCGCAACCGCCGCCCGGCACCTGGACGCCGCCGGGCGAGACCGCGCGGCCCGCCGAGAACCCGTGGGCTCCCCCGGCCAGCCCTTGGGCCCCGCCGGGGACCGAGATTCCCTGGGCGGGCGTCCCTGGTGAGGCGCCTCCGTCATGGGGTGCCTCGGACCAGTCCGGCCCCCGTCCCGGCCCCTCGACCGACATCGGGCAGCAGTGGCAGGCCGAGCCGGTCGTGCCCGGCGCACCGGCGTGGCAGCCGCCGCCCGCGTTCACCGCGGCCGCGGCCGGACTCCAGGTGTGGCCCGCGCCCGACGCCCCCTCGATGCCGCCCTGGCCCGCGGCGACCGGCGAGCCCATCGAGGACGACGCCGACGAGGACGAGCACGAGGGGACCGCCCTCATCTCCCACCGCGCCGAGCCCGGCGACATCCCCGTCTGGCCGCCCCAGCCCAGCCCCGCCGAGGAGCCGGGCCCGGTGGACGCCGGACGCATCCCCGACCTCCCCTTCGCCACCAGCGCCTGGGGCCGCAAGCCCCACCCGTCAGCCGAAGAAGCCCACCCCGACGGCACACCGGACTCGCCTTCGCCCACCGGCTCCTTCGACAGCAGGGGGAACATCATCCCGCCGGGCGACGCGTTGGACCTCGACCCGACCGGCTTCCACGAAATGCCGACGAACCAGGCCGACGTCCTTGCAACGGCGGACCAGGCCGACGTTCGCGAAGAGACCGCGAGAATGGACCACGCCGCCGATCGCGAGGAGGCGGCGCGGGTGGACCACGCCGCCGTTCGTGAAGAAGCCGCGCGGACGGACCACACCGAGGTGGCACGGGCGGATCACGCCGAGGTTCGCGAGGAGCCCGCGCGCGCGGGCCACGCCGCCGTTCGTGAAGAAGCCGCGCGGATGGACCACGCCGATATGGCGCGGGCGGATCACGCCGGTGACGGGCGAGTGGCCGACTCGGCCACCCCGCCGCGCGGTGTCCAGGTCCTATCCGGCACCGTGCTCCCACCCGGCGACCGCCTCGCCCCGCAGGACCCCGGCCAACCCCACGGCGAGTCCGCACCGCCGGACGACCCTCAGGCCACCGGGCGAGCGGGAGACGGTCCCAGCGCCCCGGCGACCACGCCTTTCAGCACGCCCGGAACTCCACCAGGTGGCCACACGATCACCCCAGGCGGTCCCGCCAGCACTCCCGCGAACATCCCGGGCACTCCCCCCAACACCCCGGGCAGTCCCGTGACGACGCCCCACGCCGGCGGCCCCGGCAACGACCCAGGCGGCCCGGCAGCCGGGCCGTACACCGGCACTCTCGGAGGTGACGTGAGCGGTTCCCCCACCGTCCCGCCCGGAAGCGACACGCTCTTCACCCCGCCACCCCGCGACGGCGGGTCCGGATCGCTCTTCGGGCCCTCCACACCGGCGCCCTCCTACGCGCCCCCGTCCTACCCGATGGACCAGTACACCCCCAAGGAGCCGGGCAAGAGCAAGAAGGCGCTGATCGCCACCCTCGGCGCGCTCGCCCTGGCGGGAATCGGCACCGGCGGCTTCTTCGCCTACAAGGCGATGAACGCCGACAAGCCCGCCGAGGCCACCTCCGGCGCCAAGCCCACGGTGGCCGTCTCGACGCCCCCCTCGACCTCCCCGCCGGACACGCTCAGCTCCTCGGTGCTCAACTCCGCCGAGACCGACCCCCAGCAGCTCTCCCTGTCCGAGGCCTTCCCCGACAAGAAGATCAAGCTGGCGGGCACCACCTACACCCGCGTCAAGGTCAACATGGCCTCCGACTGCGAGAAGGCCGCCTCGGGCCCGTTCGCCGCCGCGCTCGCCAAACAGAAGTGCAGCCGCGTCCTGCGCGCCACCTACGTCGACCGCAAGCGCGACCACGCCGTCACCACGGGCATCGCGGTCCTGCCGACCAAGGACGCCGCCGTGCAGGCCGACCAGGCGAAGGACCTGGCCAACAACCTGTGGTTCCGCGGCCTGCCGCACACCGCGGCCAGCGGCGCCAACCGCGTCCACATCGCCGGCGGATACGCCGCGGGCCTGGTCTGGGGCCGCTACATCGTCTTCAGCTACGCGACGTACGCCGACGGCCACACGGCGACCGCGAAGGAGAAGTCGCTGAGCAAGCTCAGCGCCGCCTTCCGCGACCAGACCTCCCTGGTGCTGGAGCGCCGCATCACCGACTGAGCGTCCGCACCCGGCGCGTGGCGCGCGCCCGCACCGCCAACTCCGCCTCGCCCGGATATGTCACCTCTTCGAGGCACAACCCATGCGCGGGCGCCACATGCACCCCGGAATCCCGTACGGCCGCCGCCAGCACCCCCCCCGGCCACCCCACCGGCCGGCGCCCGTCCCCCACCGACAGCAGGGACCCGACCAGCGCCCGCACCATCGAATGGCAGAACGCGTCGGCCACGACGGTGGCCACCAGCACGCCGTCCGGGTCGCGTACCCAGTCGAGCCGCTGCAGCTCCCTGATCGTGGTCGCCCCCTCCCGCTTCTTGCAGAAGGCGGCGAAGTCGTGCTCCCCCAGCAGGTGCGCGGCGCCCGCGTTGAGCAGGCCGAGGCCGAGCGGCCTGGCATGCCAGACCACCTCCCGCCGCCGCAGCGGATCACCACCGCCGGGCGCGTCGGTCACCCGGTACGCGTAGCGCCTGGAAAGCGCCGAGAACCGTGCGTCAAAGCCCTCAGAAGCCACTGAGACGCGATGAACCCGCACATCCGGGGAAAGGACCCCGGCGAGCCGCCTGACGAGCGTGGCGAGCCGCTCATCGAGGTCCGCGACGGGCTCCGGATCGTTTCCGCGGCGGTTGCGGTCCAGTTCGGACAGGCACTCCTCGGGCAGGTCCACGTGCGCCACCTGACCGCGCGCGTGCACCCCGGCGTCGGTGCGGCCCGCGACGGTCAGCGCGGGCGGCTCGGGCAGGCGCAGAATGCGGCCGAGCGCGTCCTCGATCTCACCTTGGACCGTCCGCAACGCGGGCTGCCTGGCCCAGCCGGAGAAGTCCGTGCCGTCGTAGCCGAGGTCGAGGCGGAGCCGTACCACAGTCATCCTCCAAAAAACCGAAAGGGCCCGGCACCCCCGAAGGGGAGACCGGGCCCGGGAGCCTGACGGATCAGGCCTCGTCCTTCTTCGCCTCAGCCGAAGCCTCGGGGGCCTCGGGGGCGGCCGGGGCCTCGTCGACGGCCGGAGCCTCGGCCTCAGCGGCCGGAGCCGGAGCGGCAGCGGCGGCCGGAGCCTCGGTGCGCGAGACGCGAACCGGGTTCAGCGGCTCGGTGACCAGCTCGATGACCGCCATGGGCGCGTTGTCGCCCTTACGGTTACCGATCTTGGTGATCCGGGTGTAGCCACCGGGACGCTCCGCGAAGGTCGGCGCGATCTCGGTGAAGAGGTGGTGGACGATGCCCTTGTCCTTGACGACGGTGAGCACCTGGCGACGGTTGTGCATGTCGCCCTTCTTCGCCTTGGTGATCAGGCGCTCCGCCAGCGGACGAAGGCGCTTGGCCTTGGTCACCGTGGTGCGGATCTTCCCGTGGCGGAACAGGTCCGTGGCGAGGTTGGCCAGGATCAGCCGCTCGTGCGCCGGGCTACCACCGAGGCGTGCACCCTTGCTGGGCTGGGGCATTGCGTTCTCCTTGAGAGTGAACCCGCTCCGGCCGTATCAGGTACCGGAGTCGGGCCGCCAGGCTCGGAAGTCGAGCCCGCGTTATGAACTAGCTCAGTACTGCTCGGTCTCGACGTAGGCGCTGTCGTCGTCGTCGTAGCCGCCGCCGGCCACCGCGCTCGGGTCGAACCCGGGCGGGGAGTCCTTGAGCGCCAGCGTCATCTCGTGCAGCTTCTGCTTGACCTCTTCGATGGACTTGGCCCCGAAGTTCCTTATGTCGAGCAGGTCCTGCTCGCTGCGGGCGACGAGCTCACCCACGGTGTGGATGCCCTCGCGCTTGAGGCAGTTGTAGGAGCGGACCGTGAGGTTGAGCTCCTCGATCGGCAGCGCCAGGTCGGCGGCCAGGGCCGCGTCCGTGGGCGACGGGCCGATGTCGATGCCCTCGGCCTCGACGTTCAGCTCACGGGCCAGGCCGAACAGCTCGACGAGGGTCTTGCCGGCGGAGGCCACCGCGTCGCGGGGCTTCATCGCGGCCTTGGTCTCGACGTCGAGGATCAGGCGGTCGAAGTCGGTACGCTGCTCGACTCGGGTCGCCTCGACCTTGTACGTGACCTTGAGGACCGGGGAGTAGATCGAGTCGATCGGGATACGGCCGATCTCCTGGCCCGGCTGCTTGTTCTGCGCGGCGGAGACGTAGCCGCGACCGCGCTCGACGGTCAGCTCCATCTCCAGCTTCGCCTTGCCGTTCAGCGTGGCGATGCGCAGGTCGGGGTTGTGCACCTCGACACCGGCCGGAGGCGCGATGTCGGCGGCGGTGACCTCACCCGGACCCTGCTTGCGCAGGTACATGACGACCGGCTCGTCGTGCTCGGAGGAGACGACCAGCTCCTTGAGGTTCAGGATGATGTCGGTGACATCTTCCTTGACCCCGGGAACGGTCGAGAACTCGTGCAGCACGCCCTCGATGCGGATGCTCGTCACGGCCGCGCCGGGGATGGACGACAGCAGCGTGCGACGCAGCGAGTTGCCGATGGTGTAACCGAAGCCCGGCTCCAGCGGCTCGATGACGAACTTGGACCGGGTCTCTTCGATCGACTCTTCGAGAAGAGTCGGACGCTGAGCGATCAGCATGTGGGTTCTCCCCTGCTAGGGCGGCGCCCGCTATTTGACGCCACTCTCGAAACACAGTGTAGGTGGAGCACGGCACAGCCGTACTCCACCTAGGACGAGCGCTACTTGGAGTAGTACTCGACGATCAGCTGCTCCTGCACCTGGGTGTCGATCTGCTGCCGGACGGGCAGCTGGTGCACCAGGACGCGAAGCTTGTCCGGGACGACGCCCAGCCAAGCCGGAATGATCTTGTCACCGGCGGTCGCGCGAGCCACCTCGTAGGGCAGCAGGTTGCGCGACTTCTCGCGGATCTCGACGATGTCGTGCTCGCGGAGCAGGTACGACGGGATGTCGACCTTCTTGCCGTTCACCAGCACGTGCCCGTGACGGACCTGCTGGCGGGCGGCGTCGCGCGACTCGGCGAACCCGGCGCGGTAGACCACGTTGTCGAGACGGCTCTCCAGGATCTGGAGGAGGTTCTCGCCGGTCTTGCCTTCCTTGCGGTTGGCTTCCTCGTAGTAGTTGCGGAACTGCTTCTCGAGGATGCCGTAGATGCGACGCGTCTTCTGCTTCTCACGAAGCTGGAGCTGGTACTCAGACTCCTTCGGACGGCCGCGGCCGTGCTCACCCGGGGGGTAAGGACGGATCTCGATGGGGCACTTGGCGGACTCGCACTTCTTGCCCTTGAGGAAGAGCTTCGTCTTCTCCCTACGGCAGAGCTTGCAGTCCGCACCCGTGTAACGAGCCATTTCTCTCTATCTCCTGGGTGTCAGACGCGGCGGCGCTTCGGCGGGCGGCAGCCGTTGTGCGGCACGGGGGTGACGTCCTGAATGGAGCCAACCTCGAGGCCGGTCGCCTGCAGCGAACGGATCGCGGTCTCACGGCCGGAGCCGGGACCCTTGACGAACACGTCGACCTTGCGCATGCCGTGCTCCATGGCGCGGCGGGCGGCGTTCTCGGCGGCCATCTGCGCGGCGAACGGGGTGGACTTGCGAGAGCCCTTGAACCCGACGTGGCCGGCGCTGGCCCAGGAGATCACGTTCCCGTTCGGGTCGGTGATCGAGACGATCGTGTTGTTGAACGTGCTCTTGATGTGGGCGTGCCCGTGAGCGACGTTCTTCTTTTCCTTGCGGCGCACCTTCTTAGGCGCACCCTGGCGGCTCTTAGGAGGCATTGTTTGCCTTCACTCCTGAGGTCTTCGGTCCTGCGGCTGCGCGGACTACTTCTTACCGGGCTTCTTCTTGCCGGCCACGGTCTTCTTCTTGCCCTTACGGGTACGCGCGTTGGTCTGCGTGCGCTGGCCGTGGACGGGCAGGCCCTTGCGGTGCCGGATGCCCTGGTAACAGCCGATTTCGATCTTGCGACGGATGTCGGCCTGAACTTCGCGACGGAGGTCACCCTCGATCTTGTAGTTCGACTCGATGTAGTCACGCATCGGCACGAGCTCGGTGTCGCTGAGCTGGTGGACGCGCAGGTCTCCGCTGACCCCGGTGGCCTGGAGGATCTCCAGGGCGCGGGTGCGGCCGATTCCGTAGATGTAGGTGAGAGCGATCTCCAGCCGCTTGTCGCGGGGGAGGTCGACGCCAACCAGGCGAGCCATGGTCGGGCATTCTCCTTCTTTGTGGCGGAGGTCTTACGCCTCACTTCCCCTCCCCATGCCCGGGGTGAGGGCCCCGGCCTCCGACCGGGGGTCTCTCACGTGGTACGGCCTAGGCCGCCTGCGCGAGTGTGACGCGTTTCAACTGAACTGCCGGCTCCTCATGAATCGAGCCCGCCACGAGAGCGGACTCGGAGAAACCGGGCGGCGACTAGCCCTGACGCTGCTTGTGGCGCAGGTTGTCGCAGATCACCATGACGCGACCGTGCCGGCGGATCACCTTGCACTTGTCGCAGATCTTCTTGACGCTCGGCTTGACCTTCATAGTCCTTCGTGATTCCTCAGACGTTTACTTGTATCGGTAGACGATCCGCCCACGACTCAAGTCGTAGGGGCTCAGTTCCACGACCACCCGGTCGTCAGGAAGGATTCGGATGTAGTGCATCCGCATCCTCCCGCTGATGTGGGCCAGGACCTTATGGCCGTTGTCGAGTTGCACCCGGAACATCGCGTTCGGGAGCGACTCAACCACAGTGCCCTCGATCTCGATGGCGCCGTCTTTCTTGGCCATGTCCCTCGCGTTTCACTGATCGGTCGTCTGAGGTATCGGATCACTAAGCAGCCGCGACCATGCACTTCGTAGAGAGCGGCGATCCGAGACCGCCGACGCGCAATGGCCATAGTGAGCCGACAAAGAAGTGTACGACACCTGAACCCAAAACGCGAAGCGCGTGCCAGGTGTCCTGACACAACCATCCAATAGCGTACCCCAGATCATCGGTGCGAATGACGTGCCCGCCCGGCGCCCCCGGCCGCCGACACGCGGGGCCGGGCGGGCACGTGTTCCTGGGGCCGCAGTGCGGCTCACCCTGTCGACGCCGTCCCGCCTCCGGCTCATGGGTTCCCCTCATGTGCCGGTATCCGTCGACAAAGATCACCTACCCGGTCTGATCAGCGCCAAATACGACCAGCGGCAAAGAGTAGGTCTATTGCCTGCCGTACCAGGACAGAGGAAAGACGAAGGCCCGCCGGTGACGGGGTCACCGGCGGGCCTTCGGGAGTCGCCCCCGAAGGGGTCGGTCAGAAGACGTCCTTCCAACTGCCGCAGTCGTCGAAGCGGTCGCCGCCCTCGCAGACCCTGATGTCGAAGTCGTCGAAGCCGGAGCTGCGCTTGAAGCCGCCGTACTTCTCGAAGTGACGGCTGCCGAAGCTCTTGTAGTAGCTGGTGTGCGAGCCGCGGTCGTCGTGCCAGCGGAACCACACGTAGCTGTACTCGCGGTCGCGGTCGCGGTCGAACAGGTCGCCGAAGAACCAGTAGCGCCCGTCGGACTTGTACCAGTAGCCCTTGAAGTTCGAACGGTGGCCGAAGTCCTCCCCGCCGCCGAACCCGGAATAGACCGGGCCGAAGAAGTGCCTGACGGGGGCCTGCGCCTGCGCGGCGGCCGAGCCGGCGGTGGCCGCCTGGGCGGCGGGGGCGGCGGCCAGACCGGCGGCCAGCGAAGCGGCGAGGGCGCCACCGACGAGAAGGTTGCGGATCTTGCTCACTAGGTCCTCCTGTTGAGAGTGAATCTCCGGACGGGACTGCTCGGGCAGTCCTTCTTTCGTCCGGCATCGCTCACGTTAGGAAGACTGGGCTCGGCGTTCTGCGGAGGAATGCACACAGAATGCCGAGCGTGCACTACTGCACACAGAGCGTCGGAACTACTTGTCCTTGCCGTGCTGCTGCGGAGCCGACCCGAAGAGCGTGCTGACCAGCAGCAGGGCGCCCCAGGGACCGGCCACCCACATCGGCCAGAAGTAGTCGGCGCCGGTGAGCAGCCAGATCACGCTGGTGACCGCGACGGCCGAGGCCCACGACACCCAGGCGGCCCGCAGCCCCTGGTGCATGCCCTTGCGGGCCGGGGAGGCGGGGCCGGGGAGTTCGGCGGCCCGCGCCCTCAGGTCCACGTCGGGCAGGTCGGCGGTCACCCGGGCCAGCTCGCCGTAGGTCTTGCTCTGGTAGACGTCCTCAAGGCGTTCGTTGAACTCCTCGACGGTCAGCCTGCCCTGCGCGGTGTGCTCGCGCAGAACGGCGGCCACCCGGTCGCGGTCGACGTCCGAGGCACGCATCTCGGGGCTCTGCGCCATCCCCACCACTCCCGCTATTTGGCCATCTGCGACAGGCGTTCTTCGCCCCCGTCGAGGGCGGTTAGCACCCAAGGTCCATTATGTGTCACGGCGACGCTGTGCTCGAAGTGCGCGGAGGACTTCCCGTCGATCGTGACCACGGTCCAGTCGTCGGGCAGCACCCGGGTGCGCTGGGTGCCCAGGTTGACCATCGGCTCGATGGCCAGGCACATGCCGGCCTCGAACACCGGACCGCGCCCAGGACGGCCGTGGTTGGCCACCCAGGGGTCCATGTGCATCTCGGTGCCGATGCCGTGCCCGCCGTACTCCTGGGGGATGCCGTAGCGTCCCTGGGAGCGTACGTACTTCTCCACCTCGTAGCCGACGTCCGACAGGTGCCTGCCGACGGTCAGCGCGGCGATGCCGCGCCACATCGACTCCTCGGTGACCCGCATCAGCTCGGTCAGCTCCGGCGCCACCTCCCCGACCGGGACGGTCACCGCCGAGTCGCCGTGCCAGCCGTCCAGGATGGCGCCGCAGTCGATGGCGATGATGTCCCCTTCGCGCAGGCTGCGCTCGGCGCTGGGGATGCCGTGCACCACCTCGTCGTTGACCGACGCGCAGATCGAGGCCGGGAACCCCTGGTAGCCCTTGAACGAGGGGATCGCGCCCTCGTCCCTGATGGCCTTCTCGGCGATGGCGTCGAGGTCGAGCGGCGTCATGCCCGGCTCGACCGACCGCTTCAGCAGTTCCAGCGTCCGGCCCACCACCAGGCCGGCCGCGCGCATCTTCTCCAGCTGCTCGGGCGACTTGATCTGGATTCCATGCCTGTTCTTCTTGAACAAGTTCTACACCCCCCGGGGTGATTCAACGGGTGTGTACCCGAGCCCAATTCCCACACAATAGCCGCGATCATGCGAAAGTCCCCCACAGGTGTCGTACCTGTGGGGGACTCCGTTACGTCAGGTGCTTCAGCCGACGAAAGGGCGCACGGCCTCCATCGCCCGCTGGGTGACCTCCTCGACCGGTCCGGTCGCGTCCACGCCCTTGAGGATGCCCTCGTCGGCGTAGAAGGAGATGAGCGGCGCCGTCTGCTCCTGGTAGACCTCGAGCCGGTGGCGTACCGTCTCCTCCTTGTCGTCGTCACGCTGGAACAGCGTGCCGCCGCAGGCGTCGCAGATGTCGTCCCGCTTGTCGTCGAACTCCACGTGCCAGATGCGGCCGCACTGGCTGCAGGTGCGCCGACCGGCGAGCCGGCGGACCACCTCCTCGTCGTCCACGACGAGTTCGAGCACGAGGTCGAGCTTCTGGCCCCAGTCGGAGAGCATCTTCTTCAGGATCTCGGCCTGGGGCACGTTCCTGGGGAAGCCGTCGAGCAGGAAACCGTCCTGCGCGTCCTCTTCGGAGAGCCGGTCGCGGACCATGGCGATGGTCACCTCGTCGGGCACGAGGTCGCCGCGGTCCATGTACGTCTTGGCGAGCTTGCCGAGCTCCGTGCCGCCCGAGACGTTGGCACGGAAGATGTCACCTGTCGAGATCTTCGGGATGGACAGGTTCGATGCGATGTACTGGGCCTGTGTCCCCTTGCCCGCTCCGGGGGGCCCGACCAGAACGAGGCGCACTATCGCAGGAAACCTTCGTAGTTACGCTGCTGTAGCTGGCTTTCGATCTGCTTCACCGTGTCCAGGCCGACACCAACCATGATCAGAATGCTCGTCCCTCCGAACGGGAAGTTCTGACTTGCGCCGGCGACCGCCAGCGCGATGATCGGCACCATCGAGATGAGGCCCAGATACAGCGCACCTGGCGCGGTCAGACGGGTGAGCACGAAGTTCAGGTATTCAGCCGTCGGCCGGCCCGGACGGATGCCCGGAATGAACCCACCGTACTTCTTCATGTTGTCGGCGACTTCAGCGGGGTTGAAGGTAATGGACACGTAGAAGTACGTGAAGAAGACGATCAGAAGGAAGAACGTCCCCATGTACCACGCGGTGTCGCCGGTGGCGAGGTTCGTGGAGATCCACGTCACGATCGGGTTGGGGTTCTCGGTGTTCGCGAACAGCGAGGTCAGCAGCTGCGGGAGATAGAGCAGCGAGGAGGCGAAGATGACCGGGATGATGCCGGCCTGGTTCACCTTCAGCGGGATGTAGGTGGAGGTTCCGCCGTACATCCGGCGCCCGACCATCCGCTTGGCGTACTGCACCGGGATCCGGCGCTGCGCCTGCTCGACGAAGACCACTGCCGCGATCATGAACACACCGACCACCAAGACGGCGAAGAAGGTGAACTTGTTCAGGCGGAAGATGTTCATCAGCTCGGACGGGAAGACCGCGACGACCTGCGTGAAGATCAGGATGGACATGCCGTTGCCGACCCCGCGGTCGGTGACGAGCTCACCCAGCCACATGATCACGGACGTGCCCGCGGTCATGATGACCACCATCGTCACGACGGAGAAGACGTTGTCCGGGTCGAGCAGCACCTGCTGCGTGCAACCGGGGAAGAGCTGGCCGGAACGGGCCAGCGCGATGAAGGCCGTCGACTGCAGAACGCCGAGGCCGATCGTGAGGTAGCGGGTGTACTGCGTGATCTTCGTCTGCCCCGCCTGGCCCTCCTTCTTGAGGGCTTCCAGTCGCGGGATCACGACGACGAGCAGCTGCAGAATGATGCTCGCGGTGATGTACGGCATGATGCCGAGCGCGAACACCGACAGCTTCAGAAGGGCGCCGCCACTGAACAGCTGCACCATTCCGTAGATGTTGCCGGCGTCGCCGGCTTGGGCCTGAGCCAGACAGGCCCTGATGTTCTCGGTGTGAACACCCGGAGTCGGAAGAACCGAGCCGAGGCGGAACAGCGCGATAATGCCCAGTGTAAAGAGCAGCTTATTGCGCAGGTCCGGCGTCCGGAACGCCCGGGTAAACGCGGTCAGCACGGTCCCTCCTGCGCGCCTTTCAGGCGGTGTAGGTATGCAATGGTGCGGGGATCTGCCATCTGAGATCTCTGTAAAACGAGTTGTCGAGACGACAGAAGGAAGCCTGCCGTCCCGCGAACTCTAACGCACTACGGGCGCGGGGGCCCATTGTCGCAGCCCCCGCGCCTCGTTATGCCACTTACAGCTCGGTGACGGAGCCACCGGCAGCGGCGATCTTCTCCTTCGCGGAGCCCGAGAAGGCGTGAGCCTGCACGTTCACCGCGACCGAGATGTCGCCGGTACCAAGGATCTTGACCGGCTGGTTCTTGCGGGCAGCGCCCTTGGCGACCAGGGCCTCGACGGTGACCTGGCCACCCTCGGGGAACAGCTCGCCAAGCTTGTCCAGGTTGACGACCTGGTAGGTCGTCTTGAACATGGCGTTGGAGAAGCCCTTGAGCTTCGGCAGGCGACGCTGGAGCGGAACCTGGCCACCCTCGAAACCGAGGGGCACCTTGTTGCGCGCCGTCGTGCCCTTGGTGCCACGACCGGACGTCTTGCCCTTGGACGCCTCGCCACGACCCTTGCGGATCTTGGCCTTGTTGGCGCCCTTGGCCGGACGGAGGTCGTGGATCTTCAGCGGAGCGTTGTCAGTCATGACTAGTCGACCTCTTCCACCTCGACGAGGTGCGTCACCACGGAGACCATCCCACGAATCTCGGGACGGTCCTCCTTGACGACGACATCGCCGATTCGCTTCAGGCCAAGCGAACGCAGCGAGTCACGCTGGTTCTGCTTGCCACCGATCTTCGAGCGAACCTGAGTGATCTTCAGGCGTGCCATGACTAGCTCACCGCCTTAGCCGCCGCAGCGGCCTCGGCGAGGCCCTCGGCGCGAGCCTTGAGCATCGCCTTGGGAGCGACGTCCTCGATCGGCAGGCCGCGACGGGCCGCGATCTCCTCGGGGCGCGAGAGGCCCTTCAGAGCGGCTACCGTGGCGTGCACGATGTTGATCGGGTTGTCCGAGCCGAGCGACTTGGACAGGACGTCGTGGATGCCGGCGCACTCCAGAACGGCGCGCACCGGGCCACCCGCGATGACACCGGTACCGGCCGAGGCCGGACGCAGGAAGACGACGCCGGCGGCCTCTTCGCCCTGCACGGTGTGCGGGATGGTGCCCTGGATCCGAGGCACCTTGAAGAAGTGCTTCTTCGCCTCTTCGACACCCTTGGCGATGGCCGCGGGGACTTCCTTGGCCTTGCCGTAACCGACGCCGACCAGGCCGTTGCCGTCACCGACGACAACCAGGGCGGTGAAGCTGAAGCGACGACCACCCTTCACGACCTTGGCCACTCGGTTGATCTTCACTACGCGCTCGATGTACGAGACGCCCTTGTCGGCGGCGCCACCGCGGCGATCGTCACGACGGTCACGCCGCTCGCCACCGGTGCCGCCACCGCGACGCGGAGCTGCAGCCATCAGTGGTTCCTCATCTCAGTAGCCATTAGAACTCGAGCCCGCCTTCGCGAGCGCTGTCCGCCAGAGCCGCGATGCGACCGGCGTAGCGGTTGCCACCGCGGTCGAAGACGACGGCGGAGATCCCGGCTTCCTTGGCCCGCTGAGCGAGAAGCTCGCCGACCTTCTTGGCCTTCTCGGTCTTGTCAGCCTCGAGCGTGCGCAGCGCCGCGTCCATCGTGGACGCGCTCACCAGGGTGTGGCCGACGGTGTCGTCCACGATCTGCACGAAGAGGTGACGGGTCGAGCGGTTGACGACCAGGCGCGGGCGCGCAGCCGTACCGACGACCTTCTTGCGGACGCGGCCGTGACGGCGGGCCCGCGAGACGGTGCGGGCAGCCGTGTGCTTGCTGAACGCAGTCTTGGGAGCCATGCCTACTTACCAGCCTTTCCGACCTTGCGGCGGATTACTTCGCCCTGGTAACGCACACCCTTGCCCTTGTACGGGTCGGGCTTGCGCAACTTGCGGATGTTCGCGGCGACCTCGCCGACCTTCTGCTTGTCGATGCCGTCCACGTGGAACAGCGTCGGCTTGTCGACGCGGAAGGTGACGCCCTCGGGGGCGTCGACGACGACCGGGTGGCTGAAGCCGAGTGCGAACTCCAGCTGCGTCGGGCCCTTGGCCTGAACGCGGTAACCGACACCGACGATCTCAAGGGTCTTGGAGTACCCCTGAGTGACACCGGCCACCATGTTGGCGATCAGCGTCCGAGACAGGCCGTGCAGCGCACGCACCTTGTTCTCGTCGTTGGGACGGGCGACGGCGATGGAGCCGTCCTCGTCACGAGCCACCGTGATGGGCTCGGCGACCTTGTGTGAAAGCGTGCCCTTCGGGCCCTTGACCTGGACATCCTGGCCGTCGATCGTGATGTCGACGCCGCTCGGTACAGGGATGGGCAGCCGTCCGATTCGCGACATGCTGTGTTCCTCCCCTCGTTACCAAACGTAGGCGAGGACTTCCCCGCCCACACCACGCTTGCCGGCCTGCTTGTCGGTCATGAGACCGGCGGACGTCGAAATGATCGCGACGCCCAGCCCGCCCAGGACTCGAGGCAGATTGTCCTTCTTTGCATAGACCCGCAGACCGGGCTTCGACACCCGGCGCAGGCCCGCGAGCGAACGCTCACGGGTGGGCCCGAACTTCAGCTCCACCACGAGGTTCTTGCCGACCTTGGCGTCTTCGACGGTCCAGGCCTGGATGTAGCCCTCCTGCTGGAGGATCTCGGCGATGTGCGCCTTGATCTTCGAGTAGGGCATCGTCACGCTGTCGTGATAGGCCGAGTTCGCGTTACGCAGACGCGTCAGCATGTCTGCGATCGGGTCGGTCATCGTCATGGCCAGTGGCCTTCCTCGCCGCGGTTTCCAGTCGGCCAAGCAATGCTCTGCCGGTGGACCTTCGGCGCGGTCGTGGGCGCTTCTACGAAGCACCCGGTTGATATTTCTGTGTACGGCCGGAGCCAGGTGGGGCGGTCTCAGCCGCCCCACCCGAGAACTACCAGCTCGACTTGGTGATGCCGGGCAGCTCGCCCCGGTGCGCCATCTCACGGAAGCAGATACGGCACAGGCCGAACTTCTTGTAGACGGCGCGCGGGCGACCGCAGCGCGAGCACCGAGTGTACGCCCGGACCTCGAACTTGGCCTTGCGCTCTGCCTTGGCGATCAGCGACTTCTTCGCCATGATCAGGCCTCCTTGAAGGGGAACCCGAGGAGCTTCAGCAGCGCTCGGCCCTGGTCGTCGTTCGTCGCGGTGGTCACGATCGTGATGTCCATGCCCCGCGGACGGTCGACCTTGTCCGGGTCGATCTCGTGGAACATGACCTGCTCGGTGAGGCCGAAGGTGTAGTTGCCGTTGCCGTCGAACTGCTTCGGCGACAGGCCACGGAAGTCCCTGATGCGCGGCAGCGCCAGCGACAGCAGCCGGTCGAGGAACTCCCACATGCGGTCGCCGCGCAGCGTGACGTGCGCGCCGATCGGCATGCCCTCACGCAGCTTGAACTGCGCGATGGACTTGCGGGCCCGCACGACGGCCGGCTTCTGACCGGTGATCGTGGTGAGGTCACGGACGGCGCCCTCGATCAGCTTCGAGTCGCGAGCCGCCTCGCCGACACCCATGTTGACCTTGATCTTGGTCAGGCCGGGCACCTGCATGATGTTCTCGATGCCGAAGTCCTCGCGAAGCTTGGCGAGGATCTCCTCGCGGTACTTCGTCTTGAGGCGCGGCGTCGGGCGCTCGGTCTCAGTGGTGGTGGCAGTCATCAGTTGTCCTCACCCGACTCGTCAGCCTTCTCGGCCTTCTTGGCAGGCTTCTCGTCATCCTTGAGCTTCTTGACGTTGCTCACGTGGATGGGAGCTTCCATGGTCTGCACGCCGCCGGTCTTGGCGCCACGCGGACCCTGGTTGGTCTCCTTCGAGTGCTTCTTGATCATGTTGACGCCCTCGACGACCACGCGATCCTCGCGCGGCTTCGTGGCGATCACACGACCCTTGGCACCCTTGTCCTTGCCGGCGATGACCTGGACCAGGTCACCCTTCTTCACATGCAGCTTCGGCATTACAGCACCTCCGGCGCGAGCGAGATGATGCGCATGAACTTCTTCTCGCGCAGCTCACGGCCAACCGGGCCGAAGATGCGGGTGCCACGAGGGTCACCGCTGTCCTTGATGATGACGGCGGCGTTCTCGTCGAAGCGGATGTAGGAGCCGTCGGGACGACGCCTCTCCTTGACCGTCCGAACGATGACGGCCTTGACGACGTCACCCTTCTTCACACCCGTGCTACCGGGAAGGGCGTCCTTCACCGTGGCGACGATGACGTCGCCGATGCCCGCGTAGCGGCGCCCAGAGCCACCGAGAACGCGGATGCAAAGGATCTCCTTGGCACCCGTGTTGTCGGCGACCTTGAGTCGCGACTCCTGCTGGATCACGTCAACTCCTGTTGGTCTCCGCCGGTTCTCATCACTGAGCCTGGCGGAACTTCATGTGGTCTTGTTCCTCCGGCCACAGCCCCCGAGGGGGCCGCACCGCAGGCGACGAGAGGGCCGGAGGCCCTCCTGTCCTTGGACACCGTCATGGGGGGTGTCTCCACCCCCCACGAGGCGCGCATATGTCAGGCCGGTGTTACTTGGCCTTCTCCAGCACCTCGACGACGCGCCACCGCTTGGTGGCCGACATCGGGCGGGTCTCCATCAGCAGGACACGGTCGCCGACGCCACAGGCGTTCGACTCGTCGTGCGCCTTGTACTTGGTCGTACGGCGGATGACCTTGCCGTACAGGGGGTGCTTGACGCGGTCCTCGACAGCGACGACGACGGTCTTGTCCATCTTGTCGCTGACCACCAGGCCCTCACGGGTCTTGCGGTAGTTACGCGTCTCGGTCTCGGTGGTGGTCTCAGCCATCGCTCGTCTCCTTCTCGACCGTGACGATGCCCAGCTCGCGCTCGCGCATCACGGTGTAGATACGGGCGATCTCGCGGCGGACGGCGCGCAGCCGCCCGTGGCTCTCCAACTGTCCGGTCGCCGACTGGAAGCGGAGGTTGAACAGTTCCTCCTTGGCTTCCTTGAGCTTCGTGACCAGGGTGTCCTGGTCCTCCACTCGCAGCTCGCCGGCGGTCAGGCCCTTAGCCATCACGCCTCACCCACTTCTCGCTTAACAATCTTGCACTTCATGGGGAGCTTGTGGATCGCGCGAGTGAGCGCCTCACGGGCGATCGGCTCGGCGACACCGGACAGCTCGAACATGACGCGCCCCGGCTTGACGTTCGCGATCCACCACTCGGGGGAACCCTTACCGGAACCCATGCGGGTCTCGGCGGGCTTCTTCGTGAGCGGACGGTCCGGGAAGATGTTGATCCACACCTTGCCACCGCGCTTGATGTGGCGGGTCATGGCGATACGAGCCGACTCGATCTGGCGGTTGGTCACGTAGGAGTGCTCAATCGCCTGGATGCCGAACTCGCCGAACACAACCCTGGTGCCACCCTTGGCGGCGCCACTGCGGTCGGGCCGGTGCTGCTTGCGGTGCTTGACCCTGCGCGGGATCAGCATGGTCAGCTCCCTTCAGCACCCGGCTGCGCAGCCGGGCCGGTCTCGGGGGCAGCCTGGGAGGCCGCCTCAGTCCTGGGTGCGCGGTCGCCACGGCCACCGGCGCCACCACCGCGGCGAGCGCCACCGGCGCCACCACCACGACGGGGACGGTCGCCGCCGCCACCACCACGACGGTCGTCACGCTCGCGACGCTGGCCGGCACGAGCACCGGCGGCAGCCGCCTCGCGCTCGGCGCGGCTCGTCGGAGCCTCACCCTTGTAGATCCACACCTTCACGCCGATGCGGCCGAAGGTGGTGCGGGCCTCGTAGAGGCCGTAGTCGATGTCCGCGCGAAGGGTGTGCAGCGGCACACGGCCCTCGCGGTAGAACTCCGAACGCGACATCTCAGCGCCACCGAGACGACCCGAGCACTGGACCCGGATGCCCTTGGCGCCGCTCTTCATCGCCGACTGCATCGCCTTGCGCATGGCACGACGGAACGAGACACGGCTGGAGAGCTGCTCGGCCACGCCCTGCGCGACGAGCTGCGCGTCGATCTCGGGGTTCTTGACCTCGAGAATGTTGAGCTGGACCTGCTTCTTGGTCAGCTTCTCCAGGTCACCGCGGATACGGTCGGCCTCGGCGCCGCGGCGGCCGATGACGATGCCCGGACGCGCGGTGTGGATGTCGACCTGAACGCGGTCGGTCGTGCGCTCGATCTCGACCTTGGAGATGCCGGCCCGCTCCATGCCCTTCTTGAGCATGCGGCGGATCGCGACGTCCTCGGCGACATACGACTTGTACAGCTTGTCGGCGTACCACCGGCTCTTGAAGTCGGTCGTGATGCCGAGGCGGAACCCGTGCGGGTTAACCTTCTGGCCCACTAGCGGGTCCTTCCCTTCGGCTCGCCGGACTCCACGATCACAGTGATGTGGCTCGTCCGCTTGTTGATCCGATAGGCACGACCCTGGGCACGCGGGCGGAACCGCTTCAGCGTCGGGCCCTCGTCGACCCACGCGCGACTCACGACGAGAGTCTCGGGGTCGAGCTTGAAGTTGTGCTCTGCGTTCGCCATGGCGCTCGAGAGCACCTTGAAGATCGGCTCACTCGCCGCTTGGGGAGCGAACTGCAGCACGGCCTGCGCCTCCGAAGCGGGCAGCCCGCGAATGAGGTCCACCACGCGGCGGGCCTTCTGGGGCGTGACGCGGACGAACCGCGCCTGAGCCCTGGCTTCCATCGCTTACTCCTCTTACTTCTGAAGGCTGTTCATCGCCGGCTGCGGCGGTCGTCCTTGACGTGGCTCCGGAAGGTCCGCGTCGGAGCGAACTCTCCCAGCTTGTGGCCGATCATCGACTCGGTGACGAACACCGGGACGTGCTTGCGGCCGTCGTGAACGGCGATCGTGTGACCGAGCATGTCGGGCACGATCATGGAGCGCCGCGACCACGTCTTGATGACGGTCTTGGTGCCCTTCTCGTTCTGGACGTCGACCTTCTTCTGAAGGTGGTCGTCCACGAAGGGACCCTTCTTAAGGCTACGTGGCATTTCGGCTGCTCCTACCGCTTCTTCCTCTTGCTCCGACGACGGATGATCAGCCGGTCGCTGGACTTGTTGGCCTGGCGGGTGCGGCCCTCGGGCTTGCCCTTCGGGTTCACCGGGTGGCGACCACCGGAGGTCTTGCCCTCACCACCACCATGCGGGTGGTCCACAGGGTTCATCGCGACACCACGGACGGTCGGGCGCTTGCCCTTCCACCTCATGCGGCCGGCCTTACCCCAGTTGATGTTGGCCTGCTCGGCGTTGCCGACCTGGCCGACCGAGGCGCGGCAGCGCACGTCGACCATGCGCATTTCGCCGGAGGGCATACGCAGCGTGGCGTACTGGCCTTCCTTGGCGAGCAGCTGGATCTGCGCGCCCGCGGAGCGGCCGAGCTTGGCGCCGCCCCCCGGACGGAGCTCCACCGCGTGGATGAAGGTACCCGTCGGGATGTTGCGCAGCGGCAGGCAGTTGCCCGGCTTGATGTCGGCCGCAGGGCCGTTCTCGATGCGGTCGCCCTGCTTGAGGCCGGTCGGCGCGATGATGTAGCGCTTCTCGCCGTCGGCGTAGTGCAGCAGAGCGATGTTGGCGGTGCGGTTCGGGTCGTACTCGATGTGAGCGACCTTGGCCGGGATGCCGTCCTTGTCATGCCTACGGAAGTCGATGATCCGGTAGGCGCGCTTGTGACCGCCGCCCTGGTGACGTGCGGTAACCCGGCCGTGTACGTTCCGGCCGCCCTTGCTGTGAAGGGGAGCAAGCAGCGACTTCTCGGGCGTGCTGCGGGTGATCTCGGAGAAGTCCGAGACACTCGAGCCGCGGCGACCCGGGGTCGTCGGCTTGTACTTACGGATGCCCATCTTTTTCGTTCATCCCTCGTCGGTTACATGGGTGAGCCCGCCGAACCGAGGCTCGGCGGTCTCATCCCTATGCGAACCGGGCGAACCCGGTCCTGTTTACATCTATGGCTAGCTAGCCGATCTGACCGAAGATATCGATCCGGTCGCCCTCGACCAGGCTCACGATCGCGCGCTTGGTGTCGGGACGCTTGCCGAAGCCGGCCCGGGTGCGCTTGCGCTTGCCCTGCCGGTTGATCGTGTTCACGCTGGTGACCTTGACCCCGAAGATCTGCTCAACGGCGATCTTGACCTGGGTCTTGTTCGCGGTCGGCCTCACCAGGAACGTGTACTTGTTGTTCTCATCGATCAGGCCGTAGCTCTTCTCAGAGACGACGGGCTTGATGATGATGTCGCGCGGGTCGGCGACGCGGGTGTTGTTGGCGGCCTTCTTCTCCATCAGGCGTCTTCCTTCCCGCTCATGCTCAGCCGCGCCACGACCTGGTCGTACGCCTCCTGGGTGAAGACCACGTCGTCGTGGCAGAGCACGTCGTAGGTGTTGAGCTGCCCGGAGTCCAGCAGGTGGACCTCAGGCGCGTTGCGCAGGCTCATCCAGGTGACCATGTCGCTCTCGTCAACCACGACGAGAACGGTGCGGGCCTGGGTGATCTTACGCAGGGCCTCGAGGGCGCCCTTCGTCTTCGGCGTCTCGCCGGTGACGAGGGAGCTGACCACGTGCACGCGGCCACCGGTCGCCCGGTCGGAGAGGGCGCCACGCAGGGCGGCGGCCTTCATCTTCTTGGGCGTCTTCTGCGAGTAGTCCCGCGGAACCGGCCCGTGCACGACGCCACCGCCGGCGAACTGCGGCGCGCGGGTCGAGCCCTGGCGGGCGCGGCCCGTGCCCTTCTGGCGGTACGGCTTCTTGCCACCACCGCGGACTTCGCCACGGGTCTTGGCCTTGTGGGTGCCCTGCCGGCGAGCGGCGAGCTGGGCCACGACGACCTGGTGGATCAGCGGAATGTTGACCTTGGCGCCGAAGATGTCTTCAGGCAGGTCGACGGAGCCGGTCTTCGCCCCGCCGGCGTCGAGGACGTCAATGGTGCTCACTTGGCAGCCCCCTTCTTGGCAGCGGTACGGACGAGGACCAGGCTGCCGTTGGCACCGGGGATCGCACCCTTGATCAGGATGAGACCGTTCTCGGCGTCGACGGCGTGAACCTTGAGGCTCTGCACGGTCGTACGGACGTTACCCATCCGTCCGGCCATACGCAGACCCTTGAATACGCGGCCCGGGGTGGCGCAGCCACCGATGGAACCCGGCGAGCGGTGCTTGCGCTGCGTACCGTGCGAGGCGGACAGACCCTTGAAGCCGTGTCGCTTCATGACACCGGCGAAACCCTTGCCCTTGCTCTTGCCCGTCACATCGACGAACTGGCCGGCCTCGAAGGTGTCGGCCGCGAGCTCCTGGCCCAGGGTGTAGTCGTTCGCGTCATCGGTGCGGATCTCCGCGAAGTAGCGACGCGGGGTGATGTCGTGCTTACGCAGGTAGTCGCCGAGCGGCTTGTTGACCTTCCGGGGGTCGACCTGCCCGAAGCCGAGCTGAACAGCGCTGTAGCCGTCCTTCTCGGGGGTGCGGACGCGGGTCACCACGCACGGACCGGCCTCGACCACGGTCACCGGGACCATCCGGTTGTCCGCGTCGAAGACCTGGGTCATGCCGAGCTTCTTGCCCAGGACGCCCTTGATCGTCTTAGCCATGTCAGTGCGTTCCCTCAGAGCTTGATCGAAATGTCGACGCCTGCGGGAAGGTCGAGTCGCATGAGCGAGTCGACGGTCTTCGGCGTCGGGTCGATGATGTCAATCAGCCGCTTGTGCGTGCGCATCTCGAAGTGCTCGCGGCTGTCTTTGTACTTGTGCGGCGAGCGGATGACGCAGTACACGTTCTTCTCGGTCGGCAGCGGCACCGGGCCCGCGACCTTCGCGCCAGTCCGCGTCACCGTCTCGACGATCTTCTTGGCCGAGCTGTCGATGACCTCGTGGTCATAGGCCTTAAGCCGGATGCGGATCTTCTGTCCCGCCATAGTGGCCTCGGTGTCCTTCGCTGTCGTCTGAAAAAGTATCGTGCGGCCTGTTGCCGCTGTTGTCGGGATGAGCCCGCCGCACCGTGTCCCGGCGCCGCGGTCCCTCCCTGTGACCCCACGTGACAGACGAAACTGCTCTGCCGTTTCTTCCGTGATCCGGCAGTTACTTCGGTCACTGTCAACCGAAGCCACTGCGAGATCACGGCTTCCGTGGAGCCGGTGGCGGCAGCCGTACGGCTCCCGCCCTTTCGTGGTTCGGCGGTCGGCCCCTTTCCGGGAGGCCGACCGCCGGCCCAGCGATCGAACTACTTGAGGATCTTCGTGACCCGACCGGCGCCGACGGTGCGGCCACCCTCACGGATCGCGAACTTGAGGCCGTCCTCCATGGCGATGGGCTGGATCAGCTCAACGCGCATCTCGGTGTTGTCGCCCGGCATGACCATCTCGGTGCCCTCGGGGAGGTTCACCACACCGGTCACGTCAGTCGTACGGAAGTAGAACTGAGGACGGTAGTTGTTGAAGAACGGCGTGTGACGGCCGCCCTCGTCCTTGCTCAGGATGTAGACCTGGGCCTCGAACTCGGTGTGCGGGGTGGTCGTGCCCGGCTTGATGATGCACTGGCCGCGCTCGACGTCCTCGCGCTTGATGCCGCGGAGCAGCAGACCGACGTTGTCACCGGCCTGGCCCTCGTCGAGCAGCTTGCGGAACATCTCGACACCGGTGACCGTGGTGGTGGTCTTGGTCTCCTTGATGCCGATGATGTCGACAGTCTCGTTGACCTTGACCACGCCGCGCTCGATACGACCGGTGACGACGGTGCCGCGACCGGTGATCGAGAAGACGTCCTCGATCGGCATCAGGAACGGCTTCTCGGTCTCACGAACCGGCTCGGGGACGTTCTCGTCCACGGCGGTCATGAGCTCGATGATGCTGTCGCCCCACTTCTGGTCGCCCTCGAGGGCCTTCAGAGCGGAGACGCGGACGACGGGCAGGTCGTCGCCGGGGAACTCCTGAGCCGAGAGCAGCTCACGGACCTCGAGCTCGACGAGCTCCAGGATCTCCTCGTCGTCGACCATGTCGGCCTTGTTCAGGGCCACGACGATGTAGGGGACGCCGACCTGGCGGGCCAGGAGGACGTGCTCCTTCGTCTGCGGCATCGGGCCGTCAGTGGCGGCGACCACGAGGATCGCGCCGTCCATCTGAGCGGCACCGGTGATCATGTTCTTCACGTAGTCGGCGTGACCGGGGCAGTCCACGTGAGCGTAGTGGCGCTTCTCGGTCTGGTACTCGACGTGCGCGATGGAGATCGTGATGCCACGAGCCTTCTCCTCCGGCGCCTTGTCGATCTTGTCGAACGGCGTCGCGTCGTTCAGCTCGGGAAAACGATCGTGAAGCACCTTGGTGATCGCCGCGGTCAGAGTGGTCTTGCCGTGGTCGATGTGCCCAATGGTGCCGATGTTCACGTGCGGCTTGTTCCGCTCGAACTTGGCCTTAGCCACTGGTTCTCTCCTTAGAGAATCTGACTGACTTACTTCACACTCGGGCCCGGGAGGTCATCCCGAGCCCCTAGGCGGTGGGGCGCCGATATCTCGCCGCCCCACCAGAGGGACTCCAGGACCTTCGTCCCGGATCCCTTGAGGCCTTCCAGCCTCAGGGGACCCTTGGACTATTCGCCCCGGGCCTTCGCGACGATCTCCTTGGCGATGCCCGGGGGCACCTCCGCGTAGGAGTCGAACTGCATGCTGTAGCTCGCGCGCCCCTGCGTCTTGCTACGCAGGTCACCCACGTAGCCGAACATCTCAGACAGCGGCACGAGCGCTGCGATGACACGGGCGCCTGCGCGCTCGTCCATCGACTGGATCTGCCCGCGGCGACCGTTGAGGTCACCGATGACGTCACCCATGTAGTCCTCGGGCGTGGTGACCTCAACGGCCATCATGGGCTCGAGGATGACGGCGTCAGCCTTGCGCGCGGCCTCCTTGAAGGCCATCGAGCCGGCAATCTTGAACGCCATTTCCGAGGAGTCGACGTCGTGCGCGGCACCGTCGGTCAGCGTCACCTTCACGCCCACCATCGGGTAGCCGGCCAGCACGCCGAACTCGGCGGCTTCCTGAGCGCCCGCGTCGACCGAGGGGATGTACTCCCTCGGGACACGGCCACCCGAGACCTTGTTCTCGAACTCGTAGCCGTCGTTGCCTTCGCCCAGCGGCTCGAGGTTGATGATGACCCGCGCGAACTGACCGGAACCACCGGTCTGCTTCTTGTGGGTGTAGTCGACCTTCTCCACCTTGCGGCGGATGGTCTCCCGGTAGGCGACCTGCGGACGACCGACGTTGGCCTCGACCTTGAACTCGCGACGCATACGGTCGACGAGGATCTCCAGGTGAAGCTCGCCCATGCCCCAGATGACCGTCTGACCGGTCTCATCGTCGCGACGGACCTGGAAGGACGGGTCCTCCTCGGCCAGACGCTGGATGGCGGTGCCCAGCTTCTCCTGGTCGCCCTTGGTCTTGGGCTCGATCGCGACGTTGATGACCGGGGCCGGGAACGTCATCGACTCCAGGACCACCGGGTCGGCGATGTCGCAGAGCGTGTCACCGGTGGTGGTGTCCTTGAGACCCATGACGGCGACGATCTGACCGGCGTGCGCGGACGGGCGCTCCTCGCGCTTGTTCGCGTGCATCTGGTAGATCTTGCCGATCCGCTCCTTCTTGCCCTTCACCGCGTTGAGAACCGCGGTGCCGGTCTCGAGCGTGCCCGAGTAGATGCGGATGTAGGTCAGACGGCCCAGGTGCTGGTCCGCCGCGATCTTGAAGGCCAGCGCGGAGAAGGGCTCGGTGACGTCGGCGTGACGCTCGACGACCTCGTCCTCCTTGTTGACCGCGTGTCCCTTGAAGGCGGGGATGTCGGTCGGCGCGGGCAGGTAGGCCACGATCGCGTCGAGCAGGGGCTGCACGCCCTTGTTCTTGAACGCGGTGCCGGTGAGGACCGGGTTGATGGCGCTGGCCAGCGTCGCGCGGCGGATCGCCGCGACGAGCTGCTCCTCGGTGGGCTCGGTGCCCTCGAGGTAGAGCTCCATGAGTTCGTCGTCGTTCTCGGCGACGGTCTCGACGAGCTTGTCACGCCACTCGCGAGCGGCCTCGGCGTACTCGGCCGGGATGTCGACGGTGTCGTACATCTCGCCCTTGGCCGCCTCCTCGCTCCAGATCAGACCCTTCATCTTCACCAGGTCGATGACGCCCTTGAAGCCGGACTCGACGCCCCAGGGAAGCTGGACGACAGCCGGGGTGGCACCCAGACGGCTGATCATCATGTCGACGCAGCGGTGGAACTCCGCGCCGACGCGGTCCATCTTGTTCACGAAGCAGATGCGCGGCACGCCGTAGCGGTCCGCCTGACGCCAGACCGTCTCCGACTGGGGCTCAACACCGGCGACACCGTCGAACACGGCGACGGCGCCGTCGAGGACGCGGAGCGAGCGCTCCACCTCGATGGTGAAGTCCACGTGGCCCGGGGTGTCGATGATGTTGATGATGTGGCCGAGCCACTCACAGGTCGTCGCGGCCGACGTGATCGTGATGCCGCGCTCCTGCTCCTGCTCCATCCAGTCCATCGTGGCAGCGCCCTCGTGGACTTCACCGAGCTTGTAGTTGATGCCGGTGTAGAACAGGATGCGCTCGGTCGTGGTGGTCTTGCCCGCGTCGATGTGGGCCATGATCCCGATGTTGCGGATCTTGGCAAGGTCAAGAGCGGTCGTGGTGGCCACTTCTCTCGCGTCCTCGTCGTCTCGTCGTACCCGCTGTTACCAGCGGTAGTGGGCGAAGGCCTTGTTGGACTCGGCCATCTTGTGGGTGTCCTCGCGCTTCTTCACGCTCGCCCCGAGACCGTTGCTGGCGTCGAGGAGCTCGTTCATGAGGCGCTCGGTCATGGTCTTCTCACGGCGGGCGCGGGAGTACTGCACCAGCCAGCGCAGGGCCAGGGTGGTGCTGCGCGCGGCGCGCACCTCGACCGGGACCTGGTAGGTCGCGCCACCGACGCGACGGCTGCGAACCTCAAGGGTGGGCTTGACGTTGTCAAGCGCGCGCTTCAAGGTGACGACCGGGTCGTTGCCCGTCTTCTCCTTGCAGCCCTCGAGGGCGCCGTAGACGATCGACTGCGCGATGGAGCGCTTGCCGTCCAGGAGCACCTTGTTGATCAGGGAGGTGACCAGCGGCGAGTTGTGAACCGGGTCGGCCATCAGCTGACGACGACCAGGAGAGCCCTTACGAGGCATTAGCTCTTCTCCTTCTTGGTGCCGTAGCGGCTGCGGGCCTGCTTGCGGTTGCGGACACCCTGGGTGTCCAGCGAACCGCGAATGATCTTGTAGCGCACGCCGGGCAGGTCCTTCACACGACCGCCACGCACGAGCACGATGGAGTGCTCCTGCAGGTTGTGTCCCACACCGGGGATGTAGGCCGTGACCTCGATGCCGTTGGTGAGCCGCACACGGGCCACCTTGCGCAGGGCCGAGTTGGGCTTCTTGGGCGTCGTGGTGTACACGCGCTGGCAAGTGCCGCGGCGCTGCGGGCTCCCCTTGAGGGCAGGAGTCTTGGTCTTAGTGACCTTGTCCTGCCGGCCCTTTCGGACCAACTGCTGAATAGTGGGCACTGCCACTCCGTTTCGTGCCTTGGCCGGTGATACGTCAAGTCGTGCGATTTCGCAGGTGCTGCCGGTGTCATGACCTGCTGTTTTCTCCCCCGCTCCGACCCACGCGGTCGGGCGTGTCGCGCTCTGTCGAGGCACAAACCCGGCGTAGACGCACGCAAGGAGGAGGCCATACCGCACTCCACTGAAGGAGCGCACGCATGAGAGCCCATGAACCCACGGGCACGAAGGGCAAGACTACCCAGCCCAGCGCAGCACGTCAAAACGACTGCGATCCCGGCCACTGTTGATGCGACCGTAATTTCGTGTCGTGGCCTCGCGACCGGTATCTCCCCCGGCCGCTTATCAGACCCTGACCTAGTGTACCCGCACCGCCTCCGGTTCTCCGACCATTACCGCACCATCGGCTCGGCGAAGACACCCCTATCTGTACGGCAAGCCACCAAAGGCTCTCAGACATGCCCGTGCCCGGCGCCCTCCGGCCGCCGCCACTCGTGCGCCCAACCAGGCCCTCGTCACATCACACGGCCCCTGCGCGCCCTTCCCGGGCACTTCCTTCTGTACGGCCGCGCGTGCCGTACAAAAGAAAACGCCCGGGACATGGTCCCGGGCGTTCTCCGTGCGCTGTGTCAGCGGTTGTACTGACCGAAGTCGTACTCCTCCAGCGGGACGGCTTCGCCGCTGCCCGTGCCGAAGGTGTAGTCGGCCGCCGAACCGTCGTAGCCGCCGACCGTGTACATCGCGGCCTTGGCCTCCTCGGTCGGCTCCACCCGGATGTTGCGGTACTGGGGCATGCCAGTGCCGGCCGGGATGAGCTTGCCGATGATGACGTTCTCCTTCAGGCCGAGCAGGGAGTCGGACTTGGCGTGGATCGCCGCGTCCGTCAGAACCCTGGTCGTCTCCTGGAAGGAGGCCGCCGACAGCCACGACTCGGTGGCGAGCGAGGCCTTCGTGATGCCCATGAGCACCGGACGGCCGGCGGCGGGAGCGCCGCCCTCCGCCACGCACTCGCGGTTCATCAGCTCGAAGCGCGGACGCTCCACGAGCTCGCCGGGCAGCAGGTCGGTGTCACCGGACTCCAGCACGTTCACGCGCTTGAGCATCTGCCGCACGATGATCTCGATGTGCTTGTCGTGGATGGACACACCCTGCGAGCGGTACACCTGCTGGACCTCGGCCACCAGGTGCAGCTGCACGGCCCGCGGGCCGAGGATGCGCAGCACCTCGTTGGGGTTGACCGCACCGGCGATGAGCTGCTGGCCGACCGTGACGCGCTGGCCGTCCTGGATCTGCAGCCGCGACCGCATCGACACCGGGTAGGCGATCTCCTCGGAACCGTCGTCCGGGGTGATCACGATCTTCCGGGTCTTGTCGGTCTCGTCGATGCGAGCCCGGCCCTCGGCCTCGGAGATCGGGGCGACACCCTTGGGGATGCGCGCCTCGAACAGCTCCTGGACACGAGGCAGACCGTGGGTGATGTCCGCACCGGCCACACCACCGGTGTGGAAGGTACGCATCGTCAGCTGGGTGCCGGGCTCGCCGATCGACTGGGCGGCGATGATGCCGACCGCCTCGCCGACGTCCACGAGCTTGCCGGTGGCCAGCGAGCGGCCGTAGCAGGTCGCGCAGACACCGATCTTCGCCTCGCACACCAGCGCGCTGCGGGTGCGGACGGTCTCGATGCCCGCCTCGACCAGCGCGGTGACGTGGTCGTCGTTGATGTCGACGCCCGCCGACGCGATGACCTTGCCGTCGACCTCGACGTCCTCGGCCAGGATGCGGCCGTGCACGTTCGACTCGGCGTTCTCGGCCTTGACCAGGTTGCCCTGGCTGTCGCGGTCGCCGACGTGCAGCGGAACGGCGCGGTCGGTGCCGCAGTCGATCTCGCGCACGATGACGTCCTGAGCGACGTCCACCAGACGACGGGTCAGGTAACCCGAGTCGGCGGTTCGCAGCGCGGTGTCGGCCAGACCCTTTCGCTGTCCGTGGGTGGAGATGAAGTACTCCAGCACCGACAGGCCCTCCCGGAAGGAGGCCTTGATCGGACGCGGGATCGTCTCACCCTTGGTGTTGGACACCAGACCACGGATACCGGCGATCTGACGCACCTGCATCTTGTTACCGCGGGCGCCGGAGTTGACCATCATCCAGACCGGGTTGGTCGCCGGGAAGGCGTTGACCATGTCGGTCTCGACGTCGGCCGTGGCGTGCGTCCAGATCTCGATGAGCTCCTGACGGCGCTCCTCGTCGGTGATCAGACCGCGCTCGTACTCACGCTGGACCTTGTCGGCCCGGCGCTCGTACGACTCCATGATCTCGGCCTTGTTCGGCGGCGCGACGACGTCGTCGATCGAGATCGTGACGCCGGAACGGGTCGCCCAGCGGAAGCCGGCGTCCTTGAGCGCGTCGAGCGCGTTGGCCACTTCGACCTTGGGATAGGTCTCGGCCAGCTCGTTCACGATCAGGGAGAGCTGCTTCTTGCCGATCTGCTGGTTGACGAACGGGTAGTTCGCGGGCAGCGTCTGGTTGAACAGGCAGCGGCCGAACGTCGTCTCCAGGCGCAGCGGGTCACCCGCCTCCCAGCCCTCCGGAGCCTCCCAGCCGCGGGGCGGCTGGACGTCGCTCAGGCGGATCTGGATCTTGGCCTGGATGTCCAGCTCACGACGGTCGAAGGCCATCTGCGCCTCGGAGACCGAGCCGAAGACCCGGCCCTCGCCGATCGCGCCGTCCTTCTGGGTGGTGAGCCAGTACAGGCCGATGACCATGTCCTGGGTGGGCATCGTCACGGGCTTGCCGTCGGCCGGCTTGAGGATGTTGTTGGTCGAGAGCATCAGGATGCGTGCCTCGGCCTGGGCCTCAGCCGACAGCGGCAGGTGCACGGCCATCTGGTCGCCGTCGAAGTCCGCGTTGAACGCGGTGCAGACGAGCGGGTGGATCTGGATGGCCTTGCCCTCGACCAGCTGCGGCTCGAACGCCTGGATGCCCAGACGGTGCAGCGTGGGCGCACGGTTGAGCAGCACCGGGTGCTCGGTGATGACCTCTTCGAGGACGTCCCACACCACAGGGCGGGCACGCTCGACCATCCGCTTGGCCGACTTGATGTTCTGCGCGTGGTTGAGGTCCACGAGCCGCTTCATCACGAACGGCTTGAACAGCTCCAGCGCCATCTGCTTGGGCAGACCGCACTGGTGCAGCTTGAGCTGCGGGCCGACGACGATGACCGAACGGCCGGAGTAGTCGACTCGCTTGCCCAGCAGGTTCTGGCGGAAGCGGCCCTGCTTGCCCTTCAGCATGTCGCTGAGGGACTTGAGCGGGCGGTTGCCGGGACCGGTGACCGGGCGACCACGACGGCCGTTGTCGAACAGCGCGTCGACGGCCTCCTGGAGCATCCGCTTCTCGTTGTTCACGATGATCTCGGGCGCGCCGAGGTCGAGAAGCCGCTTGAGGCGGTTGTTCCGGTTGATCACGCGGCGGTAGAGGTCGTTCAGGTCCGAGGTCGCGAACCGGCCACCGTCGAGCTGCACCATCGGGCGCAGGTCCGGCGGGATGACCGGGATGCAGTCGAGGACCATGCCCCGCGGCGAGTTGGTGGTGTTCAGGAACGCCGAGACCACCTTGAGCCGCTTGAGGGCGCGGGCCTTCTTCTGGCCCTTGCCGCTGCGGATCGTCTCGCGCAGGTTCTCGGCCTCTTCCGCGAGGTCGAAGCTGATCAGGCGCTCCTGGATCGCCTGCGCGCCCATGCCGCCCTTGAAGTAGCGGCCGAAGCGGTCGCGCATCTCGCGGTAGAGCATCTCGTCGCCCTCGAGGTCCTGGACCTTGAGGTTCTTGAAACGGCTCCACACCTCGTCGAGCCGGTCCAGCTCGCGCTGGGCCCGGTCGCGAAGCTGACGCATCTCGCGCTCGGCGCCCTCACGGACCTTGCGGCGCTGGTCGCCCTTGGCGCCGGCGGCCTCAAGCTCGGCCAGGTCCGTCTCGAGCTTCTTCTGCCGGCCCTCGACGTCGGCGTCACGGCGCTGCTCGATGTGCTGCCGCTCGACCGAGATCTTCGCCTCGAGCGAGGGCAGGTCACGGTCGCGCATCTCGGCGTCGACCTGCGTGATCATGTAGGCCGCGAAGTAGATGACCTTCTCGAGGTCCTTCGGGGCCAGGTCGAGCAGGTATCCGAGGCGTGAGGGGACGCCCTTGAAGTACCAGATGTGCGTGACGGGCGCGGCCAGCTCGATGTGGCCCATCCGCTCACGACGCACCTTGGCGCGAGTGACCTCGACGCCGCAGCGCTCACAGATGATGCCCTTGAAGCGGACGCGCTTGTACTTGCCGCAGTAGCACTCCCAGTCGCGGGTCGGGCCGAAGATCTTCTCGCAGAAGAGTCCGTCCTTTTCCGGCTTGAGAGTCCGGTAGTTGATCGTCTCGGGCTTCTTCACCTCGCCGTGCGACCACTGGCGGATGTCGTCGGCCGTCGCCAGCCCGATCCTGAGCTCGTCGAAGAAGTTCACGTCAAGCATGTGCGATGTCCCCCTCAGACTTCTTCCACGCTGCTCGGCTCACGCCGGGACAGATCGATTCCTAGCTCCTCCGCCGCACGGAAGACGTCCTCGTCGGTGTCGCGCATCTCGATGGACATGCCGTCGCTGGAGAGCACCTCGACGTTCAGGCACAGCGACTGCATTTCCTTGATGAGGACCTTGAACGACTCGGGGATGCCCGGCTCGGGAATGTTCTCGCCCTTGACTATGGCCTCGTAGACCTTCACGCGGCCGAGAACGTCGTCGGACTTGATCGTCAGCAGCTCCTGCAGGGCGTAGGCGGCGCCGTAGGCCTCCAGGGCCCACACCTCCATCTCGCCGAAACGCTGTCCACCGAACTGCGCCTTACCGCCCAGCGGCTGCTGGGTGATCATCGAGTACGGGCCGGTCGAACGCGCGTGGATCTTGTCGTCGACCAGGTGCAGCAGCTTGAGGATGTAGATGTAGCCGACCGAGATCGGGTACGGGAACGGCTCGCCGGAGCGGCCGTCGAACAGCCGTGCCTTGCCGGTCTCCTGGACCATGCGGTCACCGTCGCGGTTCTGCATGGTGCTGCTCAGCAGGCCGACGATCTCCTCTTCGTGCGCGCCGTCGAACACCGGGGTGGCCACGTTGGTGCGCGGCGCGACCTGGCCGAAGCCCTTGTCGCGCAGCCGCTCCGCCCAGGCCTCCTGGACGCCGGTGATGTCCCAGCCCCTGGCGGCGATCCACCCGAGGTGGGTCTCCAGAACCTGGCCGACGTTCATTCGGCCGGGCACGCCCAGCGGGTTGAGGATGATGTCGACCGGCGTGCCGTCCTCGAGGAACGGCATGTCCTCGACAGGCAGGATCTTGGAGATGACGCCCTTGTTGCCGTGACGGCCGGCGAGCTTGTCACCGTCGGTGATCTTACGCTTCTGGGCCACGTAGACGCGGACCAGCTCGTTGACACCGGGGGGCAGCTCGTCGCCCTCTTCGCGGCTGAAGACGCGAACTCCTATAACCTTCCCGGACTCGCCGTGCGGCACCTTCAGGGAGGTGTCACGGACCTCGCGGGCCTTCTCACCGAAGATCGCGCGGAGCAGGCGCTCCTCCGGGGTCAGCTCGGTCTCACCCTTGGGCGTGACCTTGCCGACCAGGATGTCACCGGGCACGACCTCGGCGCCGATGCGGATGATGCCGCGCTCGTCGAGGTCGGCCAGGACCTCCTCGGAGACGTTCGGGATGTCCCGGGTGATCTCCTCGGGGCCCAGCTTGGTGTCACGGGCGTCGACCTCGTGCTCCTCGATGTGGATCGAGGAGAGGACGTCGTCCTGGACCAGCCGCTGGGACAGGATGATCGCGTCTTCGTAGTTGTGGCCCTCCCATGGCATGAACGCCACGAGCAGGTTCTTGCCGAGGGCCATCTCACCGGTGTCGGTGCAGGGGCCGTCGGCGATGACCTGGTTGACCTCGACCCGGTCGCCCTCGGCGACGATGGGCTTCTGGTTGAAGCAGGTGCCCTGGTTGGAACGCTTGAACTTCGCGACACGATAGGTCGTCCGGGTGCCGTCGTCGTTCATGACGGTGACGTAGTCGGCCGAGACCTCCTCGACCACACCCGCCTTCTCGGCGTTGATGACGTCGCCGGCGTCGGTCGCGGCACGGTATTCCATGCCGGTGCCGACCAGCGGCGCCTCGCTCTTGAGCAGCGGCACCGACTGGCGCTGCATGTTGGAGCCCATGAGCGCGCGGTTGGCGTCGTCGTGCTCGAGGAAGGGGATCATCGCCGTGGCGACCGACACCATCTGGCGCGCCGACACGTCGACGTAGTCGACCTCCTCCGCACGCGCGAGTTCGGTCTCACCACCCTTGGTGCGGACCAGGACGCGGGCCTCGGCGAAGGTGCCGTCAGCGTTCAGCTGGGTGTTGGCCTGCGCCTTGACGAAGCGGTCCTCCTCGTCGGCCGTCAGGTAGTCGATCTGCTCGGTCACCCGGCCGTCGACGACCTTGCGGTACGGCGTCTCGACGAAGCCGAATGCGTTGATCCGGCCGTAGGAGGCCAGCGAGCCGATCAGGCCGATGTTCGGGCCTTCAGGGGTCTCGATCGGGCACATCCGGCCGTAGTGGGACGGGTGCACGTCTCGGACCTCGAAGCCGGCCCGCTCACGGGACAGACCACCGGGGCCCAGCGCGGACAGACGACGCTTGTGCGTCAGGCCGGCCAGGGGGTTGGTCTGGTCCATGAACTGCGACAGCTGCGAGGTGCCGAAGAACTCCTTGATCGACGCCACCACGGGGCGGATGTTGATCAGGGTCTGCGGCGTGATGGCCTCGACGTCCTGCGTGGTCATCCGCTCGCGGACGACGCGCTCCATACGGGCCAGGCCCAGGCGGACCTGGTTCTGGATGAGCTCGCCGACACTGCGCAGACGACGGTTGCCGAAGTGGTCGATGTCGTCGGTCTCGACGATGACCTCGCGGTCATTGGCGCCGGGCATCGCGTCCTCGCCGGCGTGCAGCCGGACGATGTACTCGATGGTGGCGACGACGTCCTCTTCGGTCAGCGTGCCCTGCGTGATCTCGCTGTCGACCCCGAGCTTCTTGTTGATCTTGTAGCGGCCGACCTTGGCGAGGTCGTAGCGCTTGGGGTTGAAGTACAGGTTCTCCAGCAGGGTCTGCGCCGACTCCTTGGTCGGCGGCTCACCCGGCCGCAGCTTGCGGTAGATGTCGAGCAGGGCGTCGTCCTGGCCGGCGGTGTGGTCCTTCTCCAGGGTCGCCCGCATCGACTCGTACTGGCCGAAGCGCTCGAGGATCTGGTCGTTGGTCCATCCCAGTGCCTTGAGAAGCACGGTGACGGCCTGCTTGCGCTTGCGGTCGATGCGGACACCGACGCTGTCGCGCTTGTCGATCTCGAACTCGAGCCAGGCACCCCTGGAGGGGATGACCTTGCAACCGTAGAGGTCCTTGTCGGAGGTCTTGTCGACGCTACGGTCGAAGTAGACGCCCGGGGACCGGACGAGCTGGGAGACCACGACACGCTCGGTGCCGTTGATGATGAAGGTGCCCTTCGGCGTCATGAGCGGGAAATCGCCCATGAACACCGTCTGGCTCTTGATCTCACCAGTGGTGTTATTGATGAACTCCGCCGTGACGAACATCGGGGCGGAGAAGGTCATGTCCTTGTCTTTGCACTCATCTACTGAGTACTTGGGCGGCTCGAACCGGTGATCGCGGAACGACAGAGACATGGTTCCGGAGAAGTCCTCGATGGGACTGATCTCCTCGAAGATCTCTTCGAGACCAGACTGGGTCGGAACGTCCCTTCGTCCGGCTTGGCGAGCCGCCTCGACCCGGGCCTTCCACTTCTCGTTGCCGAGCAACCAGTCGAACGACTCGGTTTGCAGAGCGAGAAGGTCAGGAACTTCGAGGGGCTCCTGGATACGCGAAAACGAAACGCGTCGGGGACCGGCGGGTACGGCGGAGGCGTTGCGCGAGGCTGCCAACAGATGTCCTTCCGAGGGCTCGCGGCGGACTGACTACACGCACGCCAGACAACCTCGCAACGTGAGCAAAGGAAGCGGGTCGTCAAAGGGCAGCGCAAAGGGGCAGTGTAGCCGAACGGCACACGCCTGTCCACTTCGCACTCGCTTCATGCTCCACGTTGGTCGCAGCATCGCCCGTCCTGACGGATCCGTCAAGCCCGCGAGCCGGACTTTCGACCAACTCAGAGCCCGGACGCTGGGATTTTCTCCTCCGCGTGACGGTCATCAGCCGTAGGCCCCAAGACGATACCCGCGAACGGGGGCCGCTAACGCTCTGTCACACCGAGGGTCGAACCCATGCCGACGACCGGTGCTGCTGTGACTGAGATACCCATCGCCAGGGCTTCGCCAAACCTAGATTTTGATAACAATTGAAAGTCAGGACATGCCCGACATCAGGGGCTCCCGAGAAGGGTAGAGAGTTCGGCGACGCGCCACCCCGAATCTTGGCGGACCATGACGAACCTCACACGGTTCTGGATGACCTGCTGGCGCGCCTCGGTCGTGCCGGGCGTTTCCTTGGTCGTTCCCATGTTCACGAACAGCAGCACCTCGACCCGGTCCGTGCTCGCCTTCTCCACGGCCGCCCCCGCGACCGTGGCCTGCTGCACCGTTCGCTGCTCCTTGGCCTTGCCGACCAGCGTCTCGGCCAACTCGCGGTAGTGCGCGGTCAGCTGGCCCGTGGTGAGCCGGCCCGCCCGCGCCAGGTCTTCCTCGATCGTGCGGTAGTCGTAGGACAGCAGGTCGGGCGCCGCCGCCCTGGCGGTCACCAGCGCGGCGTCCCCCGCCGCCCGCCGCTCACGCAGCTCACCCAGGTCGAGGTAGGCGCCCACGGCGACGAACCCGAGCACGACCACCCCCACGGCCAGCACCGCCGCCGTCGCCACAGCGATCGCCGACCTCACAGGACCTGCCCCACCTTCGCCACAGCGATCGACGACCTCACAGGACCTGCTCCGCCTTCGACACCAGCCACACGCCGCCGACCTTGGTCACGTCCATCGACCACCGGTAGAACCGGTCCTGGGCGGGGATCTTGGTGCCGTCCCAGCTGATCACCACATCCGCCACGACGAGGACCTTGGCCACCCCGCCCTCCATGGACACCAGGCCCGTGGCCCTGAGCGCACCGTTCTGGACGACCTTGTTGGCCACAGTCGTCTCCCTGAGCTTGGCCGCACTGCCCTCGTAGTCGGCCTTCGCCTTGCCCGTGGAGGTCGCCAGGATGCGCCGGACGTCCGCCTCGGCGGTCTTGTAGTTGAGCGAGACCAGGTCGATGGCGTGCCGTCCGGCCGCCTCCATCGCCGCCTGCCTATCGACCACGGCCAACTGCTCCTCACGCACCTGGCCGCTGAACCAGTAGGCGACCCCAGCGAGCACCAGGAGCAGCACGGCCAACACCACGGACAGCCGCGTGAGCGGCCGCAGCGCCCGAGGGGCTCCAGCGGCATCTCCTGCCACATGCCCTCCCTTCGCTCAGCCGATCGCCGGATCATAACCTGATGAGAAGATCGTCCTTTGCCATTCCCCGAGGCCCGAACAACGGCTCACCAGGGCCCGGGACGACGACCACGGGCATCGGCGCAGGCGCTCCGCCACGTGATCCGCATGGATCTCGTGCGCCAATCAAGCCAGGCGGGCGCCTTCACCGTTCGTCGACGCCTCCACGTCGTCGGCGAGGAGGATGGCTTGTCTTTCGGGCTACCTGACAGTCCGCTCGCGGCTCCACGCCCTCCAAGCCCTCCAGAGGGCCACAACCGGCCTGGGTCAGCATTGACGAGACGGCGAGCGCTCTTCTCGCGGCCTGAGCCATCACAGCGTCCCGCCCGGGGCGTTCAGGGACGCCGGGAGCGGCATCAGATCAGCGTCGAACCAGGTCCGTTGAAGTGAATCTGCCGAGCGCACGAGAAGACCTGCTCGTTGAGGCCCAGATCACGCTGAACACGCACACCTGCCCGAGTGCGGGTTCACAACGTCGGGAATGGTCGGCGCCCTCGGCACGTGGGCGCCGTCCGATTGCCTACGACCAGGCCGTCGATCTGTTCGCTTTGCCGGGCGACCAGGCCGTCGATCTGTTCGCTCAGGCCGGCGGCGTACCCTGCGGCAGCCGTACCGCTAGCGGACGCCATCGAGGACCAGGCGTGGGTACTCCGCCAGCCAGTTTCGGCCGCGCTCGTCCACGAACGAGCCCGGCGGCGCGGTCACCCCGTTGGCCGCCAGCCACGCGCCGGGTGGACGCTGTGTCCGGCGCAGGCGGCTGGCGGTCGGCATGAGCTGCGGCGGGATCGGCGGCAGGCCGCCGGAGTCGTGCAGCCGCGCCTCGGCCGCTGACCCGGCGTCCTTCTCCCCCGACATGCCGAAAGGGCCGTGGCAGCGGGCGTTGAGGAAGTGCCGCACCACCGGCTCGTGGCTCGACAGCAGCATCTCGCGGGGCCCGAACATCACCAGCTCACCGCGGAACAAGAGGCCGATGTCGTCGGGCACTGTGCGGGCGGTGTTGATGTCGTGGGTGACGATCAGGAAGGTCGCCTCGATCTCGGCGTTGAGATCGACGATGAGCTGGTTCAGGTAGGCCGTGCGTACCGGGTCGAGGCCTGAGTGGGGCTCGTCGCACAGGATGATCTCCGGATCGAGCACCAGCGCCCTGGCCAGGCCCGCCCGTTTGCGCATGCCGCCGGAGATCTCCCCCGGCAGCTTGGCCTCGGCGCCGAGCAGGCCCACCAGCTCCATCTTCGCCATGACGATCCGGCGAATCTGCGACTCGGACTTCTTCGTGTGCTCGCGCAACGGGTGCGCGATGTTGTCGTACAGGCTCAGTGAGCCGTACAGCGCGCCGTCCTGGAAGAGCACGCCGAACAACCGGCGCAGTTCGTGGAGCTTGCGCTCGCCGCAGGTGGCGAGATCGCAGCCGTCGATCCAGATATGGCCGCGGTCGGGGCGCAGCAGGCCGACCAGTGCCTTCAGGAACACCGACTTGCCGGTCCCCGACGGGCCGAGCAGCACCGAGATCTCCCCCGGCGGCAGCGTCAGCGAGACGTCCTCCCAGATGACCTGCCGACCGAACGACTTGGTCAGCCCCTCGACCACGACTTCGACGCCCACGGTCACCTTCCATGCGCAGGGGGTAACGTGACAGGTACTTTACTAATACACCCACCCCCGGTACCGCCCATACCGTGAGCTGGAACCCCACCCAATACCCCAGGTACGCAAAAGGGGCGCCCCACCCGGCACCTGGGTGAGTCGCCCCTTCTGAATGACGCGTCGCGAAAGTTACTTCACGGTGACGGTGGCGCCGGCGCCCTCGAGGGCAGCCTTGGCCTTCTCCGCCTGCTCCTTGTTGACCTTGCCGTCGAAGACCGCCTTCGGAGCGCCGTCGACCAGGTCCTTGGCCTCCTTCAGGCCGAGGGAGGTCAGCGCGCGGATCTCCTTGATGACCTGGATCTTCTTGTCGCCGGCAGCCTCGAGGATGACGTCGAACTCGTCCTGCTCCTCAACGGCCTCAGCGGCCGGGGCAGCGCCACCCGGGGCGGCGGCAACCGCGACGGGGGCGGCGGCCTTGACGTCGAAGACTTCCTCGAACTGCTTCACGAACTCGGAAAGCTCGAGGAGGGTCATCTCCTTGAACGCGCCGAGCAGCTCGTCGGTGCTGAGCTTCGCCATGTTTTCCTCCGTATGAAACTTACTAAAACCAGAAACGGGACCGCGGTTTTGCGGCAATCCCCGGTGTTACTCGCCCGCCTCTTCGCGCTTCGCGCGAAGGGCTTCGGCCAGCTGAGCCATGTTGGTGGGCAGCGCGGCGAACACAGCAGCAGCGTGGCTCTGCTTCGCCTTGAGCGCGCCAGCGAACTTCGCGAGGAGAACCTCGCGGGACTCGAGGTCGGCGAGCTTGGTGATCTCCGCGGCGTCCAGCGACTTGCCGTCGAGGACACCACCCTTGATCACCAGAAGGGGATTGGCCTTGGCGAAGTCACGCAGACCCTTGGCCGCCTCGACAACGTCGCCGCTGACGAACGTGATCGCGGTCGGACCGACCAGCAGGTCGTCCAGACCAGTCACGCCGGCCTCGTTGGCCGCGATCTTGGTCAGGGTGTTCTTCGCCACGGCGAACTTCGCATTCCCACCGAGAGAAACGCGCAGCTCCTTGAGCTGTGCGACGGTGAGACCGCGGTACTCGGTCAGAACGGCGGCGCTGCTGCCCTCGAACTCACTCTTGAGCTCGGCAACCGCTGTCGCCTTATCCGCCCTCGCCATGGGCCTCCTTCCAGATGTGCCACCGGCGAAGGTCCAGACATGAAACAAGCCCCGGCGCAGGCGCACGGGGCTTTCACGCACGAAATCGTGCGGAAGACTCTCATCACACCTACGCGGGCCGTCCACAGTAAGTGGATCCTTCGGTCACCAGGTCATGAGGCACCCAGCGACGACCGGCGGTCTTTGGCAATGACCAGAGTACGGGCAGAACGTCAAGAAGCCAAATCGGGGCGGCCCGCCGTGGCGGACCACCCCGGACAGGCTCAGTTACCAGTGGTGTTCTTCGGCAGCTCGCCCACCTGGTCGGCCGGCGGAGCCTCGATGGTGACCGGCTCGTTGAAGCCCTTGAAGAACAGCGACGCGTTGAACGTGGCGCCCTCCTGGGCCCCGCTCATCGTGAGCTTGGCCGGCAGGCCCTGGGCGTCGACCCAGATGTCGAACTTGATGTCCTTCAGGTCCGCCATGTTCGTCCGCGCCTTGTCCTGCTGGTCGGCGGGCAGCTGCTGCACCGCCGCGTCCACCGGGAAGGAGCCGCTGTAGTGCGTGGTGTCCACACCGTTGACGTTCTCGGTGCCGACGGACTTCACGTTCTCGGAGGCGGTCACCATCTTGGTGACGTTCGCCAGGTCGAACTGCTTGACCTGGTCGAGGTACTTCTGGGCCTCACCCTGGTCGCCCGCCTCGGCCAGATTGACCTTGATCCAGGGCTTGGTGCCGCCCACGACCTTGGTGAGCGCCTCTACCTTCACGTACAGGGTCTGCCCCTGCAGGATGGCCCGCGCACCGCCCGGCAGGCTCTGCCCGCCGAACGTCGCCGAGTCGACCGTCAGATCGGCGGCCAGCTCCGGCTTGTTCTGGTAGAGCATCCGGCCCTGCAGCTTGCCGGCGCCCTCCTTCGGATGGTTCACATCGACGACCGCGTCAACCGTGTAGCTGCTGACCTCCTGGGTCTTCTGCGCGGCCTGCTCCAGGACCTCAGCAGCGGCCAGGTTGACCTGGATGGGCTGGGCATTCGATCCGCAGCCGGCCACCGCGAACAGCGCGGCGGCGCCCGTCGCGGCGACGGCGAGAGTAATCCTGCGCTTCAGCATGATTTCGACCCTACTTGGCAGATTCACGTTCTGGCGTCTTCCCGCGGCGATTAGGGGGAAACCCCAGGGTTATCCCTGAGGCCCCGCCACCGACGCGGAAGGGCCCCGCACCGAACTTCGGTGCGGGGCCCTTCGGAAACGAGTCTCCGGGGGAGGCTCAGGCGTCCAGCTCGGCGGTGAGGCCGCGGGTCGCGTTGGGGTCGACCGGCACGCCGGGGCCCATCGTGGTCGAGAAGGTGACCTTCTTGAGGTAGCGGCCCTTGGCGGCCGACGGCTTCAGACGCAGCACCTCGTCAAGGGCGGCGGCGTAGTTCTCGATGAGCTGGCGCTCGCCGAACGACGTCTTGCCGATGATGAAGTGCAGGTTCGCCTGACGGTCGGTGCGGAACTCGATCTTTCCGCCCTTGATCTCGGTCACGGCCTTGGCGACGTCGGGCGTCACCGTGCCGGTCTTGGGGTTGGGCATGAGGCCACGCGGACCGAGCACCCGGCCCAGGCGGCCGACCTTGCCCATGAGGTCCGGGGTGGCGACGACGGCGTCGAACTCGTTGAGCCTGTTGCCCTTGGAGATCTCGTCGATCAGCTCGTCGGCGCCGACGATGTCGGCACCGGCCTCGCGGGCAGCCTCGGCACGGTCACCGGTCGCGAAGACCAGGACCCGGGCGGTCTTACCGGTGCCGTGCGGGAGGTTGACCGTGCCGCGCACGATCTGGTCGGCCTTGCGAGGGTCGACACCCAGCCGCAGCGCCACCTCGACAGTGGCGTCGAACTTGGTGACGGAGGTGGACTTGGCCAGCTTCGCGGCCTCGGCCGGGGAGTACAGCTTGTCGCGGTCGACGTTGGCCGACGCGTTGCGGTGCGCCTTGCTGCGCTTCACTTCTTCTCCTCAGTGGAGTCTGTGGTCGTGGGCCAGCGCGTGGCCCTCCCACGGGTCGAACAGGGAAAGGTCTTACTCGGCGACGGTGATGCCCATCGACCGGGCGGTGCCGGCGATGATCTTCTCGGCGGCCTCGATGTCGTTGGCGTTGAGGTCCTGCATCTTCGTCTCCGCGATGGTACGGAGCTGCTCGCGGCTGAGCTTGCCGACCTTCTCCTTGTGCGGAACCGCAGAGCCCTTGTCCAGGCCCAGAGCCTTCTTGATCAGCTCAGGCGCCGGGGGCGTCTTCGTGATGAAGGTGAAGCTGCGGTCTTCGAAAATGGTGATCTCGACGGGGATGATGTTGCCCCGCTGAGCCTCCGTCGCAGCGTTGTACTGCTTGACGAAGTCCATGATGTTGACGCCGTGCGGACCGAGGGCGGTACCGACCGGCGGGGCGGGCGTGGCCTGGCCAGCGGGAAGCTGGACCTTGACCAGTGCCGCGATCTTCTTCTTCGGAGGCATGTGTCCTTCTCCGGGTCCTGATTGCGATGCCGTCCACCCGCGGATGCGGGCGGACATGTCGGAAGGCCGCCCTTCGCGAAGGGACGGCCGACCGAACGTCTTAGTTTACGTGATCCTCAGATCTTCGAGACCTGGTTGAACGAGAGCTCCACCGGGGTCTCACGACCGAAGATCGACACCAGCACCTTGAGCTTCTGCGACTCGGGGCTGATCTCGCTGACCGAGGCCGGCAGCGTGGCGAACGGGCCGTCCATGACCGTGACCGACTCGCCGATCTCGAAGTCCACCGTGGGGCCGGACGCGGCCTTGGCCGAGGCCTTCTTGGCCTCCTCCGTCGGCTCGGGAGCCAGCAGCTTGGCCACCTCGTCGAGGCTGAGCGGGCTCGGCTTGTTGGACAGGCCGACGAAACCGGTCACGCCGGGCGTGTTGCGCACCGCGGCCCAGGACTCGTCGGTCAGGTCCATCCGGACCAGGACGTAGCCGGGCAGCACCCGCTCCTTGACCGGGACCTTCTTGCCGCTCTTGAGCTCGTGCACCGTGTGCGTCGGCACCTCGACCTGGAAGATGTAGTCCTCCATGTTGAGCGAGACGTTCCGGCTCTCGATGTTGGACTTCACGCGGTTCTCGTAGCCGGCGTAGGAGTGAATGACATACCACTCACCGAGCTGGCCACGCAGCGACGCCTTGAACTCCTCGACGGGGTCGACTTCCGGCAGGATGTCACCGTCTTCGTCGACCTCGGCTTCGGCGGCAGGGGTTTCGGCCTCGTCGTCGCCGGCGACCTCTTCGGTCTCCTCGACGTCCTCGGCGGACTCCTCTGCGGCGTCGACAGCCTCTTCGGGCTCGGCGTCCCACTCCTCGCGGGGCTCGCCTGCCGACACTGAAGACTCGGACACGGTGACTTTTCCTCTTTCGTCGAATCGAATGGTGACTCCGTCAGGATGACACCATCGGCGTCAGGTTCAGGCCCCGCCGAAGATCCGCAGGACGCCCTCCGTGAACAGGGCGTCGAGCCCGGACACGATCCCAACCATGATCAGAACGAATACCAGAACGACCGTGGTGTAGGTGATGAGATCCTTGCGCGTCGGCCAGATGACCTTGCGCAGCTCATTGACGACCTGCCGATAGAAAAGGGCGGGAGAAGTCCGACTCTTCTTCTCACCGCTCGGCTTGCCTGCGGTCTCGCCGCGCGTGTCGATCGCCACAGTCCTCACCTGATCCGTCGTGTCCAACGCAGTTGCGGCGCGCTTTCACGCCTTGCTGCGCGGACCGCACTCGCAGGGCACGAGGGACTCGAACCCCCAACCGCCGGTTTTGGAGACCGGTGCGCTACCAATTGCGCTAGTGCCCTATGTCGTCAACCACACTACAACGGCCGACTCACTGTCCGGACCGATCGCCGCATCGACATGCGGCAGCAGGACCAGGCGAAAGTGTATTGAAGAATGCCCGCCACGTCGAACTCGACACTGATCGCGCAGGTCAAAGCCACATGCCCGGATCCTGGTACCGAGCGGAAACTTCGTGAGGCGTCTGAAACGATGGGGGCATGTCCAGCCGCATCTCCGCGCGTATCGCCGCGATCTCCGAGTCCGCCACGCTGGCCGTCGACGCCAAAGCGAAGGCCATGAAGGCGGCCGGCCGCCCCGTCATCGGCTTCGGCGCGGGCGAGCCCGACTTCCCGACGCCCGGCTACATCGTCGAGGCCGCCATCGAGGCGGCGCGTAACCCGCGTTTCCACAAGTACACCCCGGCCGGCGGTCTGCCGGAGCTCAAGCAGGCGATCGCCGAGAAGACCCGGCGCGACTCCGGCTACGAGGTCGACGCCTCACAGGTGCTGGTCACCAACGGCGGCAAACAGGCGGTCTACGAGGCCTTCGCGACGCTGCTGGACCCGGGTGACGAGGTCCTGGTCGTCGCGCCGTACTGGACGACCTATCCCGAGGCGATCAAGCTGGCCGGCGGCGTGCAGGTGGACGTCGTCACCGACGAGACCACGGGTTATCTGGCGAGCGTCGAGCAGCTTGAGGCGGCCCGCACCGGCCGTACCAAAGTTTTGCTGTTCGTGTCGCCGTCCAACCCGACGGGGGCGGTCTACCCGCGCGCCCAGGTCGAGGAGATCGGCCGCTGGGCGGCCGAGCATGGCCTGTGGGTGGTCACCGACGAGATCTACGAGCACCTCGTGTACGGCGAAGCCGAGTTCACCAGCATCGCCACCGCCGTCCCCGAGCTGGCCGACCGGGTCGTCATCCTGAACGGCGTGGCCAAGACGTACGCGATGACCGGCTGGCGGGTGGGCTGGCTGATCGGCCCGAAGGACGTGGTCCAGGCCGCGACCAACCTGCAGTCGCACGCCACCTCCAATGTCGCGAACGTGTCGCAGATGGCCGCGCTGGCCGCCGTCTCGGGCGACCTGTCGGCGGTGGCGGAGATGCGGGAGGCGTTCGACCGGCGGCGCCGGACGATGGTCCGGCTGCTGAACGAGATCCCGGGCGTGTTGTGCCCGGAGCCGCTGGGCGCGTTCTACGTGTACCCGTCGGTCAAGGCGCTGCTGGGCAAGGAGATCCGGGGGCATCGCCCGCAGACCTCCGCCGAGCTGGCCGAGCTGGTGCTGGAGGAGGCCGAGGTGGCGGTGGTCCCGGGCGAGGCGTTCGGCACGCCGGGCTACTTCCGCCTGTCGTACGCACTGGGCGACGACGACCTGGCCGAGGGCGTCAGCCGCCTGGCCAAGCTCCTCTCCGAGGCCCGCTGACTACTGCGGCCAGGGCGTCACGTCCAGCCCTCCTGTGACGGCTTCCAGGCCCTCCGCGAGGTCGGCCGTGCCGCCGCCGAAGACCACCGCCCCGGGGCGCTCCAGCCACATGGCGTAGAGCGCCCCCTGGCGGGCCCAGGTAAGTGCGGGCTTGCCGCGCAGTACGGCGGGCTGGGCGCCCGGCACGAGGGCGGCGAGTTGTCCGGAGGTCTGGACGCCGCAGACGACACCGGCGCTGAGCCGGGTCGGGCTTCCCGGCCTGGTCCAGGTGTAGCCGTAGATCCGCATGCCGCCACTCGGGACGAGCCCGTCGAAGGTCGTGAAGCCCGCCCCACGGGTGAGCGTCTTCGGCCGATCCGTGAACCACAGACCCCTGACCGCCCGTCTGGCAGGCAGGGCCTTGCCTGGGGGCGGCGGCGTGGTGGATCGGGCATCGCAGAGGGAGCCGTTCACGGGCACGCCCTGGTTGCGGTTCACGCGTTTCGGCTCGGGCCTTCGCTCCTTGATCCGCAGGCCCTTCATGACGCGGTCGAGGTCGGTGTTCGTCGTCACCATGATGGCCAGGCCGCCGTCGACCAGCCAGAGTTCCCGCGTCCAGCCAGGACCGGCCACTCTGACGCGGTCGCCTTCGCCGAGGGTGGTGACGGCGGTGGGCACGCCGAGGCTTTCCCTGATCCAGTACCGCGTGGACGGTCCGCCACGGTGAACCTCGACGCGTAGTTCCCGTCCTTCCGCGCCGCGCCACGTGCCGGTGGTGGACGTCTCTCCGGCGCGGGTGGTGTTCTCGCGGGTGAGTCCTTCGGGCAGGTGACCGAGCCGGATGCCGTCCACCTCGTCGCTTCTGGGCGGTGGTGGTGGGTTGACGGTGACTCCGGCCGCGATGGCGGGGAGTTCCCCGGCGAGAGCGTCGCTGACGTGGACGCGGATGCCGTAGCCGGGGCGGGCGACCCACAGGGTCATGTGGCCTCTGGGGGTGTCGCCGCCCTGGATTCGCCCGGTGAGGCCCGGGGTGCGGTTGACGGTGGTCCTCCTGAGGTCGGCGAACCTCTCGTTGGTCGGCCAAGAGACGTTCTTGAGCGTGTCGAGGGTTTTGGCGTGGTCGCCTCTGACCACCTCGATGCGCACCTCTCCGCCACCGCCCCAGTTCATGCCGATTCCGTCAAGTGCTCCGGTGCCGGCCGGTTGGAGTCCCGGGGGGAGGTGGGTGACGGTGATGCCCTCGAAGGTGGTGGGGAGGCCGGGGGTGGGTGGGAGGGGGGCGATTCCGGCCAGGATGCGGTTCGTTTCGGGGAGGAGGGAGCCGGAGACGGTGAGGATGAAGCCTTGGCCGGGTTCCTGGAGCCAGAGGCGGGCGTCACCTGTCCTGCTCTCGTAGCCGGGCTTGCCGTTGACCTTGGTCGTCTGGCCTCCTTCGAGGTTCAGGTGGCCGCGCCCCCAGGTCATGACCTCCTCCAGGGAGGAGGCCTGGACGGCCGTGAGGGTGATCTGTTTTCCGTCCGCACCGGTCCACTTCCTGGTCGCGCCCGTCGCGGGGGCGGCCAGGTGAACCGTGGGCGGCAGGTAGGAGACGCGGATTCCGGCCAGGGTGCCGTCGGTCGGGTCCCACATGCGCAAGCCCTCGGCGATACGGCCCAGGTCGCCGGTGTGGTTCGCGCCCACGGTGACGCGGAGCAGGAGGCCGGGCCATTCCCGCCAGAGCAGGTCGGTGCCGTCCGGGGAGATTCGTCCAGGTCTGCCTCTGATCGTGAAGGGGGCGCCGTCCGGCATGAGCGTGGCCGGGTCGGGGGTGGGCGAGGTGCCGTACCGGGTGACTCTGACGAGGTCATCGGCCGAGCCCCAGGTCAGAGTGCCCGCATCGCCCATGCTGCCTTGGGTCGGGCGGCCGAGGTCAGGCGGCAGGTAGCGGACCATGACGTCGTCGAGCCGGGCCAGCCTGGTGGTCGCGGCGACCTGGTCGCGGTCGCGGGTCATGACGTATCCGCCGATGCCGGTGCACAGGATCGCGAGCGCCGTCGCGACCGCCAGGGCCTTCGCGCGGGTCCTGCGGCGGTGGTGCGAGCGCCGTACCACCTGGTCCGTCAGGTCGGGGGCGGCCAGCAGGTGGGCGGTCTCCTCGGCCATCGCCTCGCGCAGTACGTTCTCAAGCATCGCTGGCCACTTCCTCCACGAGGCCGGCGCCGATCAGGGCGCGCAGGCGTGCCAGGCCCTTGAACGCCTGGCTCTTGACGGTGCCGATCGAACAGCCCAGGGTCTCGGCGGTCTGGGCCTCGGTCAGGTCCTCCCAGAAGCGCAGCACGAGCACGGCCCGCTGCCTGGGTGGCAGGGCGCGCAGGCCGGCGGTCAGGACCTGGCGCAACTCCACGCCCCTGGTCTCGCTGGGGGCGGCGGGTTCGGGGAGCGTGCCGTAGGGGGTGATGCGCAGGATGGCGCGGCGGCGGGCCCGGCTGATGGCGGTGTTGACGACGATGCGGCGCACGTACGGTTCGGGGTCGGTGTCCGGGCGCAGTCTCGGCCAGTGGCGGTAGGCGCGTTCGAGGGCCGTCTGCAGGACGTCCTCGGCGTCGTCGCGCGAACCGCAGGCGAGATGGGCCAGGCGCAGCAGACTCGTGCCCCGCGCGGCCACGAAGTCAGCGAACTCGGCCGCTCTGGCGGGCGGCTGGGTCTTCATGCCCCTATGTACGCCTCAGCGGGGTGAAGGGTTGCCCTTGATCCCGGTCATCACGCGGGGGATCTCGAGGGTGAGGGCGGAGCTGGCGGCGACGAGGACGGCGGTGCCGGGGCGGTCGAGCCAGAGGACGTAGGAGGAGCGGCCCCTGGTCCAGCGGATGGCGGGTCTGCCCTTGTGCATGTCGAGGCTGGCTGTGGCGACCAGGGAGACGAGGTGGCCCGCGCCGCGGACCCCGCACACGACGCCGACGGCGAGCCACTGGCCGTCGGCGGTCTTCCAGCGGTAGCCGCGCACCTTGCCGAGCGGGCGCACGGCCCTGAGCGAGGTTCTGGCTTTCAGGCCCCTCGGCAGGTAGCCGGTCCGCAGGCGGGCCTTCGGGCCGCAGGACATGGACACGGCCGCCGCCTTGGGCCTGACCGCCTGCTGGGGGGCGGGCGACGGCGGCGCGGTGGGGGTGGCCGGCTCGCTCGCGCCGCAGCCACCGCAGCCGCCGAGCCAGAGCACGGCGAGCAGGGTCGCCGTGGATCGGGCTCGCCTCACCTGGTCACTCTCCTACAGGAGCCGTCACCGACGCCGCGATCGGGATGAGTTCCTTGCTGAGGGCGTCGCTGACCCGGATCCAGGCACCGGTTCCGGCGCGTTCGAGCCAGGCGATGGCCTTGCCGCCGCTGGGGTGTTCGCCGACCATGGCGGGTCTGCCACGCACGGTGATGTCGCGCGGGCTGGTCAGGGTGAGGCGTTGGCGATAGGTCGTCCAGTCGGCGGCGGCGGTGCCGTGTTCGACCTGGGCTTCAACGTACCGCTCTCCGGAGCCGAATCGGGCCCAGCCGCCCTCGACGCCGGTTTCGGGTTCGATGGCGCCGCCGCCGGTGCGGACGAGGTCGGAGGGCAGGTAGGTGAGCCAGAAGTTGTCGGCGATCACCGCGATGGTGGTGCTGGGCCTGGGCACGCGGACGGGGGCGCGGGCGGAGGCCCCTCTCGGCCGGGCAGTCGTGGGCGCGGGTTCGGGCGGGACCGTGACCGTGGGGAGCGGGCGGGCGGCGGGGCCCGCCGTGGTTCGGGTCGGGCGGCCGAAGCCTGAGGAGAAGATGGAGTAGATCGCCGCGATCGTCACCGCCAGCGCGGTGAAGGCGAGGATGGCGCGCCATCCTCGCCGCTGATCACCGGCGGGCGTCATACCTCGTTAGATGCCCACCTTTCAGTTGGTGATCACCTTGATTTCGTCCGCGATCCGCTTCAGCTCCGCGCTGATCTCGTCCTTGCTGAGCTTCTCGACGCGGTAGGGGCCCATCATCACCTCGATGGCGAGGTTGTCGTTCTCGTTCCAGCCGATGGTGTGGGTGCCGCCTCCGGGCTCGCTGTACACGCCGACCTTGTGGGGCTCGCCGTCTTCGCCGAAGTTGGCCAGGTAGCCCTCCTGTCCGTGGACCTTGACCTTGGTCCAGTCCTTTCCGGCCACCGCGTCGCGGCGGTGCTGGATGGTCTTCACCGCTTCGCCGCGCCTGACTATGACCTGGATGGAGTAGGCGCCGCTGTCCACGCCGTCGTCGAAGGAGGTGGTGTAGCTGTCCTTGCCGAAGCGGTCCTTGCCCGACCACTCCCTCCACTTCAGGCCCTCGGGCAGGTAGCCGATCTCGATGCCGCCGAACTTGCGGCCGTCGCCGAGGTCGCCGAGCTCCTGGGGCAGCATGGGGTTGACGGTGAGCTGGATCACAGTGCCGGGATCGACCTGTGTGCCCGCGCGTGGGTTCTGCGTGGCGACCGTGGCGTTGCCGTCTGGCTGCGCGACCAGCCCGACGGCCTTCAGGGCGTTGTCGGCCTGCCAAGGGGTCAGGCCCTCGACGTTGGGGACGACCACCTTCGTCTCGTGTACGGCCTGGGCGGGGGCGGCCGTGTTGGTGCCCGGGATCAGGTTCAGGTACACCGGCACTCCCAGGGCCACCGTGGCGGTGACGAGGGCGGCGCCGGCCGTACGGAATCTGAGGATGTGGGCGCGGCGTCGGCGGCGCACGGCCCCGCCCAGGAAGGGGGAGGCGTGGACGTCCGCGACGTGTGCGGACATCGCCTCGGCGAGCGCGTCCTCTGTCTTCATCGCATCGCTCCTTCGGGTTCGGTCATGTTGTCGCGGATCCTGGCGAGCCCCCGCGCCGCCTGGCTCTTCACGGTCCCCGCGGAGCAGCCGAGGACTGTCGCGGTGGCGGCCTCGGACATGTCCTCCCAGTAGCGGAGGACCAGGACGGCCCGCATCCTGGCGGGCAGTCTGCGCAGTTCGTTGATCAGCGTGTCCCGCAGGTCCAGGTCGGGTGATCCGGCCTCGGTCTCGGGCGGCCTGGCGAACGTGATCTCGTTGATGATCTTCCGGCGTCTGGCCGCGGAGATGGCCGCGTTGACGACCACCTTGCGCGCGTAGGCCTCGGGGTTGTCGTTCCTGATCCTCGGCCAGTGCCGGTAGACCTTCTCCAGCGCGTTCTGGACGAGGTCCTCGGCGTCGTGCCGGGTGGCTCCACAGACCAGGATCGCGGTGCGCAGGAGCGCCGTGCTCCTGGCGGCGAGGAACTCGTCGAAAGCCGTCTCGTCTTCTTCGGTCATCGGCGGGACCCCCTTTCGCCCTCCCCAACGCGCGAGCCGGGTGCCGGGTTGAGTCCGGTTGCGGCAGGATATGGAAATGGCACGTCCCCTTGACCAGCTCCCCAAGGCTCACCTGCACCTGCACTTCACCGGCTCGATGCGGCACACGACGCTGATCGAGCTGGCTCGCGATCAGGGTCTGCACCTGCCCGACGCGCTGGAGGAGGACTGGCCGCCCAAGTTGCGCGCGACCGACGAGCGGGGCTGGTTCAGGTTCCAGCGGCTCTACGACATCGCCAGGTCGGTGCTGCGGCGCGACGAGCACGTGTACCGGCTGCTGCGGGAGGCGGCCGAGGACGAGGCGGCCGAGGGTTCGCGGTGGCTGGAGATCCAGGTGGACCCGTCGGGGTTCGCGCCGCGGTTCGGGGGGCTGACCAGGACGCTGGAGCTGATGCTGGACGCGGCCGCGCGGGCGGCCGAGCACGCGGGGATCGGCATCGCGATGATCGTGGCGGCGAACCGCACCCGGCATCCGCTGGACGCCAACACGCTGGCCAGGCTGGCCGGGCAGTACATCGACAGGGGTGTGGTGGGGTTCGGGCTGTCCAACGACGAGCGGCGGGGGCAGGCGCGGGACTTCGACCGGGCGTTCCGGATCGCGAAGAAGGCGGGGTTGCTGGCCGTACCGCACGGGGGTGAGCTGCTGGGGCCGCGCAGTGTGGCCGAGTGCGTCGACGATCTGGACGCCGACCGGGTGGGGCACGGGGTGCGGGCGGCGGAGTCGGAGCGGCTGATGCACCGGCTGGCCGACCGGCAGATCTGCTGCGAGGTGTGCCCGACGTCCAACGTGGGGCTCGGGGTGGTCGAGGACGCGTCGGACGTGCCGCTGCGCCGGCTGTTCGACGCGGGGGTGCCGATCGCGCTGGGGGCCGACGACCCGCTGCTGTTCGGCTCGCGGCTGCTGCCGCAGTACCGGCTCGCCCGGGAGGAGTACGGCTTCGACGACGCGGAGGTGGCCGAGCTGGCGCGGCAGTCGGTGCGGTCGTCGGCGGCTCCCGAGTCGGTGAAGAAGGACCTGCTGAAGGGTGTGGACGCGTGGCTGTCAGCGGACTGAGCGGGCGATCCGCACGGCTCTGGTGAGTGAGGCGACGCCTTCGAGGCGCAGGCCCTGGCCGCCGTCCTGCCAGGCGAGGGTGGGACCGGCCAGGCGCAGCGGGACGGGTGTGCCGCCGCCGCCGGGCAGGTAGGTCAGCGTGTGGTGCGTGGAGATCCACCAGCCCTGGGTGGCGCCGACGCGGGTCTCTTCGGGCCATGGCGGGCCGAGGTCCTTGCGGAAGACGAGTTCGAGGCGGCCGTCGTACTGGTCCAGGCGTACGCCGCCGGGCCAGGTGAGCGAGACGACTCTGCCGCCGTCGCCGACGGTCACCCGCTCGGGGTCGCCGAGCTCGGCGGGCAGCTTGATCGGGAACTTGGCGGCCCGTCTGGCCTCGTCCAGGGTGACGACGCGCTCGCCCGGGATCGGCTGCCGTTCGCCGGGGGCGGGCGCCGGGTCGCCGACGCGCAGCTCGATGCCCGCGTAGCGGAGGATCTGCACGACCGCCGCCCTGCCCTGCGGGGTGGCGGCGGTGGCCGCGGTGACGGCGAGCACGATGGCGGCGACGAGCTGCCAGCGCCTGATCCGGCGCGGCGCCCGCCTGCGCTCGGGCTCGGGTCGTTCCAGGCGTGCTCGTACGGCCGCCGCCACGCCCGCCGGGTCGGGCGCGTCGAGGGAGTCGCCGAGGGCGATGAGCTCGGCTTCGAGATCGCGCGGATCATCCGAGGTCACGACCCACCTCCTCCCTCAACCTGGCCAGGCCGCGGTGTGTCCGCGACTTGACCGTTCCGACCTTCCAGCCGAGCACGTGCGCAGTCTCCGCTTCCGAGAGCTGTAAGAAGTACCTGCAGACGACCGCTTCGCGTTCCCGGTCAGGGAGCAGGCGTACCGCCGCGAGCAGGCGGGTCCTGCGGTCGGTGGCGATCGCCGTACCCTCGGGGTCGTCCGGCGCGGCCTGTTCGGCGGTCGCGCCGAGGCGCGCGGTCAGGTCGGTCCTGCGTCCGCGTCCCCTGGTCAGGTTGTGTGTCTCGTTGGCGACGATGCGCAGCAGCCACGGTTTGAAGGGGGCGTCGCGCCGGAAGGTGGACAGGTGCCGGAAGGCTTTCACGAACGCCTCCTGGACGACGTCCTCGGCCTCGTCGCCGGCGCCGAGCATCGCGGCGGTGCGGTGCGCGAGCGTGCTGTAGCGCGCGACCAGCGCCTCGTAGGCGGCCAGGTCGCCGGCGAGGGAGCGGGTGATCGCTTCGTCGTCGTCCATGGACGAGTGAGATTCCACCGCATGGGCAGGGGTCCTGGGAAGGGCGGCGTGTGTTCAAGAATTGGGCACTAGACTCTCCAGATCCGTGACCGTGGCGACTGCTGCGGTTTTTCCATGGAGGAACGGGACTTTATGTCTGGGTATGACCGTGTAGTTCAACCGGCGGCCGGCGACGAGGCTCTCGAGAACCACCTGGGTGGCGACGAGGGCAAGAACTACCGGCGATACGAGTTCGACATGGTCGCGCCACATGTGGGGCGGTCGCTTCTGGAGATCGGGTCCGGGCTCGGGCACTTCGCGGAGCAGTTCCTGCCGCGGGTGGACCGGCTGGTCGTGAGTGACTTCGATCCCTACTGCGTCGATCAGCTCCGCAAGCGGTTCGCCGGGCGGGACGAGATCGACGTGCTGCAGTTCGGGCTGCCGACGGAGATCCCGCTGGAGGACAAGGTCGACACCGTCGTCCTGATGAACGTCCTGGAGCACATCGAGGAGGACGCCGAGGCGCTGCGTTCGCTGGCCCGGGTCACGCTGCCCGGTGGGCGGATCGTCATCTGGGTGCCCGGTTACATGCAGCTCTATGGAGACTTCGACCGCAAGGTCGGGCATGTGCAGCGGTACACACCCAAGACGCTGCGCGCCACGGTCGCCAAGGCGGGGCTGGACATCGAGGTGCTCAAGCCGATCAACTTCCTGGGCGGCATCGCCTGGTGGGCGGCGGTCCGCCGCGGCGGCGTCGGCTACCCGGACCCCCGCCTGGTCAAGATCTACGACCGTACCGTCGTCCCCGCCACCCGCCTCCTCGAGCGGTTCATCCGTCCTCCCTTCGGCCAGACCGTCTTCTGCGTCGCCCGCGTCCCCTCCTGAGGCGGCACGCGGCAAATCCCCGCGTGCGAGACTTTGGCGATGGTTCAGCGATCAAGAGGGCCCTCCGAGTTGCTCGGCGGGCCCTTTCTGGGAAGTGCGGCCGTCGAGGCGGGGCTGGTCACCGCCGGGCAGTTGCGCAGCGCGCGCTGGGTGAGGGTGTTCCGCGATGTCTACCTTCACCGGGACCTGCGGCTGACGCCCCGGCGCAAGGCCCAGGCCGCGATGCTGATCGCGCCCGCGAACGCGGCGGTCGGCGGGCGGCTGGCCGCCTGCCTGCATGGGGTGAACCTGTTGCGCGACGGTGATCCGGCGGAGCTGGTCGTCCCGGTGGGGACGATGATCAGGCAGCGGGACGGCCTGCTGGTCAGGCAGGCGACGATCGCGCCGGACGATCTCGTCGAGGTGCGCGGGGTGCCGGTGCTGACACCGTTACGGGTGGCGTTCGACCTGGCCCGCAGTGAGCCTGACCCGGCCGCGGCGGCCGTGATCGTCAACGCCCTGTCCCGCTCGCGCCGCCGGGTCAACCACTTCGACCCGCCCGCGCTGCTCTCCTACGCCTTGCGGCACCCAGGCGCCCGGGGCGTTCGCCACCTTCCGCAGGTCGTCGCGTACAGCTTCATCCCGTCGCCGTAGCGGTGGTGCCCGTCTGGGGGCACATGCCCATACAGGCGGAATGGGCACCTTTGAGCTGACACCTATCCGGGTAGCGACGGAGAGGAGGTCGGGATGAGCGAATACGTGAAGGCACGAGAGCTCGCCGAGCAGGCCCGGGAGACGGAGTGGGCACGGCCGAGCTTCGCAAAGCAGCTCTTCCTCGGAAATTTCCGGCTTGAGTTGGTGCATCCTGCGCCCGCCCTCGACGAGGCGCAGACCAAGCGCGGCGAGGAGTTCGTCCGCGCCCTGCGCAGGTTCCTCGACCACCGGGTCGACCCCGCGCTGATCGAGCGGACCGCGCGCATCCCCGACGAGGTGGTGAAGGGCCTGGCCGCGCTGGGCGCGTTCGGGATCACGATCGAGGAGGAGTACGGCGGCCTCGGCCTGCCGCACCTGTACTACAGCCGCGCCCTCATCCTGGTCGGCTCCTACTCCCCCGCGCTCGCCGCGATGCTGTCCGCGCACCAGTCGATCGGCGTCCCGCAGCCGCTGAAGCTGTTCGGCACGCCGGAGCAGAAGCGCGAGTTCCTGCCCAGATGCGCCCGCGGCGAGATCTCCGCGTTCCTGCTCACCGAGCCGGACGTCGGCTCCGACCCGGCGCGGCTGGCGACGACCGCGACCCGCGACGGCGACGACTACGTGCTGGACGGCGTCAAGCTGTGGACGACGAACGGCGTGGTCGCCGACCTGCTGGTGGTGATGGCCAGGACGGGCGGGAAGATCAGCGCGTTCGTGGTGGACGCGCGCGCGGAGGGCGTCACGGTCAGGCGGCGCAACGCGTTCATGGGGCTGCGCGGCATCGAGAACGGCGTGACGGAGTTCTCCGGGGTCAGGGTGCCCGCCAGGAACCTGATCGGGCGCGAGGGGCAAGGGCTGAAGATCGCGCTCACCACGCTGAACACCGGGCGGCTGTCGCTTCCCGCCACCTGCGCGGGCGGCGCGAAGTGGGCGGTGAAGATCGCCAGGGAGTGGTGCAACGCCCGGGTGCAGTGGGGGCGCAGGGTCGGCGAGCACGAGGCGGTGGCGCGCAAGCTGGCCTTCGTCGCGGCGACCGCGTACGCGCTCGAAGCCGTGGTGGACCTGTCCAGCCGGATGGCCGACGACGAGTCGTACGACATCAGGATCGAGGCCGCGCTGGCCAAGCTGTTCGCCTCGGAGATGGCCTGGCAGGTCGGCGACGAACTGGTCCAGATCAGGGGCGGCCGGGGCTACGAGACGGCCGAGTCACTGGCGGCCAGGGGTGAGCGCGGGGTGCCCGCCGAGCAGATCCTGCGCGATCTGCGCATCAACCGCATCTTCGAGGGCTCCACGGAGATCATGCACCTGCTGATCGCCCGCGAGGCGGTCGACGCGCACCTGTCGGTCGCCGGTGAGCTGGTCTCCCCGGACGCCTCCCGCCAGGAGCGGGCGCGGGCGCTGAAGCGGGCGAGCCGCTTCTACGCCCGCTGGCTGCCGACGCTGGTCGCGGGCACCGGCAACCTGCCCGCCTCCTACGGCGCGTTCGGCCCGCTGGCCCGCCACCTGCGGTACGTGGAGCGGACCAGCCGCAAGCTGGCGCGCTGCACGTTCTACGGGATGTCGCGCTGGCAGGCCGGGCTTGAACACAAGCAGGGCTTCCTGGGCAGGATCGTCGACATCGGCGCGGAACTGTTCGCGATGACGGCCACCTGCGTGCGGGCCGAGGAGGACTCGCGCGACCTGGGCCGGCGTCCGCTCGAGCTGGCCGACACGTTCTGCGGGCAGTCGCGTCTGCGGGTGGACGCGCTGTTCGCGCGGCTGTGGGACAACACCGACAGCCAGGACGCACGGCTGGCCCGCTACCTGCTGGACGGCCGCTACACCTTCCTGGAGGAGGGCATCCTCGACCCGTCGATCGAGGGCCCGTGGATCGGCGCGCCCTCGGGCGGAGAGAACGTGCACCGACCCATCCCCTGAGAGGGTCCATGCACGATTGTGATCAAAAGAGCATATATCGCGCGGTATTCGGTCGCGATGGAGCGCGGTCTAGACCGCAAAGGGGCGGATGTTTTCAAACCGATACCAACCGGTATAGACCGGCCGCTGAACACAGGCTTACTCTGACGCAAACGCGTCGAGCTGCTGCTCTGCGCACCCCCATTCCCCTGGGCGGGGTCCGGTGGCTGGTACGGACCAGCGTCACCCGTCCGACGAGAAGGCGGTATCTACGGTGAACAAGAAGCTTGTGGGCGCGGCCACGCTCGGCCTCGCCACCATGCTGGTCCTCACCAGCTGCGGCTCCAGCGACCCCGCGCCGGGCGGCGGCGACAAGAAGGCCGAAGGCGCCGGTGGCGCCGTCACGTTGAAGCTGGTCGCGGCCGACTACGGCGACGGCCCCACGGCCGAGAACAGCGGCCAGAAGTTCTGGGAGAGCCTGAAGACGGAGTTCGAGGCGGCCAACCCGAACATCAAGATCGATGTCCAGGTGATCAACTGGAACGACATCGACAAGCAGGTCGCCACCATGGTGCAGAACGGCCAGGTGCCGGACATCCTGCAGACCGGTGACTACTCCGGCTTCGTCAAGGAGCAGATGCTGCACAAGGTCGAGGAGATCGTCTCCCCGAACGTGCAGACCGACCTGCTGGAGAAGTTCGCCGAGTACGGCAAGGTCGAGGGCACCGCGTACGGCCTGCCGTTCGTCTCCTCCGCGCGCGCCATGTTCTACAACAAGGAGCTGTTCACCAAGGCCGGCATCACCGAGCCGCCCAAGACCTGGGACGAGCTCAAGGCCGCGGCCGAGAAGCTGAAGGGCGCGGGCGTGACCCAGCCGTTCGGCCTGCCGCTCGGTGCCGAGGAGGCCCAGGGCGAGTCGTTCCTGTGGATGATGGGCAACGGCGGCGGCTACAAGGACGCCTCCGGCAAGTGGGCGATCAACTCCCCGCAGAACGTCGAGACCTTCGGCTACATCAAGGGCCTGGTCGACGCCGGCCTGACCACCCCGAACCCGGGCACCAAGGACCGCAAGACGGTCTGGGAGGACTTCGCGGCCGGCAAGGTCGGCATGGTCAACGGCGGCCCCATGTCGATTCCGATCTTCGACAAGGGCACGGTGAAGGACAAGTACGGCGTCGTCGCGATCCCCGGCAAGGCCGGCCCGCTGGACACCACGCTCGGCGTCATGGACTGGATCATGGCGTTCAACAAGAACAACCACCCCGCCGAGATCAAGAAGTTCATGGACTTCTTCTACACCGGCTCCGCCACCCAGAAGATCGTCGATCTCTACAAGCTGCTGCCGGTCACCAAGGGCGGCATCGAGAAGCTGTCGGGTGACGAGAAGCTCAAGCCGTTCCTCGACGGCCTGCCGAACGCCACGTTCTACCCGTTCCAGGACCCGAAGTGGTCCGAGGTGAACACCCAGATCAAGCAGACCATCGGCGGGGCCGTCAAGGACGACCCGGCGAAGGTCCTGGAGGGCCTGCAGAAGGTCGCCGACGCCGGCTGATCCCCGGCCTGACAGATCGGCGGGAGGTACGGCCGGCGCAGCGGCGCCGGCCGTACCTCCGCTAACCAGAAAGCGGGAGTTATGCAGCAGAAATCGAGGGGGTGGCGCGCCCTCGAGCCCCTGGCCTGGGTCGGGCCCGCGATCGTGCTGATCGCCCTGGTCGTGCTCTGGCCGGTGGTCGAGATGATCAGGTCGTCGTTCCTGAAGATCAGCCGGTTCGGCGTGGTCCAGGGCTCCAACGGCACCGCCAACTACACCAAGCTCTTCGCCGAGGACGACTTCGGCGGCGTGATGTTCCGGAGCCTGATCTGGGTCGTGGCGGTGGTGGTGCTCACCGTGCTGATCTCGCTGGCCCTCGCGCAACTGTTCAACCAGCGCTTCCCCGGCCGCAAGGTCGCGCGCTGGGCGCTGATCGCGCCGTGGGCGGCCTCGGTGCTGATGACGGCGATCATCTTCAAGTGGATGCTCGACCCCGAGGTCGGCCTGATCAACATGATCCGGCGGGATCTCGGATGGATCGACGCCATGGGCGGCGCGGCGGCCGACCAGCTCGGCGACGCCTCGACCGCGATGCCGTGGCTGATCTTCGTCGCGGTGTTCGTGTCGGTGCCGTTCACCACCTACGCGCTGCTGGCCGGTCTGGCCACCATCCCCGCCGACGTCTACGAGGCGGCCCGGATGGACGGCGCGTCGAAGCTGCGCACGTACTGGTCGATCACGCTGCCGCTGCTGCGGCCCGCGCTCACGGTCGCGGCGCTGATCAACATCATGAACGTCTTCAACAGCTTCCCGATCATCTGGGCGATGACCCACGGGCAGCCGGGCTACTCGACGGCGACCTCGACGATCTTCATGTTCATCCTCAAGAACTCAAATATCGGGGAATCGGCTGCGATGTCGGTCATCAACTTCGGCATGGTGATCGTGCTGACCGCCATCTTCCTGAAGGTCTCGCGCTGGAAGACGGAGGTCCAGTGATGGCCGTCAAGACCGCCTCGCACACCCGGCCGTCGCACGCCCGCGCCATGCCGCGCGGCACCCGGAAACTGCCGTCCGTCAAGACGGTGGTCATCGCGGCCGTCGCCTACGTGGTCTCCTTCATCTTCCTCTTCCCGTACCTGGTCATGCTGCTCACCGCGCTGCGTCCGCAGACGTCGCTGCGCGAGGCCACGTACTTCCCCACCAGCTACGACTGGTCGAACCTGACCAACTTCTGGACCGGCGGCCTGGCCGACAACCTGTGGGTCACGCTGAAGGTGGCGGCGGGGTCGACGATCCTGGTCCTGCTGGTGGCGCTGCCGGCGGCCTACTACACCGCCCGGCACAACTTCAGGGGGCGTACCGCGTTCCTGATCCTGGTGCTGATCACCCAGATGTTCCAGCCGACCGCGATGCTCGTCGGCATCTACCGGGAGTTCTTCCAGTTCGGCCTGGTCGACAGCATCTGGTCGCTGATCCTGGTGAACGGCGGCTTCAACCTGGCCTTCGCGGTCTGGATCCTGAACGCCTACTTCTCCTCCATCCCGCGCGAGTTGGAGGAGGCGGCGTTCATCGACGGCAACGGGCGCTTCGGCGCGCTGTTCCGGATCACGCTGCCGCTGGCCATGCCGGGCGTCATCACCGCGCTGATCTTCACCTTCATCGCGGCCTGGAACGAGTTCGTGGTCGCCCTGACGCTGACCACGACGCCGGAGAAGCAGCCGCTGACGGTGGCGCTGAACTCCTTCATCGGGCAGTACCAGGTGGACTGGCAGAACCTGTTCGCCGGTTCGGTGATCGCCACCATCCCGGTGATCATCCTGTTCGCGCTCATCGAGCGGAAGGTGGTCGGCGGTCTGACCGCCGGTTCGATCAAGTAGACCTTCCTCGCGAGGCCGCCCGCGTTTCCTCCTCCGCGGGCGGCCTCACTAATTGCGTTGCGCCGCCGTACCGGGGCCGCCTACTGTCGTGGACATGCGCCTTTACCTGTGATGCGCCGGGGCTGACCTGATCAGCCCGGCCTCAGCTCGTTCCCCCGTCCGTTCCAGACGCGGCAGCTGAGCTTGTCCGACCGGCCCTGGCCGCGTCGTCCGTCACGTGAAGGAGCCTTCTCATGCGTGTTCGTTCCGCCAAGAAGCTTGGTAACACCCCGCCCGACCATCCGGGGCGGAATCTGCCGCCGATGCCGCGGCAGATGCCCAAGATGCCGCAGCGGCCCATCGCACCGCCGCGCCGCATCCCGCCCAAGGGCCGTTAAGGCCCCGTCGAGTGCCCCGTCTCCCTCAGGGAGGCGGGGCACCTTCGCGTTCGCGGCCTCCCTCGTGATAGAAAGCTGAACGAACGTCCCACTTTCTAGCGAGAGGCTCGCCGTGTCCTATCGCGAGGTCTTCACCATCCCCGGCACGAAAGCGTTCGCCTCGGCCGGGTTCCTGGCCCGGATGCCGCAGTCCATGGCCGCCATCGGCATCGTCACCATGCTGGCCCGGCTCGGCGGCGGCTTCGGACTCGCGGGCGCGGTCGCGGCCACCTTCACGCTGTCCACCGCCCTGGCCGCACCGCAGATCTCCCGCCTCACCGACCGGTACGGCCAGAGCCGGGTGCTGCCGCCCGCCACCGCGCTCAGCGTGCTCTCCCTCGCCGCGCTGCTGCTCTGCGCCCACCTCGGCGCCCCCACCTGGACGCTGTTCGTCTTCGCGCTCCCCGCCGGATTCATGCCGAACATGGGGGCGATGACCAGAGCCAGATGGAGCGAGCTGTACCGGAACTCCCCCAGGCTGCACACCGCCTTCTCTCTCGAGTCGGTGCTCGACGAGATGACCTACATCATCGGCCCCGCCCTGTCGGTGGGGCTGTCCACCGCGGTCTTCCCCGAGGCGGGCCCGCTGGCGGCGGCGCTCTTCCTGGCGGTCGGGGTGACCCTGTTCGTGATGCAGAGGCGAACCGAACCGCCGGTCGTCCCACGGACCGGCGCGGTCACCGGGTCGATCCTGCGGGTGGGCGCCCTGCGCCTGCTGGCGGTCGCCCTCGCCGCACTGGCCACCAGCGTCGGCGCGCTGGAGGTGGTCATCGTGGCGTTCGCGGGCGAGCGCGGGCAGTCCGGCGCGACGGGAGCGGTGCTGGCTGCCTACGCGGTCGGCTCGTGCCTGGCGGGGCTGGTGTTCGGGACGCTCAAGATCTCCGCGCCGCCGGAGCGGGTGTTCGTGGTGACGATGGGCGGGATGGCCGTCGCGACGCTGCCGCTGCTGCTGGTGGACGGGATGTGGTCGCTGGCGGCGGTGGCCTTCCTGTCCGCGGCGCTGTGGGCGCCCACGATGATCACGGTGATGGCCATGGTGGCGCGGATCGTACCCGAGGAACGGCTCACCGAGGGCCTGACCTGGGTGCTCACCGGTATGACCGTCGGCCTGGCGGCCGGATCCTCGGTCGGCGGCTGGGTCGTGGACGCGGCCGGGAGCACGACGGGGTTCTGGGTGTCGATCACGGCGGCGTTCCTGGCGCTGGGGATCGCCGTGCTCGGCCGCCGAGCGCTGCGTGCCACGCTGGAGCGCGGAGTACTCTGCCTCACGGGGTGACGAGCACAGGAGGTGCGCGCTGAGCGAGCCGACCACGGACGGGCGCCGCCTGAAGGGCGAGCGCCGCCGCCAGGAGCTGATCGAGGCGACTCTGCGGGTGGTCGCCAGGGACGGGGCCTCCGGAGTGACGCACCGTACGGTCGCCCGCGAGGCGGGGTTGCCCACCACCGCGTCCACCTACTACTTCGCGGGCATCGACGACCTGCTGTGCGCGGCGCTGACCAGCGTCATGGACAAGGACGCCGCCCGGGTCCAGCGGCTGACGGCCGAGACCGAGACGCTGGAGGAAGGGCTGCGGGGCCTCGCGGAGATGATGGCCGACAGCGCCGCCGACCCCGCCGACCGGCTCGCCGACAACGAGCTCTACCTGCTGGCCGCCCGCCGCCCCGAGCTGCGTGAGCCGGTCAGGCGCTGGCTGGAGGCGGTGGCCGCGTTCGCCCGCAGGCACACCGACGATCCGATGCGGGTCAGGCTGTTCGTCGGCGCGCTCGACGGGCTGTGCCTGCAGTCGCTGCTCGTCGAGCGCCCGCCGACGGTGCGGGAGTTCGAGGCGATGCTCCGCGAACTCCTGCCCGGTTAGAGCCGCTCGATGATGGTGACGTTGGCCTGGCCGCCGCCCTCACACATGGTCTGCAGGCCGTAGCGTCCGCCGGTGCGCTCCAGTTCGTGCAGCAGCTTGGTCATCAGGATCGCGCCGGTGCCGCCCAGCGGGTGGCCCAGGGCGATGGCGCCGCCGTTGGGGTTGACCTTGGCCGGGTCGGCGCCCAGCTCCTTGATCCAGGCCAGCGGTACGGGGGCGAAGGCCTCGTTGATCTCTGTGACGTCGATGTCCTCGATCGACAGCCCGGCCTTCGTCAGCGCCTTCCGCGTCGCGGGGATCGGCGCGGTCAGCATGTACACCGGGTCGTCGCCGACGAGGGCGAGCTGGTGGATGCGGGCGCGCGGGGTCAGCCCATGGTCGCGTACGGCCTGCTCGGAGGCGATCAGCAGGGCGCCCGAGCCGTCGGAGATCTGCGACGAGGTGGCCGCGGTGATCTGGCCGCCCTCCTTCAGAGTCTTCAGCCCGGCCATCTTCTCCAGCGTCGTGTCGGGCCGCGGGCCCTCGTCGTCGGAGACGCCGTTGATCGGGGCGATCTGGTCCCTGAAGTAGCCGTTGGCGATGGCCTTGGCCGCGCGCTGGTGCGACTCGAAGGCGAACTCCTCCAGCTCGGACCGCTTGAGGCCCCACTTCTCGCACATCAGCTCCGCGCCGCGGAACTGGGAGATCTCCTGCTTGCCGTACCGCTCCACCCACATCTCGCCGAACGGGAAGGGCATGCCCTTCTCCAGCGCGGTGGTGATCGAGGAGCCCATCGGCACGATGCTCATCGACTCGACGCCGGCCGCGACGACCAGGTCCTGGGTACCGGAGAGGACGCCCTGGGCGGCGAAGTGGATCGACTGCTGCGAGGAGCCGCACTGCCGGTCGATGGTGACGCCGGCGGTGGTCTCCGGCAGGCCTGCGCTCAGCCAGGCGTTGCGCGCGATGTCCATGCTCTGCGGGCCGAACTGCATGACGCAGCCCATGATGACGTCCTCCACCGCCGCGGGATCGACGCCGGTGCGCTCGATGAGCGCCTTCAGCGTGTGAGCCGCCAGGTCAGTGGGGTGAACGGTGGAGAGCCCGCCCTTCTTCTTACCGACCGGGGTCCGGACCGCCCCGACGATGTACGCCTCTGCCACAGTGCCTCCCATACAAAACCGAGCAAGATTCGGTTAGTGGCAGATTACAACAGAACCTTCGTCTGTGACTCCTCCGCTCCCTGAAGGGAGCGGCTTCTCGCTAGGCCGCTTCCGTAGCCTGGCGAAGGGCAAGCCCTGCCCTGAGAATGTTCTTGGCCGCGTTGACGTCGGCGTGCGCGGTATGCCCGCATGCCGTACATCGGAACTCGGCTTGGGTGAGACGGTTCTCCCGTGCGCAATGCCCGCACCGGGCACAGGTGCGGGAGGTGTTGGCGGGATTCACCGCGATCAGCTCTCGACCGGCGCTTTCAGCCTTGTGTGACAGGATCGTCAGGAACACCCCCCAACCCGCGTCGAGAATCGAACGGTTCAGGCCCGACTTCGGTGCGACGTTCCGGCCCGGCGCCTCGATCGTGCCGGACGCCGACCGGGTCATGTTCCCGATCTTCAGGTCCTCGGGCACGATCACGTCGTAGTCGCGAACCAGCGCCAGCGCCGCCTTGTGCGCGCCATCGAGGCGCTGACGGCGGACCTTGGCATGCAGCGCGGCAACGCGGGCGATCGCCTTGCGCCGCCGCTTCGATCCGCGCTTCCTGCGAGCCAGATCCCGCTGTGCGACGGTGAGACGGTCAGCGAACGCTCGCAGGTGACGCGGATTGGCGACGTGCACACCATCGGAGGTGGTGACGAGCGAGGCGACGCCCATGTCCACACCGACCACCGCGCCGGTGGCCGGGAGCGGCTCGGCGGGCACCTCATCGCACGACAGCACCACGAACCAGCGGGAACCTTCCCGTTTCACGCTGATCGTCTTCACCGTGCCCAGGACGCGGCGGTGCTGGTGCACGCGGACATGCCCGACGCCCTGAAGCCGCACGAACGTGGCGGTCGGATGTTCGGGCTGGGAGTCCCACCGGCAGCCGTCACCGTCCTTGGGCCACTCCACCGTGTCGAACCAGCCGCGCCCTTTGAAGCGGGGAAAGCCGGGCGTACGGCCCTGGCGGATGCGCTCGAAGAACGCGGCGAACGCCTTGTCCAGGCGGCGCAGCGTGGCCTGCTGGGAGGAGAACGACCAACGCGCCTGCCCGTCCGGGTCGTCGGCACGGATGTGCTTCAACTCGCCGGACTGGTCGCCGTACCTGACCGTCACCCCGGCCTTGCGGTAGGCGGTGCGGCGGTGCTCAAGAGCGGCGTTGTACAGCTGCCGGTGGTCTTCCAGGCATTGCGCGAGCGCGGCGGCCTGCTTGACGGTGGGGCGCAGCAGGAACTTGAACGACCTGCGCACACCCACCTCCCACGCTCGGTAACGAGAACATCACGGTATCGGCCGGCACCGACAAAACCCGGAAGAAATCTGCGATGCGCCAACCTGACAGGTCAATGCACGCTCGGGCCTTGGCGGCCCTCCCGCCCCCGATTCCCCCGTCGCCTAAAGACGACGCCCCCCGGGAGGATCTGATGGATGGAGTGGAGACGGGTATCCGGCCTGCCGCCCAGGCTCGTGCACGCGGTCGGCGGGCAGACCTGCCAGCTCTGGGACATGGCGGCGGACGTACTCGCCTTCCGGGTCGAACCGCCTGGCCTGCCGCAGCGGGTTGAAGGCCCGGTTCGGCCTGGTGTCGTTGCCGGTCCCGGCCACCCACTGCCAGTTGCCGTAGTTGTTGGCCACATCCCCGTCGAGCAGCAGCTCCCAGAAGTGCCGCGCGCCGATCCGCCAGTCCACCCGCAGGTACTTGACCAGGTACGTCGCGGTGATCAGCCGAGCCCGGTTGTGCATCCAGCCCTCGGCCGCGAGCTGACGCATCCCCGCGTCCACGATGGGCATCCCCGTCATGCCCTCCTTCCAGGCCTGCACCGCGTCCTGGTCGTCCCGCCAGTTCACCTCTCGCGGCCGGTAATCCCGCCGGTCGATCTCTGGGAAGGCGAACGTCACCTGATGGTGGAAGTCGCGCCAGCAGAGTTGCCGCACGAAGGCCCCCGCCGCCTTGGTGACCAGCTCCAGCGGCGACAGGCAGCCGAAACGCAGGTAGGGGCTCAACCGGGAGGTCCGGTCTCCGGCCAGGTCATCGCGCCCCTCGGCGTACTCGTCCAGGCTCAGCCGCAACCACCGCTCGGCGCGAGCCCGGGCCGCCTTCTCCCCACCCCGCATCCCCGTGTACGGCTCGCGCCCCGGCAGCCGTCCCGCCTCGATCCCGGCAGGTATGGGCACCCGCTCGGGCGGGTCGAGCACCGCCCGCCGCGGGTACTGCGACCAGGCTCGCCAGTAGGGGGTGAAGACCCGGTAATGGTCTCCGCCCCCGGACGGCAGCAGCGCGCCTGGCGGGACCACCGTCAGCCCGGGGAAGCGGCGCAACGGGATGCGTCCGGCGGCCAGGCGGTCCTCCCTGCGCCGGGCCAGCGCGCTCACGTCGGCACTGGTATGGACCGCCTCGGCCGACACCTCGCCGGCCAGTTTCATCGTCTCGGTGACGGTGTCGCCGTGCCGTACCACCAGATCGCCGGCGCGTGCGCGCAGGTGCTCGCGCAGGTCGGCCAGGCAGTCAAGCAGGAAGGGGGTGCGCGGGCCCGCCGGCACGGCCGGGTCGAGCACGAACAGCGGCACCACGTGCCGGGCCTGCGCGCAGGCGGTCGCCAGCGCCGGGTGGTCGTGCACCCGCAGGTCTCTGGTGAAGAGCACAATCACGGTGTCCATCACAGAGTTATTCGACCGCGGACCCCGCCCTGGTTGCATCCGCGGCGGCCCTGGCCGTCGAAAGAGTTTGGAATAGGTTTCCCGGATGCCTAGCCGGTGCGGTGCGAGCTCGTCAGGGTCGCGTAGACGATGATGTTGTCGGTGTAGTGGCCGGTGTTGCGGTTGTAGACGCCGCCGCAGGTGATGACGTGGAGCTGGGCGGTGTCGCGGTCGCCGTACACGCGGTCGGTCGGGAACGTCGTCTTGCTGATCTGTTCCACGCCCGCCACGGTGAACACCGCGGTCGTGCCGTCACGGCGCTGAACCTCGATCTTGTCGCCGTAGACGATCTCGCCGACCCGGCTGAAGACCGCGCTCGTCGTCCGCGTGTCCTTGTGCCCGACCAGCACCGAAGGCCCGACCTCACCGGCGGTGGAGCTGTGCCGGTACCAGCCGACCAGGTTCCTGTTCTCGATCGGCGGGGTCTCGATGCGGTTCTGCCGGTCCACGCCGAGCGGTTTGATCGGGGCCTTGATGCCCAGCCGCTTGATGGACAGCGACATGGGCGTCGAGGGCTGCATCGGCGGCGCGGGCACCACGGGCGGCAGCGGCGGCGGCTCCTCCGGCGGGGCCTCGAACCGCACCTTCTCCGTCTCAGGGTTGGCGGGCACCTGACCGTTGGGCTGGTTGGCCAGCGACAACGACTCACGGCCGTCGTCCAGGCCGTACTCGCCCGGCGACGCCACCATGAACAGCAGCCCCACCACCACGGTCACCACACCGGCGACCGCCGCGAAGATCAGCGTCGAGCGCAGGATCTTGCTCCTGCGCTCGTACGGGTCCTCAGGAGCGCCCGGGTAGGGGTAGTGCGCCACGCTCAGCCCCAGGGGATGGTACGGCGGCGCATGTACAGCCCGCCCACACCGGCGACGAGCACCAACGCGGACCCGGTCAGCACGAACATCCTCCCGTCCGGCCCCATGTCACCGCCTCCTCCGGTCTCCGCCCCACCCTTGGGAGTCTTGGTCACCTTGCCGTTCCCACCCACGGGCGTCTTGGTGACGACGGCGGTGACGGTACGGGTGGGCTTGGGGGTGGTGTTGGTGGGGGTCGGCGTGGGGGTGGGGGTGCCGGTCCCGTTCCCGGCGGCGACCGTGAAGGTGTATGTCTTGAGCGCCGCCTCGTTCTGGACCGTGCACTGGTAGGACGGCGAGTTGCCGGTCGCCGCGTCCGACCCAAAGTTGATCTTGCCGGGCTTCACGGTGACGGTGCCCGCGGCGTTGGCCGTCGACTTCAGGTTGAAGGCGGCCGTGGGCAAGGCGATGATCGCGTCGGCCGTGACGGCGCCGGTCGCGCCCTCACCCGTGGCGGAGGTCAGGTTGGTGATGCCGGTGAGCGCCGCGTAGGCGAAGATCTTGGCCGCGGGCATGGTGCCGGTGGCGGGAGCGTAGAGCTCCTGGCCCGACTGGTAAGTGCCCTTCCAGCCGATGGTGAACTGCTCGCCCACCTTGGCCGTGGTGGGCATGGTGAGCTCGACCTTGATCTGGATGTCCTGATCCTCGGCCGCCGAGGTCCCCAGCTTGCACTGGTAGTCGACGATGTCGGTGTTCGTGCCGTTGCCGGTGCCGGTGCCGGCCTGGACAGTGATCGACGCGGTCGCAGGATTCGCCGCGGTCAAGGTGCAGTCTGTCGTGATCGCCGTCGCGTTGGGAGGGGTGACGATGATCTGGAGCGTCTTCGCCGTCTGAACTGTGCCCGGGGACAGAGTCACCGTGCCGGCGGTGCTTGGTGCGGTAACAGTCGCTGCCACAGTCTGCGAGGTGGGGACGAACTGGCCTCCGATGGCCAAATCGGTGGTCAAGGTCTGCGAGTACGAACCCACTAGCGTCGCCGGCGTGGCGCCCCCCGTCAGAGTGAGGGTGTTCTTGATCTCCACCTTCGTGCCCACCGCCAACGCCCGGCCCGCAGTCAGACCTGTCGGCACACTCCAGGTGACCTGGCCGGTCTTGCCGGGCTCCATGGAAGCCGGCGAAGTCACCGTTACCGGGACTGCGGGATTCTGATTGAACCCACCCGCCGTGCAGTTGTAGGTCAGCGCCGGGGCGGCCATCCTCGTGTCCGCCGAGACCGGGGACGTCAGTCCCAAGATCGAGCCCGCGAGCAAGCCGAGTGTGCCGGCGAAGGTCAGGGCGGAGGTCTTGAGGGCGAGGCGGCGCCGCGCCTTGGACTTCAGCACTGGCTTGTCTCCGTTTCAGCACAGGCGGTTCAACTGGCGACCCAGGATTCCAGCCCTTGGTCACGGTTAGGTAGAGATCTTACGAACTGTCCCTGTGAATCACCTGGAAACCACAAAAACACTTACAAATTTCCCTGACGCCCCTGTCACCCCTTCTTCTTGGACATGGTGGCGTAAACGATGATGTTGTCGGTGTAGCTGTGGTCCTTGGCGTTGTACACGCCACCACACGTGATCAGCCTGAGCTGGGCGTTCTTCACGTTTCCGTACACCCGGCCGGTCGGGAACGAGGACTTGCTCACCTGCTCGATCCCGCTCACCACGAACTTGGTGACCTTCCCGTCCGTCCGGTACACGTAGATCGCGTCACCCTTGGCGATCTCCTTCAGCCGCTTGAAGACGGCCGCGCCCTTCTTCGTGCTCACGTGCCCGTTGATCACCGACGGCCCGATCTCCCCGGGCACGGGGCTGAACTTGTACCACCCGGTCAGGTTCGGCTTGGCCAGCGGCGGTGCCTGCAGCTTGCCCTTGATGTCCACGGTCACCGACCCCACGGGCGCGTTGACCTTGATCTTCGGGATCCGGATCCGCAGCGGCCTGGCCTTGGCGCTCTTGGCGATCGGCGCGGCCACCGGCCCCGCCGCGACCGGCGGCGGCGCGCTGAGCGCGGCCGGCAGCAGCGGCACGCCCGCCCCACCGGGCCCGACGGTCGGCGGCAGCTCGAACTGCCCGGCCACGTTGTTCACCTCGACGGTGCCCTCCCGCCCCGGCTGGGCCAGCGGCGTCGGCCGCGACCCGTCGTCCACCGGCGACAGGTACGCCAGCAGCCCCACCGTGATGGCGGCCACCCCGCCCAGCGATCCGGCGATCAACAGCCCCGGAAGGGCCTTGTTCAGCAGCGTCTTCTGCTCGCTCATGCGCGCGCTCCTCCCTTACCGGCCGCCGCGATCCGCCGCCGCCGGAGAACCAGCCCACCGGCCGCACTCCCGGCCAGCAACACCGTCCCCCCGGCCATCAGCCCGTACGGCTCCCGCCGCTCAGGCGCCTCCCCGGTATCGACCCCACCGGTGGGGATCTTCTTCACCTGCCCCTTGACGTACTTGGTCGTGACCGGCTTCGGCGCGGCCGTACCGGTCGGCGTCGCCGTCGTCGTCGCGGTCACCCCGGGCGCGACGGTGACCACCCTGTTGCCCCACGTCCGGGTGTCGTTGGGGTGCGGCGCCTGGTTGGTGGGATTGCCCGTCGTCGGCCCGTTGGTCGGCGTGTTGGTGGGGGGCGGCGTCGTGGGCGGCGGGGTGGTGGGCGGCGGCGACGTCGGAGGCGTGGTGTCCCCCTGGACGGTCACCTCGACCGCGCCGGGGTTGTTGGTGATCACACACGTCGACCGGTGGTGCGTCGGCGGGTTGACCATCTCCCTCGTGATCACCCGGAAGCCGTCCAGGTTGATCGGCCGGTCGTCGAGGTTCTCAATCTTGATCTTGTGCGGGCCGTAGGCGAGGTCCTTGCGGCTCCACAGCGTGATGTTGCCCTCGGTGCTGATCGTGTCGGACCCGTTGGGGTTCTTCGTCGGGTCGACCTCCGCCTCGGCGCTGCCTACGGTGACCTTCACCCTGCTGACGTCGCGCATGCGGCGGCCGATGTACTCGATGCCGGTCCCGACGAAGGAGAGTTCGGCACTCGCCCACTGGTCGCCGGAGGTGTGGATGTCACGCAGGTGGTCGCGGAACTCGGGCTGGGTGGACTGGTCGTGCACCCACGTCCCTGCGAGGTACTTCACCGCGGGCTCGTCGTCGTTGACCACGACCTCGCCCGACGGCGGCACGAAGTCCACCACGAGGCCCTTGGGTTCGATCTTGACGACACCCTCGCGGTTCAGGTGCGCGAAGTCGGACAACCCCTCCGGCAGCGTCATCGGCAGGTCGGGCTGCAGTTCCCCCTGCTCCTTGTTGCCGCGCGGCTCAAGCACCCCGTTCCAGGCGCCCGACAGTTTCACGTTCCCGGTCAGCTCGACCCGACCGCCCGAGGCGTAGTAGCCGGGCGAGACGAAGGTGCGTTCGTTGACGTACTCCAGCGACCAGCCCAGATTGAGCGTGCTGCCCACCTTGAGCACAGTGGGGATGCTCACCTTGGCGCGCAGTTGGACGGGAGCCGAGCCCGCAATGCCACTAGTGCACTCGTAGTCGACCACGAGTTTGGCCGTGTTGGCCGACGCGGGCTGCGCTACGAACGTGGCCGAGGCGGCCAGACCTAACGAAGAGGCGATCAATGCCTTGCGCCACCGAGCCACGGGACACTCCGATCAAGCACAGTAAACCGAAGGTAGATCTTAGGGTTCGCACCCTCCGCGCCACAGGCGAAAGCGCCTCACTTCAGACACTTGTGATGAACCCGTGTCCAGCCCGGCGTACATCAAACAATGCACCAGAATCGTATTCTGTGGCCGAGTACCTCAGCCTGGAGGCAACAGATGCACAGAGACCTCTTCGAGGAGGAGCACCTGCTCTTCCGCGAGACCGTGCGCGAGTTCCTGGCCCGCGAGATCGTTCCACACCACGCGCAGTGGGAAAAGGACGGCATCGTCCCCCGCGAGGTGTGGAAGAAGGCCGGCGAAATCGGGATGTTCGGCTTCGGGGTGCCCGAGGAGTACGGGGGCGCGGGCGTCAAGGATTTCCGCTACAACACCGTGATCGGTGAGGAGATCATCAGGATCGGCGCCTCCGGACTCGGCTTCGCGCTGCACAACGACGTCATGTCGCCGTACATCGTGGAGCTCAGCGACGACGAGCAGAAGCAGCGCTGGCTGCCCGGCTTCGTCTCCGGCGAACTGATCACCGCGATCGCGATGACCGAGCCGGGCGCGGGCAGCGACCTGCAGGGCGTCAGGACCACCGCCGTCCTCAACGAGGACCACTACGTCGTCAACGGGCAGAAGACGTTCATCACCAACGGCATCAACGCCGACCTCGTCGTCGTCGTCGCCAAGACCGACCCCACGGCGGGGGCGCGCGGCACGACGCTGCTGGTCGTGGAACGTGGCATGGAGGGCTTCAGCCGCGGCCGCAACCTCGACAAGATCGGTATGAAAGCGCAGGACACCGCCGAACTGTTCTTCGACAACGTCCGCGTCCCCGTCGCCAACCGCCTCGGCCCCGCCGACGGCCAGGGCTTCTACCAGCTCATGAACAACCTCCCCCAGGAACGCATGTCCATCGCGGTCGGCGCGGTCGCGGCGGCCGAGACGATCCTGGAGCAGACCATCGAGTACTGCAGGACCCGCCAAGCCTTCGGCCGTAGCATCGGCACGTTCCAGAACACCAAGTTTGTGCTGGCCGAGCTGGCCACCGAGGTCGAGATCGCCCGCCACTACGTCGACAAGTGCGTCCTGGCGCTCAACGCTGAGCAGCTCACCGCGGTCGACGCGGCCAAGGCCAAGTGGTGGACGACCGAGCTGCAGAACAAGGTCATCGACCGCTGCCTGCAACTGCACGGCGGCTACGGCTACATGATGGAGTACCCGGTCGCCAAGGCGTGGATCGACAGCCGCGTGCAGACCATCTACGGCGGCACCACCGAGATCATGAAGGAGATCATCGGCCGCTCCTTCGGTTTCTGAGCGAAGCGGCTACTCTCGCCCGAGATATCCCGGGCGAGAGTAGCCGCATGAAGCTCCCGCGAGTGAAACCCGAGCACCAGCCCTACCGCCGCGACAGCCGTACCGTGCGGATCGGCGGGGACGTCTACGGGCTCGCCACGGAGATCCACGACCCGCAGGGCTGCGCCTGGTACGCCCTGCGGCTCATGGACGGCACCCGGTCCGTACAGGAGATCGCCGACCTGGTCGGGGCGCGCTTCCCCGGCCAGGAGGACGTGGTCGAGACGCTGCTCGCGGCCGGGCACGTCGAGGACGCCGCCGCCGTGCCCCCAGCCGAGCTGAGCACCCGCGAACTCGACCGCTACACCAGGAACGCCGACTACTTCCGCTGGACCGACCTCGCCCCCCGCGAACACGGCTGGGAGCCACAGCTCCGCCTGAAGCAGGCCCGCGTCCTCGTCCTCGGCCTCGGCGGCACAGGCACCCACGCCGCCTGGGCCCTCGCCGCAGCGGGCGTCGGCCACCTGCACTGCGTCGACGCCGACCGCGTGGAACTCTCCAACCTCAACCGCCAGATGCTGTACGGCGGAGCCGACCTCGGCCGCCACAAGGCCGCCGTGGCGGTCGCCCGATTACGCGAGACGAACACCGACATCACCGTCACCGGCGAGAACCGCCGCATCACCAGTCGGCAGGAGCTCACCGAACTGGCCGCAGGCTTCGACGTCCTGGCTCTCTGCGCCGACGAGCCGCGCGGCGGCGACGGCATCCGAGCCTGGGCCAACCGGGCCGGACTGCCGTGGGTGGGCGGAGGGTACGCGGGACCGCGGGTGTCGGTGGGCGTGTTCGCCCCCGGCCACCCCTGCTGGGAGTGCCTGCGGGCCGAGGGCGAACGCCGAGGCCAGCGGACCGACTTCGGCTTCCCCGGAGTGATCTCCACCTCGGCCGGGCTGTCCGGCCTGCTCACCGCCCAGGGGGTCGTCTCGCTGCTCACCGGCATCCCCGACATCCCGCCCGGCTACGTCGTCGGCCTCAACCTGGTCTCCCCCGACGACCGCGTCTTCACCCGCTTCCCCTCCAGAGCCGACTGCGCCGTATGCGGCCAGGCCACGACGTTGACCGACTCGATGTAACGGCTCAGACTCAGGCAGTCGTCCACTCACGAAAGGGCCAACCCCTCCATGAGTCCTGAAGAGATCACCCAGCTCGAGGTTTCCGCGGACGAGCCGGAGCCGAACACCAGGATCGTCATCCGCCGCCTGGACCGGACCGAGACCACCGACTTCCCGGCCAGCAGCGGAAACTCCAACTGATCCCGGCTTCGAGCACCGGTGGACGCGCCTACCCCGCGCGCCCGCCGGTCGCTCGCTCGGCCGAACCCGCCGACCGGCCCCGAAATTCAGCGCATACTGGTCATCATGGACGGCGGCCTGATCCTTCTGGTGTTCCTGGCGCTCCTGTTCGCCTGGCTGCTCAACCGCGTGCGCCGAGCGATACGGCTGGGCCCGATCGGCTATGTCGGGGTGATGGTGGTCTTCGTCATCGTCATGCTGGTGATCTGGGGCCAGACCATGCGCTGAGCGGCCTCACGGGCGCGCGGTGGCCGCCAGGACGAGCTCGGCCACCAGATCAGGGTCGTCGCTCATCGGGACGTGCCCGCACCCCTTGAGGAGCTTCACCCGCTGCCCCGACCACTTGGCCGCGCGCACCGCCTGGCGGCACGGCAGCAGCCGGTCGTGCTCGCCCCACGCGATCGTGATCGGCACCTTGGGCGGCGCGGGCGGCATCAGCCCGGAGAACGACGCCAGCGTCTCGTCGAACCCGGCGGAGCCCACCAGCGCCTCGGCGGAGGCCATCAGCGCGGCCGGATCGAGCCGGCCGGGCCGGGCGACCAGCAGCCCGGCGGACAGCGCCCGGCCCAGCGGGCTCCGCGCGGAACGGGCCGCCTGCTCGGGTGGCAGCGCCATGGCCGAGGCGCGCAGCCCGCGCAGCACCGCCTGACACCACAGCAGCTCGGCCCGCGACCAGAACCCGGCGGGCGACAGCACGGTGGCGGACCGCACGGCCCCACGCGAGGCCAGCTCCAGCGCGATGTACCCGCCCAGCGAGTTACCCGCCACATGCGGCTCACGCACCCCGAGCCGCTCGCAGAACTCCTCGACCGCGTCGGCCAGCGACTCCGCCGTGTACGGCGTGCCCTCCGGCAGCCCCGGCGACCGCCCGAACCCCGGCAGATCGACGGCGATCACGTCACGGGAGGCCGCCAGGCGGTCGATCACCGGCAGCCACGCCTGCCAGTGGTGACCGATGCCGTGGACCAGGATCAGCGGCGCGCCCGTGCCGCGGCGTTCAAAGGCCAGCTCCATGGGGACGAGTGAACCACTCAGCGGCTACGGGTGGGAATCTCGAACCAGACCGCTTTGCCTTCCCTGGTGGGTCGCGAGCCCCAGCGCTTGGCCAGCTGGTCGACCAGGTAAAGACCCCGGCCGCCCTCGTCGTTCTCCCCGGCGCTGCGGATGCGCGGCAGCCTCAGGTCCTGGTCGAACACCTCGACCCAGACCGACTCCTCGCCCCGGCGCAGCCGCAGGACGAACTCCTTGTCGCCGGCGATCTCCTCCTCGAAGCCCGGCACGTCCCAGGACTCCTCGAACGGCAGCGGCGGCCCCTCCACGACCAGCTCCCGGCGCGGGACGCTGGCACTGGCGGCGTGCAGCACGACGTTGGTGACGACCTCGGAGACCAGCAGGCAGGCCAGCTCGGCGCGCTCGTCGGGGACGTTCCACCCGGTGAACGCCTCGGCGGCCATCCGCCTGGCCTCGCCCACCATGATGGGCTGGGCGGGGAAGGTGCGCTCCTCGACGTCGAGGTCGGCGTCGGTGGAGCGGACCACGAGGATCGCCATGTCGTCGTCGATCTCGCCGGGCACCGCGACGGTGGCCGCGTCGGCGATCCGCTCGACGGAGGCGTCGGCCATCTTGGCGAGCTTCTCCAGCAGCACGCCGAGCGTCTCCTCGTCGCTCGGCATCCGGCCGCCCGACTCGCGGGTGGGCCGCCGGTCGACCAGGCCGTCGGTGTAGAGCAGCAGCGCCGCGCCGGGCGGCAGCGTGCGCGTCTCCTCCTTGTAGACCAGGTCGGCGTGCATGCCCTTGGCGCGCACTCCGAGCGGCTGGCCCACCTCCTCGATGTCCAGCTCCACGCAGGTGCCGTCGACCAGCAGCAGCGGCGGGGCGTGACCGGCGTTGGCGAAGGAGAGCTGGCGCGACCAGGCGTCGTAGACGAGGTACTGGCAGGTGACGATCGGCGGGATGCTGATGTCGGCGCCGGTCTCGTCCTGCTCGGGGGTGGCGATGATGCGCGTCCACTCGTCGAGCCTGGCCAGGATGTCGGCCGGGGGCTTGTCGTCCTGGGCGAAGGCGCGCAGCGCGGCGCGCAGTTGGCCCATGATGGCCGCCGCCTTGGCGCCGCGCCCCTCCACGTCGCCGATCACGATGCCGACCCGGCCCGCCGACAGCGGGATCACGTCGTACCAGTCGCCGCCCACCTGGGTCTGGATGCCCTGGCCGTGCGAGGCGAGGGGGGCGGCCGGGTAGTAGCGGACCGCGATGTCGAGCCCGTCGAGCTGGGGCAGCGCCCGGGGCAGCAGGTGCTTCTGGAAGGACTCGGCGGTGTGCCGCTCCTCCTCGAACAGCAGCGCGTTGTCGACGGCGAGGGCGACGCGGGTGGCGATGGCGCCGACGAAGTCGCGGTCGAAGGCGTCGTAGTGCGGGCTGCGCCGGTCGGTGAGGTTGGACAGGCCGAGGTACATCAGCCCGAGCGTCTCGCCGCGCACGCACAGCGGGGCGACGATGGCCGAGGTCATGCCGATCTCACCGCACAGCTTGGTGCTGCTCTCGTGCGGGGCGGGGTAGCGGTTGGCGGCGAAGTCCTCGACCAGGATCGTCTCCTGGCGGCGCAGCGCGGTGTCGGCGTAGTGGCCGGCCGGGTAGCGGATGTCGGCGCCGACCGGGCGCCAGGTGTTGGGCGGCGGCGTCCAGCCCTGCACGTGCTGGGAGACCCGGCGGACCAACCGCTCGCCCTCCATCAGCTCGATGAAGCAGTGGTCGGCGAACTGCGGCACGAGCATCTCGGCGACGCGCTTGAGCGTCTCCTCGACGTACAGCGAGCCCGCCAGCCGCTCGCCGATGCGCTCCAGCAGGCCGAAGCGGTCCTTCTCGCGCTCGTTGCTGCGCATCGCCTCACGAGCGGTGATCACGATGCCCGTCACCGAGCCCGAGGGGTGACGCAGCGGTACGGCCTGCGCCCGGACGTAGATCATGGTGCCGTCGCCGCGCTTGACGTCGAACGTGCCCTCCCACACGCCGCCCTTGAGCACGTGCTTGGCCAGTTCGACGGCCAGCGGGTGGTCCTTCTCCATGATGCCGAGCGAGAGCACGGTCGTGTCGCGCGCCGACGACGGCTTGCCGGGACGGCCGAACAGCTTCTCCGCGAACGGGTTCCAGTAGAGAAGGTTGCTGAACCGGTCCGTCACGACGACGGCCATCTCCGCGTGATCCAGCACGGACCCGGCCGAAAGGTGATCGGCCGCGTCCTGAGACAGATCCCCCCATCGCTTCATCCGAAGACCACTCCTCGGGGAGGCATGTGCGCAAAGCGAACCACGGGCGCTCCTGCAACAGTCGTGACCGGGGAGTGGAGGGACTCCCTCGTGGGATTCAACCAAGCAGAAGCGCGAAGGTCAGCGCTTGGAGACGAAAACGTGCGCGGCGACATCACGCGGAAGCTCCGCGGGAGTGTTGTTCGCCTCGTCGTCACCTGTCACCCGCACACCGTCGTCGCTCGCCGCGAGCGTCACCTCGCGTCCGGGTTGTATCCCAACTTGCTTGAGTTTAAGCATCACAGCGGGATCGCTTTGCACTTGTTCGCTAATTCGCCGTACGACGACGGGTATATCTCTGGGTCCTGCCAGGTCGGACATGGACGGCAGGGCCTTGTCGTCGATCTCCGCCTCGTGCTCCGCGCCCAGTTCGCCGAGGCCCGGAATGGGGTTGCCGTGCGGGCAGACGGTGGGGTTGTCGAGCAGCGTGACCAGCCGCGACTCCACCGATTCCGACATGACGTGCTCCCAACGGCACGCCTCGATGTGCACCTCCTCCCACGGCAGCCCGATGACCTGCGTCAGCAGGCACTCGGCGAGCCGGTGCTTGCGCATCACGCGGGTCGCGAGGGTGCGGCCGAGGTCGGTCATGGAAAGGTGGCGGTCGCCCTCCACCCGGACCAGCCCGTCACGCTCCATCCGGGCGACGGTCTGGCTCACGGTCGGGCCGCTCTGCTGGAGCCGCTCGGCGATGCGCGCACGGAGAGGGACGATGCCCTCTTCCTCGAGTTCGTAGATCGTACGGAGGTACATCTCCGTCGTGTCGATCAGGCCGTGTGCGGTCAAGGCTCCTCCCATCTGAATGCTACGCCGGTCATGGCAGGGACTGAGCCCGTCCGCTACGGGCACAGAAGTCTGACAACCCTATGGGGAGAACGACCAACGCTGGTAAAGGTCCGTAACAATCGTGCCGCCCGGTTGCTTCCCCGCCTCACCGCGGCGGCTCGTACCGGCGGAAGGCGCGCACCGACAGGCCCACCATCAGCACCACGGCCGTGCAGGCGAGCCCGCCGCCGATCCAGGCCGCCGACAGGCCGAACCCGGTGGCCATCGCGCCCGCCCGCAGGTCGCCCAGCCTCGGCCCGCCGGCCACCACCACCATGAACACCCCCTGCATGCGCCCGCGCATGTCGTCGGGCGCGTGCAGTTGCAGGATGGACTGCCGCCACACCGACGAGGTCAGGTCGGCGGCGCCGCCGACGGCGAGCAGCACGACCATCAGCCAGAGTTCGTTCGCCAGGCCGGCCGCGGCGACGGTGAGCCCCCAGACGGCGATGGTGAGGGTGAGGGCCATGCCCTGCCGCCGCACCCGGCCGACCCAGCCGGACAGCAGCCCGCCCACCACCGAGCCGATGGGGATGGCGGCGTTGATCCAGCCGAGCGCGATCAGCGAGCCGCCGAACCGCTCGGCGACGAGTTCCGGGAACAGCGCCCTGGGCATGGCGAACACCATCGCGATGATGTCCACCACGAACGACATCAGCAGGACCCGGCTGGTGGCGATGTAGCGCAGGCCGTCGAAGACCGAGCGCAGGCCGGGGCGGGTGATCTCGCCGATCGGCTTGAGCGGCGGGAGCCGTACCGCGGCGTAGACGCTGGCGCCGAACAGCAGCGCGTCGACCGCGTAGGCGGCGGTGAAGCCGCCGGTGGCCAGCACCACGCCGCCGACCATCGGGCCGACCACCGCGCCCGCGCTGCCGACCAGGGAGTTGAGCGCGTTGGCCGAGGGGACCAGTTCGGCGGGCAGCAGGCGTGGGATGATCGCGCCGCGGGTCGGCGAGCTGACCGCGAAGCCGGTGGCGCCCAGGGCGACCGCGGCGAACAGCAGGTAGACGTTGGCGGCCCCGAGCAGGGACTGCACCAGGATGAAGAGGGTGGCGGCCCAGGCCACCACCGAGCCGGTCACCAGCAGTCTGCGCCGGTCCACCGCGTCCGCGATGGCCCCGCCCCACAGGCCGAAGACCACCAGCGGGATGAGGTTGGCCAGGCTCAGCAGGCCGACCCAGAGCGAGGACCGGGTGAGCTCGTAGACCTGCTGGCTGACCGCGACGACGGTGACCTGGAGACCGATGAAGGAGACGCCCTGGCCGATCCACAGCCTGCGGTAGGCGGGTACGGCGAGTGGCCGGGTGTCCACCAGATGACGCTTAACAAAATCCCCGAATGCCACTCAAGGCACCTTAGGGGGCGAGTCGCTCCACGATCCAGCCGGAGGGTACCCGCCGGTAACGCAGCCGGTCGTGCATCCGGTCGAGCCTGCCCTGCCAGAACTCCACCTCCACGGGGAACACCCGGAAGCCGCCCCAGAAGTCGGGCACCGGCGGCTCCTCCGGCCAGCGCTCCGCCAGCTCCCGGTAGCGGGCGTCCAGCTCCTCCCTCGACCGCACGACCGCGGACTGGCGCGAGGCCCAGGCCCCGATGCGGGAGCCGTACGGCCGGCTCCTGAAATAGTCGGCGGACTCGGCGGGTGGCACCCGCAGCACCGAACCCTCGATCCTGACCTGGCGGCCCATCTGGTGCCAGGGGAACAGCAGCGACGCGCGCGGGTTCTCGGCCAGGTCGCGCCCCTTGCGGGACTCGAAGTTGGTGTAGAAGTCGAAGCCGTGCTCGTCGAAGCCCTTCAGCAACACCGTGCGCGCGCTCGGGCGCCCGCCCGCGGAGGCGGTGGCCACCACCATCGCGTTGGGCTCGGGCAGGCCCGCCTCGGCCGCCTCCGCGAACCAGAGGGCGAACTGGGAGACGGGGTCGTCGGCGAGATCGGCCTCGAGCAACGGCCCGTTCTCATAGGTACGGCGCAGCCCGGCCAGTGACGGCGGGCGTGAGGTGGCATCCACGAGACGGTATTCTTGCGCGCTTGGTCGCGATCTCACGCAGCGCCCCCACCAGGGGTGATGACGTTTCGGCGTGCCCGAAGACAGAGCACTCGCGGGCAGGGGGTTAAATTGACCCGCCGGTATCTCGACATCAAGGCATTGCCGGACCATCCATACGGCGAGAAAGGGAGGCGGCCGAACATGTCCGACTTCAAACCCGGCCTCGAAGGTGTAGTCGCTTTCGAGACCGAGATCGCGGAACCGGACAAAGAAGGGGGCGCTCTTCGGTATCGGGGCGTCGACATCGAAGAGCTGGTCGGCCGTGTCCCGTTCGGGCATGTCTGGGGCCTGCTGGTCGACAACACGTTCCAGCCGGGCCTGCCCCCGGCGGAGCCGTACCCCATTCCTGTCCATTCTGGTGACATCCGCGTCGATGTGCAGAGCGCGCTGGCCATGCTGGCTCCCGCCTATGGCTTCAAGCCCCTGCTCGACATCGACGACGCACAGGCGCGCGACGACCTCGCGCGCGCGTCGGTGATGGCCCTGTCCTTCGTGGCGCAGTCGGCGCGCGGCCTCGGCCTGCCGATGGTGCCGGAGAGCAGGATCGACGAGGCCAAGACCATCACCGAGCGGTTCATGGTCCGCTGGCGCGGCGAGCCCGACCCCAAGCATGTCAAGGCCATCGACGCCTACTGGGCCTCGGCCGCCGAGCACGGCATGAACGCCTCCACGTTCACCGCCCGCGTCATCGCCTCCACCGGCGCCGACGTGGCCGCCGCGCTGTCGGGTGCGGTGGGCGCGATGTCCGGTCCGCTGCACGGTGGCGCCCCCGCCCGCGTGCTGCACATGATCGAGGGCGTCGAGCAGATGGGCGACGCCAAGAAGTACGTCCAGAGTGAGCTGGACAAGGGGCAGCGGCTGATGGGCTTCGGTCACCGGGTCTACCGGGCCGAGGATCCGCGGGCCCGGGTGCTCCGCCGTACCGCCAAGGAGCTCGACGCGCCTCGTTACGAGGTGGCGGCGGCGCTGGAGACGGCGGCGCTGGAGGAGTTGCACGCCCGCAAGCCCGACCGGGTGCTGGCCACCAATGTGGAGTACTGGGCCGCTGTGATCCTGGACTTCGCCGAGGTTCCCTCGCACATGTTCACCTCGATGTTCACCTGCGCCCGCACGGCCGGTTGGGCCGCGCACATCCTGGAGCAGAAGCGCACGGGCAGGCTGGTCCGCCCCAGCGCCAGGTACACCGGTCCGGCCACGCGTCCGCTCAGCGACGTTCCTGGTGCCGACGAGGTCGTCGGCAGGATCTGAGGTTCCTTCGGTAACGGCCCGCTGATCGCAGCGGGCCGTTTCTCGTTCCCAGGACAATCTCCGCCGAATCTCATATCCCGGACCCGGGGCGAGCCATCCTGGGCGGCTCAGTAGGCTTGGGCAGGTGGCTGACATCGTGATTCCCGCTGACATCAAGCCCGCCGACGGCCGTTTCGGCTGCGGGCCCTCGAAGGTTCGACCCGAGCAGCTCTCCGCGCTCGCCGGCGCCGGCGCCGCCGTGATGGGCACCTCCCACCGGCAGAAGCCGGTCAAGAACCTGGTCGGCCGCGTACGCTCCGGTCTCGCCGACCTCTTCTCGCTTCCCGAGGGCTACCAGGTCGTGCTGGGCAACGGTGGCACCACCGCGTTCTGGGACATCGCCGCCTTCGGGCTGATCCGCCAGAAGTCGCAGCACCTGCACTTCGGCGAGTTCTCCTCGAAGTTCGGCGCGGTCGTGACCAAGGCGCCCTGGCTCGACGACCCGTCGGTCATCAAGTCCGAGCCCGGCACCCACCCCGCCGCGGTCGCCGAGGGCGGCGTGGACGTCTACGCGCTCACCCACAACGAGACCTCGACCGGCGTGGCCATGCCGATCACCCGGGTCGGCTCCGACGACTCGCTCGTCCTGGTCGACGCCACCTCCGGCGCCGGCGGCCTGCCCGTCGACATCAGCGAGACCGACGTCTACTACTTCGCGCCGCAGAAGAGCTTCGCCGCCGACGGCGGCCTGTGGATCGCCATCATGTCGCCGCGGGCGCTGGCCAGGGTCGAGGAGATCGCCGCCTCGGGCCGTTACGTGCCGGAGTTCTTCAGCCTGCCGATCGCGATCGACAACTCGGGCAAGGACCAGACCTACAACACCCCGGCGGTGGCGACGCTGTTCCTGCTGGCCGAGCAGGTCGACTGGATGAACGCCAACGGCGGCCTGGCGTGGACCACCTCGCGCACCGCCGACTCCGCCCAGCGGCTGTACTCCTGGGCCGACAAGACGTCCTACACCACCCCGTTCGCCGCGCCGGAGTTCCGTTCCGACGTGGTCGGCACGATCGACTTCGCCGCCGAGGTGGACGCCGCCCAGGTGGCCAAGGTGCTGCGCGCCAACGGCATCGTGGACACCGAGCCGTACCGCAAGCTGGGCCGCAACCAGCTGCGCGTGGCGATGTTCCCGGCGATCGAGCCGGCCGACGTCGAGGCGCTGACGGTGTGCGTTGACTACGTGGTCGAGCGGCTCTAGTCCTCGTCCTTCAGCCGGCGCGCGAGCTCGTCGTAGAGGGCGAGCGCGTCGGCCCGGTCGACGCTGCGGGCGAAGCGGGTCAGCACCGGCGTCCGGTCGTCACCGGCCCCCAGGGCCTCCAGCATGAGCTCGGCGAGGTGTTCGGCCCTGGTCCTCGCCGCGGTGTACTTGAAGGCGTTGCGGTAGGGTCTGCGGCTCAGCAGGCCCTTCTTCAGCAGCCGCTCGGCGACCGTCTGCACGGTGGTGTAGGCCAGTGCCCGGCCGTCCTGGCCGTTGAGCTCGACGAGCAGCTCGCGGATCAGCATCGGACCGCCGGAATCCCAGAGCACGTCCATGATCGAACGCTCTAAGGATCCCAGATTCGTCACTGACCACCTCTCCGGCTCCGCCGCGCACATTCACCGTCAGGTCCGGAACATTCTTGCCTAAATCATCTGGTACTGCTAGGGGCGATCTCCGGGTCACCAGCTGGGACCCGGCGTGACGGCGGGGCTCTTGCGGCGCAGGAGCCAGGCCGCGATCACGCCGCCGATCAGCCCGAACAGGTGACCCTGCCAGGAGATGCCCGGCTGGTTCGGCAGCACCCCCCACAGGATCGAGTAGTAGGCCGCCGCCACGCCGATGCCGATCACGATGTCGAGCAGCCGCCGGTCGAACAGGCCGCGCGCGAGCACGTACCCGAAGTAGCCGAAGACCAGTCCGCTGGCGCCCACGGTGACGGAGTTCATCGGGCTGGTCGCCCACGTGCCCAGGCCGCCGATCACGATGATGAGGGCGCTGGCCGCCAGGAACTTGCCCACGCCCCGGAAGGCGGCCAGGAAGCCGAGCACGAGCAGCGGCAGCGAGTTGGCCATGAGGTGACCGAAACCGGCGTGCAGGAACGGCGCGAACAGGATGCCGGTCAGCCGGGAGGGCTCCCAGGCGACGATGCCGAGCTCCTGGTCCAGGTCGCCGGGCATGACGTAGTCGAAGACCTCGATCGCCCACATGGCGCCGACCAGGCAGACCATGATGATCAAGCTTCCCAGGGCACCCGCGAGCAGGTTGCCCGCGCCGCGCTTGGCCGATTCGTAGGCGGATCGACCCGTCGAGTAGTCACTCATGCGCACTCCCGGAGATGGACACGTCTATGTCTTTACCGTACGCAGGAAAACATATGCACGCGCTAAGAAGCCCCGCTCCGGAAGGAGGGGGCTTCCTGAGCGTTGTTACTCGCCCTTCCACTGGGGGGCGTGCTTCTCGGCGAAGGCCGCCGCGCCCTCCATCGCGTCCTTGGAACCGAACACCGGGTTGATGATGTCGCGCTGCTTCTCGAACATCTCCCCGACCGCCCAGTCCTGCGACTCGACGATGACCCGCTTGGTCGCCAGCAACGCCAGCGGGGCGTTGGCTGCGATGGTGCGGGCCAGCTCCAGCGCGCCTGTCAGCGCCTCGCCCGCCGGGGTGATCCGGTTGACCAGGCCCAGCTCGTACAGGCGCGCAGCCGGGTAGTGGGCGCCGGTCAGCGCGATCTCCATGGCGACGTGGTACGGGATGCGCCGCGGCAGCCGCATGATGCCGCCCGCGCCCGCGACCAGACCCCGCCTGGGCTCGGGCAGACCGAACGTGGACTCCGCCGACGCCACGATCACATCGCAGGACAGCGCCAGCTCGAAGCCACCGGCCAGGGCGTACCCCTCGACGGCCGCGACCAGCGGCTTGCGCGGCGGGGCCTCGGTGATGCCGCCGAACCCGCGGCCCTCGACGACCGGGAAGTCTCCGGTCAGGAACCCCTTGAGGTCCATGCCCGCGCAGAACGTCCCGCCCGCGCCGGTGAGCACGTAGGCGGCGACGTCGGAGCGCTCCTCCAGCTCGTCGAGCGCGGCGGCGATCCCGCGCGCGACGGCGCCGTTGACGGCGTTGCGGGCCTTCGGGCGGTTGATGGTCAGGACGGCGACGGCGCCGTCCACCTCGACTAGTACTTCATCGGCGGACAAGTGACCTCACTTGGGCTGGAAGCGGATGCCGCCGTCGAAGCGGATGACCTCGGCGTTCATGTAGTCGTTCTCCACCAGCGAGCGCACCAGGTGGGCGAACTCGTCGGCGCGGCCCATGCGCTTGGGGAAGACCACGGGGGCGACGAGCTTGGCCTTGAACTCCTCGGCGTTGCCGGAGAAGCCGTAGATCGGGGTGTCGATGATGCCGGGGCAGATGGTGTTGACCCGGACGCCGATGGCGGCCAGGTCGCGGGCCGCGGGCAGGTTCATGCCGACGATGCCGCCCTTGGAGGCGGAGTAGGCGACCTGGCCGGTCTGGCCCTCCAGCGCCGCCACCGAGGCGGTGTTGACGACCACGCCGCGCTGGCCGTCGTCGTCGATCGGCTCGGTCTTGGCGATGGCCGCCGCGCCGATGCGCATGAGGTTGAACGTGCCGATCAGGTTGACCTCGATGACCTTGCGGTAGGAGGCCAGGTCGTGCGGGGATCCGTCACGGTTGACGGTACGGGTGGCCCAGCCGATGCCCGCGCTGTTGACCACGACGCGCAGCGGCTTGCCGGTGCCCACCGCGGCGTCGACGGCCGCCTGCACCTGCTCCTCGTCCGAGACGTCCGTCTTGACGAAGACGCCGCCGAGTTCGTCGGCGAGGGCCTTGCCGCGCTCCTCGTTGAGGTCGGCGATGACCGCGGTCGCGCCCACCCGCGCGAGTTCACGGGCCGTGGCCTCACCGAGGCCGCTGGCACCGCCAGAGATGATTGCTGCTGCTCCGTTGACGTCCATATCCCGGACCCTAACGCGCCAACCGAATGAAGTTCTACTGGGGGTGGGTTAAATCTCCCCTACCGCGCTGTCCACGTCGGCGTAGACCTTGATCCGGCGGTCCAGCCCCGTCGTGCGCAGGATGCGCGCCACCGGCGCCTGGGGTCCGGCCAGCGACACCCCGCCGCCCTCGCCCGTGGCCAGCCGCCAGGCCTCGATCAGCACCGAGAGCCCGCTGGAGTCCATGAACGACAGCGCCTGCAGGTCGAGCACCAGCCGGGCGCCGTCCTGTTTGATCGCGTCACGCACCTCGTCGCGGAGGAAGGGCGCGGTGAAGAGATCCAGCTCCCCCTCCACGGCCACCACGACGGCGTCACCCATCGCATGTCGCGCAAGCCGCAGCTTCATTCGGCCCCTCCTCGATGAGCCACTGTACTTCGACATCCCCGAAAGCCGGGCATGCGCAAACTACGATCACCGCTATGGACGAGACCGGTGTACGGCTTCCGCACCTCTCGCTGAGCCCGCTCAGAGCCGTCCTGCGCCGGGTGGCCTGGGCACTGCTGGCCCTGCTCATGGTATTCCTGCTGGTGGCGGTGGATCTCGGCGGATACCGGGACACCTACGACGGCAAGGTGTCGCTGCTGGACGCCCTCTACTACGCGACTGTGTCCGTCTCGACGACCGGCTACGGTGACATCACCCCGGTCAGCCCGACCGCCCGGCTGATCAACATCCTGGCGATCACCCCGTTGCGCGTCGTCTTTCTCGTCATCCTCGTGGGCACCACGCTGGAGGTCCTCACCCAGCGCACCCGCGACCACATCCTGATCAGACGCTGGAGGTCCAGATTGCGGGAGCACACCGTGATCGTCGGCTACGGCACCAAGGGCCGGGCCGCGATCCGCACCCTGCTGGAGAACGACCGCACCAAGGACAGCATCGTGGTCGTCGACCCGCAGGCCGCCGCGATCGAGGAGGCCACCGCCGGCGGCTTCGTCGGCGTGATCGGCGACGGCACCCGCAGCGACGTGCTGACCAGGGCCGGGACGCGCGCGGCCAAGGAGGTCATCATCGCCACCCAGCGCGACGACACCACCGCTCTGGTGACGCTGACCGCCCGCCAGCTCAACCCCGACGCCACCATCGTGGCCGCGGTCCGCGAGGCGGAGAACGACCCCCTGGTCCGGCAGAGCGGCGCGGACGTGGTCATCACCTCCTCCGACGCGGCCGGCCGGATGCTCGGCGTGGCCACCCAGAGCCCCGCCGTCAGCGCCCTGATCGAGGACTTCCTGGTGTACGGCAAGGGCCTCGACCTCTACGAGCGCCCCGTCGAGCCGTCGGAGGTGGGCAAGAGCCCCGCCGAGTGCGCCGAGATGGTGATCGCCGTGGTGCGGGACCGCACCGTGATGACCTACGCCGACCCCAGGGCCGGAACCCTCCGACTCGGCGATCACCTGGTGGTCATCCACGTGCCCCAGATGCGGGTATAGCGAAGCCGTACGGCAGCTCCAGCCGGTTGCGGCGGAGGAGCTCCTCGTCGGCCAGCAGCTCCCGGGTGGGCCCGTCGGCGGCGATCACCCCGTCGGACAGGATCAGCGAGCGCTCGCACAGCTCCAGCGCGTACGGCAGGTCGTGGGTCACCATGAGCACCGTGACGTCGAGCGAGCGCAGGATCTCGGCCAGTTCCCGGCGCGCGGCCGGGTCCAGGTTGGAGGAGGGCTCGTCGAGGACGAGGATCTCCGGCTCCATGACGAGCACGGTGGCCACCGCGACCCGGCGGCGCTGGCCGAAGGACAGGTGGTGCGGCGGCCGGTCGAGGGCCTCCAGCATGCCGACCCGGTCGAGGGCGTTCTTGACCCGCCGCTCCAGTTCCTCGCCGGTCACGCCCGAGTTGGCCGGGCCGAAGGCGACGTCGTCGCGGACGGTCGGCATGAAGAGCTGGTCGTCGGGGTCCTGGAAGACCAGCCCGACGCGCTGCCTGATCTCCTTCAGGGTGTCCTTGCGCACCGGCGTCCCGGCCACGCTCACCGTGCCGTGTCCGGCGGAGAGGATGCCGTTGAGGTGCATGACGAGCGTCGTCTTCCCGGCGCCGTTGGGGCCGAGCAGGGCCACCCGCTCGCCCTTGGCGATGGTCAGGTCGACGCCGTACAGCGCCTGCGTGCCGTCGGGGTAGGCGTAGGCCAGGCGGCTCACTTCGAGGGAGTTCACCACGACACTCCTAGCACGGCCAGCGCGACGGCGGGCAGGGCGAGGGCCAGTGCCCACTGCGTGCGGGACGCCGCGAGGTCCAGGGTGATCGGCATGGAGCCGGTGTAGCCCCGGCTCAGCATCGCCAGGTGCACCCGCTCGCCGCGCTCATAAGAGCGGATGAACAGCGCGCCCGCCGAGCGGGCGATCACCGGCACGTGCCGGAGGTTACGCGCCTCGAACCCCCGGGACTCCCTGGCCACCCGCATCCGCCGCATCTCGTCCATGACCACGTCCATGTAGCGCAGCATGAACATCGCGATCTGCACCAGCAGCGGGGGCAGCCGCAGCCGCTGCGCGCCGAGCAGGATCATGCGCGGTTCGGTGGTGGCGGCCAGCAGGATCGAGGCGATCACCCCGAGCGAGGCCTTGGCCAGGATGTTCCATGCCGCCCACAGCCCGGGGACGCTGAGCGAGAGCCCGAGCACCTCGGTGCGCTCCCCCATCCCGATGACCGGGATGGCCAGCGCGAACAGCACGAACGGCACCTCGATCACCATCCGCCGCAGCACGAAGGTCAGCGGCACCCCGGCCGCGACGGCCACCGCGCCGAGCAGCAGCGCGTACAGCCCGAAGGCCCAGAACGCCTCCCTCGGCGTGGCCACCACCACGATCGCGAAGCCGAGCACCGCCAGCAGCTTGCACTGCGGCGGCAGCCGGTGGACGGCCGAGGTTCCCGGCCGGTGGAGCTGGTGGTGATGTCCCGCGCCCATGAGACGGCTAGACCTTGACCGAGGAGCGGTTGCGGGCGGCGTAGGCGATGCCGCCGGCCACGATGAGCGTGATGCCGACGCCGATCACGCCCGCGACGCCGACGGGGATGCCGCCCACGTCGCCGTAGTCGGCCAGCGCCCACGTGCCGAGCAGGTGGTCGGTTGCCTGGGACAGGAAGCCCTTGTCCTCGCCGACCGACTCCAGTCCGTCGGGGTCGGCGGAGGCGAAGAAGGACACGATCCCGGCCAGCACGAGCGTCACGCCCACGCCCGCGACCAGGAACGGGCGTCCGCCGCCGGGCTTGGCGGGCGCGGGGGTGTCGGGGGTCACCTCGGTGGTCGAGCCGTCGGCGCCGCGCAGGACGAGGGCGGAGGTGAGGCCGCGGGCGCCGTACACCAGGTCGGGGCGGACGGCCAGCACGGTGCCGACGGTCACGGCCGTGATCAGGCCCTCGCCGATGCCGATGAGCACGTGCACGCCGCCCATGGCCGCGGCGACCGCGCCGATCTCGATCGGCGCGGTGCCGCCGATCCAAAACAGCAGGGTGAAGGCGAGCGCGGAGACCGGCACGGAGATCAGCGCGGCCAGGAAGGACCCGGCGACGATCGCGCCCTTGCCCTTCACGGCACCGCTGACCAGCCGGAAGATCCCCCACCCGGCCAGGACGGTGACGATGCCCATCAGCGTGATGTTGACACCGAGCGCGGTCAGCCCGCCGTCGGCGAAGAAGAAGCCCTGCACGAGCAGGACCACGGCCATGCAGAGCACTCCGGTGTACGGCCCGACGAGTATCGCCGCCAGCGCGCCGCCGAGCAGGTGCCCGCTGGTGCCGGCGGCGACGGGGAAGTTGAGCATCTGGACGGCGAAGATGAAGGCGGCGACCAGGCCCGCCATCGGCGCGGTGCGGTCGTCGAGCTCTCGCCGCGCGCCGCGCAGGCAGACCGCGACACCCGCGGCGGCGACGACCCCGGCGGAAACGGACACGGCGACATTGAAAAAGCCATCGGGTACGTGCACGACTCATGCCTCCGAATTGGGGGGTTACGCCCCCACTTTAGGACATGGCCTTGCACCTGCATATAGGTGGCAATTAGTGCAGCATCCTGCGAATGATCGTGCCCGGCGTCGTTTTCCGCACCACCGCGCTCAACCGCCCCTTCCCCGCGGTCGCGTAGGGCCGCGCCGACGACAGCCACCAGTTACGGGTGGCCGGAACGATGTCGGCGTCGACCTCCACCCGGAACCGCGCGGGCGGGCCGCCGAGTTCCAGCTCCAGGTAGGCGTCCCAGGTGCCGGCGTCGAACCGGCCGACCGCGGGCCTGGCCGCGAACCCGCCGCCGGGCAGCGCCACGACCCGCTCGACGCGCTCCACCCCGCTGTGCCGCTCCCGCCACACCAGCCGGCGCACCGCGCCCGTCCGCGGCACGCCGTCGCGGCCCACGACGATCTCCCCGTCGAGCAGCAGCCGCTGCCCGCGCGCCCACCGGGTCCGGGTCAGCCGCACGCATCCCGGCACGCTCAGCACGTGCCCGCCGACGTCGAGGCTGAGGTTGCCGTTGGCCCGGGTGAAGTACGGCAGGACGACGGCGTCGCCGCACAGCCTGGGGGCGGGGCGGGTGATGCCGCCGTCCCGGTCGGCGCCAAGGCGGCCGAGGCGGACCACCCCCTCGCACTCGATCGCCACGTAGAGGTCCCACACGCCCGAGGAGAGCGCGCCGACGTCGACGTGGGCGACGAAGCCGTCGCCATGCCGTTCGGCGGGCACCGACACCTCGCAGGCCGGGTCGTTCCGGGCCTTCAGCGTCAGGGCGATCTCTCCCCCGGCCGGGTCGAGCCCGTGCAGCGCCGCCTCGCCGGTGACCAGCAGGCCGCGGGCCTCCCAGCGCACGCCGGTGAGCCGGCGGCGGACCGTCGCCGCCTCGATGCCGGCCAGCCGCACCAGCCTGCCGATGTCGTCGAGGGCGGCCAGGCGTTGCCGGTCGGTGGGGGTGAGCCGCTCGCACACCCCGGGGGTGAGCCACTGGTCGCACAGCTCGGCCACCTCCTGGGCGATCTCCTTGCGCTGCACGTCGTCGGCCTCCAGGAACGGGCCGCCGAGCTGGGCGAAGGCGTCCAGCCTGAAGTGCCTGCGGAGCAGGTGGTCGCGGAGCGGGCCGGGCTCGACGTGGGCGGCCATCAGCTCGATCGGGCGCCTGATCATGTGCAGCCAGTCGACCGGGTCGCGGCTGTCGGGCCGCTGCATGATGCTGCTGCCGTCGGGCCTGGCGACCAGGTGGTAGCAGTCGTAGTCGGCGACCACCGAGATCACCTCGGCGTGGCAGTAGGCGTGGGTGGAGAAGATGATGTCCTCGCCCACGAGCTGCCGCTCGCCGAACCTGATGCCGTAGTCCCGCAGCATCCGCGTGCGGTACAGCTTGAAGCAGCTCAGGCTGTTGTAGACGGCGCTGGCGCCCAGTTCCACCCGGTCGGCGTTGCTCTGGAACATCGTGACCGGCGCCCTGCGGCCGTGGCCCACGATCTTGCCGAGCACGATGTCGGAGCCGTTGCGGTCGGCCATCGCCAGCATCCGCTGCAGCGCCTCGGCGCCGAGGAAGTCGTCGGCGTCGCAGAAGAAGACGTAGCGTCCCCTGGCCTGTTCGATGCCGGTGTTGCGCGGCCCGCCCGCTCCGCCCGAGTGTTTCTGGTGGACGACCCTGACGACGCCGCGGTGGTAGTTGGCGTAGAGGTCGAGCAGTTCGGCGCTGCCGTCGGTGGAGCCGTCGTCGACCACGACGATCTCCTTGTTCACCCGCTGGACGAGCGCGGCGGTCAGGCAGCGGTCGAGGTAGGGGCGGCAGTTGTGCACAGGGATGACGACGGTGACGTCCACCTCGTCGCCATCGCACCCCGTTGACGTTCCAGCCACAGCCGTGCCCCTCAGCCGTCACATTTCGCTTGCATCCCCTCTCAGTATGTGACCAGCGAAGGTCGCCGCGTGGCCGATCCGGCGTCTTGGTACCGGGCACCTCAATGAAGAGAACGGCAAAAGTCACAAATGGCGTGAACTGCAAATACAGCCATCGATCAGCCGCAATCACAGCCGGTGGGGAGGCGGTTTTCCTCCCTGGGCATAGAGAACCACCTCAGGGGGGACACTGCCCTACCTACGGGCGATTCACGTGATCCAGACGAGAGCCTGGCGCGTCTACACTCAGGCAATCTTGACCGAGGAGGTGGCAGGAAATGGGATTTGATCTCCGTCGGCAGCAGGTCACGGATTCAGCCGTGGACTCTGCCGAGTTCATCGTCTCCTCCGCACGACTCGGAGAGCTGTACGAGTGCTCGGCTCTGCTCCGCCGTACCAGGATCAGAGCGGAGGAGATCGTGGACGAGGCGCGCAGGATGCTGGGCGAGGCTCAGCGGCACGGCAACCCCGACCACGTGCTCGCATTCAGCGCGCAGCTCGACGAGGCACGTGCGGCGTACTGCAAGATCCTCCAGGCCTACGTCACGCTCTGTCGCACGATCAACGAGGAGCGGCAGGCGATCATTCGGGCCCAGGTCGAGCGCGACCGGGCGGCGATCAGCATCGACCAGGGAGTCGCATAGCCGGTCGACAGGCGCGTTCCAGGCGGACGCGACGTCCCGGTAAACCAGTGTGACGGGTGAGGCGTCTCATGATCAGGGAGGCCCACCATGCGCGTCCTCGACGGCCTCGCGGCACCCGACCTCGGCGAGCTTCAGCTCGAACTGCTCCTGGTCGTGGTGCTGCACGAGGAGGCCGAGCGGTTAGCCGCTGAATGAACGGGCTCCAGCTCCCCGGCCCACACCGGGGAGCTGGAGCAGGGGGCTCCGGCGGCCAGGGTGTGGAAAACCGCAGGTCTTATCCGGGCATGCGCATCATTCCGACGGATAGGCGGGCGAACCTAGCGTTTCCTGCCATGACAGGACGATTGATCGGCGGCTCCCGCCTCGCGGCCATCGCCGGGCTGCTGGCCCTCCTAGGAATGATCACGCTGACCGCGATGGGGGAAAGCACCATGCAGCCCCTTCCGGCCTCCGCCTCCCCCCAGGAGTTCAGCTCCGCCCGCGCCCTGGCCCACCTCGAACGGTTCGCCACCGAGCCGCGCCCGCTGGGCAGCCCGGCGAGCGACCGGGCCAGGGACTACCTGGTCGCGCAGTTGCGCTCGGCGGGGCTCACGGTCGAGGTCCAGCGCGCGGTCGGGGTCCGCCCGGCGGCGGGGCTGGCGACGTTCGGCCGGGTGGACAACATCGTGGCCACCCTGCCGGGTACGGCTCCGACCGGCACCGTCCTGGTGGCCGCCCACTACGACTCGGCGGCCATGGGCCCCGGCGCCTCCGACGACGGCGCGGCCGTCGCCGCGATGCTGGAGACCGTGCGGGCGCTGCGCACCGAGGGCGGGCTCCGCAACGATGTGGTGTTCCTCATGACCGACGGCGAGGAGGACGGCGTTCTCGGCGCCGAGGCCTTCGTCCGGGAGCATCCCCTGGCCGGGGAGGGCGGGGTGCTGCTCAACTGGGAGGCTCGCGGGGTCGCCGGGCCGTCGTTGATGTTCGAGACGTCCAGGGACAACGCGCGGCTGGTGGAGATGTTCGCCTCCGCCGTACCGCATCCCCGGGGTGACTCCTCGATGGTCGAGTTGTACCGGCTGCTGCCGAACAACACCGACTTCACGCCGCTGACCAAGGCGGGGTTCGCGGGCATGAACTTCGCCTACATCGAGCGTTCGTCGCGATACCACACCGCCGACGACTCGATCGCCTATCTCGATCGTGGGAGTCTGCAGCACCACGGCTCCAACATGCTGGCCATGACCCGCGCGCTGGGCGGGGCCGACCTGCCCGGACTGGCCGCGGAGCACGACGTGACGTACTTCCGGGCCTTCGGGGTCATGATCACGTATCCCGGTCACCTGGTCTGGCCGCTGGCCGTGCTCGCCGTACTGGCGCTGGCCGGGCTGACGGTGTGCGCGCGGCGGGTCGCGAGTGTGCCGCGGGTGATCGTCGGCGCGGTGTCCGCGGTGGTGCCGCTGATCGTGTCGGTGGTGCTCGCGCAGGGGCTGTGGGAGTTGCTGGTGGCCTGGCGGCCCGCCTACGACGCGATGGGCGGGTTGCTGCACCGGCCGCTGGCGTACCAGGCCGCCATCGCGGCCATGTCCGGGGTCGCGCTGCTGGGCTGGTACCTGTCCCTGCGCCGCCGGCTCGGCGCCGCCGCCCTCGCCATCGGAGCCCTCGTCTGGCCGACCGCCCTCGGCGTGCTCTGCGCCCCGTACGCCCCCGGCGCGTCCTTCGTCTTCACCCTGCCCGCACTGCTCTGCGCCGTCGGCGGGCTCGTCTCGCTGACGCTCCCGCCCAGGTGGCAGGCCGTCGCGATGACCATCGGCACGGCCGCGTCCGCGGCGCTGCTGCCCGCCCTGGCCGGCAACGCCCTGGATGGCATGGGCCTCGCCCTCGGCGGCGGCGCCGCCCTGATCCTCACCCTCTTCGGCCTCACCCTGCTCCCCTTGGCGGAGCTCCTGCTCCCCTCTCGTCAGCCCCTTTTTCAGGTCATGTCCTCGATCGGGCTCGTCTGCGCGCTGATCGGCCTCGGACTCGCAACCGACAGATTCGACACCAACCACCCGGAACGGACTCATCTGGCCTACGTCCTGAACGCCGACACCCGCGAGGCCCACTGGGTCACCGCCGACGCCGAACCGCCCGCCTGGACCCGAACCTATGTCTCCAGCCGTGACGTGCGGGACCTCCCCGCGGGCTACGCCAGGGGCCACCGATGGAGCGGCCCGGCCCAGCCGGTCAAGGCCGCGGAACCTCGGGTGTCCGTGCTCGCCAGGAACGGCGACACCCTCACCCTCCGCGTGCGCGCCGGCCGCGGCGCCCGCTCGGTGATCCTGCGCCTGAACCAGGCGATCACCGAGGCGAGCGCGACCGTCGACGGGCTCAAGCCGGTGACCACTCCCATCACCGGTGTCCGCGCCAACACCTGGCCCAGCGAGATCCGCTTCCGCGACCTGCCCGCCAGGGGTGTCCAGGTCACCGTTCGCGTTTCCGGCACGGCGCGGCTACAGGTCACCGCCATTGCCGAGACTCCTGGGCTCTCCGCGGTTCCCGGTTTCGTTCCGAAGCCGCCGGAGGTGGTGACCTCCACTCGTGAGGACGGCGACTTGATCGCGGTCACCCGCACCTACGATCTCTGAGCAGCCGGTCGCTAGTGCCGTATAGCTCGCGCTCAGTGTCAAACCGGATAACCCTCCCTGGAACTTTCCGTAAGACATCACCCATATCACTCTCCGCTGCGAGTCGAACACAATTCCCTATCGACACGAAGAGTGAATGAGTCGATACTCATCGTGTAAACCCCCTGCGTCACCCCCACCACGTATGCATCACGGGCTGCGCGGCCTTCCTCTTCGTGCTGCCCGTGAGCGGAGTGAGGGTCAACAAAAGGAGCAGTGCATGAAGCTGAACCACTCTGCGGTCGCCGCCCTCGTCATGGGCGCGTCCCTGGTGGCGGCGGCCCCCGCGAGCGCCACCGCCACCACCGCGAACGCGGCGGCCCACGCGTCCGCCCTTCCCCCGGGCTACCAGCTCGTCACCCTGCCCAACGCCAACGTCCCCAACTTCCAGCGCCGCACGCTCTACTGCCCCGGCTCCAAGCGCGTCCTCGGCGGCGGCGCCGAAGCCCAGGGCAACGGCGCGATCCTCGTCGGCTCGTTCCCCACCAGTGACGGCCGCGGCTGGATCGGCATCGGCCGCCAGGACGGCTACAACAGCGTCGGCATCAGCGTCTACGCCATCTGCGCCGACTAGCGCACCCGCTTGAGGGCCGGTCCCGACCGCACACCGGTCGGGACCGGCTCATTCCGTGTACGCCCATCCGGACCAGCGGGCGACCTCCACCACGATCACCGGCCCCTCAGGTGTACGCCCTCGGTACTGGGCGTACTTCTCACAGAGCACCTGGACCGAGGCGTCCCGCTCAGGCCCTCCCTCGTACACCACGGCCGTGCCGTCGGCCCGCACCCACCACAGGCGCGTCCAGTCCTCGTCATAGCGATCGGCGAGCAGCGCCACGCGCGGGTTCTCGCGAATGTTGCGCAGCCGCCGGAGGTTGTGGGTCGTCTTCGGCTTGTGATCGACAGCCATCACCACCTGGCCGCCCCGCACCGCGAACGTCACCGGCACCAGATGAGGCACCCCGTCCCCGCCCACCGTGGCGAGCCGAGCAACCCTCTCACCAGCGAAGACGGCACACGCACGCTCAGCATCCATCAGACCATTGTCCGACCTGAGCGCCACCTCTCCCGCACCAGGCCTGGTAGGCGGGTCGACGGCATCTTGAACGGTGAATGGCAGGGGGACGCCCGCGGCGCTACCCGGACCGCTCTCGCCGCCTACAAGGGAACCCTTCCAAAGAGGAAGTGATCACTGAGCCCCATTTCCACGAGCTTCTCGGAGTTGTAGAGCTTGACCGGTTGCGCTGTCGATCCGGCCTTCGCGCAGCACGAGGCGTGAACCGGCGAACCGCGACCGCGTCCGGCGGTCGTGCGTGACGATCACCAGCGCGCCCTGGTAGCCGGTCAGCGCCTCCTCCAGTTCCTCGACGAGCGCCGGGGAAAGGTGGTTGGTGGGCTCGTCCAGCAACAGCAGATCCACCGGTTCGCTCGCCAGCCGGGCCAGTTCGATCCGGCGCCGCTGTCCGTAGGACAGTTCACCGACACGCCGGCGCAGGTCGGCGGGAGTGAACAGGCCGAGGGAGAGCAACTTCTCAGCGTGTTCGTCCGCGTCGCCGGTCCTTCCCTGACGGAACGCCTGGACGACGGTGAGCTCGGGCGCCCACGGCGTCCCCTCCTGGCGAAGGTGCCCCACCCGGCCGGGGACGCGTACGACGCCGGCGTCCGACCGCAGTTCCCCGGCGAGGACCCGGATGAGGGTGCTCTTGCCTGCCCCGTTGGGGCCGGTCACCAGCAGCCGCTCACCGGGCGGGATCAGCAGGAACGGCACGTCCAGCCTGTCGCCGACGCGTACGCCGGTGAGCTCGGCGGCGGGCTCTCCGGCTCGGGTGTCCGATCCGCCGGCGATCCGGGCGGTGAGCACCAGCGGGTCGGGCGGGGGCGTCACGGGGGCGGCGGTCAGCCGTTCGACCCGCTCCTTGGCGTTGCGGATGCGGACCATCGCGCCGTGCCCGCGCCCACGCGCGCGGAACCCGCCGTGACCGAACACGCTCAGCGGCACCTTGCGCGGGATGGCGTCCAACCGTGCCACGTTGGACGCGGCCAGGCGCTTGTTGCGAGCCAGTTCCTCGCGCCACTCGTCGTACTCCCTCATCCGTCGCCGCCGCTCGGCGGCCTTCGCGGCGAGGTATCCGTCGTAGCCGTCGCCGTACCGGAACACCTGGCCGGCCGCGACCTCGACCACCGTGTCGGTGAGCCACTCCAGGAACACCCGGTCGTGGGTGACCACGACCACCGTTCCCCGGTGTGCGCGCAGGTGCCCCTCCAGCCAGCCGATCGCCTGGTCGTCCAGGTCGTTCGTCGGCTCGTCCAGGAGCAGCAGCTCCGGCTGTGACGCCAGGGTGGCGGCCAGCGCCAGGCGTGCGCGCTCCCCGCCGGACAGCGTGCCGAGCCGCCTGCCCCGCCCCAGGTACGGCAGGCCGAGACCGTGCAGCGCGACGCCCACGCGGACGTCGGCCTGGTAGCCGCCTCGCGCCTCATACCGCTCGACCAGCGAGGCGTAGTCCTCGGCCTCGCGGGAGGTGTCGAACCGCGCTCGCGTCCCGCGCTCCAGGACCGCCTCGGCCTCGCGCATGTGCGCTTCGAGCTCACGCAGGTCCGTCAGAGCCAGATCGACGGCGTCCTGAACGGTGGCGTCGAAGGGCAGGTCCAGCGTCTGAGCCAGGTAGCCGACGCCGCCGGGCGCGTGCACCGTCATCTCACCGCCGTCGAGGCGCTCCTGTCCGGCGATGATCCTGAGCAGCGTGGACTTACCCGAGCCGTTGTCGCCGACGACGCCGACCTTCTCTCCGGGCTTGATCGTCAACGACGCCCGGTCGAGGACGATCTGGTCACCGTAGCTCTTGGTGACGTCGTGAAGCGTGAGTTGTGAGGTACGCATACGACTGTTCCCCTGTTCTCGGCGAGCCGGATCCCTGGTGGATAGGGCTTTTGGGGCTCACATATACGGGCGATCGCCCCTGATCGAGACGGACCGTCTCGGCTCGTGATGGTGAATATAGAGGACACCTGCTCCTGGCGTCAAGACGATACGTCTCGTCTACTTTCGGCATCCAGCCGATGGCCGCAGCACAGCGGGCCTTGGCATGACTCCGCATGCCAGGTAAGCGATATAACCGTTTGGTTGATAAATATCTAACCTCGACAGGTTATGCCCCCGGACGTAGGTTCGTGCGTGGCGGTACGCGCCTGGGCACGGGAGCACACATGAAAAGAGAAGTCATCTCGCCGGATTACTACGGCTTGGATCTCCGTACCAAGCAAGCGGCGACGTACCGCATCAACAACCCGGGAATCAAGCCTTCGTACAACGTCGCTACCTTCCACCTGACACGGCGATACGGAATAGACGACGACAGAAATGCCGTCGAATGGTTCTCGAAGCACGACTACCCCGACCGGTTGATCACCATGGCGAGTCTGGGGGTGGGGTTCGAGCAGGAGGTCGGCATCCATGGCAGGACGATCAGACTCAACACCAGCCATTCGGAATACATGTTCTTCCACCACAACGAAGAGTTTCTCAAGCTGAAGGACAACGACAACCTCTGGCCAAAGGTCTACATCATCGACTGGGTGTTCACCGAACGCCCGGCATGCGGCGGAAACTGGCACAATATGAAACTCGTCGCAGGTGGATGCGACCACCTCCTCAGAAGTAGCGAGGGACACCAGCAACTACGCCTCTGGGACCCCGACAAAGGCGGAGAATTTCCTTACGACGACCGTAAAGAGCTGGAGATCACGGTCTACAGCTCATTCGCACCGGACGGAGCCGCCGGTGCTATTCGGACCGCTCTCGCCGCCTACAGGAAAACCCTGCCAAAGAAGTGACCCCTACACCCGGACGGGCACGGACAGAGTCGAGCGACCGGGGGACCCCTGCGTCGCCGTACGGACGTGACGGTCGATCTCCTCGCGAAGGACGCGCGCTCAGCAGGCCGGGCTTGCCTGCGAAGTAGTGCCGCACGAGCTCCTTGGAATGCCCGCCCAGCCCCAGACAGCGTCTACTGCAAGTACGACGGCAACATCAGGAACGCGCCCTACACATCAGGCCGGACCAAGGGCAGAGTCGTCGCCCAGTGCAAACCGGACCAGTGGCTTCCGGCAACGTGCTACGTCTACGGCGACAGCTCGAACGGCACCAGCCTCTGGTACGCCTGGAACAAGTCCGGCGGCAAGTGGTTCATCAACGCCAGCCAGGTCTACACGCGAGGCGCAGGCAGCCTGGCGAAGTGCTGATCGAGCACCCCGCACGTCTTCCGGTTCGAGGGTGCCCGCCTCGTCGAGTGGCTCGAGGACCAGGAGGGGCATGACTGCGTGACCGCGTTGGCGTGCGCAAGTCAGGCGGGATTCAGCTGCCGCTGAGCGCCCATGGTGGCCGATGCTGCTGTACGGCGTGGCGGGTCGAGAGTGACATAGGGTTTTCCCATGTCCGAGCTTCAGCGCCTGCGCCTCGATCACGCCCCGGCTCTGTTCGCGTTCGAGCAGGAGAATCGGGCCTACTTCGCCGCGTCGATCCCCGACCGTGGGGACGACTACTTCACCCATTTCGATGTACGGCACAACAACCTGCTCGACGAGCAGACCGCCGGGCTGAGCTTCTTCCACGTACTGGTGGAAAGCGGCGGCGAGGTGCTGGGACGGGTCAACCTGATCGACGTAGCGGACGGTTCCGCCGAACTCGGCTACCGGATCGCCGAGAAGGCCGCCAACCAAGGCCTGGCCACGACCGCCGTCCATCAGATATGCGCTCTCGCTGCCGCGGACCACGGCCTGACCACTCTGCGCGCCGCGACGACCCTCGACAACGCCGCTTCGCGAGCCGTCCTGGCCCGAACGGGCTTCGTCCCCACCGGCGAGATCCTGCTGGGCGACCTCCCAGGAATCTCCTACGTACGAAACCTGAGCGAAGTCCTCGAAGCCGCCGCCCGGTAACCGGGCCACCTGGCGTTCGTGATCACGGGCGGCAACGTCTGATGGACGCCATCCGGGTGCCCCGAGCCGACACAGCCACGCATCCGCCCCGTCCACATGATCGCCGACAAGGGCTCCCACGCTGATCCCGCTAGATCTGACGTTCAACTGCGGCATCGACACGGGTGGAGAACTCGCGTCCCCTGATCGCCCGGATGTTCCCCGCAACCGGGCACGAGGCATAGTAGCCCGGGACGAATGCGGCGATGCGGTCAGAAAGTGATGAAAGATGCTGAATAGGCTGGGGATTAGCGAGCAGGAGGAGACCGTCTACGTCGAACTCCTGCGATGTCACCGGATGACGGTCTCCGACATGGTCGAAGGGTTGGACATGCCGGAGACGATCGTGACAGCCGCCGTGGCCCGACTCGTCGCGCTCGGCCTGGCCACCCGCGACGACAGCGGGTTACACATGGTCGTACCGCCCGACGTCGGACTCGGCACGCTGATCGCGCAACGGCAGGCCGCGTTGCAACAGGTTCAGGGCAGGTTGGCGGAACTGGCGGAGGTCTACCGAACAGGGGCTGCCTCGCCCGCGGGTGAGATAGAGGCGCTCACCACGCCGGAACAACTCGCCACCTGGCTCGACAACATGGAGCGCGGCGCCAAACGAGAGGTGCTGGCCTTCTTCCGGCCCCCATATGTGCTCGACATGAACCTCGACGACTCCACCAACGCGCTGGCCACCTACCGTTACGTGTACGAACGCGCCGCTCTCGACGATCCGCGAGCGCCCGCCGAAGTCGGCAGATTCCTCAAGAGCGGGTACGAGATCAGGATCGCCGCCGAGCTGCCCAGCAAAATGATCATCGTGGACCGGGAGGCGGTGCTGCTCCCGATGCTGCCCGACCAGGCAAGCGTCCATCCGGGTTTCCTCCTGGTACGGGGTCAGTCCCTGGTCCACCTGCTGGTGGCACTCTTCGAGCGGGTCTGGCAGGCGGCGACGCCGTTGCAGCTCACCGCCACGAGTGTCACCGAGGGGGTTCCCGCATGGGACGACATCGACGTGGCACTGCTGACGTACCTGCTGTCCGGCATGCCGGACAAGACCGTGGCCAGTCGGCTCGGCACCAGCGAACGCACCGTGCAACGCAGGATTCGCCGGCTGATGAAGCTGGCCGGAACCGACAGCCGTATGCAGCTCGCCTGGTACGCCGCCCGGTCCGGCATGATCCCCTCGTGAGCTGATCCGAATGGCCCCGGGGCGTCCCGTCCGCCGCGCGGATGGGGCGCCCCGGCTCGTTGGGTTACGGCCGCAACCGGTACGCGCGGGTCACGGTCTGCAGGACGGTGTTGCCGTCGGCGTCGGTGGCCTGGGCTCGCAGCGAGACGAACCCGTCGGCCTTCACGGACGCGGGATTCCTGATCGTGCCGGTGAAGGCCGCGTCACCCCCGGCGGCGAGCTTCACCTGGTGCCAGGTGGTGCCGTCATCGTAGGAGGCCCACAGCTTCGCCTCGGTGATCCGCGGCCCGGCCTTGCCCTTCGGGTATCGCAGGCCGAGCCCGACATGGGTCGCGGACTTCGCCGAGGCGCTGTTGGCCTGGTCGACATCGAGGTCGTAGTCGACCGACAGGACCGGCAGCGGTGTCCCGGCTTCGGCCGCCTCGGAGCGGAACCTCCAGTCGGTGTTCACCTTGGTGGAGGTGGTCCACCAAGGCTGGTCCCGCTGCACGTCGACCACCACGCGGTACTCGGCGCGCTCCGGCACGACCGGGAAGGCGACGGCCGCTGACTGCGCGGACCCGAGCAGCTCACCGTTCCGGTACACCGTGGCCAGTTCCTTGTCGGAGAAGGCACGATAGGTGACCCACTGGTTGGGTGCCGTGTCGAGCAGCCCGCTCGCGAGCACCACGGCGACATCATCGACCCGGGCGGCCGCCCCATCCTGCTCACTCGGCAGCGCCGTACGGACCACCGCCTCGTTCCAGTCACGGGACGCCCGCATACCGGCCTTGAGCACCGTCGGCGCGGTGGTCTGCCAGGCCTCGCCGGCCCGCCATACCGGGCCGACCTGCATCGATTCCCATGTCCTCACGTCGGACGAGACGAATTCGGTAAGGGATCGCGGCATGACGACCCGATTGGAGACGCCGAACGCCGCAGTTTGCATCGGCGACACCATCAGCCGGGAGTATCCGGCCTCCGTGCTGGGCGCCGAGGCGTGGAAGGACGACTCGATCGTGGCGAGTTCGTCGGAGCGCACCCGGTACCGCTGGTCCGCGGGGATGCCACCTTGCCGATACTTGAGCAGTTCGTAGGAGTACGGGCTCAACGCCGTCCCCCTGAACTGGACCTTGACCTTGCCACGGGTCGCCAGCTCCGCCAGCCGGGTACCCTGCGTGCCTGAGAGGGTCATCGCCGGGATCGCGGTCTCCGTCGACCGGTTCCAGATGTCGGCGCCCCAGTTGTCGGGCTTGTCGTTGTAGATGACGACCGCGCCGGCGCCGGCCGCCGCGGCGTTGTCGATCTGCTGTTGCGGAGTGAGGTCGGCGCTGCGCTTCACCAGTGCCAGCCTGGCGCGCGCGGCCTGCCCGGCGTAGTCCTGCGGCCGGCCGGTGCCGGCGTTCACCACCGGCAGTACCTGCGTACCGTCGATGCGGGCCGAGCTACCCCAGCCCCGGACGTACGCCGGCTCGATCGCTCCTCCACCGGAGCCGACGACCCGCGCCCGGAGTTCCGGCGCGCTGAGCGACCACCCGACGCGTGACTCGAAGTGGCTGCTCGTGCCCTGCGACGGGACGGAGTACACCTTCGTCTCGCCGTTCATCCACTGCTCGATGCCGAACGCGTTCGTGTCGGTCGAGTTCCGCATGGCCAGGCCCAGCCGGATCCTGTTCGTCTGGTTCGGCTTCGGAGTGTCGATGGTGACCGGGCCGGCCTTGCTGCCGTCGAACGTGATGGTCCGGTCGGAATCGATGAGAGTGCCCGGCGCTCCACCGTAGGTGTACTCCCAGACGCGATTCCCATCGGCGCTGTAGTGGTAGATCTCCGCCATGAAGGCGTGCTCGCCGCGGGGCAGCCGCGCCACGACGGTGCCGTCCTCCCCGGGCACGTACGGTTCCGGCAGTCTCAGCTTCTCCAGATTGAAGCCCCAGACGACGGCGATGCCAGTCGACGGCTTGCCGTCCCGGTCGAGCACCTTGAGGGTGACGTCGAAGCGCTCCGCGTCCCTGACAAAACCGACCGCCGTCGTCACGACCGTCTGGCCGTCGGCGGAGGTGGCGGTGACGTGCGCGCCGTGCGCCCCCTCTGCCGCAGTGGCCGTGTTGACAGTGACGGTCACCGCGGCAGTGCCATGAGCCGGTACGGTCACCGTTTCGGCGCCGAGGGTCAGCGCCCCTGCCGGCAGGTCCTCGCCCGCGCCCTTGACCGACAGTGTGAGAGCGACCGGCTGGTCGCCGTCGTTGACGTAGTCGATCTGCTTGGTGACCGGGCTGCTGGAGTCCCAGTCCGCAAGGCCGAAGTCGATCACGCCCGGCCCGAAGACCGGCTGCCGGACGGCGCGGCCCACGTCGACGCGGCCGGCGCCCTGGGAGTGCACCGGCGTAGCGGCCGTGGTCTTCGCCGTACTGATGAGCTGGCTCTTCAGCCGCGTGGCAGTCCAGTCCGGGTGCTGCTGGGCGAGGATCGCGGCGGCGCCGGCCACATGCGGTGTGGCCATGGAGGTACCGCTCGCGCTGGTGTAGGCGTCGCCCTCCGGCGTACCCATCGAGGTGCCGCTCGCACGGGCGGCCACGATCTTGAAGCCCGGGGCGGTGATCTCCGGCTTGAGCGCGCCGTCACCGCCGCGCGGCCCGCGGCTGGAGAAATCGGTGACCGCGTCGGCGGAATCCACCGCGCCGACCGTCAGCGCCGCGTCGGCGGCCCCCGGCGAACCCACCGTGGTGGCCCCCGGCCCGCTGTTCCCCGCCGCGATGGTGAACAGTACCCCCGTCTCGGCCGTCAACTGGTTGACCGCCACCGCCATCGGATCGGTGCCGTCGGCGCCTTCCTGCCCGCCGAGGCTCATCGAGACGACCTTCGCGCCCGAGCGCGCGGCCCAGTCCATCCCGTCGAGGATCCACGACTCCATGCCCGCGCCCTCGTCGGAGAGCACCTTGCCCACGAGAACCTTGGCGCCCGGCGCCACACCCTTGTACTTGCCGCCGGACGCGGCCCCGCTCCCCGCGATGGTCGAGGCGACATGCGTGCCGTGACCGTGACCGTCCTGCACCGACTCGTCCGGGACGAAGCTGCGGCTGTCCGCGATCCTGTCGACGAGGTCGGGATGCTTCAGGTCCACACCGGTGTCCAGCACCGCGACCTTGACGCCCGTCCCGTCATACCCCGCGGCCCAGGCCTCCGGGGCGCCGATCTGCGGGACACTCTTGTCGAGCAGCGCCTTCACCTTGCCATCCAGCCAGAGCCGCTGGATGCCGCCCGAAAGCCTGGCCTTGGGCGTTCCCGCCTTGGCGGTGTCGTCGTCGACGGCCTCCCAGAACGTGTCGCCCTGCTTCTTGTCCGCGGCGATGGCCGCCCCGCGGACACCGGGCAGGCTCAGCGTGACCCGGCCACCGTCGGGCGTGCTCGGCTCACCGGCCTTCTTCGCGGCATTCTCCGAGTACCGCACGATCATCGGGATCGACTCGCTGCGCGCGTCGTCGTAGCCCTGGGCGATCAACTGGGTCACATTGAACAGCCGCTTGTCCACCTGGCCGGAGCCGACAAGCGACTCGGCCTCCTTCGGCATCACGTACGCGTCGGTGCCGACCGTGAAGGTGCGGATGTCACTGGCTGGTCGGTTGTACGCGGTCACGTTGACTGAGACGGTCTTGCCCGCCCGGCTGGTCACGGTGACCTGGTCACCGGTGATGAGGGTGACCCGCGCGGTGGTGGCCGATGACGCCGGTACGCCGGTGACCGCGGCGACAGGGGTCGGCGAATCGCCGTACGCGCTTCCGGTGCCGGCCACGACGAACGTGGCGGCGAGGGAGACACTGAGTAGTGCCGCTCGACGTCTGATTGGCATTGAGGGGCTCTCTTTCTGCCGACAGGGGGGCTGCGTCGGCAGAGCAAAGCTTCGTTAAGGAGAGACCGGCGGCGCTACGACTGCACCTGGCGGACAGTGGACATGTCAGGTCATCGCCACCTGACGGTCTGCGGCCCGTGATCCACGGGCGCTTGAGGTGCGCCCCCGCGTTCGCCTGCCCGACCTCCGCCACATCCACGCGACGACGCTGTTTCTGGCCGGGGTACCCGTGTCGTGGCGGCCTGGGTCGGCCACACAGATCCGGCTGTCCATCGGCAAGGCCACCTTGGTGTGCTGCGCCCGCGTCCCCGACGACAAGAAGCCGAGCAGGCGACTGCAGGAGGTGCAGACCTACACGACCATGACGCGGTCGCTGTTGTCGATGGCCGATCGGCTGCGCTGCCTGGGCGTCACCCGCGTGGTGATGGAGGCCACCTCCGACTACTGGGAACCAGTCTTCTACATCCTCGAAGCGGCCGGATTTGAGACCTGGCTGGTCAACGCCCGCGATGTCAAGCACCTGCCCGGCCGGCCCAAGACCGACAAGCTGGACGCGGTCTGGCTGGCCAAGGTCGCCGAACGCCAGATGCTGCGGCCCAGCTTCGTACCACCGCCGGCAATTCGGCTGCTACGCGACCTGACCCGCTACCGGGTGGACCTGGTGCAGGCCCGCACCGCCGAGAAACAGCGGGTGGAGAAGCTGCTGGAGGACGCACAGATCAAGCTGAGCGTGGTGGCCTCCGACATCTTCGGCGTTTCCGGCCGCGCGATGATGGCCGCTTTGATCCGCGGAGAGCGCAGCCCCAAGACGCTGGCGCAGCTGGCACGCTCCAGCCTGCGCGGCAAGATTCCCGCACTGCAGGAGGCATTCACCGGCCGCTTCTCCGACCACCACGCGTTCCTGCTGACCACCATGCTGGCCCGCGTCGATGCGATCAACGTCGACATCGCCACCCTGGACCAGAAGATCACCCAGCAGATCGCACCATTCGCCGCGGCCGTCGAGCGCCTGGATGAGGTTCCCGGGATCGGTCTGACCGCCGCGCACGCGATCCTCGCCGAGATCGGCCTGGACATGAGCCGCTTCCCCACCGCCGCGCACCTGACCTCCTGGGCCAAGTTCGCGCCCACGGTTAAGGAGTCAGCCGGCAAGCGCAAGGGAAAGAACAGCACCGGGAACGGCAACCGCTACCTGGCCCGCACCCTCGGCGAAGCCGCGGTCGTCGTCGGCCGCACCGACACCTTCCTCGGCGAACGCTACCGCCGCATCGTCCGGCGCAAGGGCAAGAAACGCGCCATCGTCGCGGTCGGCCGCTCCATCCTGGTCATCATCTGGCACCTGCTGTCCGACCCCGACGCACACTTCATCGATCTCGGCGCAGACTTCTACACCCGGCGCACCAACCCCGACCGCAACAAGCGCAACCACGTCCGCGAGCTCGAAGCCCTCGGCTACCGCGTCACCCTCGAACCAGCTGCCTGACCAGCACTGCCTTCACGACCCCGCTGCGCATCACCACGTGAGGTTCGCTCCCGCCTGCCCGGCGAATGTTCGATTTTCGGATCAGGAGAGCGAAGGCCATTTCATCTGTCCAGGTGGCCTGAACTGGCCAAATAGCCTGAGTGATGAGTAGGCAATGCAAGATCATCCCACACATATCCCCGGTCTCAAGAGACCACATCATCTGGATGCGTTTGGTGGGGTGAGTGCCGGAAGCGATGCCGCGCCTTCGCCCTTGACATCGGCCGGCCTCCCGAGCACGAACTGCGCGACATCCTCTACCTCAACCGCGCCGGTGTCGCCTGCCGCTACCTGCCGCACGACTACCTATAACGCCCTGGCAGACCGCCTACGCTTACTTCGCACGCTGACAGAAGGACGGCATCTTCGACCAGCTCACCAGCCTGCTGCGCCGCTCCGCGCGCACAGCGGCAGGACGCGACCCCGACCCCACCGCGTGTGAATCACCGACGCCCAATGCGTCAAGACCTTCAAAGCCGTGATCCACCTCGCATGATCGACCGCATGACCCGCCACCTAACCGGCGAGAACACCCCCAACCTGGCGCGGCACCTGAAACCGGGACCGGCCAGGACTAAACGCCCACTCGGGAACCTGGGACTATTCCAAACCACAAGCGCTAGACATACTGGTACAACTAAGTTTGCCGAGCTGCGCAAGCTCACTGCTCTAGGAACCGGCTCTGCCCTGGAGGATCCTCCCGCCTTGAAGTATCAGTACGTAGTCGACGATGTAGCCTCCGGGCGCGATCCGCATCGGAGGGGAGAAGTCGCGACAACCTGGGCACGCATAGTCGCGGCCGTAGACTCTGGCGAAACTCTTCAGGAGCTCTTGACGCGGCCTGGCGATGGAGCCCACGACATTGGCGCATATTACATCGTGGAAGGGTTCTCGGGTCCTCTGGGGGATCGAGGCGGATTGCTGCTAACCACGGTTATGAGCTGGACACCCAGAGAGTTGCAGGCACAAATCGGGACAAGAACTGCTGCCATCGGAATTATTCGAGATGTTCTCCTAGTGCTGGCGGAGAACAGGGACTTGAGGTCCTCTAGAAGCTCCATTCTGGAAGGGGAGATTTCGAAGTCAAGAAAATCCTTCCAGCATCTTCCTGAAGGGGTGGGGTTGGATAGCTTCTCGGCCCCTAACACCCAGAGTTCAAGAAAGAGGCGAGGGCGTCAGAAGCATCACGCTGCAGCGCGGGCCGCAGAGTCGGAAAGAGAAGTCTTGAACCGAGTCTTCAGTGCACTTGCTGATGCGGGCCATCCATTGGAAGCTTCAACGCTAGCAGAGAAGATCGACAACGCACTTAGTCCAGCGGCCTTGAAGCGCAAAATCGGGTCCGATGCCAGGTTCAGTCGGAGCGACGTGGAGATGTGGGGCTTGGCAGAATGGGGGATGCCAGTATATAAATCGATTAAGGACCTTGTAGCCGACCTAATGGAAAAAAATGGTGGAACCATCTCGTCCGACACGGCCATCAGGGTGCTCACTCGAGATTTTTCAATCAAGGAATCAAGCTTGCGGCAAGTGATGTCATCCCCGCCATTCACAGTACGCAAAGGAATTGTGCATCTGCTTGCCGATATGACAGAAAAAGAAGGTGATGATCTAAATCTTATGGGTTACGCCAACAGTAGCGACCACGAGGCTGGTCCATCTGCTGATGATCTAATCAGAATGATGGATCTGTAATGCGGCGTAGCGGTGACCTGCGAGGCGCGGAACTGCGGGCTGAATATCGAAGCGACCGTAGTGACGTGGTCGGCGAGTTTTACATTCCCGCTTTGGCAGCGGCACGCCAGTACGACCGGGCGGTTGGATACTTCACGGCTTCAAGCCTAGCTGTGCTTAGTAAGGGTATGGACGACTTTATTAGCCGCGGCGGTATGATGCGAATTGTAGCCTCGCCGTACCTAGAGCCAGATGACATATCCGATATTGAAGCCGGTTATGAACTTCGGGCGGTGTTGGAGCGTGCCGCAGTCCGTGATTTGGAGAAAGCGACGACTGATCGCCGAGCGGCAGTAGGTCTCGGCAAGCTAGGTCGTTTGGTTGCGGCAGGCAGACTCGATATAAAGCTGGCATACGTGTCCTCCGGGAATCGTGTCGGAATGTATCATGAGAAGATTGGTGTCTTTAGAGACGCACATGATCTCGTGGCCTTTAAGGGTAGTTCTAATGAGACCCTATCTGGACTAGTTGGCAACTTCGAATCCATAGAAGTCTTTCGCAGCTGGGACGATCGGGACGCAGAGCGAGCGCTGCGAATTAGCAGAGACTTTGAGGACCTATGGCAGAATAGGACTCAATTCCTTCGGGTTATTTCTTTTAATGATGCTGCCAAGGTGGTCATTGATCGATCCGTTTTGATATCTGTCCGGATAGGAAATGTAGACGAGATTCCACCTGATGGTGCGCCCATTTCAATTATGCCGCAGGAAATGGTGGGCTTGCTGCGGATTCCTATAGAGTTACATGTTCGCGATTATCAGAAGAGGGCTGTCGAAAGTTGGTTTGCCGAGAGAGGGCGAGGGATTCTCCGCATGGCGACGGGCACGGGTAAGACGATTACCGCGCTCGCAGCAGCAGCTCAGCTTGCCAAGGTGATACAGCAAGGCGACCAGCCGCTACTTACTGTAGTGATAGTTCCATATCAGCATCTGGTTGATCAATGGTCGAAGGACATCGAGTGGTTTGGGGTAACTCCAATCCGCGCATACGAGTCGACGGGATATTGGCACCCCCGTGCCACTAACCTTCTTGACGCTCTTGCTCTGAACTCGGCAAGAGGAGGCGTCATCGTCACAACGAATAAGACATTCGGAGAGCCACACTTCCAGCGTCTCTTGGATCGTTACAGTGGGCAATTACTAATTATTGCTGATGAGGTTCATAACCTTGGAGCCAGACACCTCCGAGACAGGTTGCCCCTACAGGCGAGCTACCGTCTCGGTCTGTCTGCCACTCCGGAGCGCTGGTTCGATGATGTGGGTACTGCCATGCTCACTGAGTACTTCGGCAGCACCGTTGTTGATATGGGAATTGGAGATGCGATCAAAGCAGGTGCATTGTGCCGCTACACGTATACGCCAATTCTTGTGGAGCTTGACGACGAAGAGTCTGAGCTATACGCCGAGGTAACAGAGAAGATTGCAAAGATTCTCGGTTCGCAAAAATTCACGGACGAGCCGGATGAGGATACGCCGCTTGGCGCTCTACTCCGCAGACGTGCCAATATTCTTGGACATGCAAGAGCTAAGATTCCAGCGCTAAGAAGGGAGATGGAGAGCCGGCGGGAAAGCTGGCACCAGCTTCTCTACTGCGCCGAAGGCCGTCACCCGCTCTCATCCGGAGAGGAGCCTTCCCAACTGGAACAGATAATGGACCTCGTAGGCAATCAACTCCGTCTGCCGGCGGCGAGATATGTGGCCGAGACCAAGCGAGCCGAGCGCCAAGAGATCTTGCGCCGCTTCGGGACAGGAGATGATCTCAAAGTACTGGTATCCATGCGTTGTTTGGATGAGGGCGTGGATGTTCCGGCTGCTCGTACTGCGTATCTACTCGCCAGCTCCTCCAATCCACGTCAGTTCATTCAGCGCCGTGGACGCGTCCTCCGGAGGGCGCCAGATAAGGAATTGGCCGATATCATCGATTTTGTCGTTGTACCGCCTGAGGATGCCGGGATTCAACAGAGGACTGAACGCCGAATGGTAGCTCGCGAGCTGACTCGTGTGACAGAATTCGCGCACCTAGCCGAAAATGAGGCTGAAACACTTAATATCCTACGACCGCTGCGAATTCGATACGGACTGCTCGAGACCTGAGCGACTAATCAACCTCAGGCGCCGGGGCGCTAACTATTAGGAGACAGTTTTGGATGATCGAAAGACGGCTGAGGAAATTCTGAACGCCCTGTCACCAGATGCTATGAAGCTTGCTCAACGCGTTCTAGAGCTTGAGCGCGAGTTCCTGCACATCAAGAACCCCACGATGATCGTTTCTAAGATCGTCGACACGGCGAAGGAGCTAACGAAGTGAAGCTTCTCAAGCTTACTCTAAACAATTTCCGCGCCTTCTATGGCCGCCAAGTCCTCGACTTGAGAGTAGAGGAGAATAAGCCCGCTATACTCATCTTCGGAACAAACGGCGCCGGTAAGACGACGCTTCTAAACGCCTTCACGTGGGTACTCTATGGCCTCTACTCGGACGATGTAGAGCAGCAGGAACGTGTCATTCATGACCATGCTTGGGCAGACACTCCGTTTGGCGTACCCGTAAGCGCATCAGTTAAGCTGGAATTTGAGCACGATGGCACAGTGTTCAGCGTGTCTCGTGAGGTGGCCGTAGTGAGGTATGCAGCAGAACAAAGTGTTGCCACGCCGCGCCTCGTGGTGACTGAGATAAGGCACGGCGAAAGCATTGTGATCGCGAATGGTCAAGACCGGATTGAAAAAATACTTCCCGAGGGCCTTCGTCGCTTCTTCTTCTTCAACGGTGAGCGCATGGAAAAGATGTTCACCGGCGACGAAAATAATAGTGAGGTAAAACAAGCTATCAAAACTCTCTTAGGTTTGGAGTCTATTGAGCGCGCCATCTCCGACCACTTGCCTGCGGCAGCGAAAAGGTTGGCACGGGAGATCGGCAAGGAGGGCGACGGTCGCCTCAAAGCCCTTCGTGACCAGCAAGAGGGCCTTGAGAAGCGGCAGATGACAATTCGCGATGAGGCGCTGAAGCTCTCCAGTGATATCAGTAGCTACAAGGCCGAGGTCGAAGCGGCTGAGAGGGCGTTGCGTGCGAATAGTGAGGCCGCTCCTCTACAACGGGAGCGCCAAAAGCTTGAGAAGCAGATCACAGCCGAGATAGAAGAGCTCAGAGAGAGACAATCCCGCAAGAGAGATCTCATCTCCAAGAGCGGTTTCATCGCTCTTACAGGAGGAATCGACGAAGCAATCATCGATCTCGCGGAGGGTATGCGCCGCCGCCGAGAGCTGCCAGCTGGTATCCAACGAGACTTCATCGACACGCTCTTGGACGATGGGTTCTGCATATGTGGTACTCCTGTCACGATTGGCACGTCGGCGTACGATGAGTTGGAGAAGCGGCGTTACAATGCAGGTCTCGCTGATGTAGAGAGTCGCTGGATGTACGTGAGCGGGCAGGTGAAGCACCTGTGTGATGAGCGTCGCGACCTTCTTGAGGAGCTGAAGAAAGTAGCTCAGGAAATCCAGGCTATCGAGACCGAGGTCACCCGTCTTGATGAGCAGAAGAGCGAAATCGATCGCAGACTCCAGGGCGTTGACATCTTGGACGTCCAGCGATTGGAGAGCCGACGGAGGGAATACGATGAGAAGCGCGTCGATGCTCTGTCTGCACATCGCCGCAAGGAGGAAGAAATCATCGAGGTAGCTAAAGAAATCGAAACTGTCAAACGGCGTTTTCACTCCGCCCGCGTTCAGGACGAGGCCTCACGACGCGTCCAGCGGCAGGTGGGTCTCGTGCACGAAGTATTGGACTCGTTCCGAAAGATTCTCGAGTTCAAGACTGAAGAGGTGCGTCAGCAACTCGACAGAAAGATCAAGGAGGTGTTCTCCCGCATTTTCATCAAATCGTTTACGCCGGAGCTCACCGACACTTTTGAGCTAGTGTTAAAGTCGGACGCTGGCATTGCTATCCGTAGCACGGGAGAGAACCAGGTCCTCGGTCTGTCATTCGTCGGTGCAGTCTCCGAGATCGCGAAGCAGATTCACGATCGAAAGGCCAAGAATAGCAGGGACGTTCTGGGCGAAGGCGGCATTTACCCGGTCGTGATGGATGCTCCGTTTGGCAGCCTTGATCTAACTTACCAAGAAGAGGTTTCCGAAGCATTGCCGCGGCTGACCTCGCAGATCGTCACTCTTCTCTCGCAGTCACAGGCGCGCGGCAAGGTCATGGAGAATCTCCAAGGTACAGCGACTCGTTTGTATGTTCTGCGCTCAGTCACGCCGAATCGTGACGCGGCCGAGGAGACTATCGAGATCAATAACAGAGCCGTCCCATACGTGACTCACGGGGATTTCGAACACACAGTTCTGGAAGAGGTCACCATCTGATGGCGGGTGAAGAGCGCTTTCGAAGGCCCGCCGAGCACGAAGGGCTACTGAATGAACTTACGACCAAGGACGGCCCATTTCGAACGATGGTAGACGCTTTGATGTTCGCGGCGGCACTTGGCTGCCGGAAAGGCCGACGGGAACCGTTCGATAAGCCAGGTGAGGGCATTCGTCTGGTACTGATGGAAGGCCGCCAGTATGGCGATGTGCTCATTGATATGATCGCAGCGTCCGAGGTAAGGGATGACCCGAAAATCCTCGGCGATGACCGCTTGAGTGAGCGAGTAAAGATCTTTGAGGAATATGCAAACGGCGGTCTGCTTTATATTCAGGGTGTGATTAACGAAAGCGGAAGTCGCGACCTCACGGCGATAGTCAGTAACCTTGTGATGGATGCGCTCGTCGCTCCGCCGAAGCAAGAGGATACTGTCTCGGAGTTGATCCAGATAGCGCAGCTTGACTGGTGAGTGCCTCGATGGCGGTTCCTGCCAAACTTTAGGCGGTCGTTCGTGCTCGAGCCGCGAGCGAGCGTCTCTTTATGGAGTGCTCTGGCCACGATTCCATCCTGAGTAAGGAGTGGATCGCAAGGTTCAAAATGCATGCAAAGAGCGGTCTCAAGGACATCTACACAGGTTGAATGCGTAGAGTCTGCGAGTCGTGACGGATTGCTCCTCGTGCGGTACGACGGGGTATGCGGTACGGGCAAAGAGGTGGGTATACGCCTGCTGAGCAGGAACGGCGGGAGCGTTTACGGCTGCGGGCGGCCGAGTGGTTCGAGGTCGGGGAATCGACCAAGACGATCGCCGCGCGGTTACGGGTGCACGAGCGGTCGGTGACCCGCTGGCGTAAGGCGTGGCGTGAGGGTGGAGCGCAGGCGCTGCGGTCCAAGGTGCCGGTGTCGAAGGAGAAGCTGTCGGCGCGGCAGTGGGAGCATCTGGAGGCCGAACTGCGGCGTGGGCCTTTGGCCTGGGGGTTCGGTGAGGACCAGCGCTGGACGTTGGGCCGGATCAAGACGCTGATCGGGCGGCTGTTCCATGTTGGCTACACCATCGAGGGCGTGGGCAAGCTGCTGCACCGGCACGGCTGGTCGGTCCAGGTCCCGGCCCGGCGAGCTGTCGAGCGGGACGAAGAAGCCATCGCCGCCTGGAAAGATGAGGTGTGGCCGGCGGTAAAACCACCGCGGCGGACCTGGGCGCCTACATCTGCTTCGAAGACGAGGCGGGTCAGGGGCTGAGGCCGCCGAATGGACGTACCTGGGCGCCGGTCGGTGCCCGGCCTGTGGTGGCGGTGCGCGGCAAAGGCGCCGGCCGGGTCAACATGGCCGCCGTCGTCTGCTATCGAGTCGGCGAGCGCCCGCACCTGTTCTACAGCCTGCACATCTACCGGGGGCGCAAGGGCGAGCCCAAGGCCTTCTCCTGGCAGGATTACCGGGATCTGATCGTGGCCACCCACCAGCACCTGGGCGCCCCGTTAGTGTGGTGCTGGGACAACCTCAACGTGCACCTGGCAGGCCAGCTGTCCGACTTCGCCGCCCAACACGCCGACTGGCTGCGCATCGTCCAACTGCCCACCTACGCACCCGAGCTGAATCCCGCCGAGGGCATCTGGTCCCTGATCAAACGCGCCACCGCCAACTTCGCCGTCGCCGACCTGACCGGACTCGTCCGAATCCTCAAACGCAAGCTGAAGAAGATCCAGTACCGGCCCCACCTACTCAACGGCTGCCTAGCACAGACCGGACTCACCCTCGACACCCCGGCAAACACATGACCGACCCTACGAATTCAACCTGTGTACTGCGAGATCGACGCGAGCATTTTCAGGGGCGCTGGTGATGATAGGACGAGATGATCGGGAGCAGAGGTCAGGAGAGTTGCCCAAGAGTTGGTCTGATCCTCCAGCCCTCCGGAGACCTGGACTCCATGATGAGCATGTGGCTCTCACTGACCAGACGGGCGGTGCTTGGGAAACCGAGCGCCGCTTGACCGCGATCGGCAGAACGGGACTCTCCGTACCCGCACGTCAGGCTGTGGTGGATCAGCAGATTGCATGTGGCTCGTCGGTTCTAGACTATGGGTGCGGACGAGGGGATGATGTCCGGGCTCTCCAGGGGATCGCCATGAGGGCGGTCGGTTGGGACCCCCATTATCACCCTGAAGGCAGCATCGAGCCATCGGATGTCGTGCTGCTGACTTACGTCCTCAACATCATCGAGGCTCCGGAGGAGCGGCGTCGTACGCTCGTCAAGGCATGGGAACTTGCCAAGGAGACCTTGGTGGTCTCCACTCGACTCACCTGGGAGAAGTCGAAGGTCAAGGGCACGGGCTTCGGCGATGGAGTCCTTACCAGCCGGCGGACGTTTCAGCACCTGTTCAGCGCTGGCGAGCTTCGAAGTTACGTTGAGGACGCTACAGGCGTCCGGTGCGTCTCTGCGGCTCCCGGAATCGTCTACGCGTTCAGGCGTGATGAGGCGCGCCTGGGCTATCTTGCTCGTCGGATCGCACCCGCGGCCGTCTGGCTGGGCTCCGACGACGCGGCATCGGCGATCGCCTCCGTGGTCGACTACACAGAGCAACGCGGACGAGTGCCACGCGTAGAGGAGATGCCGGCGCAGTTGGCGGAGCTTCTAGGCTATTTGAACACTGCAGAACTGCAGCGGATCGTCCGGATGTCGGCCGATCCCGAAAAGGTCGCAGAAAGTGCGAAGAGATCCACTTTGACCACCCTGCTGTTCCTCGGGGTGGAGCTGTTCAACGGGCGCGGTCCCTTCGGATGCCTGCCGCACTCCGTGCAGCTCGACGTAAAAGCATTCTTCAGCTCCTACAAGGAAGCATGCATGCGGTCCGACCGTTTGCTACTAAAGCTGCGCGACGATGCCTATGTCCGTGGTGCGATGAACGGGTCGAAGGTCGGCAAAATCACGCCAACAGCCCTGTACGTGCATCGCCGGGCACTTGATCATATGCCCGTTGTGCTGCGCCTTTATGAGCACTGCGCTTCGCTCGCAGCTGGACGCCCGCAGGAGTGGACCCTGGCTAAGCTGCGCCATCAGGGTAGGGGGGTGAGTTGGCTGGACTATCCGGAGTTCGACTCGGATCCGCATCCGCGGTTACGATCGTCGTACATGGTCGATCTCACCACATTCAAGACCTCGCACATGTCCTACGAGCAGTCGGAGAACAGGCCTCTGCTCCATCGCAAGCATGAGTTCCTCCACCCAGATGACCCGGACGTCCCGAAGTATCGGCGACTTACCGAGAGCGAGCTGCGAGCAGGCCTATACGCCAAGCCGCATCTCATCGGGACGGAGCAGGGCTGGGAGGCCGAGCTCCTCCGCTGCGGCCGTCAGCTACGTGGTCACCGCCTGATCAAGAGGAACTAACAGGCGCGATGCCGGCTTGGTACTCGGCGATGATGCTTACGAACTCGTCGACGTCCAGCTCCTGTGCTTGGTCGGGAAACCATGAGAGGCGCAGGCCATTGCTGGCCTGTTCTTCGGGTAGGCCCATCGCGGCCAGGACATGGCTCGGGGTATAGGACGCGCTCGTGCAGGCGGACCCAGTGGCCACCGCGGCATAGTTCTTCAGTTGCAAGATCAAGGCTTCGGTGTCCACACCCTCGAATGACAGGTTGAGGATGTGTGGAACCACGTGCTCTTGGTCGCCGTGGAGATGGAACCGGGTCTTGCCGAGTCCCTCCAATAGCCGGGAGCGGAACTCGCCGGCCGCTTCCAGCCACCTTGCGCGCTCGCTTTCGAACACCTCGAGAGCCTTGGACAGGCCCATGATGAGCGGAACCGGAAGGGTGCCCGGGCGGAGCTTTCGTTCCTGACCGCCTCCGTACATCAGCGGGGTCAGCGGCACGGAATCGCGCCCTCTGCGTCTGATGAGCAGGCCGCCGACCCCCATAGGGGCCCCGATCTTGTGCCCGCTGAAGCTGACGAGATCGATCGGTACACGAAGGTCGGCCGGCAACTTGCCGAAACCCTGAGCCGCGTCAACATGAAGATAGGTGGCAGTGAAGCGAAGATGCTCCGCCAGTTCAGCGACAGGCTGGATGATGCCAGTCTCGTTGTTTACCTGCATGACAGAGACGAGCAGCGTGTCGGGACGGAGCCGCTCTAGTACGGCCTCCGCACTCACCCGACCAGAAGGGCCCGGCTCGATCAGGTCCACCTCAAAACCCCGTGACTGCAGGTGCTCGAGCGGCTCCAGGACAGCCTTGTGCTCAATTGCGGTGCTGATGATGTGACGGCGCTCACGCTCATCGCCGAAGGGAGCCAGACCCAGGATGGCGATGTTGTTGCTCTCGGTTGCACCACTGGTGAAGATCAACTCATCCGGACGGGCGGAGAAGTGGGCTGCGATGCCTTCACGAGCACGGGCTACCGCCTTCTTGGCGCGAGCTCCATACTCATGGGTGCGTGAGCCGGCATTGCCGAAGTCTTGGGACATCCAGTGCAGGACGACCTCGGCGACCTCTGGGAGCACCCTCGTCGTTGCTGCGGCATCCAGGTAGGCGACCACGCGCACACCAGCTCTCGTAATTGTTAGCCTCGATCACGTGCGTACGTTAAAACGTACACGTACTTACGGTACCGTGGACCGCGTGGGAACACAGGCGCTGGCTAAGCAGGGCGGAGACGCCACAACTGCAGGCTTCGAGTACACCTTCCCAGCCATCCGTGGCGTGCAGGCAGGGCGTGAGTACTACGTTTCGATGTGTCCGCTGCGCCTCATCCCCAAGATCTTCTTGTTTGATGAGGATGAGCTAGCGCCGGAGGTGCGGGCGCAGCGAGTCCTGAACAAGGGGCGAGTTCCAGCGCTTGCGCGGTACATCCTGGAGAACCCCGACGATTACGTCTTTTCTGCGCTAACTGCCTCCGTCGATGGCGTCATGCGCTTCGTGGGAGTAGCGGACCAAGGGCCAGGGTTGCGGGTCGGTCAGTTGCACATCCCGATGGCCTCGCGCTTCTTGATCAATGATGGTCAGCACCGGCGTGCAGCTATCGAGGCGGCGCTCAAAGAGAACCCGTCGCTCGGTGATGAGACCATCGCCGTCGTCTTCTTCCATGACGCGGGCCTGGAGCGCAGCCAGCAGATGTTCGCTGACCTGAACCGCCATGCCGTGCGTCCGGCTCGTTCCATAGGCGTCCTCTACGACCATCGGGATGAGCTCTCGCAGCTGACACGGCTGCTTGTGCTGAAGTGCCCGGTGTTCCGCAACTTCGTCGAAATGGAGAGCAGCAATCTCTCCGCTCGATCGCGCAAGCTCTTCACCCTCAGCGCCGTGTACTCGGCGATGAGCGCCCTTCTGCAAGGGCTGGAGCTGACTAGCGGAAAGGACAGGGAACGCTTGTCGTGGAACTACTGGGAAGCTATAGACGCTCTTATCCCGGACTGGGGAGAGGTGCGGAGGCGATCTTTGTCCGCCTCTGAAATACGTAAGCAGTACCTACACACGCATGGGATCGCGCTCCATGCGCTGGGCCTGCTTGGAAACACACTGCTTCGCGATTCCCTTGATCCAGAGGAGTGGAAGCCGCGGTTGGCGCCGCTCGGGTGCGTGGATTGGTCACGGACTAATCCTGACTGGGAGGGACGAGCGATCATCGGTGGCCGTGTCTCGAAAAATCACCAAAACGTCGCACTTACCGTGAATTACCTACGTAAGCAGCTCGGGCTCGAACTGACTGCTGATGAGCAGCGAGCTGAAGACGCCTACCAGCGAGGAGAGCGATGAGCGCCCCGACGCGCAGTACCGTCATGCTGAACACGCCCACTCGACGCATGGCCCCCTTTGAGAGCCAAGGCGGGCTCGCCGCTGTGGTGAATGAATTGACAGCAGAAATCCGCGAGTTGTACTTGGCCGATCAGGTTCCTTGGGTCGTGGGCTACAGCGGTGGCAAAGATTCTACTGCGGTGCTTCAACTCGTGTGGATGGCCCTACAGGGGCTAGAGCCCGACCAACGCACCAAACCGGTCTACGTCATTAGCACGGACACCCTCGTTGAGAATCCGGTTGTTGCTGCGTGGGTCACCCAGTCGCTGGAGACCATGCGGAAGGCGGCAGAGAAGCAGCAGCTGCCCATCCAGCCGAATCGGCTAGTGCCTGATGTGAAGGACACGTTTTGGGTAGGCTTGATCGGCAAGGGCTACCCGGCACCGAAGCCGAAGTTCCGCTGGTGTACCGAACGCTTGAAGATCAAGCCCTCTAACTCGTTCATTCGCCGGGTCGTACACGACCACGGTGAGGCGATCCTGGTCTTGGGCATCCGCAAAGCCGAGAGCCAGGCTCGCGCCCGAGTGATGGAGCGCCTCGAGAAGCGCCGTGTCCGTGACCGTCTCTCGCCCAACGGCAACCTTCCCAACTCCCTCGTCTACAGCCCCGTCGAGGCATGGAGCAACGACGAGGTATGGACGTTCTTGATGCAGCAGTCCAACCCATGGGGGCATCCGAACAAGGATCTCCTCACCATGTATCAAGGAGCCTCGAGCGACGGCGAATGCCCACTCGTGGTGGACAACACCACTCCTTCGTGTGGTGACAGCCGCTTTGGCTGCTGGACATGCACCCTTGTCGACAAGGACAAGTCCATGTCGGCGATGATCCAGAACGATGAGGAGAAGGAGTGGATGCTTCCACTCCTGGAGCTCCGAGACGAGCTCGATGCTCCCGACGACAGCCACCTGCGTGACTTCCGGAAGATGAACGGCACGATTCAGCTCTTCCACGATCGAAACGTTCCGGGACCGTACACCCAGAAGGCCCGTGAGGAGTGGCTCCGTAAACTCCTTAACGCTCAGACCTGGATTCGGAAAAACGCTCCAGAGCATGTGCGGGGCATCGAGCTCATCACTATGGAAGAGCTGCATGAGATCCGACGCATCTGGGTCTTCGAGAAGCATGAGGTCGAGGATTCGCTACCCCAGATCTACAAGCAGGAGACGGGTGAGGAGTTCCCTGGTGGTCCGCTCGACCAGCACCTCGCAGTGGCAGCGGACGAGGTGGAGCTGCTTCGTGAGGTCTGCGACGGAGACGACCTGCACTTCGAGACGATGCGTGAGCTACTTGCGGTCGAGCGGAAATTCCGCACTATGACTCGTCGCTCCGGCCTCTTCGAAGCACTTGAGAAGGCGATTAAGAGGGGCTACTACGCGGATGCGGAGGACGCGGTCGAGCTAGCCAAGCGTAACCAGCAGAACAAGATGGTCCCCACCCTGATCGGATTGGACGAAGAGAGCACCGATGCTCCTGCATGAGATCACTCTCGAGAACTTCGGAGCGTACCTTGGCACGCAGCGTCTTTCTCTGAACCCCAAGCCTGGTAAGCCGATCATTTTGATTGGCGGCCTTAACGGATGCGGCAAGACGACGCTGTTGGACGCGATCCAGCTTGCCTTGTACGGCTCTCGCGCCCGATGTAGTGGTAGAGGCAGCCGCCCCTACGAAACTTTTCTCCGGGACAGCGTAAACCGTCAGGCGATGCCTAAGCAGGCAGGTGTGAAGCTTTGGTTCTCGACGCCGGTTGAAGGGGAGCAGCGCCACTACCGCATTGAACGAAACTGGTCGGTTAAGGGGAAGACGCTCCAGGAGTCGCTGGCGGTCTTCGTCAATGGCGAACATGACAAGGCCGTTAGCAACACATGGGCAGACTATGTAGAGGATCTACTTCCGCTGGAAGTCGCATCTCTCTTCTTCTTCGATGGCGAGAAGATCGAATCGCTGGCCGATCCTGAGCGCGCCGCACCAGTCATCGAGTCGGCGGTCCAATCGCTGCTAGGAGTCAGCACGGTTGAACAGCTTCGTACCGATCTCCTAGCCCTTCAGCGGCGCCAGAAAGTGAGTAGAGAGGACAAGGCCGCACTCGAGCTGATTACTACCATCGAAGCTCAGCTTGAGGAAAATGAGGTGGCCAGGGCCGACGCGCATCAGCGAGTGGCTTCCGCAAAGGCGGGTCTGCTCCACGAGAAGAGAGAGCTGAAAGTTGTCGAGGCCGCTTTCGCAAAGGAAGGGGGAGATCTCTTCCGCCGTCGGGCTGAGCTGGAAGCGAAAAGAGCACACGCGAAAGACCGGCTCGAAGCCGTAAGCGCGAGTCTTGCCAACACCGTCGCCGCTGGACCACTTCCGCTCGTCCTCCTGAAGGACCAGCTGGAAACTTTGCGTGCACAGGTCGTCCGAGAGGAGGATGCGGTCCGAGCGGAGCAGCTACTCGACGCCTTGCACAAGCGGGATGAGGAACTTCTCTCGCTGTTGGGCAACGGAGTACCGAATGATCGACTTGAGCAGATAACCCAGTTTCTGGAAGAGGACCGTTCTCGGCATGCAGCTGACGCGGACGTTCCTAGGGTGATCCAGATGTCCGCGACGGGCATCCAGCAACTCAACTCCCTTAATCAGGTTCTTGACGGGGAGTCTCAGCGTGCTAAAGAACTGCTCGCTGAGACTGGTGAGCTTAGAGAACAGCTCGATGCGCTGGATCGGCAGTTGGCCGGCGTTCCGGCCGAAGATGCGATCGCTGGCTTGATTGCCCGCCAGGACAAGGTCCGGGAGCGAGTGGAACACCTCGAGAGGGAACTACGTACAACGGAGGAGGCTCACGGCGCACTTGTTCGTGAACATGCGCAGCTCCGAACCGCCCGCGAGAAGGCATATGCTAAAAGAGCTAAGGGACTTGCCGAGCTCGAGCACCGCGCCCGTGTGGTTTCATATTCCGACCGCGCTCGTAACACTTTGGACAAGTTCGGAGAGCTCCTGCTGCAACGTCATATCAGTCGGTTGGAAGTCGCTGTCCTAGACAGCTTCAACCGCCTAATGCGTAAGAATGCACTGGTCAAGGACCTACGTATCGACACTAGTAAGTTCACTTTGACCTTGATTGACGCGGACGGCGAGGACCTCAACCCGACGCGTCTAAGCGCCGGTGAGCGGCAGCTCCTGGCGGTATCCCTTCTATGGGGCCTGGCTCGTGTAGCGGGCAACAGGCTCCCGAGCGTCATCGATACTCCGCTGGGTCGACTGGATAGCCGGCACAGACAGAATCTTGTTGAACGTTACTTCCCGCAAGCAAGCCACCAAGTGCTTCTGCTGTCGACAGATGAAGAGATTGACGATGAGTTGCTGAAGCGACTCATTCCGTCGATCGCTCAAACGTACACCTTGGTTCATGACGACACGACGTTCACAACCACGATCGAACGCGGATACGGATGGGGGAAAACTCAGTATGTCGCTTGACACAATCCGACTGTCCCAACCAGCGAAGGATCAGTTGATTAAACTCAAACGAGTCACTGGCATAAAGAACTGGAACGTTCTGTGCCGCTGGGCCCTAGCTGTGTCTTTGCAGGACGAAACCCCCCCGCTAGTGCGCGATGTTGTTACGGATTCAAACATTGAGATGTCTTGGCGAACCTTCGCTGGAGCTTACGGGGATATCTACATGGCGTTGATTAGATCCCGATGCCTGCGTGACGGTAGCGAACTGACCGAAGAAGCTTGCGAGAGGGCGCTCGTCACGCACTTGCATCGCGGCATTGGGTATCTTGCAGGGCGACGTGACCTAACTTCCGTGGAAGATCTAATAAAGACCGCTGTCGCGTAGATCTTGAAGATTAGTAGCCTGCGTCTCCTGTCTCGAGGTTCGACCGCAAGGCAGGAGACGTTCATCCGGGAACGGGTAGATGCCATATGGCGTCATCCAAGCATCTAATACTCCAGCCGCACTTCTTGCTCTGACCAGGGCTTATGGCCTTAGCGCTTAAGCCCGGTGGAACGTGAGACGGCCACCGCTGTGATCATTCAGGT